>NZ_DATGNU010000076.1:0-40707 GCF_035306585.1 Galbibacter sp.
TGCTATTGGAGAGTACTTTAGAGATACTGGTCGTCCAGCACTTATTATATATGATGATTTATCTAAGCAAGCAGTGGCCTATAGAGAGGTTTCTTTGTTGCTTCGTAGACCACCAGGACGTGAGGCATATCCAGGAGACGTCTTCTTCCTTCACTCAAGATTATTGGAGCGTGCAGCTAAAGTAATTGCGGATGATGATATTGCAAAAGAGATGAACGATCTTCCGGAGTCTTTAAAATCGATCGTAAAAGGAGGAGGTTCACTTACAGCACTTCCAATTATTGAAACACAAGCAGGAGACGTTTCGGCATATATTCCTACCAACGTGATTTCAATTACTGATGGTCAGATTTTCTTGGAATCAGATTTATTTAACTCTGGGGTTAGACCAGCGATTAACGTTGGTATTTCTGTATCGCGTGTTGGTGGATCCGCACAGATTAAATCCATGAAGAAAGTAGCTGGTACATTGAAACTTGACCAAGCACAGTTCCGTGAATTAGAAGCTTTTGCTAAATTCGGTTCTGATCTTGATTCAGCGACAATGAATGTTATTGAAAAAGGAAAACGAAATGTTGAAATCCTTAAGCAAGCTCAAAATGATCCTTATACTGTGGAAGATCAGGTGGCCATTATCTATGCAGGTTCTAAGAACCTCTTAAGAGATGTTCCTGTTGAGAAAGTGAAGGAGTTTGAAAAGGACTATCTTTCTTTCCTTAACGCCAAGCACAGAGGGGTATTAGATACCTTGAAAGCTGGAAAACTTACCGATGAGGTGACTCAGACACTAACACAGGTGGCTAAAGAACTTTCTGAAAAATATAAAGGGTAAAAAGTAAAGTTTTAGTATTCCAGGTCTTCACCTGGAATACCAAGCTATAAAGTAAGACTCAATTCTTAACATTTAAGATGGCAAATTTAAAAGAAATACGAAACAGAATTACATCAGTGGGTTCTACCATGCAGATCACCAGCGCCATGAAAATGGTTTCTGCTGCAAAGTTGAAAAAAGCCCAGGATGCTATTACGGCCATGAGACCTTATGCAGATAAGCTTACTGAACTTTTACAAAGTGTAAGTGCGAGCTTGGATGGGGATTCTGGCAGTGTTTTCGCAGAGCAAAGAGATGTGAAAAATGTATTGGTGGTAGCCGTAACTTCCAATCGAGGATTGTGTGGTGCATTTAACACCAACATAATCAAGGAGGCTTCTAAATTAGCCAATGAAACTTATGCTGGAAAGAACGTGAGCTTTATGACAGTTGGGAAAAAGGGTCATGATATCTTAAGCAAAAAATTTTATGTAATTCATAATAACAATAGTGTTTTTGATGATTTGACCTTTGAGAACGTTTCTGATATTACCCGTCGTTTGATGGAGGTGTATACAGAGGGAACATACGATAAAATTGTATTGTTGTACAATCATTTCAAAAATGCGGCAACACAGGTTGTTAAAACTGAAGACTTCTTACCTATTCAGCCAATAGCACAAGAAGAATTATCCAGTAGTGCTGCTGATTATATTTTTGAACCTTCAAAAGTTGAAATCGTAGAAACCCTTATTCCAAAGTCACTTAAGACACAACTCTACAAAGCCGTTCGTGATTCCTTTGCCTCTGAGCATGGTGCACGTATGACTGCTATGCACAAAGCAACGGATAATGCGAAAGAATTGAAAGCAGAACTTACCCTGACATACAATAAAGCACGTCAGGCAGCAATTACTAATGAAATTCTTGAGATCGTTGGTGGAGCTGAGGCGCTTAATAATTAAATTGTAAGAGTCCCTTTTTAGGATACTACATATCGATTACTATATTAAATCCGACTCATTTTTAGGGTCGGATTTAGTATTATATAGGGACTGAAGGTTTTTAAATTTACCCCCTGATGCGATTTGGTATCAAATTGGAAATTGTATCTTTAAATACTAAATCTTTTTCGAAATGAGATATATTTTAAAAATTCTGACATTAGGGGTACTTATATTTGGTTTTACCTCCTGTGGTAGCTCTCAAAAACTCGTAGATCAATTACCCTTTGATCATGGTGATATTCGTATTGAACCATGGAGCGTACTGGAGCCTAATACTCAAAAGGGCGTTAATATATACCTGCCTGTGAAGGACCTTAATACCGAGGAGGCTGTTTTAGATAGCCTCTATTATAAGGGAATGGTGGCCCCACTGGAGCTTACCAAAAAAGATAATTATGGAGTTTATATAGCTCGGTTTATGGAGTCTAGGCCATCTAATATTATTTTACATGCTGACTCAAAAAAAGAATTTGGGAATGCTCCACCACAAGCTAGGGTATCCGCCCCGTATGAAATTAGCAATCAAGAGGCTTTATTAAAATATACTCGTAATGGAGAAGCTTACTATTTTAAGTTATCTAATTTAATTCCAGCTACTGCGATTCATTATAAGGAATTACCACCTTCTTTAAAGTAGCAAGTAGTATATGATGTTAACTTTAGGCAACACAATATTATAATTTAATAACACACTTGGGGCTTTGGGGGCTTTACAAAAACTGTTCAAACACACTTTCATTTATGGATTAGCAACCGTGCTGCCACGGGTTTTGAGTTTTGTGCTAACGCGTCTTTATACCGATAAACTACCTACCGAAAACTACGGTATATACGCCGCTCTTTTCGTTTATCTGATGATCGGTAATGTGGTGCTTTCCTATGGAATGGAAACGGCCTTTTTCCGCTTTATGAATAAGGATCAATCTAAAGCAAAAGTTCAATCCACGGCTTTGAGTTCTATTTTAATGACTGCTACTGGCTTTTTGGTGGTAGCCTACGTACTGAAAGATTTTATTGCCGCCCTACTAGAATTTGATGTGCAGTTTATCGTGTATGGTATTTGGATTTTATTCTTAGATGCCCTTTGTATCATTCCTTTTGCTTGGATGCGAAACAATGAAATGCCACTTCGGTATTCCTATATTAAAATTTTCAACGTGGTGGTAAACTTAGGGTTCAACCTTTTCTTTTTCTTGGCCCTTACCCAGGTGCTTGGCTCTTCGACCTTCTTCGATTCTTGGGATTGGATCGTCTTTGACAATCAAGTGCACTATATCTTTATAGCCAATGTGATTGCTAGTTTGGTTACTTTTCTAATTGTACTTCCAATGTATTTTAAAATTGGAATCCAATTTGATGTGACCATATGGAAGAACATGATTCGCTATGCCATTCCTGTGCTTATTGCTGGGATTGCCTATACGATAAACGAGGGGTTCGATAAGATTTTACTCAAGTATCTTCTCCCTGAGGATGTGGCTGAGAGGACCGTTGGAATTTATGCGGCATGTTATAAATTAGGCGCTTTTATGACCTTATTTGTCACTGCCTTTAAGCTCGGGGTGGAGCCCTTCTTTTTTAGCCATGCAAATTCAAAAAACTCAAAGGCCATCTATGCCGATACTACTTTGTATTTTACCATATTTGGAACCTTCATTTTTTTATTTGTGGTGGCCTATTCGGATGTGTTTAAATTAATACTTATACCAAATCCTGCCTATTGGGACGCCATATGGATCGTCCCATTTATTTTGTTGGCGAATTTATTCCTTGGTATCTATCACAATCTCTCGGTATGGTATAAAATTACTGATAGAACTAGTTTTGGAGCCTATGTTTCGCTGTTAGGAGCATTGTTAACCCTGGTGTTAAACTTCTTACTAATACCCCTTATAAGTTTTAAAGGATCAGCCATGGCAACCCTTGTTGCCTACAGTGTCATGATGTTTGTTTCGTATTACTATGGTCAGAAAAATCACCCCATACCATATAACTTAAAGAAAATAGGAAGTTATCTTGGAATTTCAATTGTATTCTCTGCGCTTAGTTTTTATGTATTTGATCGAAACTTAATTGTGGGAACCCTATTTGTTTTAGTATTTTTGGTTTTGATATATAAATTGGAAAATCAAGAACTCAAGCGGCTTTATCAGTCGCTGCGTTCCGGAAAACAGTCATAATCCTTATGGAAATCAAAATTGTCAGTAAAACCCAACATGAATTACCGAGCTATGCTACGGATGCCTCAGCAGGAATGGATTTAAGAGCTCAACTTGATCAGTCTATAACCCTGAAACCTTTGGAGCGGGCCATTGTTGCAACAGGTCTATTTATAGAGCTTCCAGTTGGATATGAAGCACAAGTTCGTCCTCGTAGTGGCCTTGCCGCTAAACATGGTATTACTGTCTTAAATGCCCCGGGTACGATTGATGCAGATTACAGAGGAGAGATCGGCGTAATATTGGTTAATCTTTCCAACGAAGCATTTACAATTGAAAACGGAATGCGAATTGCCCAGTTAGTCATTGCAGCACACCAGCACATTAAGTGGAATGTAGTGTCTGAACTTTCCGAAAGCGCAAGAGGTTCAGGCGGATTTGGAAGCACGGGAACTAAATAATGGCATAATAATTACCGATATTTAAAGTTTTATTACCAAAGAAAAATATAATTTCAATGAAAATAATAGTTCCAATGGCGGGTCGTGGCTCCCGACTACGTCCCCATACCTTAACAATACCAAAACCATTAATTCCTATTGCTGGAAAGCCAATCGTTCAAAGACTGGTAGAAGATATAGCCAAAGTTTTGGATCAACAGATCGAAGAGGTGGCCTTTATTATCAATGAAGATTTTGGTAGCGAGGTTGAAACGAATCTTTTAGCCATTGCCCAGCGTCTCGGCGCCAAAGGGAATATTTATTACCAAGATAAACCATTAGGTACTGGCCATGCCATTATGTGTGCCAAGGAAACACTTTCAGGTCCATGTGTTATTGCTTATGCGGACACCTTATTTAAAGCAGATTTTAATTTAGACCAAAGTGCCGATAGTGTTATTTGGGTGAAACAAGTTGAAAACCCAGAAGCTTTTGGGGTAGTAGATCTTAATGAACATGGGCACATCTCTGGTCTGGTAGAAAAACCAGAAAATTTTGTTTCTGATCTGGCTGTAATTGGAATATATTATTTTAAAAAAGGTGAAGAGCTCAGAGCTGAGCTTCAAAACGTTCTTGATTCCAATATTAAAAACGGCGGAGAGTATCAAATCAATGACGGCATAAAGGCTTTAATGGCCAAAGGGAAGAAGTTTGTTCCAGGTAAAGTTGATCACTGGATGGACTGTGGAAATAAGGAAGTAACCGTTGCGACAAACAGTAGAATTTTGAACTTTCTACAGGCAGACAACGAGCATCTAATCTCCGAAACTGTGCGTATTGACAACGCTACCATTATTCCACCATGTTATATCGGGGAAGGGGTCGTTTTAAAGGATTCTACTTTAGGACCCAATGTTTCTGTTGGTGATCATACCATTATTGAAAATTCAACGGTCGCTGAGAGTTTAATACAGACCAATGCAACAATTAAAAATGCTAAACTTTCGAACGCTATGATAGGAAATTTTGCGACTTTTGATGGTAACTTTACAAAAATTAGCATAGGGGATTATAGCGTTTTAGATTAAAGGGCTCAAGTCCTTATATTATGTAGTTCTAATGATCCAAACTCAAAAGAATCAAGATGGTATCAATTCGATATAAAATAGTAGTATTGAGTTTGTTTTTAACCGTTTCTATTGGGTTTTCACAACAGCAGGGGGTTAGTGCAGATCGGAGTGAGCAGGTGAACTCTGATGCTTTTCAGGAGCATTTTTTTGAGGCTTTAAAACAGAAGAGTATTGAGAACTACGATAGGGCTATCATTGCCTTATTGGAATGTAAAAAGTTGCAAGAGAACAATGAGGTGGTTGACTATGAACTCGGGTTGAATTATATGCAGCAAACCAATTACATCCAGGCTCAACAACATTTTGAAGTTGCTACCACGGCCGATCCCTCAAATATTTGGTATCAAGATGCGCTTTTAAACTGTTTAATCAAGCAGGACAATTATCACGCTGCAGTTTCAGTGGCTGAATCGCTACTGTCAATGGACAAAGATTATTATAAAGTACTGGCAGAGATATATATCGAATTAGGCCAGTGGGTACAAGCCAAGAAAATTATTGACAAAATGTTGGAAGAAGGCATAGATATAGGTGAGGCCACTCAATTGCAAAGTAAGCTTCGAATGCAAACGCAAACTGAAACGAGACTAGCATCAGAGGAGGGTGCCACCAATTCTATCCCAGAGCTTTTGAATTCTCCAATGGACCAATATAAAAATCAGATTGAAAAGCAATTGGAAAAGACCGATTACGCGGAGGCCTTGCATTATAGTAGTGAGGCCATTGATAATTTTCCAACACAACCATTATTCTATTTGTATAAGGCACGGTCTTTGAATAAATTGCAAAATTATAAGATGGCCATTCAAATTCTAGAAGATGGATTATCATACATTCTTGATCCAGGAGAGATGGAAAACAATTTTTATAAAGAATTTGTCGTAGCCTATACGGCATTGGGAGATCATCAAAAGGTAGATTACTACCAGAAAAAGATAAAAAATTAGCAGCGCGGAACATGAAGAAATTTTTGAAGACATTTGTTTACATCGCCATGGTGGTGATAATCTTGGCAAGCTCTGCTTGTAAATCTAAAAATGTACTGGTTGGCGGGGAAGTTAAAAGCGATTTACGCTCTAGCCGTATTATTGAGAATCACTACGATAATAGTTTAGAATTTGAGACCATGTCAGGACGAGTAAAGATCGATTATTCCGACGGGGAGAGCGCCCAAGGGGTAACGGTAAGCCTACGGATGAAAAAAGACGAAGTGATATGGCTCAGCGCTCCACTTTCAGTGGTTAAGATCATGATTACTCCCGATCGAGTCCAGTTTTACAATAAATTAGACAATACTTATTTTGATGGTAATTATTCTTATCTTGAAGAATTGCTCGGAACGAAACTAGATTTTCAGATGGTTCAAAATTTGCTGTTAGGTCAGGCAGTACTTGATTTACGGGATCAGAAGTATTACGCAGCTACAGTAAGCGATCAATATCAGCTCAAGCCGGTTCGACAAAGTACCCTCTATAAAACCCTGTTTTTACTCGAACCTTCTAATTTTAAGATGACACTTCAGCAAATATCTCAACCTTCTAAACAACGGCTATTGAGTATTATGTATAAAAATTATCAAAAGGTATCGGGTAAAATTCTGCCTAATGAAATTGAAATTAAAGCCACCGAAAAAAAGAAGGTCAATCAAATTGATATTGAATACAATAGCGTGGTATTTGATAGGCAACTCAATTTCCCATTTAGTATTCCTAGTGGATTTAAACCTGTAGAACTTCACTCACTTCACTATGAATAAACAGTTGTATTTAATCATAGGCGCCCTCGTGTTGAGCTTTTTCAGCACTCAACAAATCTTTGGTCAATCAGAAGAGCAATTAGAGTTAGAGGCGAGAAAAGAGCGGCTACAAGACGAGATATCCAGGTTCAATAGGTTGCTTTCTCAGAAAAAGAAAGAAAAAACCACTGTATTAGAGGATGTGGAGGATTTGGATCGCAAGATTAGAATGCGTAAGGAGCTTATTAAAGTAACCAATGATCAAACCAATCTTCTGAACCGACAAATAAATAACAACATCAACAAAATCTCTAAATTAAGAGATGATCTAAAAGAACTAAAAGAGGATTATGCGGAAATGATAAAAAAATCCTTCCGTAGTAAATCCCAACAAAGCCGTATCATGTTTTTGTTATCTTCAGAGGATTTCTTGCAGGCCTACAAGCGTATTCAGTACATGAAACAGTATACTAACTTTAGGAAAGATCAGGCCGACCAAATCCAAAGTAAGACTACAGAACTTCAACAACTCAATCAAGGTTTGGTAGTACAAAGAGAAGAAAAGGAATCTTTGATTGTAGAAAATAGGAAAGAGCAAGAAGCCTTGCAAAGGGAGCTCAATACTCAGCGAGGATTAATCTCTAGTATCAAAGCCAAGGAGAACGAATATGCTAGACAAATTAGAGAGCGTCAAAAGGAATCTGATGCCATAGATCGTCAGATTGATAGAATGATTCGTGAGGCGATTGCTAAGGCAAATGCCAATAATAAGGAAAAACCTGCTGAGAGGCGGGAAGCACCCTCGAAGTCATCCAATTTTGCACTCACGGCTGAGGCCAAGTTGATTGATGCGGACTTTAAATCAAACAAAGGAAAACTCCCTTGGCCAGTAGAAAAAGGAATCGTCAAAATGCGTTATGGTAAACAACCACATCCAATAGTCAAGTCGGTGACCGTTCAAAGTAACGGAGTGCGTATTGCAACGGAAGCTCATTCCAAAGCGCGCGCTATTTACAGAGGAAAAGTAATTGCTGTACAAGCAATAAAAGGAGGAAATAAGGCCGTGCTTATCCAGCACGGTAATTATATATCAGTGTACAATAACCTGAGCAGGGTTTATGTGAGTGAAGGTGAAAAGGTTTCCACTAAGCAAGATTTAGGTGAGGTATTTACCAGCCCTAGTACCAATGAAACCATTCTGAAATTCATGATATACAACAATACCAAAACGGATAACCCCGCTAACTGGATCTACAGAATGTAACCTTAGTTTTTATCAACAAATAAGGCTTTTAGTTCTGTAGCTTCTTTAGGTTTTAATTTGCCTGCTAATACTAAACTTAGCTGTTTTCTCCTTAAAGCTGCTTCATATCGTTCCTTTTCTAGAGGAGTTTCTGGTATGATCGCTGGAACCGCCACAGGTTTTCCTGTATCGTCAACTGCTACAAAGGTATATATGGCCTCATTTGCCTTGGATCTGTGACCATTTTCTCGATCCTCTATCCAAACATCTAAATAAATTTCCATGGAGCTGTTAAAGGCTCTAGAAACACACGCTTCAACAGTGACGACGCTGCCTAGAGGAATGGCACGATTAAAAGCCACATGGTTTACCGAGGCCGTTACCGTCACTCTTCTAGAATGTCTACGGGCAGCAATACTTGCTGCACGATCCATTCGAGCTAAAAGCTCCCCTCCAAAAAGGTTGTTTAATGGATTGGTTTCACTTGGCAAAACTAAATCCGTCATAATGGTACGAGATTCCTTCGGTGTCTTTGCTTGCATGTGTATTTTATATTTTATGCAAAGATATCTGCAATTCTTTGAATTAAATAAAATTTACACAATAAAATTAACTACTTGGTTAACTATTTTTTATAGAATACACCATCTAGAAAATCAATAATTTTTTTGATTGGTGTAATGGCATCTTTCTCAAAAGTATTTCCCAAAAATTCATTGCTTCCTGAATCCAAATACGCGTGATTTCTTCCCTGATATTCCCAGTATTCTACTTGCTGACCATGTTCTTTTAAAGCTTCAACATAAGATTTAATCGAACTTGGTGTGGTGGTTTGATCCTTCGAACCTACATGGCAGAATTGTGGTGGTAACTTGCGCTTGCTCGCCTGAGGGATGGTATAGATCGGTGAGGAGCGTTTATAGTACTCAGGATTAGAAGTTGGGTTTATATCACCTCCGTATAAGGAACGAGCTTTAGCGCCACCCATTTGCCAGAAAAAATTAGATTCTTTCTCAAATCCACTCATGGCCGCTGTATAAATGTCAACTGCTGGATAACTTAAAATGGCGGCTTGCACCGCTAGAGCTCTTTCTTCGATAAGCTGGTCAATGGTTTTTTCCTTTGGAATATAAGTGGGGGTGAATCCAATCGGATCACTATCAAAACTATTTTCAGAAAGGCTTTGGCCTGCATTGACTACCATCGCTGCTAATTGGCCTCCGGCACTATCTCCTGTTACTGCTATTTGATTGGGATTGCCCTTATACTGGGCGATGTGCTCTTTTACCCAAAGTACAGCCCCCATAGCATCTTCAATAATTTCATTCATTTTGGTGGTGTTGTCATTGGCAGTTAAAAGGCGATAATCAACATTGCAAACAACATAATTAGCATTTGAAGCGATGTATTGTGACATTTGATCCATAATGGATTTATCATTAATCAACCAACCTCCACCATGATAGATGATAAGTACTGGATAGGATTCTTGTTCATTGTTTGGGGAGTAAATATCCATGGTTAGGCTATATCCTTTAGGTTCAGCCCATAAGACGTCAGAATGTAAGGTGTAATTCTCAGGGATGTTATTTTGTCCACAAGAAATTAATGGCAGACAACAGAGGAAAAGCTGTACTATATATCTCATTGTTTGATCGTGTTGGTTTTACACGAATATACACAAAAATTTAAGACCGCCAACTTTAATTATAGGCACCGCAAACGATTCGTTAATCGATTAAAGGATTAAGTGATAGGACGACGCTTTATTGTTTATGAGTGAATTGCCTGTAAGTAAGCGCTAGTTTTGTGCTAATTCATCTACTAAAAGCCAGGCTTCAGAAGCCACTGTACGCTTAATGGTTCTCAGGTATTCCAATGCTTCAGGAACTGTTGAAAAGCTAGCGTAGGTAACTTGGTGAAGACCGTATTTGTTTTTACCAATGCGAAGTGCCTTATAGCCTTGTGCTTTAAGTTCCTCAACCTTTTTATCAGCATTTTCTTCCACTCTAAAAGCACCTGCAATTATATGGTACTTAAGAGGTTCTTTTTTTACTTTTAGGGTTACCGATGGCATTTCAAGAGGGCTAGCGTCAAAAAAGGTAGCTTGTTGAATATTTCGTTCAACCTGCTGCTGTGCTTGAGTCTGAAGCATCTGCATGCGGTTGCTTCCTTGTTTATCCATATAGCGATAACCAACGGTACCTACTGACAATGCTAGAAGGGCAACGGCCGCATATTTTAGGTAAGAAGGACTTTTTCTTCGCTCAGGGGTAAATGCGATAGGAACTTTGTTTTCTAGTTCAATAACCTCTTTTTTCATTTCTTCTCTGCTTACTGCGGGAGAAACAAATGAAGATAAGCCAAATGAATCGGTTAGGTAGTTGATATGGTAAGAAGGTTGGAATAATAACTTGCCTTCTTCATTAAGCCAAAGGCTTCCGATCCCACTTAGTTCTAGTTTTTCTTCGTTTTGTAGTGCGACTTTCCAACTTGAAACGGCTGAAGTAAGCCTTTTGGAAGCCTCTTCATATGAAATTTTTAATACATCAGCGATGTAGTTTGTCAACAATCCATCATTAGATTGTAACTGTTCATTGAACGAAACAGACTTAGATGGTGGATAGAACGCATTTGTAGTTCCATGCACCTTGGCATTTTGATATTGGGTTAAAAATGCTCCGAATCCAGGTACTATGACACACTGGTATCTGTATAATAAATCGCTAATGTAATTTTCAATTCGCATAACACAAATATGTAAAAAAATTGGATGCCTTGGTTGGATCTGCGAGTAAATTTATTAACAAAACGGTTTTTTTTCTTTCAATTATTCTAGTTGCTTCGGGTTCATTGAGTTATGGTAAAAGAAATGGTAAGCCATATTTAATGCGCTATAAGAGAGCTTTTTAACTTATGATCCTTTACTTGTAAAAGGGTTAACCTTTTGGTTGATAAGTATTTTGAAGCTACTAATATCCCATTTTGGTTCGTACTCTTTGTAACACCTTATCTGCTACAGATTTTGCCTTTGCAGCTCCGATAGCTAAAGCTTCATCAATTTCTTCTAGATGCTCCATGTAATAATTGAATTTCTCGCGTTGGGTTTGGAACTTTTCCAAAATCAATTCATATAGTTCCTGTTTTGCATGACCATAACCAAAACCACCAGCAAGATACTTTTCGCGCATTTGCTTAATTTGATCAGCATCAGCTAATAATTTATATAACCCAAATACATTGCAGCTATCAGGATCCTTTGGCTCTTCTAATGGAGTGCTGTCGGTCTCTATACGCATCACCTGTTTACGCAGCGCTTTGTCGGTTAAGAAAATGTTGATGGTATTGTTTCTAGATTTACTCATCTTATGTCCGTCCGTTCCAGGAATATATTGTGTTTCTTGTTGTACTTTACCCTCTGGAATAACGAAGATTTCTCCTAACTGTGCATTGATTCTAGAGGCTACATCTCGTGTGATTTCAATATGTTGCATTTGATCTTTTCCCACAGGTACAATTTCGGCGTCATAGAGCAGGATGTCTGCAGCCATTAGCATGGGGTAGGTGAACAAGCCGGCGTTTACGTCTTCCAAACGATCTGCTTTATCTTTAAAAGAATGTGCCAAGGTGAGACGTTGGTATGGGAAATAACAGCTTAAATACCAGGTGAGCTCTGTTGTTTGTGGAACATCACTTTGTCTGTAGAAAACCACTTTTTCTATATCCAATCCACAGGCCAACCACGCGGCAGCAACACCATAGGTATTGGCCTTAAGTGTATCGCCGTTTTTAATTTGAGTCAAGGAATGTAAATCGGCTATAAAAAGATAGGAATCGTTCTGGGATTGTTGCGCTAATTCAATTGCTGGTATGATCGCTCCAAGTAGATTTCCTAAATGAGGTGTTCCTGTACTTTGTATTCCAGTAAGTATTCTTGCCATTATATAATTCTTTAAAAAATATCGTATCTCTAACCGTGTGTGGGATGACTCCTTTAAACGGCTTTTCAGGTAGTGATGTTGTTCTAATTTTTTCTTTCCCAAAAAGCCACTCTACAAAGGTAGGATGTTTTGTAAAAAGTAAATAACAAATGTTTATTTTTGAAGCATGATAAGAATTCTGCTGGGTATTTTGCAGCTATTGTATAGGGTTTGGTTTTATATATTGGTAAGTATACCAATTGTTATATTATTTCCAGTGCTGATATTGCTTACTTCAAGCGAACGTTTCTATCCGCAGTTCTTCTGGGTTGCTAGAAATATTTGGGCAAACATTATACTATATGGTATGTTTTTTATTCCTACCATAAATCGTCACGAATGTCTTGAAAAAGGAAAAAGTTATATGCTCATAGCCAATCATACCTCTATGATGGATATTATGATGATGTTAAAGGTGTCGAAAAATCCATTTGTGTTTGTGGGTAAACAGGAACTTGCCAAAATACCCCTATTTGGATTCTTCTATAAACGCGTCTGTATTCTTGTCGATAGGAGTTCTCCTCAAAGCCGAACCCTAGTGTACAAAAGAGCGCAAAGGAGGCTACATCAAGGGTTGAGTATTTGTATCTTTCCTGAAGGGGGTGTTCCAGATGATTCTTCAATTCTTCTAGATAGCTTCAAAGATGGTGCTTTTAAATTGGCCATAGCCCATCGAATCCCTATTGTACCAGTTGCGTTTTTAGATAATAAAAAACGTTTTTCTTATAAGTTCTTTAGTGGTTCTCCAGGCAGAATGAGAGCAGTGGTAATGCCTTTTATTAACACTCGAAAGTTAAATGCAAAACAATCTGATCCTCTTAAGGAAAGTACCAGATCACTTATCCTTTCTGAGCTTCAAAAGTACCAGTGTTAATAGTTTATAGTAGTTTTAAAAGCTAAAACTCAACCCAGTATAGACTCCTAACATGTATGGTGAAAATCCGCCATCATCTGAAGAGAATGTTCCCATTTGATATTTAAACATGGGTTCTAAGTTAAGTAGTAATTTATCAGAGAACTGGTAATCCAATCCAATCCCAATATTGGTACTGAAACTAGTGTTATTTAGGTTGCTCGCTTCCCCAACCTCAGATTTTAGGTTGCTACGGCTACTGATGATTACCTTGTTGTCTGTTAAAAATAAAGAGCTAAACCCACCAATAATATTAACACCAACTTTGGTATCTACCAATCGGTATTTTAATTCTAGAGGGATCTCTAAATATCCAAACTTTTGATTGATACTACCTTGATAGGTTTTCTCGGATCTTGCTTGTAATTCAACATCCTCGGAGTATAACGGGGTTTTCCCGTCAGAGAGTGCGATATTTGGATGCTGCGGTGCTCCTACGGGAGCGTTGTTAAACCTAACATTAAGTTGGTGTCCTTGCGTGCTACTGATAGCAGGGCCAAATTCAATACCGTCTGTTGCATAGCCCATATCCACAGCGTTTAAACCCGAGCGAATACTAAGCCTTTTACTAATTTGATAAGCAATATTAACCCCGTAGCTTATGGTGATGTCTCCTTGTTTAGAATTCTCTGCAAATTGTTGGCTCAGTGGAGAACCTTGGCTTAAGCTATTGTAATAAATTGGTGCTACATTAGGTTGAACCGACCAGCGTAGATTTCTTTGGGCGTTTTCATTAGATGCTAATGCATCTTGCTGCGACTTTTTCATCCCTTCAACGGCCTCTAGGATGGATGGTTTGTCACTATTGTCTTCTTTGTCTTTGATCTCCTTGTTAGATGGCTCATCGATTTGCGCCCAACTACTATCGTCGATATTGTTTTTTAGATCCTCTAGCTGGTTCTCTTTCTTTGATTTATTGATTAGACTGTTACGGTCTTTTTTGGCAGGATCTTTTTTGGTTTTATCCACTTGTGCAATGACCTGGTCTTGAGTGATCCGATCCTTGTTTTGCAGATTTTGTTTCAATGATGACTCAGGAATGTCATCACTTTTTGATGGCGCCTTTGCAACAGCTTGCATGCTATTTGATTCTTGGACTTGGTGGATTTCTTGTGTTGGACTTGTGGGCGTGTTACTTGGCGTATCCAAAGTGGTTGAGGGGTCTTGCGCGTCCTTAGGGTCATTTGTAACCACAGATTCTTGAGTCCCATCAATCGAGGTGCTATCTATGGTACTGGATTCTGTAACGGCTGGGGTACCGCTTGGGATATCTGGACTGAGAAATAAATTTCCAGTCCACAATACACCAGCTAAAAGTGCAGCAGCTCCTGCTATTTTCCACCAAAGTGGAATCACTTTTCTATTCGTGTCCTTTTTGCTCAGGGTCTGATCGATCCTCTCCCAGATGTGTTCTGGAGGATCAGCCTCAAAGTTTTTAAACTTTTCCTGAAAAAAGCGTTCTATGTTTTTTCTTTCGTCCATTTTACTACTTACATAGCGGGTGTCTATATAGTTTGAACCCTGTTGTTTTCCCTTCCTTCAATTTTATCTCTTAGCGCTCTTTTGGCCCTAGCGAGATTCGATTTCGATGTCCCCTCAGTGATACCCAACATGCCCGCAATTTCTTTATGCGAGTACCCGTCTAGGACATAGAGGTTAAAGGTCAGTCTGTATCTATCAGGTAAACTTTGAATGATACCTAATAGATAATCCAGACTATATTCCTCTTGTTCGTCGCTAGATACATTGATGTCTTCTTCCAGGTTGTAAGGAAGGCTGTCAAAAGTACCTTGTTTTCGATATTTTTGCAACACCGTATTTACGGTAATTCTCTTGATCCATCCTTCGAAGGATCCTTTGTAACTAAAGCCGTTTATTTTTTCAAAAATGGTCATAAAGCTATCGTGCAGATTGTCCTCTGCCTCTGTAGCATTACGAGAATATTTAAGGCAAATACTGTAAAGCTTATTACTAAATAGCTTGTATAATTTTTCTTGTGCCTTTCTATCCTGTGCCTTACATTGTTCTATGAGTTGTTCTAAACTCACTAATTATACTGGCTTGTTTTAATGGTGTTAGCTTTTTTGATCGTTGATGTTCTTGTAGAATCTTGTACTACTGGAACTTCGATGGTAATATACTGCTTTTCTCCATCTTCATTATCCCCAGAATAAAATTTAAATGTATAGGGGTCCCTATAACGAACCTCAAAGTTAAAGCTTGCAGTACCTATGCTGTCATTAGCGAATTCTTTACAACCAGTTTGATCTAAAACTGCGCCGATGGCATAAATTGTTCGTTCTGTCTTGTCCGTTTTTTGGAAATCAAAACCTTCGTAATAGTGACAGTTTGTAGGTCTTAAATACTTAAACTCCACGGTGTATAATTCACCGTATTCGAATGCTTCAGGTAATAAAGCATCTGTAATTTCTAAAGTTTCGTAATGGAAATTTGTGTTGTCATCATCCACATCGCAAGAGCTTGCCATTACGAGTGTTACTACTAATAGGATTGAATTAAAAATCTTCATCATCTGCTGTATTAAGTTATACTCTTAAGATGCAATTTTAAGAGGAGGGTTGCGCAGGGGATAAAAAAAATCCCAGATTGCTCCGGGATTTCTACAAATCAGTTAGGTTGTTGATTAGTTACTGATAGTGTTTATTGCGTCTTTAATCTTGACTTCTAGTTCTTCTAGGAGTTCTGGATTATCTTGAAGTATAACCTTTACTGCATCACGTCCTTGACCAAGTTTGGTATCCCCATAACTAAACCAAGATCCGCTTTTTTTGATGATCTCATATTCCACTCCTAAATCTAAAATTTCACCTACTCGTGATATTCCCTCTCCATACATAATGTCGAACTCAGTGGTTTTAAATGGCGGAGCTACTTTGTTTTTTACTACTTTAACTCTTGTCTTATTACCGGAGGCCTCACCATCATTGCCTTTAATTTGAGTAGATCGTCTAATATCCAGTCGTACAGAGGCGTAAAACTTTAATGCATTACCTCCAGTGGTGGTTTCAGGGTTTCCGAACATCACCCCAATTTTTTCACGTAATTGGTTGATGAATATTACAGTGGATTTTGTTTTGCTAATGCTAGAGGTCAATTTACGTAATGCCTGTGACATTAATCGTGCGTGCAATCCCATTTTAGAATCACCCATTTCTCCCTCAATTTCACTCTTTGGTGTTAAGGCAGCAACAGAGTCAATAATAACAATATCGATGGCTCCAGAGCGAATTAGGTTATCGGCTATTTCCAATGCCTGTTCTCCGTGATCTGGTTGTGAAATAATAAGGTTGTCTATGTCAACACCTAGTTTTTCAGCATAAAATCTGTCAAAAGCGTGTTCTGCATCAATAAATGCAGCAATTCCTCCTGCCTTTTGAGCCTCTGCAATGGCATGCAGGGTAAGGGTGGTTTTACCAGATGATTCAGGACCATATATTTCAATAACCCTTCCGCGGGGATAACCTCCTACACCTAATGCAATATCCAAACCGATAGAACCAGTTGGGATTACCTCTACATCTTCAACAACACTGTCACCCATTTTCATAACTGCACCCTTCCCATAAGTCTTATCTAGCTTATCAAGGGTAAGTTTGAGTGCTTTTAATTTTGCATCTTTTTCCGAACTCATTTTCTCTTAAAACTTAAAATTTGATAGCTGCTAAAATACTATTTCTTTTGACAGCACACAATGCAATTGAGTAACCTTTGTTAACAATTTGCATCTTTTCTTTATAAGAAAGTAGTTTTGACAAACGATTAAGGTAGAGCAGCGTGTCTTGTCAAAATAAGCTCCTTATATTTTGTAGGACATCTTGCATTGAGTGGTCAAGAAGGAGATTGAATTCATTTCTCCACAGTAGGGACGCTACCTATGTGCTGAGTTCAATAACAGTTAGAGTTTCAGTATTTGCTCGAACTCTTTTTTTACTTTTAATTCACCTTTGGGGTCACCATGAAGGATTGTTTAAAAATGTGTACTTTTGCAAAAAATTATTTCTTTAACCTAAAAATATTAGTATAGCATGCAACTGTACAATAACCTTAGCGCAGAGGAAAGAGCAACGCTTATTGAACAAGCTGGAAAGGAACGCTTAACCATCTCTTTCTATACCTATGCAAAAATCGGAAATCCAGAAATTTTTAGAAACCATCTCTTTGTCGCTTGGAATGAATTAGATGTCTTAGGGCGTATCTATGTGGCACACGAAGGGATTAATGCCCAATTATCAGTACCGGCCGATTATTTTCAAAAATTTAAGGAGCATCTCGATTCTATTAGTTTTTTAAAAAACGTACGGCTGAATATCGCTATCGAACAGGATAACTTTTCGTTTCTAAAGCTTAAAGTGAAAGTTAGAGATAAAATTTTAGCAGATGGTTTGAACGACGATACATTTGATGTAACAAATAAAGGAGTTCATGTGGACGCAGAGCGATTTAATACACTGATTGAAGATCCAAATACCGTTCTTGTCGATATGAGGAATCACTACGAAAGTGAAATAGGTCATTTTAAAAACGCCGTAACCCCAGATGTTGACACCTTTAGAGATTCCTTAGCTATTATAGAGGAGGATTTAAAAACACATAAGGAAGATAAAAACCTTGTAATGTATTGTACCGGTGGAATACGTTGTGAAAAAGCAAGTGCTTATTACAAGCATAAAGGTTTTAAGAATGTCTATCAACTCGAAGGCGGAATTATAAACTACGTTCGCCAAGTTAAGGAGAAGGGTCTGGAAAATAAATTTATTGGAAAGAACTTTGTTTTTGACCAAAGACGAGCGGAACGTATTTCTGAGGATGTAATTGCGCACTGCCACCAATGCGGTAAGCCTTGTGATACGCATGTGAATTGTGCAAATGAAGCATGTCATTTGCTTTTTATTCAGTGTCCTGAATGTGCTGAGAAATATAGTAACTGTTGCTCTGAGAAATGTGCAGAAATTGCCGCATTACCATATGAGGAGCAAAAAGCACTTCGAAGAGGACAAACCAAAAGTAATATGATTTTCAAAAAAGGGCGATCAGAAGTTTTAAAATACAAATAAACCTACTTCAAGGATTCTAATAAATAGACGGGTTCGAAGATGAATTTGAATGTAGGAGATACGAAGTTTAAAACCAGCACGGTTTAACTAATTTGAAAATACTATCTTTACCAATAGGAAAATGAATTTATGAACCTAAATCCGACATTTTCTAAGCTTAGAAATATTCGGATCAATATATAAAAATTATGGGATGTAGCAGTTGTTCAACCGGTAAGGGGGGGCAACCACGTGGGTGTAAAAATAACGGGACTTGCGGAACAGATGGTTGTAATAAACTTACCGTTTTTGACTGGCTTTCAAATATGGCTTTACCCAGTGGTCAAGAAGTATTTGACTGTGTAGAGGTACGCTTCAAAAACAGTAGAAAGGAATTTTTTAGAAAACCTAGTACAATAACACTTTCCATTGGAGACATTGTTGCTACTGAGGCGCAATCTGGCCATGATGTGGGGATTGTAACCTTGGTTGGGGAATTGGTTAAGGTACAAATGAAGAAGAAAAAGGTAGATTATAAGGATGAAAATCTACCTAAAATATATAGAAAAGCTTCACAAAAGGATGTAGATGTATGGCAGGCCTCTAGAGATAAGGAGCCTGAGGTACAAAAAAGATCTCGCGAGTTAGCTATTCGGCTTCAATTAGCGATGAAGATTTCAGATGTTGAATTTCAGGGAGATGGTTCTAAAGCCACTTTCTATTATACGGCCGAGGAACGTGTGGATTTTCGTCAGCTGATCAAGGACATGGCTAGAGCCTTCGGTATTCGTATCGAAATGCGTCAGATTGGTTATCGTCAGGAGGCTGCTCGTTTGGGTGGAATAGGATCTTGTGGTCGGGAGTTGTGCTGTTCCACTTGGTTAACAGATTTTAGATCTGTAAATACCGCATCAGCCCGTTATCAACAATTGTCATTAAACCCGCAAAAATTGGCAGGTCAATGCGGGAAGCTCAAATGCTGTCTGAATTATGAATTGGATGCCTACCTAGATGCATTAAAAGAGTTTCCAAGCCAAGATATTCGATTGAAGACCAAAAAGGGAGATGCCATTTGTCAAAAGGTAGATATTTTCAAGGAGATGATGTGGTATGCCTATGAAGGAGAGTGGGCAAACTGGTATGTGTTGACCACGGCTCAGGTAAAAGAAATTATTGAATTGCATAAGAAAAAACAGACTGTAGCAAGTTTGGAGGAATATGCTATTGAATTAAGTGAGGATACTAAAACTTCTTTTGAGAACGTTGTAGGTCAAGACAGTTTAACACGTTTTGATAGACCAAAAGGCAAAAAGAGAAGAAACCAAAACAAAAAACGTCATTCAAATAATAAATCGAAAAGACCAAAGAATGCTAAATAGGTTTGCCGCCCTGTGGTTGATAATGATACTTCTGTCATCATGTAATAATGCCAACATGGTCTATGGTGATTATAAGGAACTCTCAGATGGCTGGGATAAGGGACAATCGGTTGTGTTTGAATTTCCAGCTCCAGATTCCACACAGACCTATGATGTGTTTATTAACCTTCGCAACAATGAAGACTATCCGTTTAGTAATCTGTTTTTGATTGTCAATATGAATTTTCCAAACGGGAAAGTGGTAGCAGATACCCTGCAATATGAAATGGCCAAGGCAAGCGGAGAGTGGTTAGGCCAAGGGTTTTCATCATTAAAAGAAAATAAACTTTTTTATAAGGAGCATATCGTCTTCCCAGAGTTAGGGAGTTACCAAATCGCCATACAACACGCCATGAGAAAAAATGGTGATGTTGAAGGTGTAACAACCTTAGAGGGTATAACGGACGTAGGTATACGAATAGAAAAATCAGTAAAATAGAGATGGCTAAAAAAGCATCAAAGAAAGCAACCGTTAAAAAGCAAGGGAGTTTTAAAAAGTACATATTGTGGTTTTGGGGACTAATTGGTGCCGGGATCCTTTTTATTGCTTTAATTTTCTTGTTAGCCTCATGGGGGGTATTTGGTAAACTACCAACCTTTGAAGTCTTAGAAAGTCCAGATACGAATTTGGCTAGTGAGGTCATATCATCCGACGGGAAAACACTAGGAAAGTACTACTTAGAGGACAACAGAACTCCAGTTGAATTTGAAGAGTTGCCTGAACATTTGGTGAATGCGCTTATCGCTACTGAGGATGAGCGATTCTACAAACACTCTGGAATTGATGCATGGGGTACCCTAAGAGCGGTCGTTTTCCTTGGAAGTAGAGGTGGTGCAAGTACGATTTCTCAACAACTTGCAAAACAATTATTTACGGATAAGGTATCTTCAAATATAGGAGAACGAATTATACAGAAGATTAAAGAATGGATTATCGCTATAAGATTAGAGGAGCAGTATACAAAGGAAGAGATTATTGCGATGTATTTCAATATCTATGATTTTGGAAATTTTGCCGATGGAATTCGTTCTGCTGCTAGGATTTATTTTGGAAAAGAACCGAATGAATTAGAAATAGATGAATCGGCTATGCTAGTAGGGATGTTCAAAAACTCCTCACTTTACAATCCACGTCGAAATCCTGTAGGGGTCACCAACAGAAGAAATGTGGTTTTCGAACAGATGTATAAAAATGATTTTATCAATGATGTTCAATTAGACACTCTAAAGGCTTCTCCTCTAGAGATTGACTACCACCCAGAGTCTCATCGTGAAGGAATTGCCACTTATTTTAGAGAATACTTAAGGGACTGGCTTAGGGATTGGACCTCTGATCCTAAGAACTACCGACCAGATGGTGAGAAGTATAATATTTATTTAGATGGTCTTAAGATTTTTACCACTATTGATTCACGCATGCAACAGTACGCCGAGGAAGCAGTGAGCGAGCATATGGCGAGACTTCAAGCGGAATTTTTTGTTCAAAATACTAAAGAGCGAAATAAGACGGCCCCTTTCCATGATTTAACTCCAGAAGAAATTGATAAACTGATCAATAATTCGATGCGGAGATCCGAACGCTGGAGACATATGAGAGATGATTTAGGCAAATCTTCTGAGGAAATTCTAGCCTCTTTTAAAGAAGAAAGGCCTATGAGAATTTTTAGTTGGAAAGGGGAAATTGATACGGTGATGACTCCTCTGGATTCTTTACGTTATTATAAATACTTCTTACAGACTGGTATGATGTCAATGGATCCGCAATCAGGGCATGTAAAGGCCTGGGTTGGTGGTATCAATTATAAGCATTTTCAATACGACCACGTAAAGCAAGGTCGTCGACAGGTAGGTTCAACTTTCAAACCTTTTGTTTATGCTACTGCCATTGATCAATTGCATCTATCGCCATGCGACCAGTTACCTGATATTTATACCTGTATTGAGGCCCATAAGTATGGGAATCTAGAGCCTTGGTGCCCTAAAAACTCCAATGGTAAGTACTCAGGTGAGATGATTACCCTAAAAAAAGCGCTCGCTAATTCAGTGAATACAATTACGGCAAGACTTATGGATAAAGTGGGACCACAACCTGTTGTGAATTTAATTCAGCGAATGGGTGTTGAATCTCCCGTGCTACCTGTACCCTCAATTGGTTTAGGGACGCCAGATATCTCAGTCTACGAAATGGTAGGAGCCTTTGGAACCTTTGCTAATAAAGGGGTCTATGTAAAACCTGTGATGATTACACGGATCGAAGATAAAAATGGAACGGTTTTATATGAATCTGTTCCTGAGACTAGAGACGTCCTAAGTCCAGAAGTGGCCTATACTACAGTAAAGCTCATGGAAGGGGTTACCCAAAGTGGATCTGGTGCAAGACTACGAGGAAATTACGCGAAGAACCAGCAAATGTACAAAGAAATTATAACGGGCTATCCGTATGAATTTACGAATCCAATTGCAGGAAAAACAGGTACTACTCAGAATCAAAGTGATGGTTGGTTTATGGGAATGGTTCCGAATCTTGTTACTGGTGTTTGGGTTGGTGGAGAAGATCGTTCCATTCACTTTGCTGGAATCCGCTATGGTCAGGGTGCGAGTATGGCGCTTCCTATTTGGGCAGTATATATGAAAAAATGTTATGCCGATGAGGATCTGGAGATTTCAAAAGAAGCCTTCGAAGAGCCAGAGGAGATGACCATTCGAGTAGATTGTGATCTCCCGCCAGAAGCATCACAAGATTCTATTCAGGTCGATTATAACCAAGACCTTGACATTGATTTTTAAAGTCCTTAGTTTTAGTCTACTTTATTTAAAAATGTCAACTAGATAAAATAAAAGTGTTATGAAAGCTTTACTGATTGTAGATGTTCAAAATGACTTTTGCACTGGAGGAGCACTGGCTACTCGTGGAGGAGAAGAGGTTGCGCCAGTGATCAATAATATTGCAGATAAGTTTGATCTTGTAGTGGCTTCTAAAGATTGGCACCCCGAAGAAACAGTCCATTTTGAGAAATGGCCTGTGCATTGCGTAGCCGGTACCCACGGCGCTGAGTTCCATGCAGAGCTCAACTCCAAAATAATTGATCAAGTGGTTGAAAAAGGGACTGCGAATGTGGATGATGGATATTCGGCATTCGAGGCTACCAATCTAGACCTTGTGCAATTCCTTAAATCTAAAGAAATCGATACCGTATATGTTTGTGGTATTGCCACGGACTACTGCGTATTATCTTCCGCTTTAGATGCCCAAAAGCACGGATTTAAAACCGTTGTTATTAAAGATGCGATAAGGGCTGTAAATCTTAAAGAAGGTGATGGTGATCGTGCTATAGAACAGATGAAAGAAGCTGGCTGTGAAGTAGTCCACTCAAACCAGATCTAACCCAAGTTCCTTCTGTTTTAATTATAGGAAAGTTTTTTCTATAAAATATTCTTCAAAATTCTTCCCGAGGTTTTAAATCTGTTGAATTATTCGTAATTTTCAGTTAAATTATTGAAAAATGATTAACAAGCGTGTAAATTCAGTACAGGAAGCCTTAAAAGATGTTCAGGATGGTATGACCATGATGTTTGGAGGCTTCGGGCTCTGCGGGATCCCAGAAAATTGCATCAACGAAATAGTGACAATGGGGGTGAAGGACCTCTGTTGTATTTCTAATAATGCCGGGGTGGATGATTTTGGTTTAGGCTTGCTTTTACAAAAGCGGCAAATTCGCAAAATGATTGCCTCTTATGTGGGAGAAAACGCTGAGTTTGAACGCCAAATGCTCACCGGTGAAATGGAAGTAGAACTGACTCCTCAAGGGACCTTAGCCGAGCGATGTCGTGCAGCTCAAGTTGGGATTCCTGCTTTTTTTACACCTGCTGGTTATGGAACTGAGGTTGCCCAGGGTAAAGAAGTTAGAAATTTCAATGGAAAGAACTATGTTCTTGAAGAAGCTTTTAAAGCGGACTTTGCTTTTATTAAAGCTTGGAAAGGTGATCATGCTGGGAATCTTATTTTTAAAGGAACCGCTCGAAATTTTAATCCTGTTATGTGTGGAGCCGCTACCATTACAGTTGTGGAGGTGGAAGAACTTGTTCCTGCTGGAAGCCTAGAGCCCAATCAAATACATATTCCTGGAATTTTTGTGCAGCGGATCTTTCAGGGACAGCGGTATGAAAAACGTATCGAACAACGCACCGTTAGAAAACGCACAAACTGAACATGAAACTAATAAAGAACTATCATGGCATTGAGTAAAGAACAAATCGCACAACGTATCGCCAAAGAAGTTAAGGACGGTTATTACGTGAATCTCGGTATCGGAATACCCACACTGGTGGCCAACTATGTGCGGGATGATATTGCAGTGGAATTTCAAAGTGAAAATGGTGTGTTAGGTATGGGGCCTTTCCCATGGGAGGGTGAGGAGGATCCTGATTTAATCAATGCAGGGAAACAGACTATAACAACACTTCCGGGAGCTTCTTTTTTTGATTCTTCTCTTAGTTTTGGAATGATTCGGGGTAAACATGTTGATCTTACCATATTAGGGGCGATGGAAGTAGCACAAAATGGCGATATAGCCAACTGGAAAATTCCTGAAAAGATGGTCAAAGGCATGGGTGGGGCTATGGATTTAGTGTCCTCTGCTGAAAATATTATAGTAGCTATGATGCATACCAATAGAGCGGGGGAGTCTAAACTGCTGAAATCTTGTAGGCTGCCCTTAACAGGCGTGGGCTGCGTTAAAAAAATTGTTTCGAATTTAGCTGTTATTGAAATTACAGAGAAGGGCTTTTTACTTTTAGAACGTGCCCCTGGGGTAAGTGTAGAGGAGATTAAAGCTTCTACCGAAGGTACTTTGATTATTCCAGAGGAGGTTCCAGAAATGCTTCTTAGTTAGGATCGCTCCCTAGTATATGTCATGTATTTCGTAAAAAAAACATATAAATCTGGAGGGCACCCCTTGATTTTTCACAAATTGACCTATTCACAACATTTTTCAATCAGTTCACAACAAAAATGTGTCATTTACATAAATGTGATCTACATTTAGGTTCCCAAGTGGATTACTAATTAAACTATTTGTGAAATGGAAGATTATACCTTAACCTACGATTCCAACCAAGAGAGCCAATCGACCTCTTACAGTGTTAAAGGGACATTGACTTTAATCAAAAATCTATTTCTTGTTGCTAAAAAAATATTGATGTTCTGAAGTTAGCCCCAT
The DNA here is from genome assembly GCF_035306585.1 of Galbibacter sp. Lineage (GTDB taxonomy): Bacteria > Bacteroidota > Bacteroidia > Flavobacteriales > Flavobacteriaceae > Galbibacter. The sequence continues at coordinate 25,110 of NZ_DATGNU010000076.1, forward strand.
TGAAGAACTTGCCCCTAATAATATTTTTTTGTAATAAGATAAGGTATTAAAAAGACTCAATTCGTTGGGTCTTTTTTCTTTTGGGGGTCTTTGGTGAGAAGCTTATCCATCAAACTACACGGATGTTTATTATTGAGAGGCTAATTATTTTGTTTTAAAAATATAAAAGGCATAAAAATTTAATATAATTTCTGTATTATTGTTAAATAAACTTAAAATTTATGGATGCAGCTACCAAGAAAGCCTACTGGCGGGAAAACATTAAATACCTAACATTTCTTCTTATCATATGGTTCACTGTGTCATTCGGTTGTGGTATTCTCCTTGCTGATTTTTTAAATCAATTTCAAGTGGGCGGTTTTAAGTTGGGCTTCTGGTTTGCACAACAAGGAGCAATCTATTGTTTTCTGGTTCTAATTCTTGCCTATATTATCCTAATGAATCGATTGGATAAGAAATACAATGTGAACGAATAACTTATTATATGTCTTTACAACTTTTAACCTATATTGTGGTTGGGCTAAGTTTTGCCCTATATATTGGTATTTCAATTTGGAGTCGTGCAGGATCGACTAATGATTTCTATGTCGCAGGTGGGGGAGTTTCACCCCTTGCCAATGGTATGGCCACGGCAGCTGACTGGATGTCAGCAGCTTCTTTTATCTCCATGGCTGGAATTATATCTTTCTCCGGTTATGATGGTTCTGTTTATTTGATGGGTTGGACTGGTGGATATGTGCTACTTGCCTTGTTATTGGCACCTTACCTAAGGAAGTTTGGTAAGTTTACTGTTCCAGATTTCATAGGAGATCGGTATTATTCAAAGACTGCTAGACTCGTTGCCATTATTTGTGCGCTATTTGTGTCTTTTACTTATATCGCTGGTCAGATGCGTGGAGTAGGAGTTGTCTTTTCTCGTTTTCTTGAAGTGGAGGTGAATACAGGAGTTTATGTCGGTATGGCTATTGTGCTCTTCTACTCTGTACTGGGCGGAATGAAAGGAATTACATATACGCAAGTTGCGCAATATTGTATTATGATTTTTGCCTTTATGGTTCCCGCTATTTTTATCTCCATTCAGATGACTGGAAACCCTATACCACAACTTGGTTTTGGAGATCGGGTTGCTGATGGCACTTACTTATTGGACAAGTTGGATGGTTTACATAGAGAATTAGGATTTGCGGAGTATACCTCTGGAAATAAATCTACCTTAGATGTCTTTATGATTACGGCAGCACTTATGCTTGGAACGGCTGGATTGCCACATGTTATTGTGAGATTTTTTACGGTGCCTAAGGTTAAAGATGCCCGTAAATCTGCCTTATATGCACTTATTTTTATTGCGATCCTCTATACAACCGCACCTGCGATTGCTGTTTTTGCTAGAACAAACCTTATTGAGACGGTAAATAATCAATCCTATGATCAAATGCCTACTTGGTTCTCCAAATGGGAAACAACTGGTCTTTTAGATTTTAATGATAAAAATAATGATGGCCTCATCCAATACTTGGCCGATCCAGATAAAAACGAATTGGATATCGATCGGGATATCATTGTATTAGCCAACCCTGAGATTGCCAATCTTCCTAATTGGATAATTGCACTCGTGGCTGCCGGTGGGATGGCTGCAGCACTTTCAACGGCAGCTGGTCTATTATTGGTGATTTCAGCCTCTGTCTCTCATGATCTTTTGAAAAAGATGGTGATGCCTAACATTACCGAGAAACAAGAATTATGGGCCGCTAGAGGGTCTTCTGTGGTTGCTGTGATTGTAGCAGGATATTTTGGGATTAACCCACCAGGTTTTGTAGCATCGGTAGTGGCCCTGGCCTTTGGTCTTGCCGCAGCCTCATTTTTTCCTGCTATTGTGATGGGTATTTTTTCTAAAAGAATGAACAAACAAGGAGCCATCACAGGTATGGTCTTTGGGTTAGGGATAACCCTATACTATATCGCTCGATTTAAACTTAATTGGATTGGTGCCATTGAAAATTCTGGTCCTGATCATTGGTGGTTTGGAATTTCTCCCGAAGGATTTGGAACCTTTGGAATGCTCGTCAATTTTATAACAGCCATTATAGTTTCTAGATGCACTAAAAAGCCCCCTATAGAAATTGTGGAGATTGTGGATCATATACGTATTCCGAAAGGCGCCGGAAAGGCTCAGTCCCATTAGGAATTAATAAATTAATATATATAAAACAAACATCCAGCAACCTTTACGGCGCTGGATGTTTGTTTTGTACTACTTCTAAGAAGTAACGCGTCGGTTTATTTCTTCAAACTGGCAGCGAGGTATTCTCTGTTCAGTCGTGCAATATTTTCCAATGAAATTCCTTTTGGACATTCAATTTCGCATGCACCAGTATTGGAACAGTTACCAAATCCCTCTTCATCCATTTGTTTTACCATGTTTAGCACCCTTTCTGTTGCTTCAACCTTACCTTGAGGTAGTAAAGCAAACTGAGAGACTTTCGCGGAGGTAAATAACATAGCACTTGCATTCTTACATGCTGCAACACATGCCCCACAACCAATACAAGTAGCGGCATTGAAGGAGTTATCGGCATCATGTTTATTGACAGGAATAGCATTAGCGTCTATGGTATTTCCAGAGGTGTTCACTGATATAAATCCACCCGCTTGCTGGATACGATCAAAAGAAGATCTGTCCACCACTAAATCTTTTATCACTGGAAATGCATTAGCTCTAAAAGGCTCTATGGTAATAGTGTCTCCGTCGTTAAACATACGCATATGTAACTGACAGGTGGTTATACCACGGTCAGGGCCGTGTGGTTCTCCATTAATTTGTAAAGAACAAGTCCCGCAAATTCCCTCACGGCAGTCATGATCGAATTCAATGGCCTCTTCTCCTTTGGCTACCAATTCTTCATTAAGGACATCTAGCATTTCTAGAAAGGACATGTCCTTCTCTACTCCAGAAATGGGGTAGTCGACCATTTTTCCTTTGGAGTTGGCATCTTTTTGACGCCATATTTTTAGTTTTAAATTCATAGGATCAAGAATTTAGTTTGACCTAAGAAGGAGTGTGTACTAAAGAAGTTTAGCCGCTCCATCTCAAATCTATTTGTAAGAGCGTGTTTTTAGCTCTATGTTTTTATATTCTAATTCTTCTTTGTGCAACTTAGCTTGGCTAGGATCTCCAGTATATTCCCAAGCAGCTACATATTTGAAGTTTTCATCATCCCTTTGGGCTTCCCCTTCTTCGGTTTGATATTCTTCTCTAAAGTGACCTCCACAAGATTCATTTCTGTGTAAGGCATCTTTGGCAAATAATTCACCTAGTTCCAAAAAGTCTGCAACACGCAACGCCTTTTCAAGCTCACTGTTTTTGCTTTGTGCTGTACCAGGGATTAGAACATTTTTATGGAAGTCTTCGCGAAGTTCGCGTATTTCTACAGCGGCCTCGGCTAGGTCTTTCGCATTTCTTGCCATACCACATTTGTTCCACATGATCTTACCTAGTTTTTTGTGGTAGTGATCTACTGAGTATTTTCCTTTGTTGTTGATCAGTTTATCAATCTGGTCGACAACTGCTTTTTCAGCGGCTTCGAATTCAGGAGAATCTGTAGGTATTTTACCAGTTCTAATATCCTGAGCGAGGTAATCTCCAATAGTGTATGGAAGCACAAAGTAACCATCTGCCAAACCTTGCATAAGGGCAGAGGCTCCAAGACGGTTAGCGCCGTGATCAGAGAAATTCGCCTCACCAGCAGCATAACACCCAGGAATGGTTGTCATTAAATTGTAATCTACCCAGATACCACCCATGGTATAATGCACCGCTGGATAAATCTTCATAGGAGTTTTATAAGGATTTTCATCTACGATTTTCTCGTACATCTGGAAAAGGTTACCGTATTTATTGGCGATTACTTCTTCTCCTAATTCCCTGATTTCTTCTGCAGTTGGATTGTGCTTTCCATGAATGGCTGCCTGCTCTTTTCCGTATCTTTCAATAGCAGATGCGAAATCTAAAAACACCGCTTCACCCGTTTTATTTACACCGAACCCTGCATCACATCGTTCTTTAGCAGCTCTTGAAGCTACGTCTCTAGGAACGAGGTTACCGAAAGAAGGGTATCTTCGCTCCAAGTAATAATCTCGTTCTTCTTCTGTTAATTCAGTCGGTTTTAATCTGCCTTCACGGATAGCGATGGCATCTTCTTTTTTCTTAGGAACCCAAATTCTACCATCATTTCTCAATGACTCTGACATCAGTGTTAATTTAGACTGATGCTCACCAGAGACAGGAATACAGGTAGGGTGAATTTGTGTAAAGCATGGGTTGGCAAAGAAAGCTCCTTTTTTATGGACTTTCCAAGAGGCCGTTACATTACTTCCCATAGCGTTGGTCGATAAGAAAAATACATTTCCATATCCGCCAGATGCTATTACAACTGCGTGTGCAGCATGTCGTTCAATTTTTCCACTGATAAGGTCTCTTGCAATAATCCCTCGTGCTTTACCATCAACTATTACCAAATCCAACATTTCATGCCGGGTATAGGATTGTATTTTTCCTCTGTTAATTTGACGGTTCATTGCCGCATAAGCACCAAGTAGTAGTTGCTGTCCAGTTTGACCTTTTGCATAAAAGGTACGAGATACCAAAACTCCTCCAAAGGAACGGTTGTCTAGTAACCCGCCGTATTCTCTTGCGAATGGTACCCCTTGCGCAACACATTGATCAATAATGTTCGCTGATACCTCCGCTAAACGGTATACATTAGACTCTCGTGAACGATAATCTCCTCCTTTAACGGTATCATAGAACAACCTATAAATGGAGTCACCGTCACCTTGATAATTTTTTGCTGCGTTGATCCCACCTTGGGCTGCGATAGAGTGTGCGCGTCTTGGAGAATCTTGATAACAAAACGTCTTTACGTTATAACCTAGTTCAGCTAGGGTAGCTGCTGCAGCTCCACCAGCTAGACCTGTCCCAACCACAATAATATCAATATTACGTTTATTAGCTGGGTTTACTAGGTTGATGCTATTTTTATAATTTTCCCACTGTTTGGCTATATCACCTTGGGGAGTTTTTGAATCTAATACTGCCATAATCTTACGTCTTTATTGATTGAAAAAGTGAAAAAGGGCGATAAATATGAAGCCTAAAGGAATCAAGATTGCAAAGGCCTTACCGAAAGCTTTCAGCCCAGGTGTAAACTTGTTGTTAAACCCGATCGACTGAAACGCAGACTGGAATCCGTGTAAAAGGTGCATTGCAAGTAAGATAAATGACACTACATAAGCGATCACTCGAATTGGGTTGTGAAATTTCTCAACTGTTTCGTGGTAATAGCGAGTAGGGTCTTCAGGATTTACTGCAATGTACTTGTAATTCATTTCAGGGAGCCAGAAATCAATAAAGTGAAGTACTAGAAAGGCTAGAATGACAAGCCCGCTATAAATCATGTTTCTTGAGAACCAACTTGAGTTGGCATTTCCTTTATAATTTACATATTTTATACTTCGTGCGCTTTTGTTTTTTACCTCTAGGTAAAAACCCATAATAAAGTGAAAAACAACTGCAAATATTAATATCGGCTGCATCAAGAACTGCACTAAGAAATTGGTTCCCATGAAATGGGATAATTCATTAAATGTAGATTCGCTGATTACAGAGGTGAAGTTGATTATAAAATGCTGTAAAAGGAAAATTAACAAAAAGATAGCCGAAAGTGCCATAGCGACTTTTCTAGCTATTGTTGAATTTAATATTCCGCTCATTAGTAAAAGTTTATAAGATACGCACAAAAATACTGCACCAAGGAATGATTAACAAGCTTTCATTTCGGTTTTACCTCCAATTTAGAATGAGTTTAAAGTAAAATGATTCCGTTTTGAATTTTTTTACGCAAAGGTTTGCGTTAGGCATTAATATTAGTCATTATCTCGAAAAACCTATAAACTTTAATCGAAGTTTAACAGCTCTCCATAGGATTCTTATTAATTTTGTGGAAATTCAAAAAAGACAACATGAAATACGATTTGATTGACAGCAACTTATTTGTAAAAAATCGCCAAAAATTTATGGCGAGAATGAAGCCAAATAGTATTGCAGTTATTAATTCTAATGATGTCTATCCCATTGGAGCGGATAGTACAATGCCTTTTCAGCAAGCAAGGGATTTATTTTATTTAAGTGGGGTAGATCAAGAGGAAAGTATTCTGGTATTGTTTCCTGATGCCTATGAGAAAAAACACCGTGAGGTTCTTTTTGTCAGGGAGACCAACCCGCATATCGCCGTATGGGAAGGTGAAAAACTCAGTAAAGAGAAAGCATTAAAAGTAAGTGGAATAGAAACGACTTATTGGTTACAGGATTTTGACCGTGTTTTTTATGAATTGATGACCGAGGCGGAAACTGTTTATTTTAATACCAACGAGCATTACAGGCAGTCGGTGGAAACACAAACCAGAGAGGACCGCTTTATACTTAAATGCAAGGCAAAATTCCCTGCACATAAATGGGAAAAAAGCAATCCTATTCTTCAGGATTTAAGAGGTACTAAAGAGGAGCAGGAAATTGCGCTGATACAACAAGCTTGTAAAATCACTGAAAAAGGATTTAAGCGCATACTTGGTTTTGTAAAACCTGGCGTTTGGGAATACGAGATCGAGGCAGAGTTTATGCATGAATTCTTGAGGAATCGTTCAAGAGGATTTGCTTATACACCTATTGTGGCCTCTGGAAATAATGCCAATGTATTACACTATGTGGTGAACAATCAACAGTGTAAAGAAGGCGATTTATTGCTGTTGGACGTTGGTGCGGAGTATGCAAATTATGCCAGTGATATGACGCGAACTATTCCTGTTAGCGGGCGATTTACTGCACGTCAAAAGGAGGTATATTCGGCCGTTTTAAATGTCAAAAAATTGGCTACTCAAATGCTCGTTCCAGGAACCATGTGGAAGGAATATCATGAGGAAGTTGGAAGGCTAATGACAAGCGAATTGATCGGACTTGGACTTTTAGATAAAGCAGATGTACAAAACCAAGATCCTTCTTGGCCAGCGTATAAAAAATACTTCATGCACGGGACTAGTCACCATATAGGATTAGATACCCATGACTACGGCCCCTTAAAAAAGCCAATGCAACCTAATATGGTCTACACTGTAGAACCAGGAATTTATATTCCAGAAGAAGGATTTGGTATTAGATTGGAAGATGACGTGGTGATTCAAGAAAGTGGTGAACCGTTTAACCTAATGGCGGGAATCCCACTAGAAATAGAAGAAATTGAAGATTGGATGAACCGATAAATAACATTTTATTCTAGTAGCAGTGGTCTTTATGGGTCACTGCTATTTGATTCATCACAACCAAGTGTACACCAATGACCATTAATTTTAAAGGAACAACAGTAAATTTTACAGACCAGGGTCAAGGATCTGCAGTGGTGTTATTACATGGATTTTTAGAGAATTCTATGATTTGGGATGCTGTTATTGCCTCGCTAGTGGATCGCTACCGAGTGGTAAGTATTGATCTTTTAGGGCATGGTAAATCTGGATGTATTGGATATGTGCATACCATGGAACAAATGGCGGAAGCTGTGAAGGCTGTAATACAATGGTTAAAGCTACGTAGAGTTTTCTTTATAGGACATTCCATGGGTGGGTATGTAGCACTTGCTTTTGCGGAAGCTTATCCAGATGAGGTTAAGGGACTGGTTCTTGCAAATTCTACCGCACGCGCAGATTCTCCAGAGCGAAAGGCCAACCGTGACCGCGCTATTGAAATGGTTAAAAAAGATCACAAATCCTTTGTGCGAATGGGGATTTCAAACCTCTTTCGTCCAAAGAACAGAAAATTGTTCGCTGAGGAAATAAAAACCCTAAAAAAAGAAGCGTTAAAAACTCCTTTACAAGGTATTATAGCAGCCTTAGAGGGTATGAAAATTAGAGAAGATAGAGAAATATTACTTCACTTCACCCCCTTTGCTAAAATGATGATTCTCGGTAAAAAAGACCCTGTTCTCAAATACGATGAGATCATCGATCAGTTGCAGAATACATCTGTAAAATTGGTAGAATTTCCTGATGGACACATGAGTTTTATAGAGAATAAAGCAGCGTTTATCGAAGAAATCAATATTTTTTTAAAAAATACTTGATTGGTTTACAGATTATTATATATTTGTTTTACCCAAAATTCTTATTAATATGAAATCCTCAAAATCTACATTCAAAAGAGCCCTGTGCGCTGTATTCGGTCATCGCTATGTGGTATCGAAAAAAATCACTTCTCATGTTGCAGAATACACTTGTAAACATTGTAAGTGCGAATTGACCACAACAGAATCAGGTACATTGGATGTGTTGACTCCGGAATTAAAGGAAATCAATGAATCTTTAGCTAAGTTTTATCGTAAAAGGCACCAAGTTCAGTCTGTCGCCTAGATTTCCTCAATCACGAAATTTTTTCCCCCGGCCATTGAAGTTAGTCATTAGGTCTTAGGATTCTTATGCCTGTTTGTCGAATGAACTCCATCCTCTTGCTTGTAATGGTATTTTGGTATTTGCTCTGGTAACAAGGTGCATGCCTTCTGACTCCTGAGTCATGTGACCAATGATGGTAAGGTTAGGATTTGCTTTGATTTTTGGATAATCCTCTTGGGAAATCGTAAAAAGCAATTCATAATCCTCTCCGCCACTTAGTGCTACTGTTGTGCTACTAATGTTGAATTCTTCACAGGTGGAAATGGTCTGTGGATCCAAAGGAATTTTGTCTTCGTATAAATTACAGCCTACCTTAGATTGTTTGCAGATATGGATGATCTCAGAGGATAATCCGTCGCTAACATCAATCATGGAAGTAGGTTTTACGTTAAGTTCCTTTAAAAGCTCAGGTATATCCTTTCTCGCTTCAGGTTTCAATTGACGTTCAATAATATAACTGTATTGGTCCAAATCTGGTTGATTCTGAGGATTCACTTGGAAGACTTGCTTTTCGCGTTCAAGAACCTGAAGGCCAAGATAGGCTCCGCCAACATCGCCAGTAACTACTAATAAGTCATTAGATTGGGCGCCACTTCTATACACCACATCATTTGGGTTAATTTCCCCTATCGCAGTCACAGAAATTAGTAATCCTTTATCCGATGAGGTAGTGTCTCCTCCAATTAAATCGACCTTATATAAATCACAGGCGAGTTTTATCCCCTGGTATAGCTCCTCCACAGCCTCCAACGGAAAGCGATTTGAGAGCGCTATGGAAACGGTCACTTGTGTAGCCTTGGCATTCATAGCGTACACATCTGAGAGATTAACAATGATAGATTTGTATCCTAAATGCTTTAAAGGCATGTACCCTAAATCAAAATGAACACCTTCTACCAAAAGATCCGTAGTTACAACAGCTTGTTTGCTTTTAAAGTCGAGTACAGCGGCATCGTCTCCAATAGCTTTTACGGTGCTTTTTTGTTTAATGTCAAAAGTATTGGTTAGGTGGTCAATTAAACCAAATTCTCCCATTTCTGATATGGAGGTGCGTTGTGGATTTTTATCTTCTATCATAGGTGCAAATATAAAGAGAGTTTACATGTTTTATAAGCTTTTAATCCCAAAAGTTCAGCCCACCTATTAAAGGGTATCTATCCCTGAAATCCTTGATAATTAGTTATTTTATAATTTTTGTAAGGAATAATGAAATGGCATAACAAAAGGTTATAGGAGGATTTGATATATTAATGCATATACGCATGGTAAATCATAATGAATACCTTATTTTTGTAAACCATTTGGAAATAACTAAAATATAATGATAAAAGTTTCTGAATCAGCGAAAAAGAAAATTGCCGAATTAATGGCGGACGATGGATTTAACGTCACGCAAGATTTTGTGCGTGTTGGAGTTAAGAGTGGCGGTTGTAGTGGATTATCTTATGATCTTAGATTTGACAAAAACAAAGAACAGGAAGATAAGGTTTTTGAAGACAATGCTGTTAAAATCATTGTCGACAAAAAAAGCTTTCTGTATCTCATTGGTACCGTTTTAGAGTATTCTGGCGGACTAAATGGGAAGGGGTTTGTCTTTAACAACCCGAATGCACAAAGAACCTGCGGGTGCGGTGAAAGTTTTTCGTTATAGAAAACGAATTTTATAGTTAATTTTTAGGTAGAGGACAATAGTGTTTCTACGTAACAACTTTAATAGTAAGATGGCATATACAGAGGAAGAATTAAAAAAGGAACTCGAAACCAAAGAATACGAGTACGGGTTTTATACAGATATAGAATCGGATACCCTGCCCATTGGTTTAAATGAGGATATAGTTCGTGCGATTTCAAAAAAGAAGAACGAACCACAATGGATGACGGATTGGCGATTAGAAGCTTTCAGTCATTGGAAGCAGATGGAGGAGCCAGAATGGGCTAATGTGACATATAAGAAACCAGATTTTCAGGCTATATCATATTATTCAGCTCCTGTATCAAAGCCAAAGTACGATAGTTTAGATGAGGTGGATCCAGAGTTGTTGGATACCTTTAAAAGACTTGGTATTTCATTAGATGAACAAAAAAAACTTGCTGGGGTTGCAGTAGACGTTGTGATGGATTCAGTTTCCGTAGCAACTTCTTTTAAAAAGACTCTAGGAGAAAAAGGAATTATTTTCTGCTCAATTTCCGAGGCAATTCAAAATCATCCTGAATTGGTGAAGAAATATTTGGGTACAGTAGTTCCTCAGAAGGATAACTTCTACGCTGCTTTAAACTCCGCAGTATTCTCCGATGGTTCTTTCTGCTACATACCTAAGGGAGTACGTTGTCCAATGGAGCTTTCAACTTACTTTAGGATTAACCAAGCAGGTACTGGACAATTTGAACGTACCTTGGTTATTGCTGACGAATCGAGTTATGTAAGTTACTTAGAGGGTTGTACAGCACCCACGCGAGATGAGAACCAGCTGCACGCAGCAGTTGTTGAGCTCATTGCCATGGATGATGCTGAAATTAAATATTCTACTGTTCAAAACTGGTTCCCTGGAGATAAGGAAGGAAAAGGTGGGGTATTTAACTTTGTTACCAAAAGAGGACTATGTGAAAATCGAGCAAAGATTAGTTGGACGCAAGTTGAAACAGGTTCAGCAGTTACTTGGAAATACCCATCCTGTGTGCTTAAAGGTGATAATTCGGTAGGAGAGTTTTATTCTATCGCAGTTACCAATAACTATCAGCAGGCAGATACTGGAACCAAAATGATTCACTTAGGGAAGAATACTAAGAGTACTATTATCTCTAAGGGGATCTCTGCAGGAAGGTCTCAGAACAGTTATAGAGGACTTGTTCAAGTCCACGGTAGGGCTGAAAACGCTAGGAATTTCTCCCAATGTGATTCTTTGTTGATGGGTAACCAATGTGGAGCTCATACCTTCCCGTACATTGAAACAAAAAACAAAACCGCTCAAATAGAACATGAGGCAACAACCAGTAAAATTGGTGAAGACCAAATATTTTACTGTAACCAACGTGGTATTGATACAGAGAAGGCTATTGCTTTGATCGTGAACGGTTTTAGTAAAGAAGTATTGAATAAGCTTCCTATGGAATTTGCCGTAGAGGCTCAAAAGTTACTAGAAATCTCATTAGAGGGATCTGTAGGATAAATAAAAATTGGTAGTTCGGTTCCCAAAGACAAAAAGTAGTAGGGGAGCTTAATGAGATAACAGCATATAACAAGAAAGAAATGTTAAGAATTGAAAATTTACACGCTAGCGTAGAGGATAAAGAGATTTTGAAAGGAATTAACTTGGATGTTAAACCAGGTGAAATCCACGCTATCATGGGACCTAATGGTTCTGGTAAAAGTACATTGTCATCGGTAATTGCAGGGAATGAAGATTTTGAAGTCACTAAAGGCAATATCGAATTTCTAGGAGAAGATATAGGAGAGCTTGCACCTGAAGACCGTGCACACAAAGGATTATTCCTTTCCTTCCAATACCCTGTTGAAATTCCAGGAGTATCTGTGACCAACTTTATAAAAACAGCAATCAACGAAACCAGACGTGCCAAAGGCTTAGAAGATATGCCGGCTAATGAGATGTTGAAAATGATTCGTGAGAAGTCTGAGCTTTTGGAAATTGATCGTAAATTTTTGTCTCGTTCCTTGAATGAAGGATTCTCAGGAGGAGAGAAGAAACGAAATGAAATTTTCCAAATGGCAATGTTAGAGCCAAAACTGGCAATTTTGGATGAGACCGATTCAGGATTGGATATTGATGCGTTACGTATTGTTGCAAACGGTGTTAATAAACTTAAAAGCAAAGATAATGCTGTAGTGGTTATTACACACTATCAACGACTTTTAGAATATATCGTTCCTGATTTTGTACACGTATTGCTCAATGGTAGAATTGTGAAGTCTGGAGGTAAAGAACTCGCTTTCGAATTAGAGGAAAAAGGATACGATTGGATTAAACAAGAAGTTGAGGTTTAGTTTAAGCTTACTCTATTTCTATAGGTTAGTTTTAAATTGAGTCAACCACCAAGAAGTAGCCTAATCCTTCTTTATTTGAGATATTAGTTGGGCTGTTGTTAAATAGCGCTTTTGGTAAAAAGCAAACAGATTAGAATTAAGATCATGGAATTAAAAGATAAATTAATATCATCATTTATGGCTTTTGAGAATCGTGTAGATGTCAATCACGCTGTACATGATATTCGAACCCAAGCCATAAAAGTCTTTGAGGAAAAAGGATTTCCTACCAAAAAAGATGAGGCATGGAAATACACCTCTCTAAATGCATTATTAAAAAACGATTATAGCGTTTTTCCTGAACAGGAATCCTCTGTTGAGTTTAACGATATAAAGAAATATTTTATTCATGATATCGATAGTTACAGAATTGTTTTTATCGATGGTGTTTTCAGTTCGCATTTATCTGAAACTACTCATGAGGGTATCGATGTATGCACTATGGGTGCTGCTTTAACTAAGCCTAAGTACCAATTGGTGATTGAAAATTATTTCAATAAGATTGTCGATAAAGAAGATAGTCTGACTGCATTAAATACCGCATTCTCTAGAGAAGGTGCTTTTATTAATGTTCCTAAGGGAAAGGTTGTTCAAAAACCTATTCAAGTACTGTATTTCTCAACAGGTAAAGAATCTGCTCAAATGGTACAACCTCGTAATTTAGTAGTTGTAGGAGAGAACGCTTATGTTCAAATTATCGAGCGTCACCAAAGCCTTAATCTGAACCCAGTACTTACCAATGCAGTTACTGAAATTCATACAAGTAAAAGAGGAATTGTAGATTACTACAAGATTCAAAACGATCAAGAGAGCGCTTCTTTAATAGACAATACCTATATTTCTCAACAGCAAAATAGTCATGCTTCTGTTCACACATTCTCCTTTGGAGGAAAGCTGACTAGAAACAATTTACAATTCTTGCACAAAGGGGAATATATCAATTCAACTTTGAAAGGAGTTACTATCATAGAAGATAAGCAGCATGTTGATCACAGTACCCTGGTTCACCACGCTACGCCAAACTGCGAAAGTCATCAAGACTACAAAGGAATTTACGGTGATCGAAGTACTGGAGTTTTCAACGGTAGAATTATCGTAGAAAAAGAAGCACAAAAGACCAATGGTTTCCAACAAAACAACAATATTTTAGTTAGTGATAAGGCTACCATTAATGCCAAACCTCAGTTGGAAATCTTTGCGGACGATGTGAAGTGTTCTCACGGTTGTACAATTGGTCAATTGGATGAAGAGGCAATGTACTATCTTAGAACAAGAGGTATTCCTAAAAAGGAAGCACGCGCCTTGTTAATGTATGCCTTTGCAAATAACGTCCTTGAGAGTGTTAAAATACCTGAGGTGAAAGCGAGAGTCAACAAATTAATCGCTATGAAACTTGGGGTGAAGATAGGTTTTGACCTTTAATACTGTGCCTTTTTAAACCATTTTTTAAATCTTTTTGGAATTGGCGCTATTAGCGATTGTTTTTCCATTGTAAAAGGGTGTATAAATTCTAGACTGTAGCTATGTAGGTACAAGCCTTGGGCCTGACTACTTATATGGTCTATGCCATAGTCACGATCCCCTAAAATGGGGTGATTAATACCCGCTAGGTGTTTTCTGAGTTGGTGGCGCCTTCCAGTTTTGGGATTTAATTTCACCAAATTAAGGCAGTTATATTTCTTAGAATCAATTCGCTCTATAACTTGGAAGAGGCTTAAGGCCTCTTTACCGTCGATTGGGGTAGAAATATGGCCTGAACCTGGCATTTCTCCTGCTGTAATGGCATAATATGACTTGGACATGAGTTTGTGTTCAAACATTTTATTGAGCTCACGAATGCTTGATCGGGTCTTACCGCATAGAAGAATTCCAGAGGTGCCAAAGTCTAAACGGTGTACAGGTTGGGCAATACAGGCCTCTGGAAGATCACTTTTTGTTAATCGATGTGCAAGGGAGTTGGCAATGGTTTTAAACTTGTTTCCGCTTACTAGGACACCAGAAGGTTTTACGATCGCTGCTAAAAATTGATCCTCGTAAATTATATCAAAAGAGATTTTAGGATCTTTAATGTTTTGAGGAGCTAAGGGAGTGGTTAACACAATGGTTTCCCCTCCATAGATATATGTAGCTGAACTAACAGGAATATTATCGATTGTAATATGTTGCTTTTTTAGGGCTTTTTTCAGCGCGGATTTCGTCGCTGCATGTTTAAATATACCCACCCCATAATCCTGTAAGCGAATTGGGCATTCTAAGTTGGGAACTTTATGGGTTTCTTGCTTCTCGATGTTCAGTTATTTAAAATCTTTACAAAAGTAATATAGTCTTTTAAAAACAAACTAACGATCTTTGTTTTATGATGGATCCATTTGATGACACTTATTTTATGAAAAGAGCCCTTCAGGAAGCGGAGATAGCTTACCAAAAGGGAGAAATACCAGTGGGTGCAGTGGTTGTTATAGATCAGAAAATCATTGCTAGGGCACATAATTTAACCGAGACCTTGGTTGATGTGACAGCCCATGCAGAGATGCAGGCAATTACAGCTGCAGCTAATTATCTTGGAGGCAAATATCTTAAGGGTTGTACGTTATATGTCACCCTTGAACCATGTCAAATGTGCGCAGGGGCGCTTTATTGGAGTCAGCTTTCAAAAATAGTGTACGCAGCTTCGGACCCTCATCGTGGATACGAGGTTATGGGTACAAAACTACATCCTAAAACAGCTGTGGTTAGAGGTGTACTTCAAGACCAGGCCGAAGATCTTCTTAATAAATTCTTTATTGAGAAACGTAACCTTAATTAACCATAAGAAATAAAAAAAGTCGCCCGAGTTGGACGACTTTTGTACTTACAAAAATAAAATATATTTTTATCCGATTACTTGCACTTGCGAAGCAACCACGCCTTTTCTGCCTTCTTCTTCTAAATATTCTACTTTGTCTCCTTCGTTAAGTTCAACACCATTCAACGCTGTTACGTGAACAAAAATGTCTTTTCCGGTGTCATCGTTGGTTATGAATCCGTAACCTTTGGACTCATTGAAAAATTTTACTGTACCAGTCATTA
>NZ_DATGNU010000077.1:0-112001 GCF_035306585.1 Galbibacter sp.
TTCTAGAACGTTCTGTTTGCGCTCCCCATAGCTTGTCTGAAGGCACCTGAACTTCTCCCATGGTGTCTTTCTCAATTCTGTATTCCATAATAAATATCGAAGTTTTATTGATAGCACAAATGTACAGTATTTATTTTTTTAAACTCTTAAATTGCCTCGTTACATTTTAAGTCAAACACTTAAAAAATATACGATGGACTATGTATTGATGAAGGCATGCTGGATTAGAGATAAATGATATGAAATGCGGAAGGTTAATTAAATTAATTGATTTATTGATGTGTAAATTAAGAATTGTACTTATCTTTGAATCGAATTCAGAAAATTTCCGGAATTATGTTCGAATTTGATCAGTATCTGGGCTTTTTAGCAATTATGACTGTAATGGTCATAGGGTTTTGGTTAATGATTTTTTTATTAACCTTCGTGATACCTTATTGGTTAGGTGGTTCAATTATTGAAATCATCAAAGAAAAAAAAGCCGCTAGAAAGGCACAGGAAAATTAAGAAACAAAAAAGAAGCTCAAAAGGCTTCTTTTTTAGTTTCTAACCTCCCCTGAAAAATAACCCAGTTTAAATTGTTTTTAGCTTTTGGTGGAGCAGTTTTAACATATTTAAAATAATACTCTTTTGCTTATGTGCCTATTGTCGCCGTATAAAAGGTAAAGGGTTATACAGTTGTAATGGAAATTGAGTAGGAGGATAGGGATTAATTCTCTATATGTCCTCTGGCATTACTGCGCATACAGTAGGGTACAGGACGGTTCCTTTAGATGGACACCCTTGCCTTAAGCTAACATTTACCCTTCTAGGGCGTGCTCGGGACTTGAACCCTATAATCGCCCATGCTAGGCGCACATAAAAAAAAAGAAGCCGAGAAAGGCTTCTTTTTAAACTTCTATTATTTGTATTCTAATTACGAAACTCTTTTACTATCCCTGGAATCCTCCTCCTTGTTCATCATCCATGTCATTACCATTGGGACGATTTTGATTTCTTTCGTTTTTAGGTTGGTTAAATCGGTATACAAATGATACGGTGAATTGACGTTCTCTCCATTGAAACTCATTATCAGAGGTAAAAGATAAATCACCAACATCGTTATAAGATTGTGTGAATGAATTTCTTTTACGAGAGTTTAATAAATCACTTACATTCATTGAAATGGTTGCATTATCTCCCATGATGTCTTTGCTAAGCGCCATATCCACTGATAACATACCATCTGATTTTGTTTGTGAGTTCTCACGTGGTCCCATGTAAAAGGCGTTGGTTTGCCAAGCTACTCTTGCTGGTAAATCTACCTTAGCACTAAGTCTTGAGAACCAACTGGTGTTATCTGTACCATAATCCACTCCCTGGTATTCTCCATCTGTTTTAGATTTAAATAAGTTGAAACTTCCGTTTAGTTGTAACCAATCAATTCCACCGTACATTAAACCGATTTCTCCACCATATCGTTGGTTTGTTGAGAGGTTAATAGGAATGGTACTAATGATATTAATACCATCGGAGGTTTGTTGACCAGTTTCTCTTTGCACTCGGTCAAAAGATTCTGTTTCTCTTTGGTAATACACAGAGGAGGTTAATGTCAAGTCATCCCATCTTTTTAAATAGCCTAAGTCAAAAGCATCTGCGAATGCTGGATTTAAATCTGGATTTCCTTGAAAGATGTTTGTTCTACTTGAGCGGGATGGGAATGGGTTAATGAACCAACCTCTTGGTCGGTTGATTCTTCGGTTATACCCTAATGAAATATTTTCGTTTTCTCCCAATTCATAAGTAAGGTTAACGGTCGGGAATAATTCTAAATAGTTCTTATCGAAATCTGGATCAAATTCGAAGCCTAGGGTATCCATAAGCTGCTCATTAGTTAGATCTGAAGTTACCTTACCCTTTAATTGGGTATTCTCTAATCTCAATCCTAATAGAAATGAGAATTTACCAAATTTGTTCCCATACTGGGTGTATAAGGCATGTACATTCTCTTCGTAGTCAAAAACATTTGTCAGCCCGTAATCCACTGTGAATTCGTCAGTTTCTGGATTGTAACGCGACAACTCATAATCGTTTTTAGTATGTTCTAAATCACCACGATATCCCGCTTCAAACTGAGCATCTCCCATGGGAAGTACATAATCCGCTTGGATTAAATATTCGTTTTCTACATCGGTTTCAAATACTCTTTCTCTGTCGATATAGGCCTGACTAGGGTAGAATTGATTTTCAAAAACATCCGTATTGTTAGTCTCATCATCGGTGGAGTATTGAAAATCAGCCGTTAGTTTATGACCTTCGTCGTTAAAGTGATTGGTGTAGTTTAAAGAAATTTGATAGGACTTATCATCCTGCTTTTCCAATTCTTCACGAAGCGTTCTACTATCGATGGTGGTATCGATATATCGTGTGGTTGAGTTCTTAGTATCGTCCTGCTCATCCGAAAGTCGAGTGAACACACTAGCGGTAATGGAAGATCGATCCGTTAGGAAGTATTCCATCCCTAAATTTACATTGAATCCATTATCTTTTCTTATCATCTCTCGATCCTCAGTAACCCGATCGAATGCCGATCCCCCAAAGTAACGATTGTCGAAATTTGCTCTCCCAGGAGGCTCCCGGTAGAAATGACCCAAAGTGGTAAAGATGTTGAATTTATTGGTTCTTAAATTTAAATTGGCACTGATACGGCTTGTCGAAGGGTATCCTGTAGTTAAGCTTACCGATCCGTTAAATCCAAGTGTTTTTTCTTTCTTTAATACAATGTTTAGAATCCCAGCAGTACCTTCAGCATCATATCTAGCTGAAGGACTCGTGATAACTTCTACCTTTTCAATTGCATCCGCAGGCAGCTGCTTTAAGGCATCAGTAGAACCAAAACCTGCCATAGCAGATGGTTTCCCGTTGATAAGGATTCGTACGTTTTCGTTACCCCTTAGACTAATAGCGCCTTCAACATCCACAGTCACGGAAGGAACATTGTTCAATGCATCTGTTACGGTAGCTCCACTTGTGGTAAGGTCTTTTCCTAAGTTGTACACCTTTTTATCTAACCGAACTTCTACAGTAGTTTTTTCACCAACGACCTCTACAGCATCGAGTTGCGCTACGTCGATAGCTAGTTCAACTGTACCGAGATCTTTATCGTTTGTAATGTTTTGATTGTTCAGGGTGAAAGGGCGGTAGGAAATGAATTCTACCCGCACATTATATCTTCCAGCGGGTGCCTCAACCCTAAATTCTCCGTTTTGATCTGTGATTCCACCTGTGATAACATTCGGGTCATCCACCTTTTGTAATACTAGTGTAGCAAACTCTAAAGGTTCAGAAGTGTCGGCATCAATTACCTTGCCTGTAACAGTAATTTGCCTATTTGGACCTTGAGCATAGCTTAAAGTGGCTAGAAAAATTGCCGCAATAGCGCAGCACAATGTTTTAAATTTCATAGTAAGCGTCTAAATAAATAATTAGTTCGAATAAATTACGTTTGTATTTCAGACGCCAAAAATATAGGAAGGTTTAAGCGGAAATGGTTAAACTTTTCATAAAATTGCCTCTATATTCTTAAGAGGTCGGCCAATAACTGCCTTGTTGTCATGAATCACTATTGGACGCTCGATAAGCCTTGGATTTTCAACCATTGCAGCGATAATCTCTTGGTCACTTAAGGCTAGATCTTTATATTTTTTTTTCCAAATTTCTTCTTTGGTTCGAACCAGTTCGATAGGTGAAATCCCTAGAGTTTTAATAATTTGGGTAAGTTCAGAAATAGTAGGGGTATCCTCTAGGTATTTAATTATCTTAATCTCTTTACCAGTGCTCTCTAGGAGTTGTAATCCTTCACGAGATTTCTGACATCTTGGATTGTGGTATATCTTAATCATGATTTCTTTATTTTATAGTTAGGCATTTCCCGAAAATAAGATATTAAATACGCAAAAGCGTTTATTTTATTGGTTTATCTTGAGTTTTTTACAAGGTGAACTTTTTAAAACAGTTGAGTTTTGTAATAGCAAAAATACAAAAACATAACCCTAAAAATAGTTTCTAAGGAAAATATCATGGCTAAAACAATACAGACCAAGTCAAATGTGTATTTTTCTTAGTCATGTAATTTCTTGAAAAAAAAACCATAGTATTTCTGTACTCGCTTTAAAAAAAAAATACAAGTCCAGTTATACTCCCGAACGATGTGGATTTTGGTTATTCTTCGTGTTTTTGTCCCATCATCATTAAGTAAGCTTTTAGAAATTCATCTAGTCCGCCATCCATTACATTATCGACATTTCCTGTCTCGTGCCCAGTTCGTACATCCTTTATAAGTTTATAGGGATGCATCACATAATTTCGTATCTGAGAACCCCACTCAATTTTCATTTTTCCTGCCTCAATTTCATCCTTAGCAGCCTGTCTTTTCTTGAGTTCAATTTCATATAATTGCGATTTAAGCATTTGCATGGCTTTTTCTCTGTTCTCAAGTTGAGATCGCGTTTCTGAATTATGAATGATAATTCCAGTGGGGTGGTGCGTTAGAATGGCTTTGGTTTCAACTTTGTTTACATTCTGTCCACCGGCACCACTAGATCGTGCAAAGTCCCAGGAAATTTCGGAAGGATTTATGTCAATTTCAATGGAATCATCCGCTAGTGGATAAACATATACAGAGGCGAAAGAAGTATGTCGTTTAGCATTACTGTCAAAAGGTGATATTCTCACCAGACGATGAACACCATTTTCTCCTTTGAGCCATCCAAAAGCAAAATCTCCTTCAAATTCAAGAGTAACTGTCTTTATCCCGGCCACATCGCCATCTTGATGATTGAGCTCTTTTATTTTATATCCGTGCTTCTCTCCCCACATGATGTACATTCTCATCAGCATAGAGGCCCAGTCGCAGCTCTCTGTTCCACCTGCCCCGGAGGTGATCTGCAACACTGCACTCATATTATCACCTTCTTCTGAGAGCATATTTTTAAACTCTAAGTTTTCAATGAGATCTTTAGCCCTATCAAATTGATTAATTACATCCGCTTCCTCGGCTTCACCTTCTTTGTAAAACTCAAGTAAAACTTCAAGATCACTGACCATTGTTTTAACGAGTTGAAAATCTTCTACCCACTTTTTCTGGGTCCTTAAGGTCTTCATGATGATTTCGGCTTCCTTGGGTTTGTCCCAGAAATCAGGCGCAAAAGTCTTTTCTTCTTCATTTTGAATTTCGATTAGCTTTTGCTCTATATTGAGATATTTCCTAAGGTCTTCCGTTCTTTCAGAAAGATTTTTCACCTGTTCATGGCTGATCATATCGTAATTTTTTCCAAAAGTATAATATCTTTTTTTAATCTTGATAAGTTTTTCACCGCCGATGTTTAACTTTAGCGATTGTTAAACTAAAATTGATGGAAGTAAATTTAGTTAGTGATACCGTTACACAACCAACACCAGCCATGCTAGATTATATGTTTAAAGCTAAAGTGGGAGATGATGTATTTAAAGAAGATCCTACGGTGAATGCTTTGGAGAGAAAAGTGGCTAAAATGTTTGGGAAACAAGCTGCTCTTTTTTTTCCCAGTGGTACTATGGCGAACCAAACGGCTATAAAAGTGCATACACAGCCTGGGGAGCAACTAATTGCCGATAAGGATGCTCATGTGTTTAATTTTGAGGGCGGGGGTGTGAGTTTTAATAGCGGTGTGAGCTGTAGGCTTATCGATGGTTTATATGGGGCCTTTACTGCTGAACAATTGAAAGGTCAGATCAATACTCCAGAATTTTATCATACACCCATTACTTCCTTGGTCTGCATTGAGAATACTGCCAACAGTGCAGGGGGAACCTGCTGGGACTTAGATGAGATTCGACAAATCCGTACGGTATGTAGAGAACATGATTTAAAATTGCACTTAGACGGCGCTCGGATATGGAATGCCATGGTGGCCAAAAACGAAAATCCCATGCAATACGGTTCACTTTTTGATTCTATATCAGTTTGTTTAAGTAAAGGGTTAGGTTGCCCTGTAGGATCCTTGTTAATAGGGGATGAGCAGTTTATTTCAAAAGCACTGCGCGTTAGAAAGGTACTAGGAGGGGCAATGCGACAAATAGGATACTTGGCAGCAGCTGGCCTTTATGCCTTGGATCATCATATAGATCGTTTAGAAGATGATCACCAAAGAGCCAAGGAACTTGCAGCGGTTTTGAATGATAAAAAGTTTGTGCGATCAATTGAGCCCGTACAAACCAATATTGTGATTTTTTATTTAGACCAAGGGGTATTAGTTACTGAGTTTTTAAAACTGTTAACACAGCATGGAATTAAAATTATCCATCTAGGTCAGGGAAAGTTACGAATGGTAACCCATCTGGATTATACCAGTGAAATGCACGCTAGAACATTACAGGTGTTAAGGTCACTGGAGCTATAAAATCTCCTTTAAATCGGTAGTTTGATTTGTTTTGATTTCGAATTGTTCTTAACGGCAAGAATACCGTTCTCCATACCAGCCTCGGAGGAGTACATTTGACTTTGGCCTAATATAACACCGTTGGCATTTTTTAAGTTGAAGTAGAACTTTCCTTCGGGGGTGGTTTTACGTTCGTATCTGCTCATATTTAAGGCATTCACTTTTACACTTTCAATTTCTTTTTCTGCAGTTTCTATACTGTCAAATGCAATACTTTTAAGGAGGATATGTCCGTGTTCTGCCAGCAATAAAAAATTAAAAACATTCCCAGAATTTGATCTCTCAATCTTATACATAAGGTTACTTGGCTTAATTGATCATTTATAAGGAGCATCGCTCAACATTCCATGTGAATTTAAAAAATATATTGATAACTATATCAATACTTCTCAATTTTTCCTTCGCTCATGGATTTAAGAGAGATGATTTTGCTTTGGAAAGAGGATCCCAATGCACCAAGTATTCTTCTAATTGTGCTACTATTTAAACATGTCCATTCCAGGAATGTTGGGCATACCTTCCTTGGCAACAGCAGCTAACTCAGCTTCGTTTATTTTGGATGCCTGAGCAATGGCTTTATTGATATACAACACCAAATAATCTTCTAACTGTTCCTTATCTTGTAGGAGCGAAGGATCAAGTTCGATAGATTTTAATTCTCTGTTTGCAGTAATTGTCACCTCAATGAGCTTATCAGAGCTTTTCTCGCGAAGTGTTACGGTATCGAGTCTTTTTTTGGTTTCTTCTACTTTTTGTTGGGTTTCTTTTAATTTGCCCATCATTCCCATGAGATCTCCAAACATAGTTTTAAGTTTTTGCATCAAATTTACTAAATTACTTCAGTATTACACTAATTAAAATTTATATGAGGTACATTACTTTTATTCTTATAGTAAGTTATATTTTTGTGAGTTCCTGTAAAGAGAAACAACAAGAAGCTATGACAAAAATTACCCCACCAGTTGCAGATAAAAAAGAAGTTATTTTAGAGAAACATGGTGATATAAGAGTGGATAACTACTTCTGGCTAAATGAACGAGATAACCCAGAGGTGATAGACTACCTAGAGCGCGAGAATGATTACTACAATAAAATGACTGCGCATACCGAGGATCTTAAGAAATCACTTTTTGAAGAAATGAAATCTCGTATAAAAGAAGATGATTCTTCCGTTCCCTATAAATATAATGGGTATTGGTACTCCACTAAGTATGAAAAGGGGAAAGATTATCCGATCTATTTACGAAAAAAAGATGAAGAAGGGGCGCATCACGAGGTGCTCTTCGATTGTAATGAAATGGCAAAGGGCCATTCGTACTTTAATTTAAATGGTATTAATATAAGTCCTGATAATACTCTAGCGGTGTTTGGAGTGGATACTGTAAGTAGAAGAGAGTACGTTCTGCAGGTTAAAAACCTGGTAACTGGAGAGGTTTATCCATTACGTATAGAGAATACTACGGGATCAAGTACCTGGGCGAACGACAATAAAACATTTTTTTATACCAGAAAAGATAAACAAACCTTGCGCTCTGATAAAATTTTTAAGCACGTGTTTAATACCCAAGGTTCAGGATCCAAGGATCAGTTAGTCTATCACGAGCCTGATGAGACCTTTAGAGCTTTTGTCTATAAAACCAAGTCTCAGAAATATATTGTTTTTGGTTCTGGGAGCACCCTTACAACAGAGTTTAGTTTCATTGATGCCGATCATCCAGATCAACAACCAAAGGTTTTTCAGCCAAGAGTCAGAGGTTTGGAGTATAGTATTTCACATTATAAAGATACATTTTATATACTCACCAATGCCGATGGTGCCACCAATTTTAAACTTATGAAAACCTCAGTGGATAACACCTTGAAGGAGCATTGGGAAGAGGTTATTGCACACCGACCTGAAGTGTTGTTGGAGGATATTGATATTTTCAAAGATTACCTGGTGATTAGTGAACGCTCTGAAGGATTAAACAAAATTATGATTCGGCCATGGGACAAAGGGGATGCTTACTATATCCCATTTGACAATGAGACTTATACAGTTTTCACCTCCACTAATTTGGAGTTTGAAACAGATACGCTTCGTTTTGTGTACAACGCTTTGACCACACCGGCCAGTACTATTGACTTTAATATGAAGACTAAAGAAAGAGTGGTCAAAAAAGAACAACAAGTGCTAGGAGGTACCTTTGATAAGGATAATTATGCCTCTGAAAGAGTATGGATCCTGGCAAATGATGGGACTAAGATTCCTATTTCACTTGTTTATAGAAAGGATATGAGAAACAACGGTGGCAATCCATTATTACTCTATGGATACGGATCGTACGGCGCAACTATTGACCCTTATTTCTCCTCAGTGAGGCTTTCGTTGCTCGATAGAGGATTTATCTATGCTATTGCTCATATTAGAGGTGGAGAATACTTAGGAAGGCAGTGGTATGAAAAAGGGAAGCTCCTAGAGAAGAAGAATACATTTACGGATTTTATCAATTGTACAGAGTTTCTAATTCAGCAGGGGTACACCACCAAAGAGCATATGTATGCCATGGGAGGTTCTGCTGGTGGTTTGCTTATGGGAGCTGTGATAAACTTAGCACCAGAGTTATACAACGGTGTAATTGCTGCTGTTCCATTTGTCGATGTGTTAACTACCATGTTAGATGAATCCATCCCACTAACTACTGGTGAGTATGATGAATGGGGTGATCCAAATAAAAAGAAGTATTACAATTACATAAAGTCATACTCTCCCTATGATAATGTAGCATCAAAAGAATACCCAAATTTACTAGTGACCACAGGATTCCATGATTCTCAAGTACAGTATTGGGAACCTGCTAAGTGGGTAGCAAAGTTAAGAAGTGTTAAAAAAGGAGAACAAATATTGCTTTTCCAAACCAATATGGATGCTGGACACGGCGGTGCTTCGGGGCGTTTTGAAGCTTTAAAAGAAGTAGCCCAGGAATATGCTTTTATTTTAGATTTAGAAGGAATTCACCAATAGTTTTAAAAAAAGTCTTTAAATTTGCAAGGTTTGGAGGAATTCAAATCTATTTTGTATCTAACCAAATTTCTATGAAACAAAAGATAAATGCTTACGATAATGTTTTAGATTTAATAGGTAATACACCCTTGCTAAAACTAAGTAAAATAACCCAAAATCTTATTGGAAACTTCTTCGCTAAAGTTGAGGCTTTTAATCCAGGTCATTCGAGTAAGGATAGGATTGCACTTCATATTATTGAAGAAGCAGAGCGTAAGGGAATATTAAAACCAGGAGACACTATTATAGAAACGACCTCGGGTAATACAGGATTTAGTATTGCCATGGTTAGTGTTATTAAGGGATACGACTGTATTTTAGCGGTAAGCTCAAAGTCTTCGCCTGATAAAATTGATATGTTACGCGCTATGGGGGCAAAGGTATATGTGTGTCCTGCACATGTTAGTGCAGATGACCCTAGGTCATACTACCAGGTCGCTAAACGAATGCACGAAGAGATGAAGGGTTCGGTTTATATTAATCAGTATTTTAACCAACTCAATATGGAGGCTCATTACAGGACAACTGGTCCTGAGATATGGGAACAAACAAACGGACAAATTACACATCTTATTGCCTGCAGCGGAACTGGAGGAACTATATCTGGAACAGGACGTTTTTTAAAAGAAATGAATCCTAACATAAAAGTGATAGGAGTAGATGCCTATGGTTCTGTTTTGAAAAAATATCATGAAACACGTGAATTTGACACCAACGAAATATACCCTTATAGAATTGAGGGATTAGGGAAAAACCTTATACCAGGTGCAACAGATTTTGATGTTATTGATGAATTTATCAAAGTGACAGATGAAGAGAGTGCACATACTGCTCGAATGATATCAAAAACTGAAGGCTGTTTTGTAGGCTACACAAGTGGTGCGGCATTTCAGGCTGCCAAGCAATTGGCTGAGCTCGGTGAGTTTGATGCGAATAGCAATGTTATTATGATATTCCCAGACCACGGATCACGCTATATGAGTAAAATATATAGTGATGAATGGATGCGGGATCAAGGGTTCTTTGATTCTGTCAATACGGAAGCAATACAAAAAATTGAATATATCAAATAAATCAAAACTTATACCATGTCGGATTTCAATTTGGTTGATAAGGTTGAGGGGATCACCAAAGAGGAATTTAAAGAGCATTATCTTTCTGCCCAGAGACCTGTAATTTTTAAGGATTTAACTAAAGACTGGCCTGCTAGAGAAAAATGGACCTTTGATTTTTTTAAAAGGCAGTATGGTGAATGGGAAATTCCAATGTATGATGATTCTTATCATGAACCTGGTAATGGCTATATGAAGCCAACAACTTATAAAAAGTTCCGAGATTATTTAGAAATAATTGCGAATAAACCAACAAGCTTAAGGTTTCATAATTTTCAAATTATGAAACGTGCTCCAGAACTCTCAAAGGACTATCAGACGCCCACGATTATGGATGGCTTTATGAAATTCGCATTGATGTTCTTTGGAGGGCAAGGCTCGGCGCTTAATCTACATTACGATATTGATTGTTCTCATGTGTTTCTATCACATTTTCAGACGCAAAAAGTAGTCTACTTATACCCACCTGATCAATCTGATTTTTTATATAAATTGCCTTATACCAACCATTCTCATGTGGATGTGCTAAATCCCGATTTAGAAAGGTTTCCAGCCTTTAAATATGCAAAAGGATTTAAAGCGGTTATTGAACACGGCGAAACGTTGTTTATCCCTAAATTATGGTGGCATTTTGTATACTACTCAAAAGGAGGATTTTCACTTGCTTTACGGGCTAATGATTCCTTGAAGACTAAAATTCAGGGTGCATCAAATTTACTACGGCACTTTGCTTTTGACAGCGGAATGAATTACTTGGCAGGAAAGCATTGGAAAGATTATAAGGATAATAAAGCAAAACAAAACGCCCATAGGGCAATGATGAAAATGGGCGTTTGATAAAACGCCTTTTTTCTCAATAGTAAAAAATACCTATGAAAAGTATATTGATCACTGGAGTGTCCTCTGGAATAGGGTTGAGTACCGCAAAATTATTTCTAAAACGAGGTTACTTGGTTTTTGGAAGTGTCAGAAAACAAGCTGATGCTGATGGCCTACAAGGAGAATTGGGAGTAAACTTCCATCCACTAATCTTCGATGTAACAGATTTAAAAGCCATACAAATTGCCTATCAAGACGTCAAAGCTATTTTAAAGGATAAACCCCTGGATTGCTTAGTGAATAATGCTGGAGTTTCGGTCAATGGTCCTATGGCTTATATTGCCTTAGAAGAATTTTCGCAGCAGCTAGATATTAATGTATTAGGCCTAGTTAGAGTTTCTCAGACCTTTTTGCCTCTGCTTGGATTTAACAATAACCTCCCGAAAGGAAAAATGATCAATATCAGTAGTGGAGCTGGTCGTGTGACCCGTCCATTTATGGCACCATATGCTGCCTCTAAACATGCAGTGGAGGCGATTTCTGATGGGTTTAGAAGGGAGTTGTTGGATTTTGGTATTAGTGTAACCATTATCGAACCTGGACCTATACAGTCTGAAATATGGAATAAGGCAAAGGCGGAATCTGCCGAGCAGATCAATAAATACAAAGGCACGCCATATGAGCGGATCTATGCCAAGATGGATAAAGCTGTACAAGGGATGGAAGGAGCGGCTCTGGATGCCAGTATTGTAGCCAATTTAATATACGACATTGCAGAGGGTAAAAAAACCAGAACAAGATATTTAGTCGCTCCAAAAAAATGGCTGTTTTGGCTGGCTATACATGTATTTCCAGATAAATTCTTAGATAAGATGTTCCAAAAACAATTTCGTAATCTTTTACAAGATTCGTAAATATGTTATGAAAAGACCTTAATTTTAGTTACTTTTGGCCTCTGTTAAGTAAACACAAAATACAATTTAAAAGAATAGAAAACCTCCATTTACATGAGAGACTTATTTGATAGAATTATTGAGAATAAAGGTCCATTAGGAAAATGGGCTTCTCAGGCTGAGGGATATTTTGTATTTCCAAAATTGGAAGGACATATCTCAAATAGAATGAAGTTTAATGGAAAAGATGTTATCACCTGGAGTATAAATGATTACCTCGGGTTGGCAAATCATCCGGAGGTACTTAAAGTAGATGCTGAGGCTGCTGCTGAACACGGCGCTGCATATCCTATGGGGGCGCGAATGATGAGTGGTCATACCGACTTGCACGATCAGCTACAGAATGAACTCGCTGAATTTGTTAACAAACAAGCGGCATATTTATTGAATTTTGGATACCAAGGAATGGTGTCGTGTATTGATGCTTTAGTAACCAAGGACGATATTATAGTATATGATGTTGACTCACATGCGTGTATTATTGATGGTGTGCGACTTCATATGGGTAAACGTTTTACATATCAACATAATGATATGGAAAGCCTTGAGAAAAATCTTGAGCGTGCCACAAAAATGGCAGAACAAACAGGAGGAGGAATCTTAGTGATTTCAGAAGGAGTGTTTGGTATGCGTGGAGAGCAAGGCCGTTTAAAAGAAATCGTTGCCCTTAAGACAAAGTACAACTTTAGATTACTAGTCGATGACGCTCACGGTTTCGGTACCCTTGGGAAAACTGGTGCTGGAACAGGAGAGGAGCAAGGAGTTCAAGATCAAATCGACGTTTATTTTGCAACCTTCGCCAAGTCTATGGCTGGTATTGGTGCATTTTTAGCTGGTGATAAAGAAGTCATCGATTATCTTAAATATAATCTTCGGTCTCAAATGTTCGCTAAGTCATTGCCAATGATTTATGTGAAAGGAGCATTGAAGCGCTTGCAAATGATGAAGACGATGCCTGAACTTAAAGAAAAACTTTGGGAGAATGTAAATGCGCTTCAAAATGGCCTGAAAGTACGTGGGTTCAATATTGGAACGACCCAGAGTTGTGTGACACCAGTATACTTAAATGGAAGCATTCCTGAGGCAATGGCTCTTGTGAAAGACTTACGTGAGAATTATGGGATTTTCTGCTCCATTGTAGTGTATCCTGTTATACCAAAAGGATTGATTCTTTTGCGTATGATTCCGACCGCTACCCATGATCTAGAGGATATACAACTGACATTGGAAGCGTTCTCTGCCATTAGAGATCGTCTTGAAAATGGAACATACAAACGTCTTTCTGCAGCTGTCGAGGCCGCTATGGGCGATAAGTAAATAAATAGACAACTATTAGAAAATTTTCTAATGGATTAAAAAATAGAAGCTCTAAGTACATTAAAGGTATTTGGAGCTTTTTTTGTGCATGTTATTTTATTGCGATGGATTCTAATTCTCTAAAGGTACAGGCGATAGGTACGCCACTTTTTAATGAGTTGTGGGTTGTAGTTTTTCCATAATGCTTGTACTTGGCTGTTGGTTTCCAGCTCAGGGTTGGTTTCCATAACCTGGGTACCTTTTTTAACAAAGGACTTATAAGTCTGGTCAAATATAATGGCAGTTAAACCTTTACGCATGTACTCAGGGGCGATTCCGATTAATAAAAGAGTTACTTTCTCGCCCGATTTTTGAGCTTTTAATAAGTGATAAAATCCAAACGGAAATAGTTTTCCGTTGGCTTTTTGAAGTGCTTTTGAAAATGAAGGCATTATGACAGAAAACCCAACTAACTGGTCATTTTCATCTGCTATAAGGGTCACGAAATCGGGGTCTAAGAATTTTAAGTATTTGTTTTTATAATGCTCTACTTGATACGGTTTAATTGGTGTAAAGGACTCCAAATGCTGATGTGACCTGTTCATTAAATCAAATATCTTTTCGGCATAGGGTAGAAGGGATTTGGTGCTGGGTAGGTCTAAGACCCGTAAATTATATTTTTTTTGCAGCAGGACAGCAAATTTGGATAACTTATCAGGTACTTCCTTTGGCATAATAATTTCGTACTCCTTCCAATCAACTTCTTTTTTTAACCCGTATTTTTCCATCAGTTCTGGATAATAGGAGTAATTGTAGTTGGTCGGCATACTTCCAATTCGATCAAATCCTTCTATAAGCGTACCTGCTTTATCCATGTTTGAAAAACCTGCTGGTCCTTCGATGTATTTTAATTGGTGTTCTTGAGCGATATTTAACACTTGATCTAATAGGATATTACAGACTTTTTGATCATTAATAAAATCAAACCACCCAAATCGTAATTTAGGATTACCTTGTTTTTTCACCTCATCCCAGTTAATGATAGCACATATCCTCCCTACGATTTTTTTATCTAGATAGGCAAGGAAAAACCATGCTTGAGCATCCTTAAAGGCTGGGTTTTTAGATTTGTCAAAATTATTAAGCTCCTCGCTAATAATTGGTGGCACCCAATTTTCGGATGATTTGTATAAACTAAATGGAAATTTTACAAATTCCTTTATTTGCTTTTTCGTCTTTACTTCTATAATCTTTAACATATAGGTATTAATCTTCTATCTCTTCAAAAGGATTGGTGTTTTTTCTTTTTTTCTTGGCTTCTTTTATAAACTCTCTGTCCTTTTCTGAGAAATTGTCATACTGGTGTTTAGGGTCTCTATGAAAATCAAATCGATAAGAAGCTCCTATGGCTCCAAAAAATCGAGCAGGCGTATCTTTTATATTGATTCCAAAAGAGGCATCTAGCTGTAAATCCTTGGTAAACAAACGCGCTGCGCCCATCTTGAATATACCATCGGAATAGTAATCACTTTTAAACCCTTGATGTTCTACAAATATAGTATATCTAGGGTCACGAAGCGCATGAGTAAGTGTCAAAACATAGCTGTATAACGGATTATCAGAGGTGAATTTATCATAGGAGAAATTCATGACAAATACCCAATTAGGGGTAAGGTGGTGTTGGGTAGCCAACATCACCTTTGGCGTTAAACTTTCTTGTTCGGGATAAAATGGGTTATCACCGAAATTTAAATTAACCCCTGCATAAATAGCCACCGCTGGGATAAGATTTCTCCACTGCAGGTGGTTGTTCGCCTTCCAGCTATATAGATCTGGTTTGTTTCGTTCCGGATCTTTAAATGGATCGTAAATTAAATATTTTAATCCAAGGGTGTTTTTGGTGAAATCGTTTTGATTGTATTTCCTTGGGTTACCAATAGAGTTATCGATAACCTTTGCAAAGGTATACTGTCCATCATAAATAAGTTCAAGTTGTTCAAATAGAAAGCCATAGCGAAATACGATATCCATAGCGTAACGATTAGACTTGGTTCGGAGTCCCGAGTGATCCCATCGTTCGTAATAAAAACCACCTTCTATTTGGAAAACATTTTTTCCAACAGAAAAAGCACTATAGGAAGCGCCAGGGCGATTGGAATTAATTACCTCTGTGTACTGTGCATTTAATTCATGTGTGAGAGCGATCAGGGCGATAGCAACTAAGTAGATGGACTTCTTCATTGGTTTTGTATTTGAATTACGAATTTATCAATTTAGCGGCAATTTAAAAGGAATTTTTAAAATTCAATGTTTGATCCATAGATCAAATAATGGATTGCAAGCTTTGGGTAAGTGTATTTTGCTGATTTTATTATATTTTTAGCAGTTATAACCTGTAATTACGCCCAATGTGTTGTATTTTTGAATTTATTTTGAAAGCGAAATGTTATGCAGTTAATACGAACAATATTAATTATTATTCTAGTTTATTACGTGTTTAAAATTTTATCACGTTTGTTTGCGCCTTATTTAATGAAGTACGCTTCCAAGAAAATGAGCGAGAAGTTTGAACAGCAATACAAGGCTCAACAACAATATAAAAGAAATGGCTCACAATACAAGGAAGGGGAAACCGTAATTGATAAAAAACCCAAATCAGCAAACTCAAATTCTTCAAATAAAGTTGGAGAATACATAGAATTTGAGGAAATTGAATAACTAAATCAATTTGTTAAATGACTAACCAGTTAAGGAAAATACTACCACATAGTGTAGTATTTTTAATTTTTATATTGACTTCACTTATTTATTTTTCACCCGTTCTGCAGGGCAAGCAAATATTCCAAAGCGATATTGTTCAATATATTGGGATGGCCAAAGAACGTAATGACTTCAAGGAAAAAACAGGAGAGGAGTCCTATTGGACCAATTCTGCATTTGGTGGTATGCCCACCTATCAGTTGGGTGCCAATTACCCTCATGATTATGTAAAAAAACTGGATAAAGTTATTCGCTTTTTACCCAGACCAGCGGATTATTTGTTTTTATATTTTGTTGGGTTTTATGTATTGTTAATGGTCCTAAAAGTCGATTGGAAATTGGCCTTAATAGGATCTTTAGCCTTTGGATTCTCAACTTACTTAATCATTATTCTCGGAGTAGGACATAATGCCAAAGCCCATGCAATCGGCTATTTTGCTTTTGTACTGGCAGGAATATTGTTAGTCTTTCAACGAAAATATATCACAGGATTCTTACTCACCGCATTTGCTTTGGCACTGGAGATTAATGCGAATCACTTCCAGATGACCTATTATTTAATGTTTTTGGTACTTATTATAGGGGTGACTTACTTGGTGATGGCCTACAGGGAAAAATGGCTGCCACGATTCTTTAAATCTGTCGGAATACTTCTTGTAGCTGTTTTGTTAGCAATTGGTACAAATGCGCCTAACCTATTAGCGACCCAGGAGTATGCACAATGGAGCACAAGGGGGCCAAGTGAACTTACGATCAATCCTGATGGAAGTCCTAAAGAAGATACTGCAGGACTTGATAAAGAATATATCACCCAATATAGTTATGGGCTTTTTGAATCTTTTAATTTACTTATCCCACGTCTTGTTGGGGGAGGAAACGATGAGGCTCTTAGTACTGATTCAAAGACGTATGATTTTCTAGTGGCCCAAGGGGTCGCTCCATCGCAGGCAAGAGATTTTGTTGAAAATCAAGCGGCCCATATGATGTATTGGGGAGATCAGCCAGGAGTAGCAGCCCCAGCTTATCTAGGTGCGGTTATTTTGCTATTATTTGTCATCGGTCTGGTACTTATTAAAGGACCAATAAAATGGTGGTTAGTGGCAGGTTGTATAGTGTCATTACTACTTTCCTGGGGTCATAATTTTAGTAGTCTCACGAATTTTATGATTGATTACTTCCCGTTATATAACAAATTCAGAGCTATCACCTCCATTCAGGTTATCATCGAACTATGCGTACCTATTTTAGCGACCCTAGGATTGAAAGAATTTTTAAATAAAAAGGTTGATTATAATCAGAAGATTAAAGCCTTGAAATGGGGGGGAATTGTTTGTTTAGGGATCATCTCAGCCATATTTCTACTCAAAGGTACTTTTGATTATTCTCATGTCAATGACGCATATTACCGCCAGCAATTTGATCAAATGGGATTATCCCAGCTTATGGGGAAAATTAAGGAGGACCGGATGGGGCTACTCACCTCGGATCTTATTCGAAATTTCTTACTCATAGGGATCGCTATTGCAGTGCTGTGGCTCTTTATTAAGAATAAACTTAAAACCAATTTGTTGCTTATTGCAGTAGGAACCTTAATTCTAATTGATCTAGTGGGGGTCGATCGACACTATGTGAATCAAAAAGATTTTGTATCCGCACGATACTTAAGTCGCCCATTCCCACTAACGCCCACTGATGAACAAATCCTACAAGATAAAGGGCATTACAGAGTATATAACAGTCAGGAAGGACTCAACGGCGCCTCCACCTCGTATTATCATAAATCACTTGGTGGATACCATGCTGCAAAACCAAAAAGACTCTCTGACTTGGTTGAATATCAGCTAGCCAAAAACAACGTCGGGATTTTAAATATGCTCAATGTAAAGTACATCATCAGACCAGATGACCAAGGTCAATTGTATCCAGCCAACAATCCATATGCCAATGGCCCTGCATGGTTTGTACAGGAACTTAGAGCTGTGGAGAGTCCAGACCAGGAGATGGCAGCTTTGGATAGCATCAATACCAAAACAACTGCCGTTTTTGATCAAACTGAATTTGAGGATGTTTTACCAGCTCGTTTTAATGTCGATTCCACCGCACAGATTACGCTGAAATATTACAGCCCTAATGTACTGCTTTATGAGTCTTCAAACAACAATAATGGATTAGCCGTATTTTCGGAGATGCATTACCCTTACGGGTGGAAAGTTACTATTGATGGTGAAGAAGTAGAACATTTTAGGGTCGATTACGCGCTAAGAGCTTTAAGAATTCCTTCAGGAGAACATGAAATTAAATTTGAATTTGATCCCCAGGTGGTCAAAACTGGAGCAGCTATAAGTCTTTCCAGTACAATTGTATTATTTCTTTTACTGTTATCTGGTGTATACTTTAAGGTGAGAAAGGGAACCGAAAAGGTCGATTAAGCGCTAATTAGGAGAAATTATTTATTACTTTTGTTATGGATAAAGTTTTAATTATAACGTATTATTGGCCGCCTGCAGGAGGGCCAGGAGTACAGCGTTGGTTAAACTTTATAAAATTCTTGGCGGAATTCAACAAACAAGTGGTCGTTTATATTCCTGAAAACCCTAACTATCCATTTAAGGATGAGAGCTTTTTAAGTGAGGTACCTAGTACGATCACCATCCTAAAAAAACCAATCATAGAACCGTATAAATGGGCTTCGATATTTTCGTCTTCAAAAACCGCACAAATCAGTAAAGGGATAATCACCACTAAAAAACAATCTTGGATCGAGCGTGCGATGCTTTGGATAAGAGGTAATTTTTTTATTCCTGATGCTCGTGTATTGTGGGTGAAGCCTTCCGTTAAATTTTTAAGGGATTATATAAGTAAACACCATATAAAGACTATTGTAACAACAGGTCCTCCACATAGTCTGCATCTGATAGGTTTAAACCTAAAACAACGCAATGAACAGTTGCGTTGGATCGCAGATTTTAGAGATCCGTGGACCACAATAGGGTACCATTCAGAATTAAAACTCCTTAGAGTCTCTGAAGAAAAACATCAGAATTTGGAAGCGACCGTTTTACAAATGGCTGATAAAATTATTACCACAAGTCCTACCACTAAAAAGGAATTTGAGCAAAAAACCTCAAAGCCAATCAAGGTGATTACCAATGGATATCTAGATTACCCATCGCAGCCGATAGCCTTAACGGAGAAATTCAGTATTTCGCATATCGGATCGCTTTTAAGTGGTAGAAACCCAAAAGTATTATGGGAAACCCTCGCTCAGATTTGTAACGAGCATCCTGAATTTTCAAATGATTTAGAATTGATATTGGCCGGCACTGTGAGTGATCAAGTAATTGAAAGTATCAAGGCATCTGGTCTGGAAAAAGCAGTGCATTTGAAGGGATATTTGGATCACCAGCAGGCCATAGCTCTTCAGCGAAGTTCTCAGCTGCTTTTACTTATAGAAATTGATGCAGATAAGACCAGGGGAATTATACCTGGGAAGTTTTTTGAATACATGGCAGCTAAAAGGCCTATTTTGGCGTTAGGGCCACGTGGTTGGGATGTAGCCAAATTAATTAAACAAACTCAAACAGGACGTTTTTTTAACTATGAACAACGGAAACAACTCAAAGACTATATCCTGGAGGCTTACATGGACTACAAGAATAATAATTTACAGGTGTGTTCTAAAGGAATAGAGGCCTTTCACAGAAAGGAATTAACCAAAGCATTACTTGAATTTATAAGCTGATGGGGATTGTTGCAAGCCAAACTATAAAAAATACCCTAGTTACCTATTTTGGATTTGTAATAGGTGCCATAAATACGTTGTTCCTATATACTAATTTTTTGACCCCAACCTATTACGGGGTTGTTGGTTACTTACTTTCAGCCAGTACCATAATGATGCCTATTTTAGCTTTTGGAACACAGAATACGCTCATTAAGTATTTTAGTTTTTATAAAGATCAGAGCCAGAAAAATGCCTTTACTGGACTTGTCTTCCTATTACCTGTATTAATTGCGATTCCAGCAGCCATTATTGGTTGTATTGGCTATGGCTGGATTGTAGATATTGTCGCTTCAAAGAATCATATTCTTGTGCCCTATGTGTGGACTATCGTTGTGCTGGCTTTTTTTATGGCTTATTTTGAGCTATTTTATGCCTGGGCTAAGGTGCATTTAAAGTCCGTCTATGGAAACCTCCTCAAGGAGGTATATCATCGGGTTATGATAATGGTTTTACTCCTTGGTGTAAGTTTGGAGTTATATCCTGTTGAGACTTTTATATATTTATTAATGGCCGTTTATGGATCGCGATTGGTCCTTATGGCCATTGCAGCGATTTGGATAAAGAAACCTACTATTGCATGGTTTTTACCTAATAATTATAAAGAAGTGCTTCATTATTCTTTACTAATTATACTTACTGGTTCTATCGCAGTTGTTCTTCTAGATATCGATAAAGTAATGCTCGGCCAATTTATGAGCATTGATAACATAGCCTATTACAATGTAGCGGTATTTATGGCGGTGGTCATTGCGGTTCCTGCCAGAGCGATGCATCAAATCACCTATCCTATTACTAGTAAATTTATCAATTCAAATAATATGAATGAACTAGCGGTGCTCTATAAAAAAAGTTCTATTAACTTGTATTTGGTAGCAGGAGGAATTTTTTTGTTGGTCACCTTGAACGTGAATGCGTTGTATGAGTTACTTCCTCCAAATTATGAGCAAGGGGTGATGGTGGTTTTTTTAATAGGGCTTGCCAAGGTCTTTGATAATCTTATGGGAAATAACAATGCCATAATTTTTAATTCGGATTATTATCGAATAGTGCTTTTCTTTGGGTTGCTATTAGCAGGTCTAACGGTATGCTTGAATATTATTTTTATACCGGTTTGGGGATTAAACGGTGCTGCTTTTGCCACCTTGTTGTCTTTTATAATTTACAACTCGACAAAACTTATTTTTGTATATCGTAAACTAGGGATCCACCCTTTTACAAAGGCAACCCTTAATACCACTATGGTGCTGGTGGTGATCTTTGTACTATTTTTCTGGTGGGACTTTGATTTTCATCCCTTGATTAGTATTCTTTTAAAATCTATTCTTATCGGCTTGTTGTTCGCTTTGGGAATTTATTTATTAAACCTATCAGAGGATATCACGGCCATGATCCATGGTTTTAAAAGGAAATATCTTAAAAAGTAAAAATCCGCAGGTAAAATTACCCACGGACTTTTCCTATTTAACGAACGATTTAATTTATACCTTTCTATCTTACTCCTCTAGAATTACTTCTACTTGATCTGGCAGTAGGAGCAGATCTGTTTGATGAGGAATTTGAACTTCTATATGTTTTACTCGAGGCGTTTCTACTACTTCTTTCAATTGTAGCCTTTGGTCGAGCTGCTCTTGAGGTACTAAGACTATTTACCTGCACTGGACTTCTTTTCGATACAGTAGTAGTCTGAACCTTTTGTCTAGGTACACTTTTAGTTTGTACTGCATTTCTATTTGATGCATTGGAACTACGAATGGCTCTATTTACCGACTTAGAAGGTTGATACTTTACAGCCCTTGAACTTCTTACAGAGTTAGAAGTGTTATCCCGAGAGGCTCTCGCGGAGGAACGATTAATATTCCCATGATTTGCACCTCTACTTACTCTACTGGTATTCCTAGGCGAGACACTATTTTCACTTCTTGCTCGAATACTTCTAGTAATGGCAGCATCATTTCTTCTACTTACTCTTTTATCATTCTCATAAATACTTCTTCTTGAGTTATTGCCTTTATGATGATATGTTTTTCCAACGCTAACATACGATCTTCGATGGTTGTTCCTATAAGGCTTATAGTATGTATATCGTTCTGGAACATAGTACTTTCTATAAGGTCTATAATTTACCATACAAAATGCAGGGCTTGGTCTTCTAAAATACCTGTGGAACGGTCTGTGGACATAAACTCTATTGTACCCGTTTATAAAGCCAGTATAATGGCTAAATATACCATGGGCATTGAAATAGATGTGCATTCCACCAATTCGCCTTAAATAGTTCCCGTTATAAAGAATATTGATATTACCAATTCGTGTTACACGTCCATAGAAATCATAATAGATAGGCGTGTTTTCAATCTGTATAACTGCACCATATGCATCGTACTGTACATAAGGATCATAGGCATATCCAGAGTTAAAAGTAATGCTCACATTTCCTGTATGAACTCCTGCAGTAATTCTTGGAGTATCAATATAAAAATCGAACTCCCCATCAGGATACACTGAAAAGTTGATTCCGTTTTCTACGAAGATAAAGGAATTCCCATATCCTCTTATACTGCTTTGTGTGGAGGCAAAACTATTTTGACCACCAAAAACAAGTGCTATCAGTAATATAAATAATTGTTTCATGACTAAAGGTTTTGATTCAACAATGTTTTGGTTTTCATATTTTTTGGTCGGTCTTGCTAGTGTAAGCTCAAACTATGTGCCATAAATTAGCTTAATTCAAAAAATAGCCCATAACATACTGTAAATCAGTGTTTATAATCTTTAAAAAAATGCTATGTCTCATTCGGAAAATGTTAGATAAGTTATTTTTACAAAAAAAACCCTGAACAAACTTTACGCTGTATCAGGGTTTTCTTAACTAACCAACCAAAAAAATTATCATGAATTTTCTAGACTATAAAAGACAAATAGTATGCCAAAGTAAATGATCAATTAACTTTAGCACCACCCTTTGGGTTAAAGTATGTACAAATTGCGCTTTGGTAATTATGGTGAGTTTAATTTGTCTTTTAAATACTGCCCTGTGTAACTTTCTTTGATGTTACTTAATTGTTCGGGTGTCCCACTACCCATGAGATAACCTCCGTTTTCACCTCCTTTAGGCCCTAAATCAATGATGTGATCCGCACATTTTATAAGATCCAAATTGTGTTCAATAACAATAATGGAATGTCCGTTATCCAATAAAGCATTGAATGATTTAAGAAGTTTTTTAATATCGTGGAAATGAAGTCCTGTGGTAGGTTCATCAAATATAAATAAGGTTTTTGTGGTCGTGCTTCCTTTTATGAGGAAGGAAGCGAGTTTAATACGCTGTGCCTCACCTCCAGAGAGGGTAGAGGAGGACTGCCCCATTGTAACGTACCCGAGCCCTACATCCTGTAGTGATTGTAATTTTGAAATGATCTTTTTTTGCTTGTGATTTGAGAAGAATTCAATAGCTTGGTCAATGGTCATATTGAGAATATCATCAATATTCTTATCCTGGAATTTTACCTCCAATACTTCCTTTTTAAATCGTTTTCCAGCACATGTCTCACATTCCAGATGAACATCTGCCATAAACTGCATCTCGATGGTGACTTCTCCTTCTCCTTTACAAGTTTCGCAACGTCCTGCATCTATATTAAAAGAGAAATGTTTGGGCTGATAGCCTCTGATTTTAGAAAGTTTTTGTTTAGCAAACAAGTTTCTAATATCGTCATAGGCCTTGATGTATGTTACCGGATTAGACCTTGAGGAGCGTCCTATTGGATTCTGATCCACAAAATCAACAGCGCCAAGGTTGGAGAAATCACCACTGATACTTGAGAATTGGCCAGATTTCTCACCATAGCCTCCAGTGGCTTTTAATATGGCTGGATAAACAATCTTTTTCACCAAGGTTGTCTTTCCACTCCCAGAGAGTCCAGTAACTACTGTTAGCGCATTGAGAGGAAATTCCACGTCAATGTTTTTTAGATTATGCTCACGCGCACCTTTAATAATGATGGAGTTCTTTGAGGTTCTTCTCTTTTCAGGAATTGCTATTTGATCCTTTCCATTTAGGTAGTTGGCCGTTAGGGTATCCAATCTTATAAGCTCCTCATACGAACCAGTCCCGACAACTTCTCCACCATGTGTTCCTGCTTCTGGTCCTATATCAATGATCTGATCTGCAGCTTTCATGATATCTTCATCATGTTCGACCACAATTACTGTATTGCCGAGATCTCTTAATTGTTTTAAAACACCAATAAGGTTTTCTGTGTCTTTTGGATGTAATCCGATGCTAGGTTCATCCAGTATATACATTGAGCCTACCAAGCTACTTCCAAGGGAAGTGGCCAGATTTATACGTTGTGATTCTCCTCCTGACAAACTATTAGACTTGCGATTTAGACTCAGGTAGTTTAGGCCAACATTGTTTAAGAATTCTAATCTTGTATTAATTTCTTTAAGCAAACGACTGGCAATTTCCTCCTGGTGAACATCAAGTTTAAGAGCGTTAAAGTGTTCTTGCAATTTAGTGATAGGAATATTTACAAGGTCGGATATGGTTTTATCCCCAACCCGAACATAATTGGCTTCTTTACGAAGTCTTAGTCCTCTACACTCCGTACACCTGGTTTTTCCTCTATAGCGAGATAGCATTACTCGATTTTGAATCTTGTAGCTTTTATCTTCCAATTCTTTGAAAAAAGCAGTGAGTCCAGTAAAGTATTTATTTCCTTCCCAGACCAATGATTTTTGTTCCTCGGAAAGTTCAAACCAAGGTTTATGTATCGGGAAGTCAAATTTATAGGCGTTGTTAACCAATTGATCCCTATACCAACTCATGCTTTCACCTCTCCATGGAAATATGGCATTTTCAAATATTGATAAGGAAGTATTAGGTACAATGAGATCTTCATCTAATCCGATCATATCGCCGTACCCTTCACAACTAGGACAAGCACCATAAGGGTTGTTAAAGCTAAACAAATGCGTATTGGGTTCTAAGAATTCAATACCGTCCATTTCAAACTTAGTACTGAATACTACTTGCTCAGAGGTCCTGAGATCTTCAATAGTACAGATTCCTTTTCCTTCAAAAAAAGCCGTATCTACCGCATCTGCCAGACGGTTATAAAAGTCTTCATCATCTTTAACAATAATACGATCCACTACTAAGGAGAAGTTGTGATCGATTTCCTTGTCTATATCACTGATGCGATGTACTTTCCCTTGATACTTTATTCTCGCATATCCTTGTAAAGATAGAATTTCTAAGGTTTTCAAAACACTTCTTTCTTTGGGAATGTGTACTGGTGCAAGTAAGAGTAGTTTACTCCCTATCTCAAATGTTTTTACATAATCCAAGACATCAGATACTTGATGTTTTTTTACTTCTTTTCCGGAGATAGGAGAGTAGGTTTTACCTATTCGAGCATACAACAACTTTAAGTAATCATATATCTCAGTACTAGTTCCAACAGTTGATCTGGGATTGGTGGAGTTCACCTTTTGTTCAATTGCAATAGCTGGTGCAATTCCTTTGATGTAGTCTACCTTTGGTTTGTCGAGCCTACCTAGAAACTGTCGAGCGTAGGAAGAAAGACTCTCTACGTAACGCCTTTGACCTTCTGCATATAAGGTATCAAAGGCTAATGAAGACTTGCCACTACCAGATAAGCCCGTTATCACTACGAGCTTATTTCTTGGAATGACGACATTGATATCCTTCAAATTGTGGAGTTTTGCTCCTTTTATAATGATGCTATCCTTGGGATTAACTTTAGAAATATCTATCATAAGAAAACATAAATTACAAAGATAACAATCTAATTTGAGCTAGATTGCGCGTGGCAATTATTAAATGTAAGTTAATTTTTGAATTTAAATCTTGCATATTCTTCAATAATTATAGTATATTTGACATGAATAATTA
Source organism: Galbibacter sp. (assembly GCF_035306585.1). GTDB lineage: Bacteria > Bacteroidota > Bacteroidia > Flavobacteriales > Flavobacteriaceae > Galbibacter. The sequence goes on from NZ_DATGNU010000077.1 coordinate 26,146, forward strand.
AATCAAAAGCCTATAGTATACAATTACTTGAATAATTAATCTAATGAACCAACGATCGTTCCCATGAAATGGAATGATAGTTACATGATTGTAAAAGTAATTGTATGGAACAAACACTTCAAGATTCGGTATTAGTTGCCGACTATATAAAAGGCGACGAAAAAGCTTTAGAATTATTAATTAACCGGCATTCCCATCGTATCTACAGTTTTATCTTTTCAAAAGTATACGATAAAGATGTTACCGAAGATATTTTTCAAGATACATTTATTAAAGTCATTAACACCCTTAAACGAGGTAACTACAACGAGGAAGGAAAGTTTTTACCTTGGGTAATGCGCATTGCTCACAACCTGGTCATTGACCACTTCCGTAAAAATGCAAGGATGCCTAAATTTGAAGGAAGCGATGATTTTAATATATTTTCTGTTTTAGGAGATCAGGCATTAAATGTTGAAAAACAAATCATTAAGGATCAAGTAGAAGCTGATGTGAAAAATTTAATTAACGGACTTCCTGAGGACCAGAGAGAGGTGTTAATTATGAGGATGTATAAGGATATGAGCTTTAAAGAAATAGCCAAGCAGACCGACGTTAGTATTAACACAGCATTGGGAAGAATGCGTTATGCGATTATTAATTTGCGAAAAATGGTAGAAAAAAACCAAATCATTTTAACAAATTAATACAATATTCTATTATTGTTTGCGTTATTGATTCAAATCAAACAAACAATAGAATATGGAAAAAATTTACACGAATGAAAAATTACATGCAGAATCGTTAAAACCCAAGAAATCTACTATTGAATTCTTACTTAGTTATTCTAAGGCTTTAAGTGTTATTAAATACAAAAAGTTGGAGTTTGATACGCTTGTTAATTAAACTTTTCTAAAAAGACCCATTGGAATTAAATCTTATGGGTCTTTTTTGTTAGATAAGCTTTTAAAAGTGATTTTCTACCCACAGTTCGGGTAATAACATCTTTCTCTAAATCCCAACCCCTAGCGGGTGAATATTCTCTCGCATAGTAGATTATTTGTAAGTGCAGCTTATTCCATAATTCTTTTGGAAACAATCTTTTGGCGTCCTTTTCAGTCTGAATTACATTCTTACCATTGGATAATCCCCATCGGTACATTAATCTATGGATATGGGTATCCACAGGGAAGGCTGGAATACCGAACGCCTGAGACATTACCACACTTGCGGTCTTATGCCCCACCGCAGGAAGGGATTCTAGTGCTTGAAAATCCGCAGGAACCTCTCCGTTATACTTGTCAATTAAAATACGAGATAGCTCGTAGATTCCTTTAGACTTCATAGGGGACAGTCCTACGGGTCGTATGATCTCTCGAATCTCTTCAACCGATAGTTTAACCATTTGATAGGGATTCATAGCTCTATCGAATAGTATTGGCGTAATTTGATTGACGCGTTTATCAGTACTTTGAGCCGATAATAGAACGGCAATGAGTAGGGTATAGGGATCGGTATGATCGAGTGGTATTGGAACTGTTGGATAATATTCCTCTAAGGTATTAATGATATAGTCAACCTTTTCTTTCTTGGTCATTATTTAGTAATTTTGAGCAAACGTATTAGCATATAATTTAACAAAAATAAGCATTTATGGAAACATTGGAAGTAGGAAGTACTGTACCAGATTTTAAGGTTTTAGATCAAGATGGAAATACAGTATCAAAAGATGATTTTAAGGGTAAAAAATTCATTGTTTTCTTTTATCCCAAAGCGAGTACTCCTGGGTGTACCGCGGAGGCTTGTAACCTAAGAGATCACTATAAAGAACTTCAACAAAAAGGCTTCAGCATCCTAGGTGTAAGTGCAGATTCACAAAAAAGACAGACGAATTTTAGAAATAAATACGAATTTCCTTTTCCACTAATTGCAGATCAAGACAAAACGTTGATCAATGCCTTTGGGGTATGGGGTCCCAAGAAATTTATGGGAAAAAGCTATGACGGAATTCATAGAATGACCTTTATAGTGGATGAGCAAGGGGTTGTTTCCCATGTGATCCAAAAAGTAAAGACCAAAGATCATGCAGCGCAAATATTAGAATTAGTAGCGTAGTTACATAGAATCAATTAATCGCTCCAGTAGTTCTTTCTTATGCAGAATTAATGGAGCGATTCTTTACAATATCTCTTTATATAAGGGCAGGCAATTTAAATGAGCTAATTAGAGGTCGTTACCACTTTTAGAATTCAAAGCATTCTGAGGTTTATAATCAAATAAGCCTTGCTCTTTTATTAGTTCAGCAATTCCCTTTGGAAGAAGTTCCTCCCAGCCCTCTTCTCCAGTGGCAATTTTTTGCAATACATCTCGAGAGAAAATATGGAGCACGTCTTCATCGTAATCAAATATATCGACCACTTTTCCATTGTATTTGAAGAACTTATAAAGGCCTTTCATCCTAGGATGTACCTTGAGAGTATTACTGGTATTGGTAAGACCCGTGTCAGGATCGATCATAGGATAACAGTATACTTTAAGATCTTTGTAGAATAGTTTTCCAAAAGCCTCTAATATACCACCACTTAGGTGTCGGTAGTACTTCTCATCAAAAATATCAACCAAATTATTTACCCCCATCGTAAGTGCCATACGTTCTTTGGTGTACTCGGAGAAATACTCTACTAGTTTATAATACTCCTGGAAATTAGATATCATAACCGTTTGACCTAGGGAACATAGTAATCGCGCCCTATCCATGAAGTCTTCTTCATCAATTTCTCCTTCTGCGCGCAGGTTAGAAAGTGTAATCTCAAAAACCACTACAGTTCTATCCTCTTCAACTTTTTGCTCCCGAATAAAAATCTCATAAGACTTTTTGTACATATCCATATTCACCAAGGTCACTGGTCTGAAGCTACCTCTAAGGGCGAGTATGTTCTTTTTATATAGCATTGAAGCCGGAAGGATGTTATTGCCATCAGGGCCAAACATAACGGCGTCCGTCATTCCGTTTTTCACTAATTGCAAGCTCATTAATCGATTATCGACATCTTTGAACCGAGGTCCAGAGAAGTTGATAGTGTCTATCTCTATGGTGTCTCTATCAATATGATCATAGAGGTATTTGAGCAATTTTTTAGGTTTGTGGTATTTGTAGAACGCACCGTAAATTAAATTGACACCGACAATACCTAAGGTTTCTTGTTGCAAACGCGTTTCGTTCTGTTTAAAACGAATATGGAGTTGAATCTCATTGTACGCCTCGTTGGCTTCTAATTGAAACCTTATTCCTAACCATCCATGACCTTTAAACTTTTTTGCAAAATCGATGGTAGCCACTGTATTGGCATATGCAAAGAAGACCTTGTTTGGGTTGTCATCCTTAGGAATGCGTTCCTCCATCAGGTTCATCTCATGCGATAGCATTTTTTTTAGTCTTGTCTCGGTGACATATCGCCCGTCATCCTCTGTGCCATATATGGCATCACTAAAATTCTTATCATAAGCACTCATTGCCTTGGCAATAGTCCCCGAGGCACCCCCGGCTCTGAAGAAATGTCTTACGGTTTCCTGTCCTGCACCTATTTCGGCAAATGTGCCATAAATATCCTTGTTTAGATTAATCCGTAAAGCTTTGGCTTTTAGTGAAGGAATATTTTCAAATTCCTTGTCGCCTTTTAAAACTACTGTCATTTAAGCTAAAAAATTTGAGACAAAGTTAAAAAGATTCAAGGAGCAATTGGAATATAAATGATAAATTTGGGAAATATTTTTAAAGTTTTATGCCAAATTTATGGATAAGAATTCTCTGTCAAAAGATTTTCCATTTAATTTGGATTATAAACCTTTTAAAAGTTATTTAATGAACACCCCATGAAGATTACATTTTTAGGGACAGGAACCTCTCAAGGCATCCCCATCATTGGGAGTGACGATCCCGTATCCAACAGTACAGATATAAAAGATAAGAGGCTTCGCGTTTCCGTTATGATACAGTGGGAGCAGTTCTGTTATGTTATAGATTGTGGTCCTGACTTTAGACAACAGATGCTTGCCAATGACGTTAAGCGTATTGATGGTATTCTCTTTACTCATGAACATGCAGATCACATTATGGGAATGGATGATATACGGCCTTTTTTTTTCAGGCAAGGGGATATTCCGATTTACGCTCATAAACGTGTAATAAAATCTTTAAAAACAAAATTTGATTATATCTTTGCAACAAAAGATCGATATCCTGGTGCACCAGCAGTTCGGGTAAATAAGATAGAGAACAATGTTCCTTTTACCTTGGGTAATATAGAGGTTGTTCCGATTAATGCTTTTCACAATCGGTTGCAAGTCTTTGGGTTTCGATTCCATAATTTTGCCTACCTGACAGATGTAAAGACCATTGAAGATCAGGAGATTGAAAAGCTAAAAGGAGTCGATGTATTGGTGGTCAATGCCCTGAGAAAGCAAAAGCACCACTCGCATTTTAACGTTGTTGAGGCGTTGGATTTTATAAATAAGGTCAAACCTAAACGTGCTTATTTAACGCATATAAGCCCGTCGATGGGATTTCATGCTAAGGTACAAGAAGAATTGCCTCAGGGTGTATTTTTGGCTTATGATAATTTAAAAATTGAATTGTAGTGTATGCTAATTTGGATAAAAAGCATACCGATATGATAAAATATATAAAGTAAAAAAAAACTATGAGACGAAGTATTTTTTTGTATTTATTTATGTTTTCCCTGCTGTTCATTTTATATCAGTATGTAAGTGCAAAGAATTATTTTGAGAAAGAATCTGCTAAAATGGAACGTCTTGAATCCGAAGTGACACAATTGGAAGATTCAATTCATAGTCTCACATTAGAAAAGTTAAATCTTCAATATTTTTCTTTAGATAACAACGACGACGCGCTTTCCTATTACGATCATTTAGAGCTCAAGAACCCTTCTCGTTATATAGCGGATAAATTATTGGAGACCAACGAGAAACAAGGTAATAATCCTTTAGTCCCTTATGATGGAATGTCTGGATCTCCCATGAAACTTAATAAAATTAAAGTCTTAAACCACAAATGGATAGTGGTAGACTTTTCCGATGGTAAACATTGGGGCGAATTATTAATTGAATATAAATTGAAGGATGATTTAGGGATTGATTTTACGGTTCTTGATCATCTATTGTACACGAGAAATTAATTATTATGATTGTTTGGACTTTATTTATCACGCTTATTGTTATTTTCCTTGCACTGGATTTAGGAATTTTTAATAAAAACCCACATGAGATTTCCAATAAAGAAGCTTCCATGTGGACAGGTATTTGGGTGAGCGTTGCCTTATTATTTTCAATTGGAGTCTATTTTATATTCAAAAATGGATGGGTAGACAACGTAGATAACCTGACACCTACCACAGCAATGTTGAAGTATATTACAGGGTATTTGATTGAACTCTCTTTAAGCATTGATAATATATTTGTCATAGCAGTGATATTTACTTCTTTTAAAATCCCGAAAAAATTCCAGCACCGCGTGTTATTTTGGGGAATTATTGGGGCGATAGTCTTTAGAGCACTGATGATTTTATTTGGGGTTTTCCTTATAAAGAAGTTTGACTGGATAATTTATGTTTTTGGAGCCTTCTTAATTTTTACGGCCCTTAGAATGTTATTCGAGAAAGAAGATCACCATTATGACCCAAAACAATCATTTGTCTATAAGTCAGTTCGTAAGTTGATGCCCATTACAACGGTTATAAATAGTCAACAATTTTTTATAAGAAAACGTGGTCTACTAATTGCAACGCCTTTGTTTTTAGCATTGATATTAATTGAATTCACTGATATTTTATTCGCTCTTGATAGTATCCCTGCGATATTAGCTATTACATCGGATCCTTTCTTAGTATTTAGCTCGAATATCATGGCAATTTTAGGGCTTCGTTCGATGTATTTCTTTTTAGCTAATATGATAGAGCGATTTGGTTATTTAAAATACAGTTTGGTAGCTATTTTAACCTATGTTGGTGTTAAGATGATTCTAGCCCATCATATTGAAATTCCAGAGTGGTTCTCCTTGTCTTTTATTGGTTTGTCGTTAGCGCTTGGAGTACTATTTTCTTTAAGAAGCGAAAAGAAGGACAATATAGAATAATAAGTAGGAACCATCCAATTATAAAATTAAATCGCCCATGGCTAAGAAAGTCAAGGACGATTTATTTTTAAGGCACATCATTTGTCTAATGTTATTTATTTTAATCCCAAACTGCGCGATTAACAAGTAGCGATCTTTTAGATTCGTTGAACCAGCCATCGATGCAGAGAGATGAAATTTTGAGGAGCAACTCCGTGTCCTACAGGAAACTCTTCAAACACACACTCGATGTCTAACGCTTTTAAAAAGGATGGGGTTTTTCTTGCCCATTGTACTGGAATCACCTGATCGACCGACCCATGAGAACAATAGAAAGATAAATTAGAGAAAGAATTGGCCGTATACCCCGGAACTATAATGTCTTCTTCGATATAGCCACTTAGCGCAATTACGTTTTTTACTTTTTTCGGATAGGATAGCGCCAAGGCATAGCTTAGAATAGCTCCTTGACTAAAGCCTAATAGAGTGACATTTTTAGGGTCTAGTTCATAGGCCTCGATAGCCTGATCAATAAAACGAACGATACTGTTTAAGGAGGCTTTAGCTTGCTCTTTATCAGTCCATTTATTGGCATCTGCATCAAAATTAATGGCATACCACGCAAAAGAGGATCTCATCAGCTGATGTGGAGCACGAATGGATATTATACAGAGTTCTGATGGTAGTTCACCTGCGAATGAAAATAAATCATCCTCATTGCTACCATAACCGTGGAGCATGAATAAAACTGGCGTTTGGCCAATGGTTTTCTTTCCTGGTCTAACAAGGTGATATAATGATAAATCTTTAGTCTGCACGATTGAAAATTATTTAATAAATACGAACCATTTTTGAAAATAAGGGCCTATAATCGGCACAGGACTACATTTCTCTTGTAACATGGTTATAAATCCATAAAACCAGAGTACTGAAATAAAGATGTAAAATGCAGTGGAAACCCCCCAAGAATTAAAATATCCTGCGATGGTACCCAATAATAGATAAGTGATGTTAATCCCAAAGGCTTGTCTGATATGAAAACGAGCAAAAGCATTCTGCTTATCCATATTTAAAATAATTGCAACTATTGTACCGATCATGGTGATATAACCAATAATGGCGTTGGTTTTGCCCTGCTTCTCTGTTTTAACTTCCATGTGTTTACTTTAAGATGATTTGAGCGCTAAGCTATTGTTGGCGATAATTCCATATGTTTTTCCCTTTAACTGCTTGCCTGTAAAGGCACAGTTTTTAGATAAGGAAAGGATGTCAGTCTCACTAAACTTATAACTCGCATCAGGATTAAATAGCGATATATTTGCCTTGCTTCCCACTGCTATTTCATCCTCAGGTATAGCGAATCTTTCTTTGCCCGAGGTGAGTACTTTTATTACTGTCTCTAATGGAAACTCCTGTAGTAGGAGTCCAAAGCTCGCCTCCAGACCAATAGTTCCGTAAAGAGCGTGGTCAAATTCAATATTTTTGTTTTCAACATCAATAGGGTTGTGGTCTGTGGTAACAAAATCAATAATTCCGTCTTTTATTCCTTCCACAAGTGCTCTGCGGTCTGCCTCCTGGCGTAGGGGAGGGAGCAATTTGTAATTGGTGTCAAAATCTTCTAACGCACTTTCATTGAGCACTAGGTTGGCAAGTGCGACACTACAGCTTACATCAAGACCTTTTTCTTTTGCTTGTTTAATTAACTCAACACTTATTTTGGTTGAAATCGTAGGAATGTGAAGTTTACCTCCAGTATATTCCAAAATAAATAGATCTCGGGCAATTTGAAGCTGTTCTGCAAGCGCTGGAATCCCTTTTAGGCCAAGCTTAGTGCTGGTAACACCTTCATTTACAACTCCTTTTCCAATAATTTTGTTTTCCATAGGAAATGAAAGGACCAGACCATTAAAATTTTGTGTGTATTGAAGTGCAATTTTAAGTAAATTGGGGTTTTCTATAGGTCTTTGATAGTCTCCAAATGCTATAGCCCCGGCTTTATTCATATCGAAAAGTTCTGCCAGATCAACGCCTTTACTTGAAGCAGTTAATGCAGCTATAGGATATAGACTTGTAGCCATTGCTTGGCTTTTAGATTTTATAAATCCGATATCGGCATTAGTATCTGCTACAGGGTGAGTGTTGGGGTTAACTGCAACGGCAGTATATCCGCTCAAGGCGGCTGTACGAAGCCCGTTTTCAATTGTTTCTCTATCTTCAAATCCAGGTTCTCCAAAACTGACACTAGAATCAAACCAACCTGGAGAAACATGAAGATTCTCTAATGAAATTTCTCTAACCTCAATCGTTGGTTGGATTTGGTCTTCAATTTTAGATATCCTACCATCTATAATCAGAATGTCTTTGATCTGTTGATTATAACTTTGGTTAGGGGCGATTATCTTAGCAGACTTTATAAGGATATTCATTTGAAATATTTTTGGATAAGAAGTTCTAAACATAAAAAGAATAGTGCAAAAATAGCAAACCATTTCCAAAGCTCATTGATATTGTTTTCACTTTTTAATTGCTTAAAAATTTGGGATGCACTTTTAATTGCATCTGGGTGAAAATCGGCCTTGGATAAATATTCTTGCTGACTTTCATTGCGTTGATAATTAAAACTTAAGGAAAGTACTTTTTCCTGCTGTTTCTTTACCTGATAAGTCCCTTCCTTTGATGGGTATTCTCCCGTTGTAATGGAAATATAGTTTTGATTATTGACCTGTAGAGGAATAAAAGACTCGTGCGTGTTCTCTAAGGTGAGCACCTGATCTTGATCAAGCTGTGTGTTTATGGCTATAGTGTGAGGTTCCCCTAATTGATAATATAATGTGGCAATAGGGAGACTTTGCTGGGCCATATTAAAAAACACCGGAACAATCAAAGGTGAATTTTGAAAATTACCTGAAAGGGTGCTTAAAGGTGCCGTAAAAGCATAATTTCCATTAACCTCCACTAAAAAGTCGTTGCCGTCCTGATAGCTTAGTACGCTTTGATAATTCCCATCAATTTCAAAGCTATTTGATACTTTAGGATACTCGAAGTTCGCCACCTGAGATTCAAAAACATTTTCAAATAAGGGATGTTGGTACTTAATAGTTGTGATGTGCCTTTGGTTACTATTAGCTTTGGTGAATTTAAGATCTGCTAGAAATGGAAAAAGAGGTTGAGAGGAAATTATATAATCGTTCTTATCGGGAATTACACAAATTTTTACGCCATCCCTGCACGCTTGTTCTAAAGCGGCTATTAATGAATTTGGCAAGGAAGGAAGTTGGTTTAGAATAATTAAATTTTGCTGTGATAACCCATTGTAATTAAGATTGTTATACGGCATGCTTTTATAATTGAAAGCATCTGGAGTATAGATTCGTTGTAGGAATTGATCATCGGACCCATTGATACTAAGAACATTTATCTTTACTGAGGCATTTATGGAAAAATAGAGATTGTTGTCATAACTCATCCCTTTGTCATTTACTGAAATATGACCGTTTGTAAACTCCTTATCAACATTGAATGTTACCGTAGCACGATTGTTTTTAAATTCAGCAGAGGTCTTGGCATACATTTCATTGTTATGATACAAAGTCACAGGGGTAGCAGTGCTATCATCATTGTTTGACAATAAGACAGTAATTTGGTGATGCTCAGGAGTTTTTAGGGAAATATATGCGCTGTCGATCACTGTATTTACGGTGGATATTCCTTGAAGGGGTATAAAGTAAGTATTGATTTCTAAGGGAGGATTTTCTGGCAATTGCCGCTGTTGAAAATCGGAGAAAATGAGTAAGTTCTTCACTTTCACCTCTTGGGTAAAAAGGCGGTTTGAACTACGAAATATGGCCTCAAGTGACAACTGCTCATTACTGTAGGACGTTTTGATTAAATTATTCTTGATCTTCTCAATGGTAGTGTTTTTGAATGTGTCTGTATTGGTTAACAGGCTGAAGGTTTGCGTTTTTGGAAATTGCTCTAGAACCTCATTTATAGCTTCTTGTAGTAAGGTTCCTTTAGTACCCTGAAGCTGCATACTAAAAGAGTTGTCAATATAAATAACTGTTTCAACCTTGTGATTTTTGAGGTCTAGTTTTGACAAATATGGTTCCGCAAAAGCAATTACAAGGCAGAGAGTACTGAGAATTCGCATTAAAAGAATAAGCCATTTTTTAATTTGAGACTGTTTGTTGGTCTGACGACGGACCTCCCATAGAACTTGTACATTGGTAAAGGCTTCCTTTTGGTACTTTCGCAACTTAAAAAGATGAATAACAATGGGAATGAGTACAAGAAAGAGTGCCCAAAGAATTTCTGGATGTTTAAATTGCATTCCTAGTTTTTATTTGTCAAATCAAATATACAATTTAAGTTACATCACCCAACTAAGTAAACCACAATGTTTGTTTCATTAGAAATAATTTGAATACTATATGTAATGTCCTAAGGAGATTTGATTGGTCGGGTAATTTTATAACATATTATGCATTGCAAATAATTGAATTTTTAGTTTCAATAAATGAAAAACTATTGAAATTGTTTTGGCATCAAAATCCCTCAAATACACCTAGCCCAAAGAGGGCAAAATCGTATTTTACAGGATCTTTAGGATCTAGTTTTCGTAAAGAACGGTCAAGTTCTAATAAGGCTTTGGCATCATTTTGTTTGCGATGAAGCAGTCCAAGTTTTCTGGCTACTCTACCCGAATGTACATCTAAGGGGCAGGATAACACCGCTGGCAAAATGGAGGGCCAGATTCCAAAATCCACGCCGGAATTATCATCTCTAACCATCCATCTGAGAAACATATTAATTCTCTTGGCAGCTGATCCTTTTTCAGGGTTGGGAACATGCTTTTGTGTACGTGCTAAATGTTCGTTTTCAAAGAAGGTATCTTTCAATCGAGCAATGGCAGGTTGGGTAGATTCATTAGTGCTGTGTTTACTAAAGAACTGCTCCAATCCATGATGATTTACATAAATGTGTTGTAGGCTTTTAATAAATTGAATAAAATCGTATCCGTTAAATGTTCTATGAACAAAGGGAAGGAGTCTTTTTAGCTGCTGTTCTTTGTGATGAAGGACAAAGTCATAAGGACTCTCACCCATGAGCTCCATCATTTTAGTGGCGTTTGTGATGATACTTTTACGGTTTCCCCAAGCGATAGAAGCCGTTAGAAAACCTGCAATTTCAATATCTTCCTTAAGTTGAAATCTATGCGGGATTTGGATAGGGTCGCTCTCCACAAATCGAGGATGATTGTAATATGCTACTTTTTCATCTAAGAATTCTTTGAGTTCCTTATGAGTCAAAACCTTGAATTTATATTAAAATATGCTTTAAGTGATCTTTGGTGGGTTTAATGAAAATTACCATCTATCATGGTGAGCTTACGATCCGCCATAGCTGCTAATTCTTCATTGTGAGTAACAATTACGAAAGTCTGACCGAAGGTGTCTCTTAATTCAAAAAACAGCTTATGCAACCGTTCTGCACTCTCGGAATCCAAATTTCCACTGGGCTCATCTGCAAATACAACCGAGGGGTTATTCATCAATGCCCTTGCAACGGCTACCCTTTGTTGCTCTCCTCCAGAGAGTTCATTGGGTTTGTGATCACTACGATTAGAAAGTCCTAGAAAGGTGAGTAATTCCATAGCCTTTTTTTTGGCCTGCTCAACAGGTGTATTTTTAATAAAGGCTGGAATACAAACATTTTCTAAGGCAGTAAACTCGGGTAATAATTGATGAAACTGAAAAATAAATCCGATGTGCTGGTTTCTAAATTTTGCCAATTCTTTATCGGATAAGGTGGCCACCTCGGTGTCATTTATAATAAGGGATAAATCTGCTGTTTTGTCAGCTTTATCTAAGGTTCCGAGAATTTGCAATAGCGTGGTTTTTCCAGCACCTGAGGCGCCTACAATAGAGATGATTTCTCCTTTATTAATTTGGACATCTACTCCTTTTAAGACCTCTAAATCCCCGTAGGTTTTATGGATATTCTTTGCCTGTATCATCAATTCACATAATTATGTTGCTAAGGTAACTTGTTTCTAAAGAATATCAAATTAAAGAAACTTAGAGATTTTTCACTATATTTAGCATTTAAGAATCCTTTCATTTATTGGATTTGATTCCAATTAAGGAATTAGCTATATAAACCACTATTTTATGGGCTACAAAACCTTTAATGAGTATGCTATTCAGACCACAGATGCTCTAAAGAACAATTATACTAAAATAATTAATGAACTCGGAGAGGATACCCAACGGGAAGGACTTGTAAAAACTCCAGAACGCGCTGCTAAAGCAATGCAATTTCTCACTCAAGGGTACAATCAAGACGCTACACAGATCATTAAAAGTGCCATGTTTAAAGAAGACTACAATGAGATGGTCATTGTAAAGGATATTGAACTCTACTCCTTATGTGAGCATCATTTGCTACCATTTTTTGGTAAAGCACACATTGCCTATATTCCTAATGGCTACATTGTAGGTCTTAGTAAATTACCAAGAATAGTCGATGTGTTTTCGCGTCGGCTCCAGGTTCAGGAAAGATTGACCCATGACATTTTAGAATGTATAAATGACACGCTCAACCCTCAAGGGGTTGCTGTGGTTATAGAGGCTTCACATATGTGTATGATGATGCGAGGTGTTCAAAAACAAAATTCTACCACTACTACATCAGGGTTTAGAGGACAATTTGAGAAAATTGAAACACGGAATGAATTTTTAAAATTGATAAGTTCTGATTTATCCTAAAGATGGCACCTTTTTTGTTTAATGCTAACCAAAGCAACAAAGATGGAAAACACTAATAAATATACCAAACTTTTTCTTAGCTTATTGTTTGATGCTGTAGGCATGTTATCTTTTGTGATCCCAGGGATAGGGGAGTTTTCAGATGTGATTTGGGCGCCGATTTCTGGTTGGCTTATGACCCAACTTTATAAAGGCAAGATTGGTCGTACCGCGGGGGTAATTACCTTTGTAGAAGAGTTAATGCCTGGAATAGACATAATTCCTACCTTTACAATAACTTGGTTCTATACCTACGTGCTTAACAAGGAGCGGCTAGAACAAGCAGTCCATAATTAAATGGAAAAAACCCTGACAAATGAAACATTTATACAGGGTTTTTAACCTATAGGTTAGGGAGAGGTACTATAATGTTAGGGTTAATCCCAGATTAATATTCCTTCCAATATTGTATATCCCATCCGTTTTCAAACGTGACAAATGTGAAATATACTCGGCATTAAAAATGTTGTTGGCGGTTATTCTAAAGTAAATAGGTAGGTTTAAGATCTCGGCAGAGGCACCTACGCCTGCATTGAGCAAAGTATATGCTTCGGTAGGGTCTTCAAAAGTACCAATTTTATTTTGATTAAAGGTGCTTTCTAATGTTAAAAATGCATAAGAATCAGTTATTTTTTTTCCCTTAAACTCAACTCTTAATGTGTTGGAGAGTGTATTGGCAGGGATTAAAGGGATATGTTGACCGCTGTCGGATAATTTTCCAATAACCATTTCATAGGTGCTCTCAAAATGCATCCATTCTATAGCGTGGGGGTGTAGGTGTATCCCTACTTCACCACCGTATAATTCACTATCATTTTGGGTATACTGATACACCGGACTCTCACTGATAAAGTCCCCTGTAGGCTGCAAATATATATAGTTGTTAATGGTGTTGTAAAAGCCATTAGCATATACCTCTAAATGTCTATTGTTGTATTCCAAAGAAAGATCAAACTGAATATTTTGTTCATTTTCCAGGTCAGCTTGACCAATTTCGTATCGATTTGCGCCACTGTGTCCTCCATTAGAGGTGAGTTCAGAAAGGTTAGGGGCCCGAAATCCTGAAGCTACATTGATTCGAGAGATAAAATTCTCTAAGAACTCAAAGCGGTAACCAGCCGAGGCGTTAAAACTATTGTAGTTTTTTGTGATGGCAGGAAAATAGGATTCTTCACCTTCTACTGCAGCGCTCTTGGTGTCGATTTTTCGGTTGTCATATCGAACCCCAAATTGTAAGTCACTGTTTTCCATGTGGTAATGTGAGGTGGCCATGATGCCAAAATCTGTAGTAGAGGCGTCGGGAATTAGTAGTTCTTCCCCAAAATTTTCATTGGTTTGATGCATACCTTGCAAACCAAAAATGGTTTCAAGATCACCTATTTTCGGAAAATGATATTGAAGGTTATAACTAAGAGTTTTTAAGCGCATATCAAGAGCAGCTTCTTCTGCACTGTGGTGATGATCCTCTTGATGATGTTCCTCTTCATGGTGATGATGATGTTCTTCAAATTCCAATCGCTTGTTACTCGTGTAGCCCAAAATTATATCCAAACTGCTGGTATCAAAATTAAGCACGCTTTTAAGACTTAAAATATGATTGTCCAATTCTTGATAGGGCAGAATCGGTGTTCTGTGTCTGTTTTTTGTTCCAGCTTCCTCGGGTATGCCGATTTGTGAATGATTGTAATTATATCGTAGCTCTGTTTGGAAATTATCGAAATTATAAGCTATTCCCGTTTTTAAATCGTACTCTGAGAACCTTGAATTTGTTGTGTAAAGATCATTTCCAGCTTTGTAATCTGCATGCGAAGTGTGGGCCCCTCTTAAAAGAAATTTAAATAGGTCTGTGGATTTTTTAAAACCAGCATTGGCACTATAACCATCGGTGTTCGTGTAATAATCTAGGTTCACATCAGCTTTATGGGTATTACTTGCCGCGAATTTCTCCGGATTTAAATAAAGGACGCCTCCTAAGGCATCAGAGCCATAAAGCAATGAAGCAGGGCCTTTTATTACTTCTATACTCTGAATTCCAGCATCGTTGATTCCAAGACCATGTTCACCTCCAAATTGTTGGTTTTCTAGACGAATGCCTTGGGTGTAGACCAAAACACGGTTACCACTGAGTCCCCGAATTACGGGCTTTCCGATGCCTACCCCTGTTGAAAGGGTTGATACGCCAGAAATCTTGGAGATTCCATCGGATAGGGTAATAGCGCCTTGGGTTTTTAATTTTTGAACATTGGCCTGGGTAACTTTCATTACGTTTTCCCTTTGAAGCTTATGGAATGGTGTCGAGACAATAACTTCATCCATTTCTATGGCAGAATGAGTTAATTCCACTTTTAGTATCGTATCATTTGGAAAAGAAATCATCTTTGAAAAGGATTTAAATCCAATTGCCGAAATGATGAGTTGATATCTTCCATTTGGAATGCCTGTTAGGTTGAATCGACCATCAACATCGGTATTACTACCTTTTTCGAGTGTAGGTATATATATAGTGGCAAAGGGAATTGGCGTGTGCACCTGTGCTTCGGTTACAATACCTTTGAGATTATTTTGTGCAACAATGGAGGTCGTTGCTAAAAGCAGCGACATGACAATAAGTTTTTTCACTAAGCGAATGTATTAAAATATAAGGATGGTCTAGATGCCAGTATTGCATATAGCACCATGACCTTAATTTAGTTAAACTGAGTTTGATTTAGAGAAGGAAGCTCTCTTTTTTAGGACATTTAAACTAAAGGAGGTGCACGTAATGAAAAATAGCGCTTCTGTTGGTCGCTTAAATAGAGGTACGCACTGAAAATTAGTTCCCTTGTAGGCTCCAGAATTATAAAGGAATAAATTGGTGGGGTGTATAGCATCTGAGGTGCATGATGAAAATCGTACAATTTACAATGAAAATCGTATTGATGAAAGTGAGTTTGTTGATGTTCATCACAGCTAATGTGCTGATGGCCTACAGTAAAGTGAGTAAAATGCAGGATGGAAGGCGTCAGTATGCCAGTAAATAGCACAAAACTTAATAAAACAATAATATGTTTTTGAGGGTTTCTCATCCAATTATTTAATCCTAATTCCCATTCGTCTTAACATCTTCTTTTCAAAATTCCAGAAGAAGTCAAATTGGCCAAAAAGCCAACCTATGATAACAAGCAATATTTGGTATATTGGAAAGATCAAGATCAAACGAAGTACCCAATGGAGTATAGGATGAATTACATCCGAACTGATCCCAATAAGTTCCACAAATGGTCCAGCTAGTCTAGCCGAAGCAGAACCTGTAATGGCAAAAACGACAAAGATAACAACCAATTGAAAATTAGAAGAAATACCCCAGCGCTGTTTTAATTTTTCCATTTCAATATAATCAAAGCACAAATGTACATCAAATCTTAGGTTCCAAAAAATGAAAAAGCTTTAACTTCAAAAATCAACGGATAATTAACCTTGTTGTAAATCAAGAAGCTTTAATTTTTGGATGCTAAAAAATTAAGCTAACCTTCGATCCCTTTTAAGTGTAATTGGAGTCATCATTTCCTGCCTTAACCTTAAACTCTAGGAACTTCGTGATTGTATAAAGTGTTCTTTTTTACGCCATAAATCCTATGCTTTACTAGCCCATAACCTAGATCTCGCTTCAATGTTTCGCTTGTCTTCCACCTGTTTTAACCGAAGCTCTTTTTTCTATGGAGCACTTTAAAAAAGTTAGGGTAAAGCTCATCTTTAGTGCAACGAAGCTTTAGGACTAAGTCTCGTCTCGATGAAACAATCTACCATGTTATTTATAATGTTGCTATTGATCGCTGATTCGTTAAGCCATCCTATGAACGATTGATAGTCTAACGATTTCCTTTTAGAAGGAAAGGAATCCCAGTACTATTGCTTATGGTTGTAGTTCAATATAGATAACTGCCCCTTAGTTTTTAACTCAGATCTCATTTTTGCAATGAACCTTTGGTTGGATAAACCATTGCAGCGTCCATGTAGAAATAATGATATCCTTTTTTTAGTCTTAAAATTAAAAAGATCGCTAAAGAGAAGTGGAGGTTTTTTTATGTCTAATTAAAGTATGGGTTCAACACCGATAAACTGCTCTCTATGGCTGTGCCAATTACAGACCACATTATCAATATAATCCTTCTCATTTTGCATGAGCTCTAGTTGGACCACCCACCCCAAAACACATCTCTTATTTTAAAATAGGGATTAAAGGAATTGTCCACTATGGTATTTCTCGGGTCAAAAACCTTCAATAGCATCATCAAATTCACCACTGCTAATTTTATGGTGTTTCATCCTTTGATATAAGTTGCTGTTATTAATGAGCTTTGCGCAGTACTGATGTGTTTTAGGGTACTTTATAGTAGGGAAATTAGAAAAAATTCCAGATAATTATAACAATTTGCAGGTTAAATCCATCCGATAATTAT
This sequence comes from Galbibacter sp., assembly GCF_035306585.1. Lineage (GTDB taxonomy): Bacteria > Bacteroidota > Bacteroidia > Flavobacteriales > Flavobacteriaceae > Galbibacter. The sequence continues at coordinate 43,500 of NZ_DATGNU010000077.1, forward strand.
TTATCAAACAAATCAGAAGTAGTATATTTAATCTTTAAATGCAACCGAATAATGAATAGACGAAACTTTATAAACTCCTCTGTGCTGTCTTCCATTACTTTGGCCTTAGGAACTACCGTTGTTTACGGTGAATTGATTCCAGAGGGGTATACTCCCTTAGCCATTCAGGAGCCAGATCCTTTCAAGCTTTTTAATATTTCTGATCAGATGACCGTTTTAAATGATCGCCCGTGGAATATAGAGTCCAAGGCGCATTTACTCAACGATAAGGTGACCCCAAATAAGTATATGTTCATCCGAAATAACGGTATTATACCACAGGACATATCTCTAGATTCATGGAAATTAACGGTTTATGGAGAATCCGCTCTGAGTTCTAAAGAATATACCTTGGAGGACCTTAGAAATAAATTTAAACAATATACCTATCAATTAACCCTTGAATGTGGAGGAAATGGGCGAAAAGAGTTCAACCCACCTGCTAAAGGCAATCAATGGGGTGTAGGCGCGGTGCATTGCTCCAATTGGACTGGAGTCCGGCTTAAAGATGTATTAGAAGATGTAGGGTTAAGACCCAATGCAGTATATGTGGCCTATTATGCGGCTGATCTACATTTAAGCGGAAACCCTGAAAAAGAACCTATCTCAAGAGGAATTCCTATTTCAAAAGCCTTAGAGGATGAAACTTTAATTGCGTTTCAGCTCAATGGTGAAGATATCCCTGTGGCACATGGATACCCGCTGCGGTTGGTAGTTGGGGGCTGGCCTGCTTCGGTTTCAGGAAAGTGGCTGAACCGAATTCGAGTTCGCGATGTAGTCCATGATGGTGCTAAAATGACGGGGCAATCCTATAGAGTACCAAAGTATCCTGTGGCACCAGGAGAAATCGTGGATGACAAAGATATGGTGATTATAGAATCAATGCCTGTGAAATCCCTCATTACTTCTCCAAAATCAGGGGCCATACTTACTGAAAAGCGCAGCTTGACCATAAGTGGCCATGCCTGGGCAGGAGATTTAAAGGTCGATAAAGTGGAGTATTCTATTAATTTTGGTAGCAGCTGGAAGCCTTGTACTTTAAGTGATCCTATAAATAGATTGGCATGGCAGCATTTTGAAGCAACGGTACAGTTCCCTGAAAATGGTTATTATGAAATATGGGCAAGAGCCACAGATGTTAACGGAAAGAGTCAACCCATGGTAATACCTGGATGGAATCCGAAAGGGTATTTGAACAATGCCTGCCATCGAATTGCCATAAAAGTAGAAGTTTAATGGACCTAAATCAGTTTAACCAGCAGCTCAGGCTTTTTCGCAATGGCCTTTGTCTTTTTATGATTGCCCTTATGACCATAGGTGGCTTTATAATGCTATATACCTTTTACCCAGAGAGTTCCTTGTTTTTAATGTCAGCGCCAATTGAAAAACAGATGGAATCCTCAGATTCCCTTGCTAGACCTCCTGTAAAAAGCATAGAGATCCAAGACGGAGTCCATTTGGAAACAGGTTTTGTGAAAGATGAAGGCATGCGTGTAGTTATTAATAATTGCACCAATTGTCACTCAGCAAAACTAGTTACCCAAAATAGAATGAGTAGAGAAGCCTGGCAAGCGACCATTAAATGGATGCAAGAGACACAGAATCTTTGGGATCTCGGTGAGAATGAGCCTATTATTTTAGATTATTTAGCAAAAAACTACGCCCCAGAATCTAAAGGGAGAAGACAAAATTTAACGATTGACAAGTGGTATGTGCTCGAGCAATAGAAGTGCTTATATTAAAATCAATATGAACAAAAATTACTGATACCTAACGATGCTAAAAAAGAATGTTCTCTGTAGTATGTTTCTAATTTGGAGCTGCTTGATAGAAATAGCCAATGCACAACAAATTCATCAGATCGATATTATTAAATCCGATGTTGATCTGGATCTCATTCCTTCACAAAAAAAAGTACATGGACAAGTTACTTATGATTTCAATATCCTACGATCAACAGATTCTTTAGTCATTGATGCTAGGGATCTTGAAATATTGGAAGTAAAACTTGATGATCATCCTGCTGATTTCCATTATCAAGATAAGTTAAAATTAAAAATTTACAATTCCTTTTACAAAAGTGGCAAACACAGCGTGGAGATACATTATCAGGCTAATCCCAAGAAGGCCATGTATTTTATAGAGGACTCAGTTGATGTGGTAAAGCAGATATGGACCCAAGGACAAGGGAAGTATACTTCCTATTGGTTGCCGAGTTTTGATGATATGAATGAAAAGATCATTTTTGATCTTACTATAAAAGCTCCAGAGGAATTTGTCGTCCTTTCCAATGGGAAATTAATACAAAAACACAAAATATCAGATCAAACGCTTTGGGAGTATAGTATGAAAAAACCCATGAGTAGTTATCTATTAGCCATTACAATGGGGCATTTTGATTATGTCCAATCCCATAGCAAGTCAGGAGTGAAGATTAAAAACTTTTTCGATCCTACGGATTTGGACAAAGTTGAACCAACCTTTCGCTATACGACTCAAATAATGGATTTCTACGAAAAAGAGATTGGGATAAAGTATCCCTGGCAGGAGTACAAACAAGTCGGTGTACAGGATTTTTTATATGCTGGCATGGAAAATACCACCTTAACTATCTTTTCAGATTCCTTTATGGTGGATACAATTGCACAAAAGGATCACTCGTACTTTAATGTAAACGCCCATGAATTGGCACATCATTGGTTCGGAAATATGATTACGGAGACCGAGGCCACGCATCATTGGCTTCAAGAAGGTTTTGCTACCTATTATGCACTTTTGGCGGCCAAAGAAATATTTGGGGATGACCACTATTATTTAGAGTTATACAAATCCGCCATGGATTTAAAAGCGCAAACCCCAGAGTCGTTACTTATTCCAACAGCAAGTAGCTTAACCTTTTACCAACGAGGGGCCTGGGTTCTAGTAGCCTTAAGAGAAACCATTGGAGAGCGAAGTTTTAAAAAGGCCATCAAAACCTATTTAAAAAAACACGCTTTTAAAAACGTAGATACGCATGATTTCTTTAATGTAGTGATGGCTAAAAGTCAATTGGACTTGGAAAACTTTATTGATAAATGGCTTGTTCAAAAAGAATTCCCTATACAGCAAGCTCAGGAAATTTTAAGACAAAATGAATTAACCGCTCAATTGTTAGATCTTCAGCAGCTCAATGATGTTTCTTTTGCGCAATTTGTGATGGAGAATCCAGGGATCTATAATGAAGCAAGAAAAACGGCTGTGGTAGACTATATGATTCAAAGAGCAGAGGAACTACCACAAGAATTACGGTTGAAGGTGTATAAAGGGGCTTTGCAATCAATTATACCAGAAAATAAACAAAGTGCTGCGGTGCATATTACCCAAATCCCTGAGATCTTAAAAGCTGATTTTGAGGCGTTATTATCCGCCCCTAGTTATAAAACCAAAGAGTATGCTCTTTTAAAACTTTCCACAAATTTCCCTGAATCATTGCCCAAGTATCTAGATCAGACCAAAGGGATTGATGGATTTAAAAATAAAAATGTCAAAACCCTGTGGCTAACCCTGGCCCTTATTACCCCAGAGTATCAAAAAGATAAAAAGCACATATATTATGATGCCTTAATAACATATACTAATACATATCAGCCTTACGAACTTCGCTGGAATGCTTTTCGTTATCTTGGACAACTAGGAGGTTTTAATGAACCGGCTATTAAAAATTTGATACAAGCCTGTTTACATCCCGTTTGGCAGTTTTCTAAATATTCGAGAGGATTATTGGATAGTCTGTTGACAGTGCCTGCTTATCGTGGGATTATAACAGGAATTAAAAAAGATTTAAATAAACAAGAGCGAAGGTTTTTAAATGACCGATTAGATCAGTAGATTTAACCCTAAATTAATAACAATGAGAGCATTGGTGATTTCTGGTGGGGGGAGCAAAGGAGCCTTTGCTGGTGGAGTTGCACAATATTTAATTCAAGACTTAAAAAAGGATTACAACCTGTTCTTAGGTACTTCAACTGGAAGTTTATTGGTGAATCATTTGGCCTTAGGGGATATTGAAAAAATTAAAAATGTTTATACCTCTGTAACCAATGAAGATATCTTTGATAGGTGTCCTTTTCTTATAAGATACAAGCACGGTTATCAGCATATCCGTATTAATCACCTCAATGTGGTACGCAATTTCATAAAGGGTAGTAAAACTTTCGGGGAGAGCAATAATCTGAGACATCTTATTGAACGTACATTTACTAAGGAAGAATTTAACCTACTGAGAACACTTAAAAAGGAGATAGTGGTCACCGTGAGTAATTTATCCTTAAATCAAGTGGAATATAAATCGATTTTGGATTTTGAATATGAGGAGTTTTGCGACTGGATTTGGATTTCAGGAAATTACACGCCATTTATGAGTTTAGTTAAGGTGGATGGTAGTGAGTATGCGGACGGTGGTCTAGGGACCATGGTTCCAATCGAGGAAGCTATTCGTAGAGGAGCTACAGAAGTAGATGCGGTAATTCTGCATACGGAAATTACTCAGTTCAACAGAATGCCTTCCAGGAATCCCTTTTCACTACTAACAACCATGTTTAGTTTTATGCTGGATCGTATTACATATCAAAACATAAGAATCGGTAAATTCGTAGCCTCTCATAATAATGCCATCATTAACTTTTACTACACCCCAACAGTACTAACGACCAATTCTTTGATATTCGATAAAGAGAAAATGAAAAGTTGGTGGCAAAGTGGTTATGAGTTTGCAAAAATAAAAAATTCGAATACCAACCAATTGAATGTTTAATAAATATAAAACAAAATAGTATGAGAGCATTGGTGATTTCCGGTGGAGGAAGTAAAGGCGCTTTTGCAGGAGGAGTAGCACAGCATCTTATTGAAGATCAGAAGCGAGAATACGATATGTATCTAGGGACATCCACAGGGAGTCTTTTAATCCCGCTATTGGCTAACAACAGGATAAAAAAGGCTCATGAGATGTACACCAATGTCACACAGCGTAAAATATTTAGTAATAATCCATTTATCGTTCGAAAAAGAGGGGAGAAGGAATATGTAGCGATGAACTATATGAATGTGCTCTGGCAACTTCTAAAGCGAAAGAGAACCTTTGGAGAGAGTAAAAACTTGCGTAAACAAATTCGAAAACATTTTTTAGAAGAAGATTTCGATTTGATTAGAGCGGCAGGTAAGGATGTCATTGTTACGGTCTCCAACCTCTCTAAGAACAGGGTGGAATACAAGTCAATTATGGATTTTGACTATGAAGATTTCTGTGATTGGATTTGGATGTCTTGTAATTATGTTCCCTTTATGTCATTGGCAAAAAAAGATGGTTTCGAGTATGCCGATGGTGGTCTGGGTTGTGTTATTCCTATTCGTGAGGCCATTAAGCGCGGTGCGACTACCGTGGATGCCATTATTCTAGAGACTGAGAATATGGAACACAACAAGGTTGTTGGTAAAAATCCGTTTTCCTTGATGGTAAACCTATATAGTTTTGTCCTTGACCAATTAGAATCTCGTGATGTCATCGAAGGGAAATTGGCCGCTATGAATAAAAATGTGAAACTAAACACTTATTTCACACCAACTAGGCTAACAGAGAACTCCCTTTACTTCAACAAGGATTTAATGCGGCAATGGTGGGCACAAGGTATAACTTATGCCCAAGATCGTGTAAAGATCGAACAAGATCCGAAACACGTTGGAATGGCTGGTTAGATCTTCTATCCTAATAATATTCTAACTTCCTTTTTGATATACCCAAGAGCGGTCGCTGAAGGGGCTTGTTTTTCCATTAAACGGTTCAGTATGTCCTGGCGAAAATCGTGGGTGTTTTCGGTCTCTTGAGAGGATTTTCGAATGAATTGTATGGTGGCGTTTTTCGAGGTTTTAATCACATTCCAACATTCTTCGGTGATATAGATTTGTTGGCTGAGATTGTGTTCAAATTCCCCATCAATAGCTCGAATTAATTCGAGCTCATAATTTTGTTTATCCATATTCTCGGGGTGAATACGGAGCACTAATTTTGACGGGTTAATGCGCTCTAGAAATAGCGCCATTCGTTCATAGGCTTGTAACTGCAAAGGAATGGCCGATTTTTGTGTCTCTTTGTGCAATAAAAATCGTCGTCGACCTTCTTCATTTTTCGTGTGAGCTGAGAAAAAATAATAGGCTACTAAACCTGTAATCACTGCAGGTAAGAGGTAAAAAAGTAATTCGATTATTGTTATTTGGTCCATAGATTTATCATTGGGGAATTATTAATATCGAACTTGTTTGTTTTTAAATTTAGCCAAGGCACCTTTGGTGGTGTATTGTCCACCTAGGTGTGGGCAGTTTAATGCTTTTTCCACCCCATCAAAAGGTACAATTACTTTGTTGTATCCATACACATTAGCTAAGGGTTGGGTCAGCATTTTATCACCTAAGTTAATGTCAACATCCTCCATAGTCAGCTGAGCTGGATGCTCATATCCACAGGCGTGGGTGATTTCAATAAGTTCTTTTTTGAAGTTTTTGAAATAATAACTCACGCGTTCTGCCTTATCTTCTATATTGATTCCATTCTGCAACCATTTTTTCTGCGTTGCAACACCACTTGGACAATTATTAGTGTGGCATATTTTGGCTTGAATACAACCAATACTCATCATGGCCTCTCGAGCCACGTTTATTAAATCTGCCCCCATGGCAAAGGCCATAGCCGCTTTTGATGGGAACCCTAATTTTCCACTTCCAATAAAGACAATGCGTTCTGTGAGCCCTTCGTCTTTAAAAATACGATAGACATCACTAAAGGAATAAATCCAAGGAAGTGATACATGATCCGCAAAACTTGGTGGTGCCGCACCTGTTCCTCCTTCACCACCATCGATGGTTATAAAATCAGGACCTTTATTAGTGGATTTCATAATACTAGCAAGTTCTTTCCACTGATCGAGTTTACCTATTGCTGCCTTAATTCCAACTGGTAGACCCGTTTTATCCGCAATGCGTTCCACAAGCTCAACCAATTCCTCCAAGGTTTTAAAAGCGGTGTGGTAGGCAGGTGATAGCACATCCTTTCCAATAGGGACGTGTCTTATTTCTGCAATCTCTTTGGTAATTTTAGATCCCGGTAATACACCACCTTTTCCTGGCTTTGCACCCTGAGAGAGTTTGATTTCAATGGCGCGTATCTGCGGGTTCTCCTGAACTAACTTAATTAACTTTTCAATTTCAAACTCACCCGCATCATTTCGAACACCAAAATATCCTGTTCCTATGTGAAAAACGATGTCAGCTCCTTTTTTATGATAAGGCGATAAGCCACCCTCCCCAGTGTTGTGGTATGCATGGGAGAGTGAACATCCAATATTGAGCGATTCGATCGCTCTAGCAGATAGTGATCCAAAACTCATTGCCGATACATTAATTATCGAGGCAGGTCTATAGGGCCTCTTACGCTTGTTATAAGCACCCATTACTTTGGCACAGGGCAAAAAGTATGGATCCAGCATATTGGGGTGATCATCTTTTATACGATATGGAATCATGGCATTATTAATAAAGACGTAATGCGCCTGATGAATATCTCTATCGGTTCCAAAACCTTCGTAGTTGTTTTGATTTTTGGCAGAGGCGTATATCCATCCTCTTTCGATACGATTAAAGGGGAGTTCTTCTCTATTGTTGGCTACAATATACTGACGTAATTCAGGACCGATACTCTCTAGCATATACCTTAGGTGTCCCACTACAGGGAAGTTGTGCATAATGGTATGCGTCTTGTTGAAGAAAATATCACGAATGGCTATTAGAGCAAGGACGATGAGTATCCATGCCCACCATGGAATTGTACCTAAGAATTCTAAAATTGATTCCATATTTATCAAACTATAGTTAACTTGTTTTTGTTAGATGACCAATGTAAATTTACTTTAATAACTATGCTATTTGAATGTTTTTAAACCTTGGTTACTATGCAGCTGAACGCTTTTTTTTCGAATTTAATTGTTTTCCTTTCAAATAGAAATTAAACCGATATATATTTTTGGGAGGAAGAAAAAATTCGGTGTCTTTGCCTTAATTTGAGTTTTGTATAACGAGTATCAAACAGCATAAAAAGTGAATTAATTACGGGATAAAATTAGTAATTAATTTGTTGGTATTCCAATTAAAGCTGGCAATTATTTTAAAAGAAATAACTACCTGTAGTGTAATGCCTTATGCTAGATGAAAAATCCAAAATGAATGAAAGATCCTTCATAAGTACTCATTATAATTAAAGAAGGGGTTGATGAAAAATTGACAAATTCAAAAGTTAGCTGTATTTTTGAAATGCCTTTTAAGCACTAGGGTCAAACACTAAAACTCACAGATCGATTGGAAAATTATTTAGCAGAATTGAACGATGCGCAACGAGCGCCAGTATTGCATAAGGATGGAGCATTGATGGTAATCGCAGGGGCTGGTTCGGGAAAGACACGAGTGTTGACCTATAGGATTGCTTATCTGATGCATAAAGGAGTGGATCCTTTTAATATTCTAGCGTTGACTTTTACAAATAAGGCGGCACGCGAGATGAAATCTAGAATCGCAAGTATCGTAGGAAATAGTGAGGCTAAGAATCTATGGATGGGGACTTTTCACTCCGTCTTTGCTAAAATTTTGCGTTTCGAGGCGGATAAGCTAGGATATCCTAGTAATTTTAGCATATACGATACGCAAGATTCACAACGTCTAATTAATGCCATTATTAAAGAAATGGGGTTGGATAAAGACGTCTATAAATATAAGCAAGTTCAAAGTAGAATTTCCTCTTATAAGAACAGTTTAATTACCGTTAAAGCGTACTTTAACAATCCAGAACTTATGGAAGCCGATGCGATGGCTAAGAAGCCGCGGTTAGGAGAAATCTATAATGAATACTGCGAACGCTGTTTCAAAGCTGGAGCCATGGATTTTGATGATTTATTGCTAAAAACCAATGAGTTATTAAATCGCTTTCCAGAAGTTCTAATGAAGTATCAAGAACGCTTCAAATACATTTTGGTGGATGAGTACCAGGATACCAACCATTCCCAATACTTGATTGTTAAAGCATTATCGGATAGATATCAAAATATTTGCGTGGTAGGAGACGACGCCCAGAGCATCTACGCCTTTAGGGGAGCAAATATAAATAATATTCTCAATTTCCAGAAGGACTACGATGATGTGGCGATGTATCGACTGGAACAAAACTATAGGTCTACCCGTAATATTGTTCAAGCAGCCAACTCCGTAATTGAAAAAAATAAAAGCCGTCTAGATAAAGTGGTGTGGACCGACAATGATGATGGTAATTTAATTAAAGTACACCGCTCACCAACGGATGCTGAAGAGGGACGTTTTGTGGCCTCCACTATTTTTGAGACCAAAATGCAACAACAAATTCACGAAGGAGAGTTTGCGGTGTTGTATAGAACTAACTCACAGTCAAGAGCCATTGAGGACGCACTCAGACGTAAAGATATTCCCTATAGGATTTACGGGGGCTTATCCTTTTATCAGCGCAAAGAAATAAAGGATGTGCTAGCTTATTTAAGGCTGATACTCAATCCAAAGGACGAAGAGGCGCTCATAAGAGTGATTAATTTCCCTTCAAGGGGCATTGGTCAGACCACTGTTGAGAAGCTTACTGTAGCTGCAAATCATTATAAACGTTCCATTTTTGAGGTCATGGAAAACCTCGATAAAATTGATTTAAAACTCCATTCAGGAACTAAAAAGCGATTGGATGATTTTATCACCATGATAAAAAGCTTTCAAGTGACTTCACAATCGTTGGATGCCTTCGAATTAACGGCTCAGGTGGTAAAGAACACGGGGTTATTTCAATTGTTTAAAAAAGATGGTACGCCAGAGGGTATTACCCGTATGGAAAATGTGGAGGAACTGCTCAATGGTATACAGGATTTTGTCGAGGGTCAAAAAGAACTCGCAGATGCTACAGGTTCAATTGCAGAATTCATGGAAGATGTCGCCTTAGTAACTGATCTAGATAAAGATACGGGTGATGACGATCGCGTGGCACTAATGACGATACATTTGGCCAAGGGATTAGAGTTCCCATATGTGTTCATCGTTGGTTTAGAAGAAGATTTGTTTCCCTCGGCCATGAGTATGAATACAAGAAGTGAATTAGAAGAGGAACGAAGATTGTTTTATGTGGCCTTAACTCGCGCAGAAAAACAAGCCTATCTGACCTACGCACAAAACAGGTATCGATGGGGTAAACTAATTGATGCTGAGCCAAGTCGTTTTATAGAAGAAATTGATGATAAGTATTTGGAATACCTAACCCCACCATTGGATAGTAGTTATCGTTATAAGCCTTTAATGGATACTGATATTTTTGGGGAGGTGGATAAGAGTAAATTACGTCTTAAAAAACCAGTTGCTTCAACACCACCATCGCATCACAAGCCCTCTGAAGAGAAGCTCCGAAAACTTAGAAAACTAAAACCAGATCTAGGACAACCATCCTCATCATCCAATTTATTTGATTCAGAGATGACGGTTGGGACCTTGGTGGAGCATACGCGTTTCGGTAAAGGTGAGGTATTAAAGCTCGAAGGAGTTGGAAACGATAAGAAAGCTGAAATAAGGTTTGCAAAAGGAGGGATAAAGAAGTTGTTGTTGCGTTTTGCCAAATTAGATATCCTAGGCTAGGAACCATAAGATGGATTTCATACCTATTAGTTATTAAAAGACTTTTTAATACGATCCAGGTGACGCTTGTTATCGCGATCCTTAATCGTTTCTCTTTTATCGTATAACTTTTTACCCTTGGCTAGTGCTATTTCCATTTTAGCCAACCCACGGTCATTGACAAAAAGTCGTAGAGGAACAATGGTAAGTCCAGAGACTTTTACTTCTTTATGCCATTTTTTAAGCTCACGTTTGTTGAGCAGTAATTTGCGTTCACTTTTAGGACGATGATTGAAATGAGTAGCATGAGAGTACTCCTCTACGGTCATATTAATTACAAATAGTTCACCCTTGTCATTAAATTCACAGAAACTCTCTGTAATTGAAGCGCGCCCGAGACGGATAGATTTTATTTCAGTGCCAGATAATACGATTCCTGCGATGTAGGTATCAAGAATTTCGTATTCAAAGCGAGCTCTTTTGTTCTTTATGTTAATGTGCTGATTCATCCAGGGCAAATGTAAAAAAAGTTTTACGATTCTTTAAAGCAAGTTGGATGAATTAAATTGAAATATGGTCACTGTTGTTAAATGTGATATATTTGAATATTCAAATTAAATCAACCATGATCAGAACATATTTGCTTCTACTGTCTTTAGTGGTCTTAATAATCAGTTGTACTTCACATCCAACGGCGGACCAGATTATAGACAGGGCTATTGATAGGGCTGGAGGTTCACAATACAATCATAGGAAAATCAGTTTTGAATTTAGAGGTAAAACCTATATTTCTTGCCGAGAGGATGGCTTGTTCTATTTAAAACGTATTACAGATGATTCCATTTATGTGGTAGATATACTTTCCAACAATGGTTTTAAAAGAATTGTCGATGGGCAACAAGTCGTACTAGCCGATACAACCATGGCCTCTTATGCCAACAGCGTTAACTCTGTACATTACTTTGCTTACCTTCCTTATGGTTTAATCAGTGAGGCAGTAAATAAAGAACTTTTAGGAGAAGTGATGATAAAAAACAAACCCTATTATAAGATCAAAGTATGGTTTAATGAACAAGGAGGAGGGGAGGATTACGAAGACATCTTTGTATACTGGATCGAAAAAGAGAATTACCAGATGGATTATCTAGCATATAAGTTTCATGTCAATGGTGGAGGGATGCGCTTTAGAGAGGCGTACAACAAAAGAGAAATTGGAGGGATTACCTTTGTGGATTATAACAATTTCAAGCCTAAAGACAATACGGTTTCACTGTTTGATCTTGATAGTTTATTTAAGCAGAATAATTTAGCGTTATTATCTACAATCGAATTAGAGAACCTGCGTGTGGAGAAGGTCGATTGTACGTTTTAATTTCAATAATTTTTAGCCTCAAGTAGCAGGCCTCAGAGATGAGGCAGGAAATATCCATGCTAGTACTTACCGCTTTATAAGTAGTCGTATTTTCCAAACTTTTTAACTTCACTTAAGGAAAAGTCCATCGCCTTAAAGGAAATTACTACCCTTTCGCATTATTATTTTCATATTACTTAATTGTTATATGTGATTTGATTTTATTTTCTAACCGTGCATTTCATCGAAAATATCGGTTTTTAATCGATTATTATTTTTTTGTTTATATATTTGTTATAAGCAAAATCATTGATGTTTATTGGTTTTGTTGATAGGAGTATCATTTTTTAAGAAGTCCCATTTTTAAATTAACTACTTATGAAAACCATATCTACACTTTTAATTGTTTTGTTTCTGTTTGTCGTTTCAAATAGCTTTTGTCAGAAATTGAATGCCCCAGAACTTGGTTTTGAATATGCCTGCGTATCTGATGGGTATAATAGTTTTCAAGCTACCTTTTCATATGATGAGAAACCATTTAAGGCGGATAATATATTTTATGTAGAGCTATCGAATCAGTTTGGTTCGTTCAACAATCCAATCGTACTTAGTGAGATCAAGGATCAAAATTTTTCATTTGAGTTTCATAGTACCTTTTCTTTGCCAAATTCAGTAGCAGGCGAGGGGTATAAGATAAGAGTTAGAAGCACCAATCCACAGTTAGTGAGTAAAAGCTCTGCAATGTTTGATGCTTATGTAATTAACCATCAAGAGTTAATTCTTAACAATTATAGCGATGTGAATCTTTGTGGTTCTGGGGCAACTACAATTGCCTTAAATATCGATATAGCGAAGGAATATGTTTGGTATAAAAATGGGGCGGTTTATAAAGTAACCAAAGAAAATACACTTGCAATTTCAGAGGAAGGAGAATATTATGTGGAACCGTATTATGGTAATTGTACAGGAAGTAATTATTCAAACCTGGTAATAGCTAAAAAGGCTGGGGATTTTACAGTAGCCATTACCTCTGAAAAAGATGCACAAGACTGCAGCGCTACTAAGGTAACCTTAACAGCTTCGGTTGATCATGAGTCCTACAACTATACTTGGTATAAAGATGATGTTGAAATAGATGGCTTAACTGGGTATTTTCCATCCCTAGAATTGGATTACAGCGATCAAAATATTGGTTCATACCACGTAGTAGTGACCAATCAGGGAGGTTGTACTGCGGTTTCAAATGATTATAGCTTTAAGCAAAATAGAGGAGCTGTAGTGGAGGTAACCTCCCCACTTAATGCAGTAATTATAGGAGATTTTTTTGCTACATTATCCATAAAAACAGATGTGAATGTTGGTGAAATAACATGGTATAAAGACGGTCAGTTATTAAAAGATGGGTATAATAGTAATACATTAAAAGTCGCGGAGCAGGGAGATTACTACGCGCTGGTTAGTGGGATCGATAATTGTGGAGGTACAGCCAAATCCCAGACCTTTAAAATATATGAGCCTATTTCTTATAATGTTCAAATAGCTGCATCAAAAGGCTATCAGCCTTGTATGACTACAGAGACAAGTTTGTATATAAAGTCTGTTAAAGGGGTGCTGAGTAATGGAGACATTATCACTGTAGCTAAAGACTTTTATCCTAATTTTCAATTCAATTGGATAAAAGAACAGGCACTTGTTTCTAATGGAGATAAACTAAATATTGATTACACTGATAGCGGGGTTTATACCCTAGAGCTGGATTACAAGGGAGACGTTTATAAGTCCAACACTCTTGAATTGATTATGGGACTACCTTCCATGTCGTTGATTGTGGAAAAGGAATTTTCATGTGATTCCTCAAAAGGAGTCCTGAGTGTAGATAAGGATCTTAAAGGAGCCGTGTATCATTGGTATAATAATGGGAAATTAATTGCTAGTACAGATGTTAATCGATTATCAGTTACAAAACAAGGAGATTACAAGGTAGCGGTACAGTACGCTGGGTGTAGTTTAACAACTACTTTAGTTTCTTTAAAAAGAGATACCGAAGATATGATTGCCATTTATCCAGGTGAGACTGCCACTATTGGTCCTGATGGAATCATTCAGGCAAATGCTACAGGTGGTAGCTCTTATAAGTGGCTTTCGGAGAAAGGAACAGTTTTAAGTGAGGTGTCCACCTTGAATATCACACAAACTGGAATTTACACCCTAATAGCCACATCGGGATCCTGTACAGTGGAGAAAACGCTAACTGTTGATGCCAATATGGTTGAGAATATTCCCAATGTTGTTAGTCCAAATAACGATACAGTGAATGATAAATGGACCTTGCCACAAAAATTTATCAACGATCCAGAGACTGAGGTAGTAATCTGCGATGCATATGGTACAACAGTTTTAAAAACAACATCTTACGATAATAGCTGGCCAAGTTCTACTTCGCAATTTGCCTCTCAAACACCAGTGTACTATTACTTTATTAACAAAAATGGCAAGAATATCAAAAAAGGTTCCATTACTTTAGTAAATTAAATTGACTATATTAGCGGCAATGATTACTGGTTCACTCGTAGTTGTCATAGGGTGGATGCAGTGCTATGTATTAAAATACGCTGAGTAATTAAGAATGCTTTTGCGTATTTAGAACTTAAACCCAAATGAGTTCAACTTATGAAAAGATACCTACTAAATGTAGCCATGCTATTGGTTTGCTGTACGGCTATTTCGCAAGTCGAAAACAAAAGCACTATTGTTGATTGGCGACAACATAACTTAACCCAATACAATAAATTCCTTGTCAATCCCACCTATAGTGCAGTTCGAAATCAACACAGATCGGTAAGTTTTTGGAGCAGAATTCAATGGACAGGGGTGGATAATTCACCACAAACCTATATGTTGAGTTATGCAGGAAAGGTCGGTGAGAACTCTGGTGCTGGTTTGGGGTTGTATCAACAAAGCCTTGGCTTATTGGTGGATTCTGGTCTTCTGGTGAATTACGCCTACAACGTACAGATTGCGCAAGAGGTTTCTTTGGCCTTTGGGGTAAATACTACTTTATTTAGACGAGGACTTGATAAGAACACCGCAAATTCGGCTGATCCAGATCCTGCTGTTTTAGATAATAAAGATGATTTCTTGTTGGTTTTTATGCCAGGATTAAATGTCTCTATAAAAAATTTTGATGTTGGAGTTTATGCAGAAAACCTTTTTGATTACAACTTTAATGATTCCAATACCCTGACTGATTTTTCTAAGAAAATCTTTTCTGGGCAGTTAGGTTATACCAAGGAATTGGAATACGCCAATGGAATGTTCTTAGATGCAACTTGGCGTACTGTGGCCTATGGGAAGTCCTTGCCAAATGAAGATTTTCAGTACGGACTCAACACCATGATAGATCTGCCATATACTGGATGGATGCAGGTGGGATATAATAATGCTTTTGGGATATCGGGAGGTATTGGTGTTAAGGTAGGCGAGGGCATAAGTATTGGTATCGTTTATGAAAACGGCACCTCAAAAACTAATAAAGCTTTCGGAAGTACCTATGAGGCGATTGCTACTATTGAATTAGGGCCTCGTGAAAGACGTAAGAATATTATAGATACTGACGCACGAGCTATTGTCTCGAAAAATGTTGACCAGGCTAATTTTGTGAGTGCTGATGATATTAGCCGTAGCAGATTGGAAGTGCCAAGTGATAGCGCGAAAACAGCCGAGGATCAAAGCCTATTGATAGATGCGCAACCCCAGGAGGATCAAACAAATAAATACGCGGTATATGCCGCTAGTGATCAAGAGGTGCCGTCTGCTGAAGAATCCGATCAGAACGTGGGTAATTCAGATGCGAAGGAAGATCAAACGGATTCTTATTCCCTTATTGGTGTAACGAAAGATAAAAATAATGATGACACAAAAGCGGCGGGGCAAAGCATGCTTCAAGAGCCTGAGGATGAAACACAGGAAAATGCTTTAGACAAAACAACTCTATTAGAGGCCAAGGAGGAACAAAGCGATCATACAGACCAAATGAGATCACCAATGCAGGTTAAAGATGATGGTGCTGGCCAAGTAACACAGGTGGTAAAAGATTCTGATACTCAGGAAATCAGCGCAGAGGAGATGGCTGAAATTGAAGCCGCTTACCAAGAGTTTTTGGAGAAGAGCGATGCTATAGCTGCAGGATATTCTCCTAGGAAGATTGACAGCACTGCAGTGACCGCAGAGATTTTTGGAACAGAGAGTAGCTATAAAACTTTAACGGTTTCACATGGTATAGATAAAGGCTTTTATTTGGTGCTTAATGTATTTTCAGTAGAACATTATTTTGAAGATTTTATGACTGATCTTAAGAACAGAGGTTTTGAACCAAAATTCTTTATAAACCCTGAGAACGATTATTACTATGTGTATTTATACAAAGCAGATCGGTATATCACTATTAAAAACCTTCAACGAAATAATGTAAACAACTCTTATTTTGACGATAAGTGGGTGTTATGGGTTAAATAATTCACATTCTTTTAGGGTATGCTACCAGCTCTAGGAAATAATCCCTTTAGCTGAGGATATTGCAGGCCGTCTTCCTGAACGTCCATCGATAAAGAGCGATGGTGATCAGGCATTGAAACCCTTGCTATTAGGTGAGGTTCAAGGTGCAGAAGTTAGATGATTATTGCAGCAAGGAGAAAAATAGATTAGAGTCAAATAGACAAGGGCATGATAAAGAATGTTTTTAGTTACAAAATATAACGTAATGCCGTAAATTCGATATATTTATTTTATTTAGAAAAAAACACTAAATAATATTTGGATTCCAGTTTTTTATTGAGTTAAATTTGTAGTGTTAATTGAAACGACATGAAATTTTATAATGTACATCATCATCATTTTTACACTGGCACTCAGGCGAGGTAAAGATGTTATGTATATTATTCATCATATAGGAACCCGTTTGAGTCAGATCAAGCGGGTTTTTTTATGTAAAAACCAATATTAATTTTCAAAGGTTTTATACACTATGGAAGAAAGAAGAATTAAAATAGCAATTCAGAAATCAGGTAGACTCAATGAAGATTCTTTAAAAATTCTCAAGGACTGTGGGATATCTATCGATAATGGTAGGGATCAATTAAAAGCATTGGCTAGAAATTTCCCTTTGGAAGTGTTGTATTTAAGAAATGGGGACATCCCGCAATACCTTAGAGATGGGGTGGTGGATTTAGCTATTGTCGGGGAGAATTTGTTGTTTGAAAAAGGGGCTGATTTACAGGTGATAGAAAAACTAGGATTTTCAAAATGCAAAGTATCTTTAGCCATTCCGAAGGGACAGACTTTTGATTCGATAAAAGACCTAGAGGGTAAAAGAATCGCCACTTCTTATCCAAATACGGTCAAGGAGTTTCTCCAACGAGAAAATATAGAAGCTGACTTGCATATTATTAATGGTTCTGTTGAAATTGCACCTAATATTGGACTAGCCGATGCGATTGTGGATATCGTTTCCAGTGGTAGTACGTTGTTTAAGAATAATCTTAAGGAGGTGACAACTCTTATGAGAAGTGAAGCTGTCTTAGTGGCCTCACCAGAAATCCCTAAGGAAATTAATGCCTTGGTAGAGAAACTAAAATTTAGAATTCAGTCTGTTTTAAATGCTAGAGAATCAAAGTATGTGCTGTTGAACGCCCCCAATGACAAGATTGATGATATCATAGCACTTTTACCTGGCATGCGAAGTCCTACAGTTTTGCCTTTGGCTCAAGAAGGATGGAGTTCCATACATACCGTTATTCATAAAGACCGCTTCTGGGAAGTCATCGATGAGCTTAGAGCAATAGGGGCCGAAGGAATTCTAGTGTGTCCAATTGAAAAATTGGTAGTCTAAATAAAAAAACAATCTAAAAAATGCAAAAAATAACTAACCCAGAGATAGGTAGTTGGGATATAATACTCAAAAGACCGACCGTACAAATTGATGATATTGAAAGTACGGTGACCGAGGTGTTCAATGAGGTTCGCACTAAAGGTGATGTAGCATTGAATAAGTACACGAGTTTATTTGATGGGGTTCAACTACAGACAATCCCAGTAAGCGAATTGGAGATCGAAAGAGCCAACCAAGCGGTAGAGGAACCTTTAAAAAAGGCAATTGAGGTAGCCAAAAATAACATTCTTGCCTTCCACCAGGCTCAAAAGACACAGCGCGTAGCGGTCCAAACCACACCAGGGGTAAATTGTTGGCAAGAAAAACGCCCCATTGAAAAGGTTGGATTGTATATTCCCGGTGGAACCGCACCGTTATTTTCGACCATATTAATGCTCGCAATCCCAGCCCAATTGGCCGGGTGTAAAGAAGTGATTATTTGTACTCCACCAAATAAGCAAGGAGCTATTGATCCAGTAATATTATACACAGCTGCCTTATGTGGGGTGAAAAAGATTTATAAAGTAGGAGGAATTCAAGCGATTGCAGCGATGACCTTTGGAACCCAAACGGTTCCTTCTGTGTACAAAATATTTGGACCAGGTAATCAGTTTGTCACGGTCGCCAAACAATACGCCACACGTTATAATGTAGCCATTGATATGCCAGCTGGACCTTCAGAACTTCTAGTGGTGGCAGACCATAGTTCAAACCCTCAGTACATTGCCTCTGACTTACTCTCTCAAGCAGAACACGGTGTGGATAGTCAAGTCATCCTAGTGAGTACAGATACAGAAATGATCGATATGGTACAGCAGGCAATCGAAATACAGTTAGAAGATCTACCCCGCAAGGACATCGCTAGAAAGGCCATTGAAAACTCTCGATTCATTTACTTTGACACGCATGAACTAGCAATGGAATTTATTAATGCCTATGGTCCAGAACATTTCATCATCGCAAGCTCAAATGAGCAGTTTTATACTGAAGCGGTTCGAAATGCGGGTTCGGTATTTATTGGAAAATACACCCCGGAGTCTGCTGGAGATTACGCATCAGGAACCAACCATACCTTACCTACCAACGGGTATGCAAAGCAGTATAGTGGTGTGAATTTAGATAGCTTTTTAAAAAGCATCACATTTCAAAAGATTTCCGAACAAGGAATTAAGAACATAGGTAATGCCATTGAGCTAATGGCTGAGGCAGAAGGGCTCTTGGCACATAAAAACGCGGTGAGTATCCGACTAAAGGATTTAAATTAACCCATAGATAAAGGTGATCAATTCAATATCCATGACAACAACATTTAATTTAGAGCAATTGGTACGAAAAAATGTACTAAAATTAACCCCTTATTCATCTGCAAGAGATGAATTTACAGGATTTAAAAATCCTATGATTTTTTTGGATGCTAATGAGAACCCTTTTGAGAATGGGGTGAACCGGTATCCTGATCCGCAACAAAGAACCCTTAAAGAGGTGTTGGCTAAGGAGAAAGGAGTTTTAGATTCTCAAATAGTACTAGGAAATGGTAGCGATGAGGTATTGGATTTTATATTCCGGGTTTTTTGTGAGCCCAAAGTAGATAATATTATTACTTTACCTCCAACTTACGGAATGTATAAGGTGCTTGCTGAGATTAACGATGTTGAGAATAGAGAAGTGCTCCTTAATGAAGATTTTGAACTCAATACTCCGGCTATTTTAGATCGTATTGATTCCAATACGAAACTTCTTTTTATATGCAACCCAAATAATCCAACAGGCAACACCTTTAATAACCAAGCTATTGAGAGAGTACTAAAATCTTTTGATGGGATAGTGGTTATTGATGAGGCTTATATTGATTTTTCTTCCCATTCAAGTTGGGTAAATCGGTTGGAAGAATTTCCAAATTTAATCGTTACACAAACCCTTTCCAAGGCCTATGGAATGGCAGGAATTCGATTGGGAATTTGTTACGCAAGCAAGGATATAATTCAAATCATTAACAAAGTTAAGCCGCCTTATAATGTGAATGAACTCACGCAATTAAAAGCCTTAGAACGACTAGAAAACCAATCCCTTATTAGAAGTGAAATACTCTCAATTACAGAATGGAAGAGTAAGTTAATTAAAGCTTTAAGTGAACTAAGTTGGATTACGAAGATCTATCCCAGTGAGGCGAATTTTTTATTAATAAAAGTAGATAATGCCTCAGAACGCTACAAGCGATTAATCCAAAAAGGAATCGTTGTTCGCGATAGAAGCAGCCAACCATTGTGTGAAAATACGCTAAGAATTACCATTGGTACTCAAGCTGAAAATATAAAGTTGATCGAAGTTTTAAAAACAATTTAATGAAGAAGAAAGTACTTTTTATAGATAGGGATGGAACCCTGATTAAGGAACCAGAAGATGAGCAAATTGATTCTTTTGATAAATTAGAATTTTACCCAAAGGCATTACCTTATATGGCTAAGATTGCGGCAGAATTGGACTATGAGCTAGTGATGGTTACCAATCAAGATGGCCTAGGGGGACCCGGATTTTTAGAAGCTGATTTCTGGCCTGTCCAACAATTTATCATCAAAACCTTCGCAAATGAAGGAGTTGTTTTTGAAAAAGTGGTCATCGATAAAACTTTTGCTAAGGACAATGCCCCAACCCGTAAGCCAAATACAGGACTTTTAACTCAATATTTCTCCCCGGTGTATGATCTGGAGAACTCCTTTGTAATTGGAGATCGTTTAACGGATATTGAACTGGCTAAAAACCTAGGATCTAAAGGGGTGTTTATCAATGATCAGCGCTATTTAGGAGCAGATGAAATATCGGTTAAAAGATCGGAATTGAACGATTATATCGCATTGGAAACCAATGATTGGAAACAAATATACCAATTCTTGAAATTAAATAGTCGAGTGGCTGAGATCAGTCGTAAGACCCATGAAACGGATATCTACATAAAAGTAAATCTAGACGGGACAGGTAAGAGCGATATCCAGACGGGCATTGCGTTTTTTGATCATATGCTTGATCAAATTGCACGCCATGGACAATTGGACCTTACCATTAAGGTAGATGGTGATCTTGAAGTTGATGAGCATCATACTATTGAAGATACTGCCATTGCTTTAGGAGAGGTATTTCAAAAAGCATTAGGGGATAAACTCGGAATGGAACGATACGGATTTTGTTTACCTATGGATGATTCTCTGGCACAAGTTGCAATCGATTTTGGAGGAAGAAATTGGTTGGTCTGGGAGGCTGAGTTTAAACGCGAAATGATTGGTAAGATGCCTACCGAGATGTTTTATCACTTTTTCAAATCCTTTTCTGATGGTGCTCGAGCCAACTTAAATATTAAGGCAGAAGGGGATAATGAACACCATAAGATAGAGGCTATTTTCAAAGCAC
The DNA here is from genome assembly GCF_035306585.1 of Galbibacter sp. Classification (GTDB taxonomy): domain Bacteria; phylum Bacteroidota; class Bacteroidia; order Flavobacteriales; family Flavobacteriaceae; genus Galbibacter. The sequence goes on from NZ_DATGNU010000077.1 coordinate 64,907, forward strand.
TGGCTAAATCAATTAAGGCTGCAGTAAAAAGAGATGTTGAAAAGATGTTATTGCCCTCTACTAAAGGAATGATTTAATTAAGGGAATTTAAAATACTGGAATTTAGTAATATATGATTATAAATAGAATATATCCTCTTAGTGATTTTAGTCAGTTTATGGCGTATTTTACCTATTATTCCGATTGCAATAAGTAAAGCAAAAAATGAAGGTAAGTATTATAGACTATGGCGCAGGAAATATCCAAAGCGTAAAATTTGCGTTAGAGCGCATGGGAGCTCAGGCCATTTTAACTAATAATGTTGATCAGATCATCCAAGCGGATCGGGTAATATTTCCAGGTGTGGGAGAGGCCAGTAGTGCGATGGACAAACTACGTGATACAGGACTAGATAAACTTATTCCCAATTTAAAACAACCTGTTTTAGGAATCTGTTTGGGAATGCAACTCATGTGTAATAGCTCAGAGGAAGGAAATACGCGTGGTTTGTCCATATTTGATGTCGATGTGGTAAGGTTCAGTGAAAGGGTTAAAGTACCCCAAATTGGGTGGAATCAAATCACGAATCTACGTGGAAGTTTATGGAAAGATATCCAAGAAGGGGAGAATATGTATTTAGTACATAGTTACTACGCCCCAGTTTGCAAAGATACCATTGCATGCACTACGTATGATGTTAGGTATTCCACTGCATTGAATCGTGATAACTTTTATGGGGTTCAGTTTCATCCTGAGAAGAGTAGTGTGATGGGACAGCAGATTTTACATAATTTTCTTCAGCTGCCATAATTGGAAGCAATAAAGGTTGAATCGCAGATGCAGTAATTAAAAAATACAAACTCTAAGAAAAAGAAATTATTTAATTTATGAGAATTATACCGGCAATTGATATTATAGAAGGAAAATGCGTTCGCCTATCGAAGGGGGATTACAACACCAAAAAAGTGTATAATGAAAATCCATTAGAAGTAGCAAAATCTTTCGAAGGGCATGGGATTGAGTATTTACACTTGGTGGATCTTGATGGCGCTAAAAGTAGTCATATTGTAAATTATAAAATATTAGAGACCATTGCTACTAAAACGAATCTAAAAATTGATTTTGGCGGGGGATTAAAAACAGATCAGGATCTAAAAATCGCCTTTGAAAATGGAGCTAGTCAGATCACTGGTGGTAGTATCGCTGTCAAGAATCCTGAAGTGTTTCAACAGTGGATCCAGCGATACGGAAGTCAAAAAATTATTTTAGGGGCAGATACGGATCATGATAAAATTGCAATATCTGGATGGCAGGAAGCCTCCAAAGAAGCACTCCTTCCTTTTATTTCTGCCTATCTCAGTAAGGGGATAAAATATGTCATTTGTACCGATATCAGTAAAGATGGTATGTTACAAGGGCCTTCTTTCGATTTGTATAAAAAGATCCTCGATCAATTTAAAGAGATTAAATTAATAGCCTCTGGTGGGATTTCCTCATTTGATGAGCTTCCCAAACTTGCAGCCTTGGGTTGTGAAGGAACCATAATTGGAAAGGCTATTTACGAGAATAAAATTAGTTTAAAACAACTTGAAAATTATATCATAAAGAGATGTTGACCAAAAGAATAATACCTTGTTTAGATATTAAAAACGGCAGGACGGTAAAGGGCGTTAATTTCGTAGGCTTACGAGATGCAGGGGATCCTATAGCCTTAGCGAAGTTGTATGCAGAGAGTGGTGCAGATGAACTTGTTTTTTTAGACATATCAGCAACAGAAGAAAGACGTAAAACTTTAACTGACCTAGTGATGGGGGTGGCGCAAAATGTCAACATTCCGTTCACCGTTGGCGGGGGTATATCCTCAGTTGAAGATGTAGACACCCTTTTAAAATGTGGAGCAGATAAGGTGTCTGTAAATTCCTCCGCGGTTAAGAACCCTGAATTAATCAATCAACTCTCCGCAAAGTTTGGGAGTCAATGCGTTGTAGTAGCCATAGATGCTAAGCAAATTGATGGACAGTGGAGGGTTCATTTAGTAGGTGGAAAAGAACCTACAACGCTTGATTTGTTTCAATGGGCAAAGGAGGTTGAAAAACGCGGCGCAGGTGAAATTCTTTTTACATCGATGGATCACGATGGTACCAAGGATGGATTTGCCAATCAGGCCTTGGCAAGGCTTTCAGAGGAATTAAATATCGCTGTGATTGCCTCAGGAGGCGCTGGTAAAGCAGAGCATTTTGTGGATGCATTTATTAAAGGAAAAGCAGATGCAGCACTAGCTGCTAGTGTATTCCACTTTAAAGAAATAGAAATTATCGCGTTAAAAGAACTACTACAATCACAAGGGATTCCTGTGCGTTTATAAAAATTTATGAGAAAGAACATGGAAAATATAGATTTTAATAAAAATGATGATGGACTCGTACCTGCCATTATACAAGATTACAACACTAAAAATGTACTTATGCTTGGTTATATGAACCAAGAGGCTTATCAGAACACGCTCGATACAAAAAAAGTTACTTTTTACAGCCGTAGTAAAAAAAGGTTGTGGACCAAAGGGGAGGAAAGTGGTAATTTTTTAAACCTAGTTCATATCAAACTTGATTGTGATAGGGATACTTTATTGGTTTATGTAGACCCTGTAGGACCAGTTTGTCACAAGGGAACTGATAATTGTTGGGGTGAGGTAAACGAATTAAAACTTGGGTTCCTGAGCGAATTAGAAGACATTATAAGAAATAGGTCAAATAATAAGGAGAACGAGCAAAGTTACGTAGCTTCCTTGTTTCGAAGCGGCATTAATAAAATTGCTCAAAAAGTAGGAGAAGAGGCAGTAGAGACCGTTATTGAAGCCATGGATTCTAATGATGACTTATTTTTAAATGAAAGTGCTGATTTATTGTTTCATTATTTAATTTTACTTCAAGCCAAAGGATATAGCTTAAAAGATATTATAGCTGTTTTAAAGGACAGACACTAAGAATTTTTTATATTTAGATGGATTTCGCACCGATGCGAGAAAAAATACACAGCTAAAGCTCTTGAAAGCACCTTCCAAACATAGGCGAGCAAAACACACACTTGGGAATGCACCTGGTACGATTAAGTATATGGGGAATCGAGCGGATGATTCTCAACATATTAGTGTTACCGATTACAAAGATAATTACGCTGATATACAGTTTTTTACATCCATAGAAAAGGTGTTTCAGTACCGAGATTCCGATACGGTTTCTTTAATCGATATTCAAGGGTTGAATAAAGAAAAGGAAATTGAAAAGCTCGGGATGTACTTTCAAATAAATCCACTGGTGCTTGAGGACTTGGTCAATACCAATCAGCGCCCTAAGGTGGATGAGTACGAAGATTATATCTTTTGCGTTTTAAAGTCAATCGCCTTAAATGATTCCAATAAGGTAATTACAGAGCATGTGGCAATTATTTTATGTAGAAATGCTGTGTTGTTATTTCAAGAGGTTGAGAACCCCGTTTTTGATGGGTTGAGACGGCGTATTTTAAGTAAGCATGGTAGAATTCGTTATAGGGAATGTGATTATTTGTACTTTGCTTTAATTGATGCTATTATAGATCAATACTTTGTTGTTTTAGATGAAATTACGGATCGTATTGAATATTTAGAAGAACAACTATACAGCCATCCTTCCCCAAGATTGGTGAATGAAATCCAAAATCTTAGAAAGGAAATCATCGATCTGAGAAAAAATATTCTACCAGTGCGTGAGATTAGCGCTCGATTGGTTAACACAGAACACAAGCTCATAGGAGATGATACGAAGTTGTTTTTAGGTGATGTTCATGATCATAGTGTTCAAATTCATGAAACCCTTGAGGTGATTCGTGAGATGAGTATGAGTTTAATGGAAATGTATATGAGTACGGTGACGATCAAAATGAATGAGATCATGAAAGTACTTACCATTATGACTAGTATATTTATACCCTTAACCTTTATTACCGGGATTTATGGTATGAACTTTCATCAAATTCCAGGCCTCCAATCTCCGTATGGGTTTTACATTGTCTCGGGTGTAATGTTTTTAATCTTGATCCTATTATTAATCTTCTTTAAAGCCAAACGATGGATTTAGTTAAGATATTGATATTTAGGTTTTAATAATGAAATTGGACATCATAACCAATCCTGCTAAAACCAGCCCCATTCCAATTAATTTTTCAAGAGTATTATTATTGATGTGTAGGTTAAGTCGTTGACCACCTAAGGCACCGGCGGAAAAACCGAACATGATTGGCCAGGCTGATTCCATGTGAATATGATCCAGGGCATAGTGGGTAATACTTCCTGTTGTACTTGTTATAACTATCATAAACAGGGCAGTACCCGTGGCAATTTTAGCTGGCATGCGAAAAACCTTTAGCATAATAGGAGTCTTTAAGAATCCGCCTCCGATTCCAAATAACCCTGCGAGGGTTCCAGCCATTAAACCAAAAATTAATACCATCCAAACACTAAATCTGTAGGCTACGTGGTTGAGATGATTCCTTATGATGTAACGAGGCTTTAAGGTGTTTAAGGAATAAAAAAATCCTTGACCCCTTTTGGTATTACTACGTTGTTTTATAAAAAACGAAAAACCAAGCAAAAGTACCAGTATGGCGAAGATAATTTCTAAATGTTTGGCAGAAATATAAGAAAGTAGTAATACCCCTAAAAACACCCCAAGTATTGTTGGAATCTCCAACAAGACTCCCATTCTAAAATCGACATAACCGTCCTTTCTATTTAAAAAGGTAGAAATCAAAGAGGAGGGTAGTAATGAGATCATAACAGATCCAACAGCCGTAGTAAGGGGATAGCTAAAAATGGTAATTAAAATTGGTACCATAAATATTCCGCCCCCAAAACCGACAACTGATCCAAATAAACTGATCGTAAAACTAATCAGTATGAGAATTAAAGTGATGATAATCTCGGTTTCCACTGTTACGATACCTAATTTTTATCTTTAGTTCGTAAAAGTAACCAATTGCCAGATCAGGATATCTATCTAGTAAATAGGCTAACTGCCAACTATAAACCAGCTTCTAATGCTCCGGATTAAAATAAAGTTCTAGGCCTTAAAGTTTAGGTTTACTCATACAAATCTGAAGATAAATAGCGATCACCACGATCACAAATAATCACTACCACGACCCCTTTATCAAGAGTTTTAATAAATTTTAGCGCCGCTGCGACGGCACCTCCACTGCTCATCCCACCAAATATCCCTTCTTTTCGAGCCAGATCCCGAGCGGTACACCTTGCTTCATCCTCACTAACCTCGATCACTTGATCGACCTTATTTTTATCAAAAATCTTAGGCAAGTATTCCTGTGGCCATTTTCGAATGCCTGGTATTTTGGAATTGTCAGTGGGCTGTACGCCAACAATTTGAACCGCTTTATTTTGTTCCTTCAAATAGGTAGAACACCCCATAATGGTACCCGTAGTACCCATGGAAGATACAAAATGGGTTACTTGTTGCTCGGTATCCCGCCATATCTCTGGGCCTGTAGTCATGTAGTGTGCCTTCCAGTTGTCGGGGTTTGCAAATTGATTCAACATCACATAGCCATGATCTCTGACCTTACTTTCTGCATAATCTCGTGCACCTTCGATTCCCACATCTGCAGGAGTTAATGTAACTAAAGCTCCGAATGCTCTCATAGTTTGCACACGCTCCTTAGTGGAGTTCTCCGGCATAACAAGCTCAAGATCTAACTCCAATAGACTGGCTATCATAGCTAATGCAATTCCGGTATTTCCACTGGTAGCTTCGATTATTTTGGTTTCCTTGTTAATCTCACCTCGATCCATGGCACTTTTTATCATATAGTATGCTGGCCTGTCTTTTACACTGCCTCCAGGATTATTACCTTCTAGTTTAAAAAGCAGTTTAACTTTGGGATTTGTATTGAGATTTTTTGAAACGACCATCGGAGTGTTTCCGATCTGATCTAAGATACTATAACTATTCATTGATTGCTGACTTTATTTTAATATCTGGAGTGTGAGTAACGATGGAATTTGGTGCTATAGATTTGGTTAACCAAACGTTCCCGCCAATGGTACTATTCTCACCGATAACGGTTTTCCCTCCTAATATAGTTGCATTGGCATAAATAGTTACATTATTTTCAATAGTGGGATGTCTTTTTACATTTTTTAAATTCTTAGCCACATGGAGCGCTCCTAGGGTAACACCTTGATAAATTCGCACAAAATCTTTGATATGTGCAGTTTCTCCAATAACAATTCCTGTGGCGTGATCTATAAAAAAAGATTTGCCTATAGTGGCACCAGGGTTGATATCTACTCCTGTTAGTCTATGAGCGTATTCTGTCATGAGTCTAGGAACCATTGGAAATCCAGTCTTGTGTAATTCATGAGCTAGGCGATAGATGGCAATGGCATAGAATCCAGGATAACAAAGATATACCTCTTCTTTTGAAACCGCAGCGGGGTCATCCTCAAGAAATGTCTCTGCGTCTAAATTCAAAAGTTCCAATATCCGTGGTAGACTACCAAGATAATCATCCCAAACACTGGAACATGTTTTACTTACATTCCAACAGGCTAAATCTACCAATTCTTCAAAGATATTTTGCAGTTTTACCATATTTTCCTCAACAGGTGTTTCTGCATCGAACAAGGTATAAAAAAGTAAATCTGTGAACTCTTCCGCTCGCTCTTTTAACCTGAACTTAAGATTTGGGTGTTTCTTGTGTTGAATTATCTGCTGCGCTATAGTTTTTCCCATTCCATTTTTATTTATTCAAATTTATGATAAATCCGTTGATTTGATGCGTGTTTTTGTAACTTTACCAGTCAAATTTTTTACAAATATATCCGTCGAATGGAAGTAGCTTGCATTTCAAAATCAACACTATTTTTTTTAGAATCCTTAAAAGAAAATAATAATAAGGAATGGTTCGAGAGTCATAAAGCAGAATATAAACACCAGCAGGATCTTATCAAGCGGTTTTTTAAACAAGTGATGCTGACCTTGCGAACCCATGATGAAATAACCGATTTAAAGGTATTTAGAATTTACAGAGATGTGCGTTTTTCCCATGACAAAACTCCTTATAAGCGTTATTTTGCTTGTAGTTTTAAACGTGCTAAGCCTCATTTAAGAGGAGGCTATTACCTTCATATTGAGCCAAGGAATTCGTTTTTGGTTTGTGGATTTTGGGCACCTGAGAAAAATGACATCAAAAGAATTCGCAAAGAATTTGAAGTAGATGCCTTGGAGGTTCGGAGCATTGTAAACCACCCAGAGTTTAAACATCATTTTGGACAGCTTAAAGGCGATGAGCTCAAAACCGCCCCTCGAGGATTTGATAAGGCTCACCCTGATATGGATCTGATTAAAAAGAAGCAATGGATAGTTACTAAAGAATTTACCGATAGCCAGATCTTAGCTGAGAATTTCGCAAGTGAAGTTGATAAGGCTTATCAAGCCATACGTCCCTTTTTTGATTACATGAGTGATGTGCTTACAACGGATTTAAACGGTACCTCGCTACTATGAGTTCACTAACTTAAACCTTGAGTCAAAATTTAAAGGCAAACTGCTAGCTCTATAAGTTGTACTTGATCTTTTAATGATTCAACCACTAGATTCATCATTCTTTTGTTTATTGCTGAGGAATCTTCAATGTAAATCAAATACTCATCAACTGTAAATTGTCCGATGATCATTCCCTTTAAAGCGTTCCTGAATTTAATGTCCTTTTGAATGGCATTTTCAATGTAGAGCAAGCGTTTTTCTAGGGCTAAAGTGAAATACACACCTTTGTGCTTGTTGGCGTAATTTTTAAAAGCTTCTACTAATAAATAGCGCTGTAATTTGATTATTGGTCGGAGTGTAACGTTTTGAAATCGCTCATTATCACTCATTGTATCGTAAACTGATTCTTGTGGAATTTCAGGGCGTAAACGTAGTAAATGCACTGTTCGAGTATCCATAATAAAAGAAGTTTTACTAAAGATAGGAATATAAACAGTCCTAAAAATTATAGGTTAAAATACTTTTCAACTAGGTTATAAACATTTAGCATTTAAACATGGCGTAAAGAGTAGGGTAGGTGTAAAAACAATAGAGGCCTTCGAGATTTCTCTCAAAGACCTCCAATGAACAATGTAATAAGTCCTAGTTTTGAAGGAAAATCTTAATACTGTGGATTTTGAATCAAAGTAGGTTGCCCTGTTTCATCAACGCTTAAATCGATTTGTGCTTGAGGAATAGGGTAGTATTCACTTCGACCAGGAATAAATCTACCACCTCTTACATCAGTAGTAATATTTCCCTGATACGCAAAATAATCATTGAGTGTTTGCTCTGCAATACCCCAACGAACCAGGTCAAAAAAGCGGTGACCTTCCATGGCTAGTTCTAACTTTCTTTCAAAATAAATAGCGTCTAAAGCATCCTGAGTAGAACCAAACTGAGCCGCTGTGTATTCTGATATCACATAATTTGCTGCAGTCGTTGCGGTGTCAAAACCATCCATTGGGTTATTTGGATCTCTGTACTGGTACAAGAATCCATCCGGATTTGCGGCCCTTCTACGAACCCTATTTACATACTCCATCGCAAGGGGTAGACTACCTGCCTGCGCCTCCGCTTCAGCTGCCATAAGTAACACATCTGCAAATCGAATAATATGAACATTTATAGCAGTTCCTGGAGCCCAAGAACTTTGATCTGCAAATTTATCTTGGGTAGCTTGCCAGTAGATGTTCTTCTTTGGTGAATAAGGTCCACCATATGCTTGATCCCTTACCCATGAAGCACCTGGATGATTTCCCCAATCGTGGAATGGAATCCCACGTCTACCGACAGTCCAATCTAATCGCGGATCTAAGGTACCTGTATAAGGCGTGAATGGCTCATCTGAAGTAATACCCATATCACTCTTTACTGGATCGTTGTTGTAATTATCTAAGTAAGGAAGGCCTGTTGCTGGATCCGTTTTATAGGAGTTTACAAGATCCTGTGTTGGCTGGTAGAATCCACAACATCTAAATGGACTGTTATAAGGAAAATTTAACATTCCACCTTGATTTGAGTTCGCAATAGTTCCAGTTCCGTCATTGGCTACCATCTGAATATCAAATACAGTTTCTGCATTGTTTTCCATAGCGGCATCAAAATTATCTCGAAAACGAGGTATAAGGTCATATTTTACTCCAGCAGAATTGACACCTTGATTGATCACTGTAGTAAAGATGTCCTTGGCCTCAGAAAACTTATGTTGGTAGAGGTACGTTTTACCTAAATAGGCTGCTGCAGCCCATTTATTTGCTCTTGCAAATTCACTTTGAACAGCAGGAAGATTCTCATAGGCAAATTGAAAATCAGCCTCAATCATTGGCCAGATATCTACATCGTTTGGTGTTTTTGGATCCTCGGTAGTCTCATCAATCCAAGGAACCATATTAAACATTTTTTTGAGTTCAAAATAATAATGACCTCTTAAGAATCTTGCCTCTCCAAGAATTACTGCTTTTTGAGCCTCAGGAATATCTTCGGCTTGAATACAATAAAGAATGGTGTTGTTACATCGGTTGATACCCTCATAAGTTGCTTTCCATTTTGTATTGAAAAAGCCATTAGAGGCATCTGTGGAAAATTTGGCGATAGGATCTATCGCTGGTTGATCTCCTCCAAAACTTCCTTTACTAGCAATACCTCCAGCAACCGTTCCGTAGATCCAGTTATCAGGAGAAGCCTCCCATGGGCCTCCACCACCTAAGGCAGCTCCGTTGGCTTGTCCATCTAAGGCAGCATAGGCTCCAACTAGTAGGGCGTTTACTCCAGTTTGTGTGGCTACTGGTCCCTCAGGCAGCGCCCCTGTTGTGGGTTGTTCCAAGAAACTGTCTGCACACGAGCTCAGCAGTGCTGTTAGCATTAACACTGCTACAGGTAAGCGCCATGTTTGTTTTATAAATTTCATATATTTTATATTTATCAATTTCATCTTTAGAATATTACGTTAAGTCCAAATAATAATTGTCTTTGATTTGGGTAAGCCCCCTCATCAATACCAAAGTTCACACTACCACCAGATATTTCAGGATCTAATCCAGAATAAGAAGTGAAAGTAAACGGATTTACCATCTGAGCGTAAATTCTTAGTTTAGATAGTTTTATTTTGTCTAATAAATCAGAGGAAAGAGAATATCCAAGTTGCATCTGTCGAACTCTTAAGTAAGATCCATCTTCCACAAAATATGAGTTTGGTACGTTTGCAGTACTGAAAGATCCAGTAATCTCCTGAATCGGTGCACTTGCATTGGGATTAGTAGGAGTCCAAGAATCGTATAATGCCGTATGGCTTTTTGCTCCTTGGAAAGAACTATAAAAATCCGTCCACCAACGAACATTATTCCAAATATCATTTCCTTGTGATCCATACATAAACATGCTGAAATCCCAATTTTTGTACAATAACTCAAGATTTAATCCATAAGTGAAATCTGGATTTGGATTACCTAGGAAGGTTCTATCGGCATCCGTAACACGACCATCACCGTTGACATCTCTATAACGGAATCTACCAACTGCAACATCATTTTGATACGTTGCATTCGCATTTCCAGTGGCAGCAGCAGCGGCAGCATTTGCTTGATTGATTTCATCGGTAGAGTCCCAGAAACCTTCAATTTCGTATCCAAAGAATTCACTCACCGCATGTCCTTCAGCATTGCGTATAATGGTACTACCATTAAATCGACGCCCTTCAAGATCGAAATACTGTAATTCATCAGTAATTTTGACGATTTCGTTATCGTAAGAAGTAAAGGTCAAAGTGGTGTTAAGTCTTAAATCATCTGTTAAGTTGAAAAAAGTAGAAACATCAATATCCACTCCACTATTTTTCATCTCCCCTACGTTAATATATGGAACTGTGGCAGTACCAATCGTTGCAGGGAGATTAGGGTTGTAGAGTAGGTCTTCCACTGTTTTCTTGTAATAATCCACCGTTAGTTGTACAGTATGATTAAACAAGCTAGCATCAATACCTATGTTTGAGTTGATGTTTTTCTCCCATTCGGCTTGAGGATTTCCTAAACGTGATCTAGAGAACCCTTCAGAAATACTTGAATTGGTTGCCCCAATAGCGTAATAAGAGGTCTGTTGGTTTCCTAAAAAAGTAGTGAAGGAGTTTTGAGGGTCCACATTTAACTGATTTCCCATCACACCATATCCTCCACGAATTTTAAGATTGTCTAACCAACTAGATTCTGGAAAGAAATTTTCATTCGAAATATTCCATCCCGCACTCACTGCAGGGAACCAACCATATTGGTTTTCTAGGAATCTAGAAGATCCATCCCGACGAATCGTTGCACTTAATAAATAACGGTCACTAAAATTATAATCAAGACGACCAAATACAGAGGCTAATTGATCTTGGTATTGGAAACTATAATTGGTCTGGGTGCCTGAACCAGTATCTAGATTTACATAATTTGGATCAAAGTTAAAATAATTCTGAGTGGATCCGCCAACTTCTCTACCTTTATTCTGATAGGCTTCAGTACCTAAAAGCACTGTAATATTATGCTTGTCATTAAATGAATTTTGGTACTGAACAGTATTGGTCCATGTCCAATTAAAGTTGGTAGCTGAAGCTTCGTTGTACTGATTAACGGTAATATTCTCAGCATTTTCATATTCTGGGAATTGGAAAGAGTTAAAGCTGTTGCTAAAATACTGCCCTCCAAAATTGGTTCTAAAAGTGAAATTCTTTAAAAAATCAATTTCCAAGAAAATATTACCAAACAATCGAGAAGAAACACCACGATTGTTTCGCGTACGTTCCATAATAGCCACTGGATTCTTCGCGTTACCTAAACCGCTACCAAAAGAACCTGCATAGTTGCCCATAATATCGTATACTGGGATAATAGGTTGGTTCCTAAAAGCAAACCCAATACCACTACCTTCTGTAAGCGCATCTATTTGTGGGTTATCTCGAATGGTGAAGCTTATATTTTCACCAATTCTCACATTGTCACTCACATTATAGGTAGAATTTGCACGAATACTATAACGCTTTAAATAGGTGTTTATCAAGGTTCCTTCTTGGTTATAGTAATTTAATGAAAATAAGTGGCTTCCTCGTTCACCCCCGCTGCTAATGGAGAGGTTGTGACTTTGAATACTTGCCGGGCTAAAAATTTCTTGGAACCAATTGGTCCCTTTTTTATTGGCACGTACAATACGGTAAAAGTTACCTATATCTCCAGAATTGGTATAATATGGATTTACATTATACAAGGCCTCATTCACGGAATCTGCCCCCACAGGTGCGATATAATTAGGAAGGACTGGATTAGCGCCGTTTCCATACTGTGGACTACTTGGAGCAACATCCGGATTGGTGTTACGTTGAGCCATCCAATTGAGTTCTGCCATTTCTTGAGAACCTAGAATATCCCATGGATTTCCTTTCTGTACCATTTGAACACCATAATAAGAATCATAGGTAACTTTGAGTTTACCTTTACCTTTTTTGGTGGTAATGATAATTACGCCGTTTGCAGCTCTGGATCCATAGATAGAAGCCGATGCAGCATCTTTGAGAACCTGCATGGTTTCAATATCATTAGGGTTTAGATCTTGAATTCCATCTGTTGGTATCCCATCTACTACATAAAGAGGGGTGTTGTTTCCAAAGGTGTTGGCACCACGAATTTTAACTTGTGGCGCTTCACCCGGTTGTCCGCCTCCTGTGATGGTTACCCCAGAGACTCGACCTTGTAACTGATTGGTAACGTCAGCCACGGGTTGTTGTGTTAGTTCGTCGGCATCCACTACGGAAACAGCACCAGTTAAATCCGATTTTTTCTGGGTACCATAACCAACTACTACAATTTCATCCAATGCGGTAACATCTGCTGAAAGTGTAACATTGATTTCGGTTTGCTGTCCCACCTGAACTTCTTGATTCTTATATCCAATATAAGAAAAGACGAGTGTGGAACCAGGAGCTACTGAAATGGTATAATTACCGTCGAAATCAGTAGTAGTACCATTCGAACTCCCTTTTTCAATAACATTTGCTCCTGGAATAGGAGTGCCGGTTTCTGCATCTATTACAGTACCAGTAATTTGCTGTTGGCTAGCTGTTAAATGAATTGAAACTCCCTCAGTTGCATTCATGCTCACTGTACAGAACAGCGCCAGAATCAATGGGGAAAATAGCTTGTTGAAAGTTGTTAAATAGTTTTTCACACATTTAATTTTGGTTAAACAAATAGTTAGTTAATTATGTTAATTAATTCATAATTACGTTAAAAATAGCCAAAATAATGTCGAATCATAAATAAGAAGTTCGAAATTTTATGGTATAAATATTAATATTTAGTATTAAATGTGAATTTGACAATAATTAATAAACTATAGTTGTAAAATCTACACTTATTGATTTTATACAATAGTTTGGTGCTTATTATATCCTAAAAAATTAATGCTAATACCTATGTATTGGTTATATATTTTAAAAATATAGATTTATTTTTCAAATAAGAAGGCAATATCAACCAACCAGAATGTTATAGTATTAAGTCTATATTCGATAAGGGTAAAATCGCAATGAATATTAAAATTAATCCATTAAAAAAGTTAATAATTACCACAAAATTGCCTTGGGAAGTCATAAATTTCATGGTTAAAATGGCTGGTTTTTGGGTAAATGATTTCTAAATTTTACAAAGATTTGCTCAAAAGTGCATACTACACTATCGCGAAGTGAAGAATTAGTTATATCAATAAATTTATTTTGAGTTAAACTTCCTACTTTTTGTTTTTTCTGGGTTGCTAAATAACCGCTTAAAAAAGCCGTCTCTTTTCTTTGGGTTACAATCCAGACTCTCAAGTACTTCTTTAGAGGTTGGCTTAAAACGTGCTTTGGTATACGTGCTCAATTCTGGGTCTTTATTCATTTTTTGCATCCAGCGCCCAAATATAGGAAGTGCAGCGTTGGCTCCTTGTCCCATAGCAGTAGACTTAAAACCTATTTGGTGGTTGTTTAATCCAACCCAGGTGACACTGACAAGATTAGGGGAGAGTCCTACAAACCACGCATCTTTATTATTTTGAGTGGTACCGGTCTTTCCTGCTAAATCATTGGTTAATCCATAGGTGCTCCTGAGTCGTTGTGCAGTACCTTCATTAATGGTGGTCTTCATCATCTCCAATACAGCCTCTCTTGTGGTTTGTGAAATAGCTGGTTTTTTCTCTATATCCGTGGCCTCGATGGTTTGGTCCTGATATAAAATGTCCCCATTATCGTGTTCTATTCTGGTGATAAATTTTGGAGCGGCTGGAATTCCTTGATTTAAATAAGTTGAATACGCTATGGCAAGTTCCATCACAGTTAGCTCGGCAGTACCTAGTGCTAGAGATGGAACCTCCGGTAGGGTAGAGCTAATACCCATCTTTTGTGCCTGTAATATGGTATTTTTAATTCCTGCCTTTTCTAGAACTTTGACCGCAATGGTATTGATGGATCTACTCAAGGCATACTCCATAGAATAATTGATATAATCCTCTTGTTCTTTATCAGAAGCATTCTTTGGGGTCCAGCCCTTTAAATTTTTATATTCTACCTCTTGCAATGAAAAATAAGTACATGGATCAATACCATTTTCTATAGCGGCTGTATATACAATGGGTTTAAAAGTAGAACCAATTTGTCGCTTACTTTGAATGACATGATCGTATTTAAAGTGCTCGTAGTCGATTCCACCGATCCATACCTTTAGTGCACCATCTCTAGGATCTAAAGTTACAAAACCACAGTTAAGAAGTTTCATATAATGCTGAATGCTATCAATACTACTAGCATTTTCCTTCTTCTCACCCTTCCAAGTAAAGAGTTCCATTGCTTTCTTTTTATTTAAAGAATCCATCACAGCAACTTCGTTTAGACCTTCTTTGATAAGGTTCTTATAGGCAGGTGAGTTTTTTACCTCTGCTTCAATTAATGCTTTATTGGTCAGCCAAGGTGCATTGTCACCATAACTTTCTTCAAACCGCTCTTGCAACGTGCTCAAGTGCTCCTTCATAGCCTGTTCCGCCAATTGTTGCATTTTATAATTCAGGGTAGTATGAATCTTAAGACCGTCGGTGTAAATATTAATAGTACTGTCTTGTTTTTGGTTGTAATCTCGAAGCCAATTTTTTAAATACAGTCGAACGTGCTCTCTAAAGTAAGGAGCAATCCCATCATTATAACTGTACTGCTGAAGATCTAATGTGATAGAGTCCTTGGTCAATGTGTCATACGCCGCTTGGTCTAAATATCCATAATTTTTCATTTGGCTTAACACTACATTTCGTCGTTGTAAGCTACGATCGGGAAACAGTTTTGGGTTATAATAATAGGTGGCCTTTAAAGAACCTATTAATGTTGCCCCTTGCGATATGCTTAACGCTGTGGTAGAACGATTAAAAAAATGCTTGGCGGCACTCTCTATTCCATAGGTATTGTCACTAAAAGGGACGGTATTTAAGTAATGTAACAGTATCTCTTCTTTCGAATACACCTTTTCCAGTCGCTTAGCAATGATAGATTCTCTAATCTTATGAACAATAATGCCAAATGAACCTAGGTTTTTACGAGGAAATAAATTTTTAGCTAATTGCTGGCTTATTGTACTTCCTCCGCCTGAGGAATCATCCTGAAGTAAAATAGACTTTATCAATACTCGGAAAAGACTTCGGATATCCACACCGTTGTGATCATAAAAACGGACGTCTTCTGTAGCCACCAAAGCATTTATTACATGCTTAGGAATGCTATCGTATATAATAGGTTGACGGTCATTAATATATAACTTCCCCAGTAGCTGTCCATCTTCTGATAAGATTTCTGTAGCCTGCTCTAAATTCAAATTAGAAAGTTCTTTCTTGGAAGGGATGTGACCCCAAAGTCCAAAATAGATAGAACCGTAAAAGATAAAAAGCAGGCAACAAAAACCTGCTATTGAAATCAAAATTGCCTTTTTATGTTTATTGATAAAGTGCTTTATTCTCATAATATACAAACAAACGAATTTTAAAGAATCAATTTGTTAAATTACTATACTTTTTTATACGATTCAATGCTCCTAAACTGCGGTTCGAATGCTACAAGTATTTACGAAAAAGAAACCCGTATGGTTTATACGGGTTTTAATTTTCTAGTCTTTAACCTAGATATGTTTTTAATATCTTACTTCTGGTATTGTGGCGCAACCTACGAATGCCCTTTTCTCTAATTTGCCGGACACGTTCCCTGGTTAGATCGAATACTTCGCCTATTTCCTCTAAGGTCATGGGATGCTGATTCCCAATTCCATAATTTAGACGAATTACATCTGCTTCTCTTGAGGAAAGGGTATCTAGAGCACGATTGATTTCAGTGTGAAGGGAATCGTGCATGAGGCTTTTATCTGGATTGGGTGATTCACCAGAGCGTACAACATCATAAAGATTGGATGTTTCTCCTTCTTTAAGGGGGGCATCCATGGAAAGATGTCTACCAGAATTTCGCATAGATTCTTTTACATCTTTAACGGTCATATCGAGTTCCTTAGCAATTTCTTCTGCCGAAGGAGCTCTTTCATGCTCTTGTTCTAAAAAGGAGTATGCTTTGTTTATTTTATTAATTGATCCAATTTTATTCAGCGGTAAACGTACAATTCTAGACTGTTCCGCCAGTGCTTGTAAAATGGATTGACGGATCCACCATACTGCATAAGAAATGAACTTAAATCCACGAGTTTCATCAAATCGTTTGGCAGCTTTTACCAGTCCTAAATTTCCTTCATTAATTAAATCCGGTAATTTTAATCCTTGGTTTTGATATTGTTTGGCCACAGAAACCACAAAACGTAGGTTAGCTTTGGTTAACTGCTCCAAGGCCAATTGGTCTCCAGCTTTAATTCGTTGCGCAAGTTCTACTTCTTGATCAGCAGTGATCATATCAATCTTACTGATATCTTGTAGGTATTTGTCTAGAGATTTGGATTCTCGGTTGGTAACCTGCTTGATAATCTTCAGCTGTCTCATGTATTTTTTTCTATAAATTGTTACTCAACAAGCATTAATACGTATTTTTTATTAGAAATGCAAGTAAAGCAGGGCTATAGTGTGCAGCGTTGTTAAATTTTAATCTTTTTTTAAGAGTATCGCCGAATTGTTAATTTTTATTTAAGAGTTAGATATAAAAAAGCCTGAGAATATAAATATTTTCAGGCTTATTTTATGTTCGATCTATTGGTTATTTAATTTCCAATAACTCTATGTCAAAAATTAAATCTTTTCCTGCTAAGGGATGGTTGGCATCTACAATGATACTTTCAGGCTTTACCTCCGAAACCACTAGCTGGATCTCACGCCCATCAGGTGTTCTTGAAACGAGTCCCATACCTTTTTCAGGTTGGATATCCTCTGGTAATTCTTTTCTTGGTATTTCTTGAAATAATTCATCTTGTACCTGGCCATAAGCCTGAGCAGATGGAATGTGAATCGTCTTTTTTTGATGAACCGACATGTTTAAAATTCCGTTTTCAAACCCTGGAATTAATTGTCCTTGGCCTAAAGTGAACTCTAATGGTTCTCTCTCCAGGGAACTGTCAAAAATTTGACCGTCTTCTAATTTTCCAGTGTAGTGTACTTTTACAGTGTCGTTTTCTTTTACTTGACTCATAAATTTACTTTTGTTGTTTTTTGCCTTTTACTTAAGGCTTCAATGAACTTTAAGCTGCTAAGCTAAAAGAATTATGTGGATTGACCATAGCATTTATGTTAAGGATTGTATAAACCCTTAATATTCAGGTCCAAATGGTAAATTCTTAGATTTTCGTTAATCTATGGTTATTATTTCACTATAAGGATAAAACTGACTAAATTTGCACGTTTAACCAATTACCTAACATTAAATAGGTGTATGATAGCTACGGAAGAAGAAAAAAAAGAATTATACGATTATCAAAAAGGGGCCATTGATGAAATATTCAATCGGATAGAAAATCAACCTCCAAATTACCATTTATTATATCAATTACCCACCGGTGGAGGAAAAACAGTAATTTTCTCTGAAATTGTCAGAAGGTATCTGGAACAGCACGACAAAAAAGTAGTGGTTCTTACCCATAGAATTGAACTTAGCAAACAAACCTCTAAGATGCTTAAGGGGTTTAATGTCAACAACAAAATTATTAATAGCAAGGTAAAGGACCTACCTGACCAAGACCAATACATGTGCTTTGTGGCTATGGTAGAGACCTTAAAGAATAGACTCAATGACAACAAGCTGGAAATTGATAATATTGGGTTAGTGATTATCGATGAGGCGCATTATAATTCCTTTCGAAAATTATTGTCTTATTTTAAAAATAGCTTTATTCTAGGAGTTACGGCTACCCCACTTAGTTCTAATATTAAGCTCCCTATGAAGGATAACTACAATGAACTCATTATAGGGGAGGCCATACAAACATTAATTCAAAAAGGATTTTTGGCCAAGGCTCACACGTATTCGTACGATGTGGGATTAGGGAGCTTGAAAGTGGGTATCAATGGGGACTATACGGTTAAATCCTCTGAGGCATTATATACTAATTCAGATATGCAGGAGAAGTTACTTTATGCCTATGAAGAAAAGGCAAAAGGAACTAAAACGTTGATATTTAATAATGGTATAAATACCTCTTGGTACGTGTATGAAATGTTCAGAGAGGCAGGGTACCCGGTTAGACATCTTGATAATACCCATAGTAACAAAGAGCGAAAAGATATCTTAAAATGGTTCAAGAATACTCCAGATGCCATTTTAAGCTCTGTGAGTATCCTAACCACTGGTTTTGATGAACCTTCTGTGGAGACCATCATATTAAATAGGGCGACCCGTTCGCTTACCCTATATTTTCAGATGATCGGAAGGGGATCTAGGGTTTTACCCAATAAAAACACTTTCACCGTATTGGATCTTGGTAACAATGTGGCGCGTTTTGGATTATGGAGTGAACCTGTCGACTGGCAACACATCTTTAAATATCCAGATTTTTACCTTGAAAATATCAAAGATGACGAAGAGATTGAAAGTCATTTTGTCTATGAAATGCCTAAGGAATTACGGGCCAAATTCGCCAAGAGTAAAGAGGTTACCTTTGACATTGAAACGGCCTATGATGAGATCATTAAAAAAGGTCAAAAATCAAAGACCATACTCGATAGATCCTTGGATCAACATACCCAGATGTGTGTTGTAAACAGTGAAGACGCTTATGAGGCTCGAATGCTTGCTATGGAATTAAAAGATGATATTCAGAGTAGAATAAAACGGTATTCCATGTGTATTAGTAAGAGTACTAAGAATTATAGAGATTGGTTGGCAGAGGATTATTTCCGTAAACTACGGATGAATATCGTTAAGGAATATCAATCCTAAAACTACTATTATTTCGGATGTTCATGCCGAGTGGCATGTTCATCTCATAAAAAAAAGTGCTATCTAAACAAATTGTAGAAAGCACTTTTTTTATGGTTATTTTTAAATATCTAATACTAGACAAAGGTCTTATTCACATCCGCCTGTAAATCCAGTGGCATCAAATTGCGTTTGAACTGACCCTTGATTTTCACCTTGAATCGCCTGAATGACAAGGAGGTTTTTACCACTTCTTTTTGGACTGCAGTATTCAAATAGATAGAAGCTATTTGCTTGTCCCTCCACATCTTCTGAGATTTCTTCAAAGGTATCTTCTAATTCTTCTTTATTTGCCGCATAGGCGCTTCCATTTTTCCCGATTTTATCCAGGATATTAGTTTCTATTTCAGATCCTAAACCAATGGAGAAAAAAGAGATGTTTTCATCAGCCTTTTGCACCTTGTTTATGGCATTGTCCTTGCTATAACGAGCAGCTTGATCGCTACCATCGGTAAAAATAACAACGGAGGCAGCTGCCAGGATCTCTTCTTTTTTATTCTCTTCCAAAATAGCTGTTGCCGAATCGGTGGCTTTAATTACCGCACCGTATAAATCCGTGGAAGGGTCATTACTTATATCAGTGGTAATTCCGTCAATAGCTGTAATTAATTCGGTCCTATCAGTAGTGAGAGGGTTTAATTCATGTAATTTATCCTCTCCGTCAAACCAATAGACTCCCATTTTGAATTCATCACTTGGCGTTGAGGGCATTACCTGTTCAATAAAACTAGTACTTGCCAATTTTAATTCCTCCAAACTAGTACTTAAAACACTATTGCTTAAATCTAGTATTAAAAGTGTGTTAGTATTGAAAATTTGAGATTTTGAAGAAATTCTACCATTGGATTCCGAGGCAGAAATAGGCTTATAACAGTTGTCATTTGAACCTTTTTCGAAAATTTTAAAATTATTTGCCGTTAGCCCAGCAACTGGATGATTTCCATCCTTTGTGGTTACTTTAAATAACACGGAAACCTTCCCTGGTAAAGTGGTATAGTGATCCTGAATTTTTAAAGATAATTTTTCAGCGCCAAGGCCGAGGCAGTCATCCACAATAGGTCCTGAATTAAAGTCATCATCCGAGGATCCACAACTGATCAAAAGAAACAGCATAGAGAATAAACTGAAAAATAAGTTGATACATTTCATTTGAAGTGATTTATTTGAGTTTTTACACTAACTATTTAACGATAGATGGCTACATAAAGTATGCCAGGATGCTAAAATTCTAAAAAAAGCAATTCCTCATTTGTTATGTTTTATCACTTACAATGGTACGAAAGGTGAGGTTTATACGCGGGTGATGTACTTTTTTAGTTGGAGGAAGTCTATGGAGCCAATGTTGTTGGGTTTCG
Source organism: Galbibacter sp. (assembly GCF_035306585.1). Taxonomy (GTDB): domain Bacteria; phylum Bacteroidota; class Bacteroidia; order Flavobacteriales; family Flavobacteriaceae; genus Galbibacter. The sequence continues at coordinate 85,756 of NZ_DATGNU010000077.1, forward strand.
CCTTTCATGATTAAAAGACTCCCAGGGGGTAGGTATAGGGATCGTGTTTCTTTCGAGGTTTTGTGTTTGAATGCAAACTTACGCTGGGCACCAAAACTAAGCGAGGCGATAGCACCATTTTTCTTTAAATCTTTTTCGGCATCACTGTGCCAGGCCATCCCTTGACTACCATCAAAATACAGGTTTAAAAGGCAAGAATTGAAACGTTCTCCAGAGGTTAGCTCTACTAAAGATTTTAATTCTAATAGTTCTTCGCTCCAGGGTAGTGCGGTTTTAGTGGTGTTGGAATAGGAATAAGGAAAGTTGTGATCTCCGTACCAGGCAACCTTTCTTTTTGTAATTATAAGTTTGCCGAATATTTTAGCTTGATCATTTTGCCATGCTACAGTATCTAATAATACCTGAAAATAATGTTGTGCTTTTCCAGGATCCATAATCGATCCATAATAGTTAACCGTGCCCTGATAGGGTAGCAAGTTTTCACTAGGGTCGTTTAACTGGCTAAATAGATTCATATCTGATGCTCTTTCTTATGGGTAAAGGTAGGAATAATTATGCTTGTTTATAGGCAATAATTCGCTTTAGTTATGGATAATAAAGGGTGTAAAACCACCGATTTATTACATTATTTCGCTTTAATTGCGTTCCTTTGCAGACTGTTTAATAACATGGACGCTATGATACGTATCGGTGAATATAATACTCTAGAAATTTTACGAGAAACCTCGGTTGGCATCTTCCTAGGAGATGATGCTGGGAATGATGTTTTGCTACCCAATAAATACGTTCCCAAGGAATTTGAAGTTGGGCAGAGCATTACAGTTTTCTGTTATCTTGATCATCAGGAGCGTCCTGTAGCCACTACACTTAAGCCGAAGGTGGTTAAAGGAGAATTTGCGCTTTTAAAAGTGGTAGAGGTGACTAATATTGGTGCGTTTTTAGACTGGGGACTGGAGAAACATCTCTTTGTACCCTTTCGCGAACAAGCCCGTAAAATGGAGCAAGGGAAATGGTACTTGGTCTATGTCTATGAAGACAAGGAAACCCATCGTTTGGTGGCCTCTAGTAAAACAAATCAGTTTGTTTCCAATGAACATGTCGATCTTTCCTTTAACGACCAGGTCCAAATCATCGTCTCTAGATTTACAGAGCTAGGGGTAGAGGTGATTATAAATAACCAATACAAAGGCCTAATCTATAACGATGAAATTTTCGAACCTCTAAAATTAGGAAGTGTCCACCAAGGGTATATCAAAAAGGTTCGAGAGGATCAAAAAATAGACGTAAGTTTACAACCTCAAGGTTATAAAGCCATAGAGCCTGCCTCACAAAAGATACTTGATCAATTAAAGGCAAACAACGGATTCCTTGCCTTGGGGGATAAAAGTGATCCTACGCTCATTAAACAAACTTTGAATCTGAGTAAAAAAAGTTTTAAAAAGGCTATTGGAGCACTGTACAAGGAAAAATTAATAACTATAGACACCGATGGTATACGTCTGAAATAGATCGGAGTGTCAATGTAAAATTACGATCAACATCCAATTTTTAGGGATTCAAGTCAAAATCTTGCCTATAAAGTTAGTTTTAAATCGTATATCTTCATATTTTTGGTAAAAATAAAAAACCAATGAATAAGCCTCGCTGGGAAACCGTAAGGGAGTTTGAAGATATAACTTATATGAAATGCAATGGGGTAGCCCGTATTGCGTTTAACAGACCAAATGTAAGGAATGCTTTCAGGCCTAAAACTACAAGTGAACTGTATCAAGCATTCTACGATGCACAAGAAGATGTCACCATTGGAGTGGTGCTTCTTTCTGGAGAAGGGCCATCGACAAAGGATGGTGTGTATTCATTCTGTAGTGGTGGGGATCAGAAGGCTCGTGGTGATCAAGGTTATGTTGGGGAAGATGGTTACCATCGTTTAAATATTCTAGAAGTCCAACGTCTCATTCGGTTTATGCCTAAGGTGGTTATTGCCGTAGTTCCTGGTTGGGCTGTTGGAGGAGGACATAGTTTGCATGTGGTGTGTGATTTGACCCTCGCCAGTAAGGAACATGCCATATTCAAGCAGACTGACGCTGACGTTACTAGCTTTGACGGCGGTTACGGCTCTGCCTACTTGGCCAAAATGGTCGGCCAGAAAAAAGCTCGAGAAATATTCTTCCTTGGAAGAAACTACAGTGCTCAGGAAGCTTTTGAAATGGGTATGGTCAATGCGGTGGTTCCCCATCAGGAGCTTGAAGATACCGCCTATCAATGGGCTCAGGAAATATTGGAGAAATCTCCAACCTCCATAAAAATGTTGAAATTTGCAATGAATCTAACCGATGATGGAATGGTTGGGCAACAAGTATTTGCAGGGGAGGCGACGCGCCTTGCTTATATGACAGAAGAGGCCAAAGAAGGGAGAAATGCATTTTTAGAAAAAAGAAAGCCCGATTTTAAAGGGATCAAATGGATTCCTTAAAAGTATCTAGTAGAATTAAATCTGTTCGATCATGCCTTATATTGACGAAAATCATTTAGTTAGCTTACATAAAACTATTGAGACAAAAGAAATACAAGAGCAGCGACTATTGAAGGAATTAAAAAAACAACGTGTAGAAAAGGATAAACTGTATCGGTCACGCAATATTTTAAGATTCGTTTCAATTTGCTTGCTGGTTGTCTTAGTACTTGGTGTAGCATTATATTTTATAAAACCATCATTTTATATTAATGAACGGGTATTAGAATCTCAAAACAAAATGCTTATTGAGAAAAGCGAATTGGATCAGTATAAGAACACCATTGCACTTTTAAAGCAACAATCGGATCATTCATCACAAATATCACCCAACCCTGAGGTTACCTTAACGGACACTACACTTACATATGCGGTCCAAGTGGCAGCTTTTGAGCATAAAGAAATTTCTTTGTACTCTAGTGACTTAAAAAATATCAACCATTATAAAGATAAGAATTTTAACAAATACGCTCTTGGTAATTTCACCAATTTGGAAGATGCTAACTTGTTTCGAAAAGAAATGGTAGCCCTGGGTTTTAAAGATGTCTTTGTGGCTTCTTATAAAAATGGTAAACGCATTAAAATTGAAGAAGCCTTTTAAAAATTGAATGACAAAACTTAAAACGCTCATAGAGGCTGCACGTCCTAGAACGCTGCCCTTATCGGTATCTGGTATCATAGTAGGTTCCGCTATCGCTTTCGCTGAAGGTTTTTTTAATCCTTATATTTTAATATTATCCCTTATTACCACTATCGGTCTTCAAATCTTATCCAATTTTGCCAATGATTATGGCGATGGGGTGAAGGGAACCGATAATGCGGATCGCGTGGGACCTATTCGTGCATTACAAAGTGGTATTATCTCTGCCAAAGAGATGCTTTCGGCTATGATTGTTACAACAATATTTACTCTGATAGTGGCTATTACCTTGATCTACATCTCTTTTGGTAGTGAGCAAATATTATTCTCTTTATTGTTTTTCGTTCTTGGCCTATTTGCTGTGGCTGCTGCTATTAAATACACCGTAGGTAATTCTGCCTACGGATATCATGGTTATGGAGATCTTTTTGTATTTATTTTCTTTGGACTGGTCAGTGTGATTGGTTCTTATTTTTTGTATACTAAGAAATTAGAATGGGACGTTATTCTACCTGCGATATCGGTTGGATTGCTAAGTGTAGGAGTCTTGAATCTAAATAATATGAGGGATTTCCAAAGCGACGCCAAGTCTAACAAAAATACTATGGTGGTAAAACTCGGGATCACCAAAGCGAAAAGATACCATAGCTTAATTCTAACGGTAGCACTCATCGCAGCAATGCTATTTTTACTTTTGAACTATCAGCAGTGGACTAATACCATTTTTATAATTTCCTTTATACCAATTATTTTGCATTTAAAAAGGGTTCGTTCTATTAGACAAGAACAACTTTTAGATCCCGAATTGAAAAAATTATCCTTATCAACGTTTTTATTTGCAGTACTTTTTCTGTTAAGTTATAATAATTTTTTGTAGTTTTAAATCGTAATTAACAGCATTTATTTTGAACCAACTTATTAAGATTCTTATCCTTGAGGATAATGTGATCATAGCCGACGATATGCAATCTATGCTCGAAGATATCGGTTATGAAATCGTTGCTAATGTCGTTGACTTTGAGAGCGCTACAAAAGCGCTTAAAGAAAACCAAGTTGATCTTGCGTTGGTGGACATCGTTCTAGCAACAGACAAAACTGGAATAGACTTTGGAAAACACATAAGGGATAATTACAACATCCCGTTTATTTTTGTGACTTCTAATTCAGACAAAGCTACTGTGGAAAACGCAAAAAGTGTTCACCCGAGTGGATATCTAGTAAAACCTTTTGAACAACAAGACCTATTTACCTCTATTGAAATCGCACTTTCCAATTTTAATGAAGAATCCAGTAGGGCAGTGCAGACGGACAATGATGGTGAAGAGGAAACTAAGCATTTGTCAAGTTCCGTACTAAGAAATTCAATTTTTGTTAAGAAGAATCAACATTACTACCGGATCCCCTTCGACGATATTCAGTATGTGAAAGCGGATAATGTTTATTTAGAGGTTTACACGGCTGATAAAAACTTTCTGGTGCGATCCGCCTTAAAGGATTATTTGGAAAAACTTCCTTCAGAACAATTTTACCGTGCTCACAAATCCTATATTGTAAATATCGATCACATAGAGGCTATCAATACAAAGGATATAATGATCAATGGTAAAAACATCCCGATCTCCAAGGAATTTAGGGAATTTATACTTTCAAATATGAACTCATAGTTCGGCTAAAACACGTTAAAACCACAGTTTTTTAAGAATTAACAACAGTATTTAAGTGGTTGTCAACATATGTTTTATACTATATTATAATACTCCTATATTTGAAAAGTAGTTAGTGTTTATGATAATTAATTTTCCCCTAACAAATACCTTTTATCAATATCCCCCACACTAGCTGACAAATTAACAACCTAATTTAATAATAGGTAACAAAAGAGTTTTGGAGATTCCAAAGCTCTTTTGACTTTTAAATGGATGTTTGTTTTTTAATTTCGGAAGGAGGCATGACTTATTTTATACCACACAAAAGTATTCTTATACAACAAAAATTTAATTAATTAAATTTATTGAAGTAAGTTTAACCGCTGTTAAGATGTTATTTATATAATAATAACCCTTGAACGATGAATTATTATATAGTGATTAAAGCCTAAATGTAACATTTAGGCTTTTTTAAAGAAACATTTAAGTAAGTAATTTGCATAAAGACTATTGGGAAAGCTCATTAAAATATCTGTTTATTTCCTTTTTATTTTCGGAACATCTTTAAATGTTGTTGCTCAAAATTATGATCCTATTGAAGACCCTTTAGAGGTATTCATGGAAATGAAGGATGCTGACCAACGGGTAAATTACTTTTTTGAAACCAAAAGACGCTATTCGGTTAGTTCAGCTTATAGTTGGTTGGATTCTATTAATGAGCCCCTTATAACTGCAGAGAAAAGAAATGATTCCGTAGCTGTTTTTAAATATAAATTAATGCTCTCTGAGCTGTATTACGATGTAGGTAATTATGATAAAGGAGCTCTTATTGGAGAGGAGCTTTTGCACAAACTCAAAAAGCTGGATCGTCCTATAAAGGTCTATTTGCTTTATACCCTAGATAAAATATACAAAGAACTTCAGTTACACGATAAGCAGTTGGAGATTCGTCGACAACTCAAAGGGTTAGGGGAGAAAGTTGTACTTTATGACATTTATGCTGAATTAGGACTTTATCGGCAAGCAATGATGGAATATACCATTGCCAATAAATCCAAACTAGGAAATGGAGAAGATAAATTTTACAAGGCTGAATATTACAATAATCTTGGAACCTACTTATTGAAGGACGGATCTATTTATACTGCGCTAAAGGATATTGAGATTGCCCACCAGAGTATTATGGACTATCTTAATAATGAAAGCTTGATCAGTTCAGAAGATTTTAATGAAGCGATATACCTAAAAGGACAAATTGAAAGTAACTTAGGAAAGTGTAAAATGTTCCAAAATAAATTTGATGAAGCTATTCCTTACCTAGAGGCCGGGGTTTCCTCAAGTCGAGTTTATGATAAGGGAAGGTATTCAAAATCCACCGTTAATTTATGGGGTAATTTGGCGGAATGTTATATGGAGATCAACAATCTTGACATGGCCAAATCCTATCTCGATAGCATTGTTACCACCCAAAAGTTGGTTAAATCAACCACCGTAAATTACAACCGATTAAGGGCAAACCTTTACCTTAGAGATAGTGCACTGGATTCTGCATCCATCTTTTTCAATCGTTATGTAAAATTGAAAGATTCTTTAGACTATAGTAGTAGAAAAAAACAACTATTGAGTTTGCTGGTCCAGTTTGACTTAAATAATCAAAAAGAGACCATAGAGCGTCAACGTTTGAATTTAGAGAAAAATAAAACTGAGATTCTAGAGAGAGAAAAAGCCATTTACCTTAGCGTATCAGCGCTTATTCTATGTTTTATCTGTGTAATTGGTTTAGTGGTAGCTTATTTAAAAAGTTTGAAAAATAAGCGCTTGATAGAGAATCAAAAACAAATTATCGAAAATTCACTGATCGAAAAGGATTCATTATTAAAGGAGATACACCACCGGGTTAAAAACAATCTACAGGTGGTCTCGAGTTTGCTTAGTATACAAACTAAAAATACGCGAAGCAAATCAGCCATTAATGCGCTAGAGGAAGGAAAGAGTAGGGTAAAAGCAATGGCATTAATCCATCAAAAACTCTATCAAAATGAAGATCTTTCTGTTATCAAGATGCAAGAGTATATTGAATCCTTATCGGCTAGTATTCAGTCGGTCTACAAAAAGGGTGGCTTTCGAATAAATATACATATTGATGCGCATAGCGCTGCCTTAGATGTAGATAGAGCTATCCCAATCGGGCTTATTTTAAATGAACTCATATCCAATTCGTTTAAGTATGCTTTTGAAGGCGAGAAAACTGGAAATATCTTCATACAACTAAAGGAAGAAAATGGGCATTTATTATTTGATTATAAGGATGATGGGATCGGTTTACCCCCAGGATTTGATGTCGATTCTTCGGGATCTATGGGACTTAATCTTATTAGGAGATTAGCTAACCAATTGCGTTCTATTCTAAATGTGGATACAGATGTTAATGGTGTTCACTTTTGGTTTGTTTTCAAATAAGAAATCATTTTAGTACTTTTTAGTTTAATTGTTTAAATTTAACCTTTGAACCTTGATTCGAAGTGCAGTATTATCTTAAGCAAAATCAACAATTATGAAAATTACATTCTACGGACACGCTTGCCTTGGAATTCAGATAGAGGAAATCAACCTATTAATAGATCCATTTATATCAGGTAACGAAAAAGCTTCTCATATTGATGTAGAATCAATCAAAGCAGACTATATTCTAATAACGCACGCACATGGGGACCATACCTTGGATGTGGAGTCAATCGCTAAAAGAACAGGTGCAGTGATTATTTCCAATGCAGAAATTGCAGATTATTATAGTGGTAAAGGTTTCGATACCCATCCTATGAATCACGGCGGGAGTTGGGATTTTGAGTTTGGGGTACTTAGATATGTCAATGCCATACACTCCTCGTCATTTGCTGATGGAACCTATGGAGGGCAACCTGGAGGATTTGTACTTGAAGGGGAACGTAAAAATATTTATATAGCGGGCGATACGGCGCTGACCATGGATATGAAACTTATTCCACTTCGAACCAACTTGGATTTGGCCGTGCTGCCAATTGGAGATAATTTCACCATGGGAATCGAGGATGCCATTGTTGCTTCTGACTTTGTATCATGTGATAAGATCCTGGGATATCATTACGATACCTTTGGTTATATTGAGATTGATCACGAGGAAGCTAAAAAGAAATTTTATGAGGCTCAAAAGGATTTGATGCTACTCAGCATTGGTGAAAGCATCGAAATATAAATGGAGGCATATTACAGCAAACACATATTAAAATTTAACAAGCCCAGTGGAACCTCTAGAGGGGTATTAAGACAAAAAGAAACCTGGTTTATCATCATTCAAGACAAAGATAAGGTTGGGATAGGTGAATGTGGCTTATTACCAGGACTGAGCATAGATGATCAACCTGATTATGAATCCAAACTACAATGGACCTGTGATCATATTGATTTAGGATTTGAAACGCTCTGGGAGCGTCTTATAGCATACCCTTCTATTCAAAGTGGACTTGAACAAGCCTTTATTTCCCTTTCAAATGAGAATCGCTTTGAATTGTTTCCTTCCGAATTTACACAAGCAAATACTGGTATTGCCATCAATGGACTTATTTGGATGGGAAGTGAGGAATTTATGTCGCGTCAGATTCAACAGAAAATTAAACAGGGTTTTGGTTGTATAAAAATGAAAATCGGAGCCATTGATTTTGCCACTGAATTAAAGCTTTTAACTGCAATTCGCAAAGAATTTAGCGCTAGTGATATCGAGCTTCGAGTGGATGCTAATGGAGCCTTTAGCATATCGGATGCCTTGCCAAAACTAGAGCAACTGGCTACTTTAGATATACATTCCATAGAACAGCCTATAAGACAAGGCCAATGGGATAAAATGGCTGAACTTTGTAGCAAAACACCTATACCAATTGCTTTAGATGAGGAGCTCATAGGTATATTTGAACTAGCAGAAAAGGAAAAGTTACTTCAGCAGATTCAACCACAATATCTTATTTTTAAACCAAGTTTAATAGGAGGTTTTAAAGGGACAAAACAATGGATTGATCTTTGCCAAAAGTACTCCATTAATTGGTGGGTTACCTCGGCCTTAGAGAGTAATGTCGGACTAAACGCAATTGCTCAATGGACATATACTTTAAACAATCCCATGCCACAGGGGCTTGGGACTGGAGGTTTATATACAAATAATATTGATTCCCCGTTAGAGGTCATAGGAGAAAAACTATATTACAACAACAGGGGTAAATGGGATACTAAATACCTAAAATTCAAATAACTTATGTACATCGAGCAAGGATATCGCGGACAACTAAGCCTTTGGAAATATCTGGTGATCCCTACGGGTTTTATCGGATTAATTATCATAAATTATATCACGGTGCTAAACACCCCTCAAAGCACTGAAGAGATCATGCAAATCATGGTTGATAAAATCGGATCAAACCTGGTTTTAATAACTATGTTACTCCCTTTAGCAATTGCCTTGTTCATTTTATTGGTTTGGGTAAAACTAATTCATCAGCAAAGTATTACCTCCTTAACAACCTCTCGAAAGAAAATTGATTGGAAACGCATCTTATTTTCTTTTATACTTTGGGGCTCAGTTACCGCTTTTTTTGTGGTTTTAGATTACTCTCTAAACCCGGAAGATTATATCTGGAATTTTGACTTAGTACCATTTCTATCCTTGGTGATTATCGCCATACTACTGGTACCCTTACAAACGAGTTTTGAGGAGTATCTCTTCCGAGGATACTTGATGCAAGGTATCGGTATATTAGCTAAGAATCGTTGGGTGCCATTGGTGTTTACTTCTGTAATTTTTGGTTTAATGCACATTGCTAATCCTGAGGTTGAAAAACTAGGATATGGCATTATGATCTATTATATCGGAACAGGATTTTTTCTGGGTGTTATAACCTTAATGGATGAGGGAATGGAGCTAGCCTTAGGGTTCCATGCGGCAAACAATTTGGTAACCGTATTGCTAGTTACCGCTACCTGGACAGCTTTTCAGACGGAATCTGTCTTAAAGGATGTATCTACTCCAAAATTAGGCTACGATGTATTTGTACCTGTTTTTATTATATTTCCAATACTCGTTTTTATTTTCTCTAAAAAATATAAGTGGAATCGTTGGAAGTACAGACTAACAGGGGCGATTGATAAATCAAATTTAGAACTAGAAGCCTAAAAACTAAAGTACAATCCGCTTTTAATTTTGAAATTTCAGTGATAACTTTGAAAAAACATTTATTGCCTTGTAGTTTAATACAAAAAAAGGAAGATGAATACACCCAGCTATGATAAAGTCCATTTAAGATTTAAGTTAAATGGTACTTACTACGATCGAGAGGATTTAATGGAAGTTGCTTATAGTTATATAAAAGAAGGAGAACCTTTCGAACGATCCATTGGAGATTTTTTAATGGATTGGTTAAATGAGAAGTCATTTATGTACGTTCGAACCTCTGGATCAACGGGTGAAGCAAAATCTATCCGTATTCAAAAGCAAGCCATGGTTAATTCTGCTATAGCTTCGGGAGATTTCTTTGGAATTAATGTAGGTGATAGTGCACTACACTGTCTACCTGCGGACTTTATTGCGGGGAAAATGATGCTAGTGCGTGCAATGATACTTGGACTAGAGATTGATTTAGTAGCGCCCAGTTCGTCACCTTTAAAAGGTTTGAATAAATCCTATGATTTCTCTGCTATGATTCCATTGCAGGTAGAAAATTCACTTCCTAAAATCGATCAGATAAAAAAAATGATTGTTGGAGGAGCTCCTATTTCGAGTACTTTGGTCAAGCGTCTTCAGAACAAATCTTCAAAAATTTACGAAACCTATGGGATGACAGAAACCGTCACCCATATTGCTGCCAAAAAGATTAATAATTTTTCTAAATCAGAAAATATAAGCACTGCTAGCTTTAAAGTATTACCCAATATTACTATTGGTACTGACGATAGAGGATGTCTTGTAATTGATGCACCCAATATCGCAGAGACAGTTATTGTGACCAATGATTTGGTAGAACTTGTTAGTGCAGATGAGTTTCAATGGAAAGGACGTATTGACCATGTTATAAATTCGGGTGGAGTCAAATTAATTCCTGAACAAATTGAAAAAAAGCTAGCCGAAGTTATTGCCACTCGTTTTTTTGTCTATGGGATAGAGGACTTATCCCTTGGCCAAAAACTAATAGCAATCGTCGAGGGAAAGCAGGACCTTCAATTAATGGAACGTATTAAGAATCTAAGTGCTCTCGATAAATTTGAGAACCCAAAAGAAGTATACTTTATCGATCAGTTTTTGGAAACTGAAAATGGTAAAATAAAAAGAGAAGCTACGGTTAAAAAAGTAGTAAACATTTGATATTAAAATCATTTAAACCTACGTTCTCCAGTGGTGATTGAGTTTTATTTCCCTTTCTTAGGTTTGAAGTACGCCCATATTAAATGGTTTGGTGATAGGAGCATGGTTTGCTGCTTCAATCCCCATGCTTATCCATTTACGCGTATCTAGTGGATCGATAATGGCATCGGTCCATAATCTTGCGGCCGCGTAATAGGGAGATGTTTGATCGTCATATCGAGATTTGATTTTCTCAAACATAGTCTGCTGCTGCTGCTCTGTAATTTCTTCCCCTTTTTTCTTTAATGATGTCGTTTCTATTTGTAACAAAACCTTAGCAGCTTGTGCTCCTCCCATTACCGCTAATTCTGCACTAGGCCATGCTACGATTAATCTAGGATCATAAGCCTTCCCACACATCGCATAATTTCCCGCACCATACGAATTGCCTATCACAATGGTGAATTTTGGAACCACAGTATTCGCTACAGCGTTCACCATTTTGGCGCCATCCTTAATGATTCCACCATGTTCGGATTTACTGCCAACCATAAACCCCGTAACATCCTGTAGAAAAACAAGTGGAATTTTCTTTTGATTACAATTGGCGATAAATCGAGTGGCTTTATCAGCCGAATCCGAGTAAATCACCCCGCCAAACTGTAGTTCTCCATTTTTGGTTTTGACCATTTTTCGCTGATTGGCCACAATGCCAACTGCCCATCCATCTATTCGTGCATAGGCGCAAATAATGGTTTTACCATAACCAGCTTTATACTCTTCCAAAGAGTTGGCATCAATTAATCGCTCGATTATCTGATGCATATCGTAGGGTTGGGTACGACTCTTAGGTAGTAGCCCATAGATATCTTGTGGTTCCAGTAGAGGCTTGATGGATTTTTTGCGACTGAATCCAGCCTTTGGATCTTCTCCAATTTTATCCATGATATTTTTAACGATATCCAAAGCGTGCTGATCGTCTTTAGCCTTATAATCAGTCACCCCACTGATTTCTGAGTGCGTCGTAGCTCCTCCTAGTGTTTCGTTATCTATTTGTTCCCCAATGGCAGCTTTCACTAAATAACTACCTGCCAAAAATATACTACCGGTGTTTTCTACGATAATGGCCTCATCACTCATAATAGGGAGGTAAGCACCCCCTGCGACACAACTACCCATTACCACTGCAATTTGGGTAATCCCCATGCTACTCATCTGAGCGTTGTTTCTAAAGATCCGGCCAAAGTGTTCCTTGTCTGGGAAAATTTCATCCTGCATTGGAAGATAAACCCCGGCACTATCTACAAGATATATAATAGGCAATCTATTTTCAATGGATATTTCTTGCGCACGAAGGTTTTTCTTTCCAGTGATCGGAAACCACGCTCCAGCCTTTACTGTAGCATCGTTGGCTACCACGATACACTGTTTTCCGCCAATATAGCCAATCTTCACTACTACACCACCAGAGGGGCAACCACCATGCTCTTGATACATCTGATCTCCAGCCAAGGCGCCAATTTCAATTGTTGGCGCATTTTTATCTAAAAGATAATCGATACGCTCCCTAGCTGTTAATTTGCCCTGTGCGTGTAACTTTTCAATTCGACTTTCTCCACCTCCCAAAGAGACCTTGGCTAATTTTCGTTTTAAGGCAGTAAGTGATAATTTATTGTGATCCTCGTTTTGATTGAATTTTAAATCCATTAAATTGTGATTCTAATAGCGTGAGACTTTGTAAATTACAGGTTCTAATATTTTTGAGGTATTCAAACCCCTTGTATTTTATGCTAAAATACAAAATCAAGCCAAATCGAATTGTTTAATAATTGCTTAAATTGTACGATATTTGTCAATTGGAAAATACGCAATCAGGTTTATATGAGAAATAAAACAGGACGAAGCATGAATAAAAATACAGTTTTAGCTTGGGCTACTTGGATAATGGTCATCGTTGGATGTGGACTTATCGCATTGGGCGCATTTCGCTATGATGATGTTGCAGGATATGGATTTGCCTCTGTTGGAGTAGGATTTTTCGCCATCGCATGGGTGTTTAATGCTTTAAAAGGAAGGGTGTAGCTGTCCAAATCTTCGAAATACCAAATTGCTAGAATAGCAGATTAAAATAATAACATAGAAAAAATAAAGCAAAATAATGGCTGATGATAAGAAAGTGATATTCTCCATGTCTGGAGTATCAAAAACATACCAAAGTACCAATAAGCAGGTTTTAAAAGATATCTATTTAAGTTTCTTTTACGGCGCAAAGATTGGAATCCTTGGTTTAAATGGTTCAGGGAAATCAACACTACTTCGAATTATCGCGGGAGAGGAAAAGAACTATCAGGGTGATGTGGTGTTTTCCTCGGGATATACGGTGGGCTATTTGGCTCAGGAGCCAAAATTAGATGATACAAAAACGGTGATCGATATCGTAAAAGAAGGAGTTTCTGAAACGGTAGGTATTCTTGATGAGTACAATAAAATAAACGATATGTTTGGTCTTCCAGAGGTTTATGAGGATGCTGATAAGATGCAAAAACTCATGGATCGTCAGGCAGAACTGCAAGATAAGATCGATGCTAGTAATGCATGGGAGCTAGATACTAAACTAGAAATCGCTATGGATGCTTTAAGAACACCGGAGCCAGACACACCAATTAATGTACTCTCTGGTGGGGAACGAAGACGTGTCGCTTTATGTAGGCTGTTACTTCAAGAACCAGATATTCTTTTGCTCGATGAACCTACCAACCACCTGGATGCTGAATCTGTTTTATGGTTGGAACAGCACTTACAACAGTACAAAGGAACGGTCATTGCTGTAACCCACGATAGATATTTCTTGGATAATGTTGCTGGTTGGATTTTAGAATTGGATAGAGGAGAAGGTATTCCTTGGAAAGGAAACTACTCATCGTGGTTAGAACAGAAGTCTAAACGATTAGCTCAGGAACAGAAGCAAGCTTCAAAAAGACAAAAAACACTCGAGCGAGAATTGGAATGGGTACGAATGGCTCCAAAGGGAAGACAAGCCAAACAAAAAGCGCGTCTTAACAATTATGATAAACTCTTAAATGAGGATCAAAATAAATTAGATGAGAAATTAGAAATTTATATTCCTAATGGACCACGTTTGGGTACTAATGTGATAGAGGCTAAAGGAGTTTCAAAAGCCTTTGGAGATAAATTACTTTATGATGATTTAAATTTCAGTCTTCCTCAAGCTGGAATAGTCGGTATCATAGGGCCTAATGGTGCTGGTAAAACGACTATCTTTAAAATGATCATGGGTGAGGAGACTCCAGATAAAGGGAGTTTTGTCGTCGGTGAAACCGCAAAAATTGCCTATGTGGACCAATCCCACTCGAATATCGATCCCTCAAAATCTATTTATGAGAATTTCTCGGATGGTCAAGAGCTCGTTATGATGGGAGGTAAGCAGGTGAATGCACGCGCTTACTTGAGTCGTTTTAATTTTGCCGGTAGTGAACAAAACAAAAAGGTAGCGGCCTTATCAGGAGGAGAGCGCAATAGACTGCACTTAGCGATGACCCTTAAAGAAGAGGGGAACGTACTTTTACTAGACGAACCGACCAACGATCTAGATGTTAACACATTAAGAGCATTAGAAGAAGGTTTGGAAAACTTCGCAGGATGCGCTGTTGTTATTTCTCACGACCGCTGGTTTTTGGATAGAATCTGTACCCATATTCTTGCATTTGAGGGAAATTCAGAAGTGTATTTCTTTGAAGGAGGCTTCTCGGATTACGAAGAGAATAAACGCAAGCGTCTCGGGGCTGATGTAACACCAAAACGTATCAAATACAAAAAATTAATTCGTGATTAGAAATAATAATCTTAAAACAAAAACGAGAAAACTTTAATGGTGCTTCTCGTTTTTGTTTATTCCTTAGGGCAATTCATTTTCTAATAAAGTCTGAAATTAAAAAACTGATTGCTTTTCCTATTTGAAACCTATCTTGATCGTCATGCAATGGTGATCCTTCACAAATATGTAAGTAAGCCACATTTTTATGGCTACCAGCTTTGTAGACCATCTCTCGAAGGTGATTTAAATGAAAACCAGAATTACTTTGAGCGCTACTAGGAGCATGTACAATACTATCCATATCCACTTCAATTCCAAATTTAGTATTCTTTACAAATTCGATAGCTTCTTTTAACTCAAAATTAAATTCTTTTTCTTTACGAACGAAAAGTTCTTCAAAAGTGCTAAAGCGAATCCTTCTCTCAGCCTTAAGACTTTTATGGACCTTTTTGGGGCTGTAATTCTCCTGCATACCCATTATATAATAATGGTGTAGGAACCCTTCTTTAAAAGCATACCTAAACGCATTCCCACTATGACGCCCTTCACGTTTTCTAAAATCACTATGCGCATCAATATTTAGGCAATTAACAGCAGCATTTTGTGCTAAAGCGGTCCCCTTAATCATTCCATAGGCATTGTTATGCCCACCACCGATGGCAATTGGGATTTTTCCACATTGCACAATTAGTCGGATTAGATCAGTAACCTCGGTGTCGATGTAGGCGGTGAGTTCCCGAGCCTTCTCAACCCTTTCTCCTAAGGGGGTTTTGTCAATTTCCCGTAATTCTTCTTCAAAATCCATATGACCTAGTAGCAACACCTCTTTACCTTTTACAAATTTATTGTTCTGTATGTTTAATAGGAAAGGTAAACAAGATTGCCAAGCACCACGAGTTCCTGGTTTGCCAAAATTCCCAATGACCCCTATATCTTCTGGAATTCCGAAAAGTACATATTTTGCATTGGATTCTAATAAAGCAACCTCAAGTGGATCATCTTTGGATAAGAGTTTTATATGTTCACCAAACTTGCCTTCACCTTTTCTTACCTGGATATAAGAGGTGATTTTTTGAAGGTCATAGATTACTAATCTTGAATGCATATTTTAAAATAATTGTTGGTTCGGCAAATGTAAATAATCTAAATTCATTTTTGATTCGTATATACATTCGTAAAGCAATTTAAAAAAGTTTGATTAAATTGCTGAACCAAATTGTAAAAAAATAATGAGCTTATGGCGGAAACAAAAAGTAATAATGGTTTAAAGGTCATTGCCGGTCTATTGGCTGTTGCTTTAATCGGGACCCTTATTTACACAGGTAGTTTGTACAAAAGTAAAAAGGACACTACCCAGAAATTAAATCAGGAGAAGAACTTGGTTATTGAAGATCTGAACAATTTAAAGTCAGACTACGACCGTGCAATCTCCGAAAATGAATCTACAAATGCTGAGCTTATTGAAGCCAGAAACAAAATTGCGGTTTATATTGATTCTGTTCAAAAAATGAAAGCTGATATCAGTGCTTTATCTCGCTACAGAAGACAAGTAAATCAACTGACAAAGGAAAGGGAATACCTACTTGCCCAAAACGATTCTTTAAGAGCTTCGAATACTTTGCTGGCTATGCAAAGAGATAGCACACAGGCTGCGCTAGCTGAGCAGTCAATGTTTACAGATTCATTAATTATGCAGAACACTCAATTGGCTAAGGTGGTTGAAACTGGAGCTTCATTGGGATTATCTAAATTCTCTGCAGAGGCGGTAAGAGAACGTAATAATGGAAAAATTGTTTCCGTTAGTAACAACAGAAGAGCGGATAAACTCAAGATTTGCTATACTGTAGGATCGAATAAAATTACAAAGCCAGGTGCAAAGCAATTTTATATTCAGGTAACTGATCCAACTGGAAATATCATCGGAGAGCGTGCAGTTGCTGCAAAGGAAGGCGATGAGGTGAACGAATCAATTAGTGTTACTTATAGTAAAGCCTCTAGCTTTTATTATGAAAACACCGCGCTGGATGTTTGTGATTTTATAGACAAAAATGGTGCAGAGTTTCCTGAGGGAACTTATGGCGTTGTGGTTTATGACCAGAATTTAAAAGAATTGGGCTCAACTGAGTTCCAACTTAGATAAGGTACTAACTAACCAATCAACCTTATTGATTAAAGAAGCCGTCTCAATACTGAGGCGGTTTTTTTTGCAATTTTCGGGAAAAGTGGTTGTAAAAACCTCATCCTTTCCATATCTTTAAGAATTGATTATCAGCACTATGGATATTGAATTTAAAGACTACAACCAACAACAAAACTGGCTTTTTCCTCCTTCAATTGAAGAATTAATTCCACAGGAACATCCCGTACGGATTATAAGTTGGCTAAAATGGCATATACTCCATCAGTTTTCAAAATTATTATCCCTTAAGAAAAAAGAAATAAATTAGCCTAATTGCTTAACAATGTCTTTAACTATATCGTCCGGACTAAGTCTCAAATTCACTTTTATGGCATTTTGCGGGGGTTCAAGGGTGTCAAATTGTGATTTGAGTAAAGAAGCAGGCATAAAGTGAGCCTTTCGCTGGGTAAGCCTTGTTTGAATGGTTTGGAAATCTCCTTCTAAATAAACCATTTGTAATTGATCTTCAATGTCTTTTCGAAGTAGATCACGATACGATTTTTTCAAAGCGGAACAGGCAATAATGCAGGACTGTTGTTTGCTTAAGTGCTGCAGTGCGAAATCGTGGATTGCTGCCAACCATCCCGCTCTATCATGATCATTTAGAGGATGTCCAGCTTTCATCTTTTCTTTATTTTCCTTTGGATGGAAATCATCCCCATCATAAAATTCGATTGATAATTCTTTTGAGAGTAACTTTCCAATAGTTGATTTTCCTGAGCCAGAAACTCCCATGATAATAATAACAACGGCTGTTTTTTGGTTATTCATAGTTTTTTAAAATCTCGGTTAACTTATTAATGATTTGTCCATAGGGCGTTTGATAGTCAAACCAATGAATATTTTGCTCCTTCTTAAGCCAAGTGATTTGGCGTTTGGCAAATCTTCTGGTGTTTTTTTTAATTTCGGATACCGCAAACTCATAGGATACATTTCCATCGATATATTCGAATAATTCTTTATAACCAACAGTTTGAAGGGCATTTAATTGTCGATACTTATAAAGGGATCGCACTTCATCTAACAGACCATGATCCATCATTAGATCGACACGTTTATTGATTCTTTCGTACATCACGGCGCGATCTGCAGTAAGACCTATTTGAATGGTGTTGAACAAGCGTTGGGGTTTACCTTGGTTTAAATAGGATGAAAATGTTCTGTTAGTACCAAGACAAACCTCTAAAGCTCTTATAAGTCGATGGGGGTTCTGAAGATCTATGGAAGCATAGGAGATAGGATCAAGTGATTGAAGCTGACTTTGTAACGCCTCAATACCGTTCTCTTGAAGCCTTAGGTTTAATTCCATTCGAATCCCCGGATCTACCTTTGGAAAATGATCTAATCCTTCAATAACCGCTTTATTGTAGAGACCACTGCCTCCTGCCATCACAACTACCTGGTGAGAGGCAAAGAGCTCTTTTAAACGTACTATGGCCTGCTTTTCAAAATCACCTACCGAATAGGGATCCTGAATACTGATATGCTGAATAAAATGGTGCTTTACAGTTTGTAATTCAATAGGGTCTGGAACGGCTGTTCCTATATACATTTCTTTGTAAAACTGTCTTGAATCCGAGGAAAGAATCTCAGTGTTAAAATATTTTGCGACAGCAATTGCTAGAGCTGTCTTTCCGATGGCCGTAGGACCGACTATTGTTATGAGAGTTTTATGCTTCATTTAAATAATTTCCGCAATTGTAACAAAACTTAGCATGGTCATTATGGTTCTGCGCATTGCAATTTGGACACGCTTGCGTATTGGTGTGAATTTTATAAAATTTGTTTTGTTTGTAAAATTCAGCAGAAACTATTCCTGTTGGTACTGCAATTATTCCGTAACCCATCACCATAACAATTGCAGCAATGGTTTGCCCCAGCGCTGTTAAAGGTACGATATCGCCATAACCAACTGTAGTCATTGTAATAATGGTCCAATAAATCCCCTTTGGTATACTGATGAAACCAGCTTCTTTTCCTTCAATTAAATACATTACAGTACCAATAATTACAGATAAAACTACAATAGTAAAGATGAATACTGTAATTTTTGTCCTACTGTTCCAAAGTGCTTCTTTTAGTTTTCTTGCCTCCCCGATAAACTTAACCATCTTCAGTATCCTAAATAGTCTTAGTAAACGAATTGCTCTGATCACTATTAAAACCTGAGATCCCGGAAATATAAAAGATAAATAGAGTGGGATTGTGGAGAGTAGGTCCACGATCCCATAAAAACTAAAAACATACTTCAATGGTTTGTTGATACTTAAGAACCTTGCGATGTATTCAATGCTGAACAGAATGGTAATTATCCATTCGGCGACATATAAGATCTGATGAAATTGATGATCAAAAGATTCTACACTCTCCAACACCACTAAAATAATACTGATAAGTATTAATCCTATCAGAGCAATATCAAACCATTTTCCTTCAGGGGTATCGGCTTCATATATAATTTCATGAAGCTTCGCTTTCCAATTTATAAAGTAGTCCTTATTTTCTCTCATATTTTGCTAGTTGCAGTTCTAGGCCGTGTTTTTAGGTAAAAAGAGCAGAAAACTTAATGGGTTATCTTTTGGGTTTCAAGTTGAACTATTTTAAGATTTGGTTTCTTCCTCAAATACTGCTCAATATAATAACGAACTATTTTCGAATCTTCTATAGGCGTAATAATGGACTGTAAGATCTCTAGGTTATTAAGCTGATGGTTCAGTTCAAAAAACCCATAACCTTTCAACTTGTCTTTTATAAATAGGATAACACTTTGTTCGTTGATTGATCGTCCTTTATCAACTATAGCAAAACTACCCTTTGACAAGCTATATTGGTGAATAGCCTTTCGAACTCGTTTATTGTAAGCTTTAAGCTCATCTTGATTCTGCAGACTTTGTTGCCCAATTTGTCCAGCAGCATTGTCGTTATAATGCAACTCGAATTCAGTCAATATTTCCTGCTGCACCTTTATAGCCTGATTGTAATTTACAAAATTGAGGATGCTTGTTTGATCCAGGTCAAACTTATCCACAATAAGTCGTAAGGGTGAATTATCTTCCTTCTCTAGATACAAAGCATGGGTAAATTTTTGTTTTCTCTTTGAATTATACCTCGGTTTATTACCATGGGATTCCTGAATTTCTTTTAGCTGTGCAATTAAAACATTTCCAGTTAAGTCAAAACTAACTTTTCTAACTTCCTTTTGAATCTTTCGATTCTTAGGTGCACTGTTGATAAATATCTTATTAACCTTTTTACGAATATTGCTGCTTTTTGATAGATAAATCAATTCTCCATCTATATTATACATATAAAACACCCCTGTTTCACTTGGAAGACGCTCTACAATTTCAATAAGCCTAGGGTTGAGCTGTCCTACTTGTTCTTGACGTATGTTGTTTTGGACTATTTTTTTATGAACATCCTTTGATAAGAGGAGTTTAAATAATTTAACAGTGGCTATCGCATCACCATTGGCACGGTGCCTGTCACTCACTGGAATACCAAGGGCACGAACTAGTTTTCCTAAACTATATGAGGGTTGTTCAGGTAGTAGCTCTTTAGATAACTCTACCGTACAAAGAGATTTACGCTGGTAATCATAACCGAGTCTTCTAAATTCGGTTTGCAAGATCCTATAATCAAACTGTGCATTATGTGCCACCAAAGTACAATCTTCGGTGATTTCTATAATTCGCTTGGCTACCTCATAGAACTTTGGTGCTGATCGAAGCATTTGGTTATTGATACCCGTGAGTTTGACAACAAATGGCTGAATTTCTTTTTCTGGATTAATTAGGCTAATAAACTGATCATCCACTTTATGGCCGTCAAACCTATAAATTGCAATCTCTGTAATTCCTTCTTCATCGTATTTCCCTCCTGTGGTTTCTATATCGAGTACGGCATACATTGTTTTACATACGTTTTAGGTGAAATTTTTAAAAGCTGGTTTTTAGTTGTAATTCCTTGATCCGAAAATGTGACTGCCAATGCGCACCATAGTACTACCACATTGGATGGCGATCTTATAATCGCCACTCATTCCCATGGATCGTACAGTTAATTCAAAGTTTTCCGTTTTGGGATAGGTGCTTTTTAGGGATTCAAAAATAGTATTTAAGTGGCTAAATTCTTGTGCTATCTGCTTAGTATCTTGGGTAAAGGTGGCCATTCCCATTAAACCAACAACCTTAACTGCCTGGAGTTTTTTAAAGGTATCACTAGCAATAAGATCCTCTAACTCTTCGGTTTTCAACCCAAACTTCGTTTCCTCTTCTGCTATGCGAACCTGTAGTAGACAGGAGATAACCCGATCAACCTTTAAGGCTTGTTTATTAATTTCTTTAAGTAATTTAAGACTGTCAACCCCGTGAATTAGGCTGACAAAGGGAGCCATATACTTGACCTTATTTCGTTGCAAATGACCAATCATATGCCACTGTATATCCTTTGGCAATTGTTCCCATTTATCCACCATTTCTTGAACCTTATTCTCGCCAAAGACCCGCTGGCCAGCTAGATAGGCTTGCATGATCTCTTCTTTACTTTTAGTTTTTGATACAGCAACTAGATTCACATGCTCCGGGAGGGATTCTTTAATATTAAGCAATCGTTGTTTTATATTCATATTCCTGCAAAACTTATCTAGGCTAAAAGTAAGTATTTCTTTCTAGATTCACCTTCAAATACATAAAGAACTTGTGAAACTAGCGCCCATGAGAACCCTTAATAATCATTCCTTGGGTGATGCTTTGAAATGACATCGGCTAAATCCTTCTGATTTAAATGCATATAAATTTCGGTAGTAGTAATGCTTTGATGCCCTAGCATTTGTTGAATGGCCCTTAAATCAGCTCCATTTTGAAGTAGGTGAGTGGCAAAGGAATGTCTAAAGGTGTGTGGACTGATGTTTTTTTTGAGTTCGGCCTTCTTAGCGGCGTTCTTGATAATGGTAAAGAGCATTGCTCGGGTTAATTGCGCCCCTCTTCGGTTTAAAAATAGAAAATCCTCATGTCCCTTTTTGATGGAAATATGTGATCTAATTTTATTTTTATAAATGGTTATATACTTTATAGCGGTAGGAGCAATAGGAACAAAGCGTTGTTTGTTACCTTTTCCTTGCACTCGAATAAAACCTTCTTCAAAATACAATTCTGAAATTTTCAGACTGATTAGTTCTGTCGCTCTGAGTCCACAACTGTATAAGGTTTCTAGCATACAGCGGTTTCGCTCCCCTTCAGGAGTGCTTAAATCAATGCTTGAAATAAGAAGATCTATTTCATCAATTGACAGTACATTAGGTAGTTTTCTTCCTAACTTAGGTGTTTCGATAAGTGCCGTAGGATCATCCTTTCTGTAGTCTTCAAATATTAAGTAACTAAAAAAACTCTTCAAACCGGAAATTAATCTTGCTTGTGATCGTGCGCTAAGCGATTTAGTTACCTGGTAGATAAAATCATGAAGCGTATTTGGTTCAATATCAACAGGGGTATGTTGAAATTGATGCTGTTTGAGATAATTGACCAACTTCCAAATATCCAAACCATAACTTTCAACCGAATTTTCAGACAACCCTCTCTCTATTCTAAGATAATATTTATAGTCCGATATAGTTTGTTTCCAATCCATACGGTAAAACTAAATATTATATTTAATTCTACCATTAACACTTGCGGTAATTGAATTATAGAAAACGGTGTATAAATCCTATCGCACTCAAATAAAGTTAAATGAGGGTTAAAGAATTCCCAAAATTTTTATTGGAACAAGTAAGAATAATCTTTAGATTTGATGGTTCATTTAAAACTCAACAATCATGAAAAAATTATTAGTAACAGCAACATTTATCTTGGGCGCATGGCTTACTTCAAATGCACAATCAACAACCGCTAACCCTGCTTTATCAGAGGGAAGTTGGCTTGTAGAGGCCAATACCAATTTCGGAAGAGGACATACAGCCCACACTGGTTTTAGCCTTAATACTAGTGACAATAATACCATTTGGAATATCGGCTTTGAGGGTGGTTACTTCATTATGGATGATCTTGCACTTAAAGTTGGTCTTGGATATGGAGATAGCGACAATGCTGATGGACGTTTCTCCTATAAAGCAGGTGCAAAGTATTATATCGAATCTCAATTTCCAGTTCAAATAGATTTTAATGGAAGTAGTGGAGATAACTTCAGCCCATTATTCGTTGGGTTACAAGGAGGATATGCTTGGTTTGTAGCTGATAACATCTCTTTGGAACCAGGAGTAAGGTATGATATCGATATCAATGATGATGCTGATAATTTCGGTGGTTTAGGTTTAAATGTAGGTTTCGCGCTTCATTTTTAAATGATAAAATCACAGAATTTTACAATTATAGAATAAAAGAGGCTTCGGCCTCTTTTTTAGTGGATAATGTTTAAATTTACACCAAAGGTCAAATTAAAATATAAGCTATTGAAAATCACAATCATCAACGGTCCCAATTTAAATTTACTAGGTAAACGTGAACCCGAGATCTATGGATCTGAAACATTTGAAGATTACCTGCAAAGTTTAAAAGTAAAATACCCATCGGTATCCTTTGAATATTTTCAATCAAATGTTGAAGGCGAAATAGTTGATCGACTACATCAGGATGGTTTTCATGGGGATGGGATTATACTAAATGCCGGGGCGTATACACATACCTCCGTAGCCATTGGTGATGCTGTAAAAGGCATTAATACTCCTGTGGTGGAAGTTCATATCTCCAACACCTTTTCAAGAGAAGAGATACGGCATCAGTCGTATATTTCAGCCAATGCAAAAGGGGTTATTCTTGGGTTTGGAATGCAGAGTTATGAATTAGCCTTGTTAAGTTTCCTTTAGAATTCTTCTTAGATCCCAAGCGCTATGAGCCATAAAACATTTTTAAACTGGAGTACTGGTAAGGATAGTGCTATGGCTTTGTATAGGCTTCAGCAAGACCCAACCTACAAAGTTGAAAAACTTCTAACAACCCTTAACCAAGAGGATAGCCGGGTATCCATGCATGGCACCCGAAAAGAACTGCTCTTAAAACAAGTACAATGTATTGGTCTTCCAGTATCAATTTTAGATCTCCAGAAGGGTATTTCGTTGCCCGATTATGAAATGGCCCTTCATAATAAGTTACTTGCTTTAAAAGATCAAGGATATACGCACAGTGCCTTTGGTGATATTTTTTTAGAGGATTTAAAACAATATAAAGAAGCAAAACTGGCCACTATTGGCTTTAAAGCAGTTTTTCCGCTCTGGAATAAGGATAGCTATTCACTTATGACTGAGTTCTTGGATGTGGGTTTCAAAGCTATTAGTGTTTGTGTAAATTCCGAAGTTTTAGATCAAACTATGGTTGGGAGAGTCATCGACAAAGAATTCTTAAAAATGCTACCCAAGGAAGTTGATCCTTGTGGAGAAAATGGAGAATTCCATACCTTTGTCTATGATGGCCCCATTTTTAATAAACCTGTAGATTTTCAAATTGGAGAAAAAAGGCTGGTAACCTTTGGTAAATCTGAAGAAGCAGAGAAGATGGACTGGGATTCTAGTTTTTGGTATTGTGATATTTATCCATAACATGCGCTTGGGTGAACAAAAAAAGGCGAAATTCGAAAATTCCGCCCCGGTATAATACCTTTAAAGTATATTTGTTAAAACGCCTAAGCTTAAATATGGATCACCTCTCCATAGGCAGCAGCAACAGCTTCCATCACCGCTTCACTCATGGTGGGGTGTGGGTGTACTGCTTTAAGTACTTCGTGAGCGGTGGTTTCTAATTTTCTAGCCACTACAGCCTCTGCAATCATATCAGTAACTCCAGCTCCAATCATGTGACAACCTAGCCATTCACCGTACTTCGCATCAAAGATTACTTTCACAAAGCCATCAGAATGCCCACTTGCTTTTGCTTTACCACTAGCTGAGAACGGGAACTTTCCTACTTTGATCTCGTATCCTTTTTCTTTAGCTTGTTTTTCTGTAAGCCCAACGGAGGCAATTTCAGGTGAACAGTAGGTACAACCTGGGATATTGCCGTAATCAAGTGCTTCTACATGATGACCTGCAATCTTTTCTACACAAAGAATTCCTTCTGCAGAAGCTACGTGAGCCAAAGCCTGTCCGGGTGTTACATCACCAATAGCATAATATCCTGGGATGTTGGTTTGATAAAAATCATTGACCAAAATCTTATCACGATCTGTAGCAATACCTACATCCTCTAATCCGATGTTTTCGATATTCGTTTTAATTCCAACTGCAGAGAGAACGATGTCTGCCTCGAGAACTTCCTCTCCTTTACTTGTTTTTACAGTCGCCTTAACGCCTTTGCCACTTGTATCTACTTTGGTAACTTCAGCGGAAGTTTTAATTTTAACTCCCATCTTTTTAAAGCTACGCTCAAGTTGTTTGGAAACCTCTTCATCCTCTACTGGAACAATGTTGGGTAGGTATTCAACAACTGTGACTTCCGTACCCATCGAATTGTAAAAGTAAGCAAATTCGATTCCGATTGCTCCACTACCTACAATAAGCATTTTTTTAGGTTGCTCTTTTAAAGTTAGAGCCTCTCGGTAGCCAATAACTTTCTTACCATCTTGAGGTAGACTTGGCAGCTCTCTAGATCGAGCGCCAGTCGCAATAATTATGTGATCGGCGGTGTATTGAGTTACCTTATCTTGGTCGTCTTTTACCGATATTTTCTTCCCTTTCTCAAGGGTTCCATACCCTTTAATAACATCAATTTTATTTTTTTTCATTAAGAACTGAACGCCCTTACTCATTCCATCTGCAACACCTCGGCTTCGCTTTACCACCGCGCTAAAATCCGATTCTACTTTATCAACTTTAAATCCGTAATCGTCAGCATGTTTAAGATACTCGAAAACTTGCGCTGATTTCAGTAATGCCTTTGTTGGAATACATCCCCAATTCAAACATACGCCTCCAAGATTTTCTTTTTCGACAACTGCGGTTTTAAAGCCTAGTTGAGAAGCGCGTATGGCAGTTACATATCCACCAGGTCCACTTCCTAAAACAATTACGTCATATTTATTCATT
>NZ_DATGNU010000078.1:0-4951 GCF_035306585.1 Galbibacter sp.
TACTAGATGGAGAAATTATAGGAAATCCCGACGTGGAAGTTTCCAAACTCTCCAAGATCGAAGAAGGGACTGAGGGATCGCTAACTTTTTTAGCGAATCCTAAATACACATCCTATATTTATTCAACAAAAGCCTCCATCACGATTGTTAACAAAACCTTTGATGCCGAACATAATATCAGCACCACCCTCATACTTGTGGAGGATGCCTATAAGTCGTTTTCAAAATTATTGGAATACTACAATCAGGTAAAGCTTAATAAAACTGGAATCGAACACCCTGTATATATTGCAGAATCAGCAGTTTATGGACCCGATCATTATATTGGAGCCTTCACTTATATTGGCGAAAATGTTACCATTGGAGAAAATGTAAAAATTTATCCTAATGTATATATTGGAGCCAACTCTAAAATCGATGATAATGTCATCATATTCTCAGGTACGCAGATTCAATCTGAAACAGTGATTGGGAAAAATTGTATTATCCATAGCGGATGTGTCATCGGTGCGGATGGATTCGGATTTTCCCCAGATCAAGATGGGCATTACCAAAAGGTTCCACAAACTGGAAATGTTGTTTTAGGTAATTTTGTAGAAATAGGAGCTGGGACGACAATTGATCGTGCGACTTTAGGTTCTACTACCATAAAAGATGGCGTAAAACTGGATAATCAAATTCAAATCGCTCATAATGTAGAAATTGGAGAAGATACAGTCATTGCAGCTCAGACCGGTATTGCTGGATCAACTAAAATAGGTAAAAATTGCATTATAGGTGGACAAGTAGGTATTGTGGGGCATATCACCATTGGTGATCGTGCTAAAATTCAAGCGCAATCTGGAATTGGTCGCAATGTTAAAGATGACGAAGTACTCCAAGGTTCGCCAGCATTAAGCTACGGCGATTTTAATAAATCATATGTACATTTTAAGAATTTACCAAAATTGGTAGATAGAATTGATCAACTGGAAAAAAAATAATACAATGAGTAATCAGGCTGCAAAGCAAAGAACTATTGCAAACGAAGTTTCTTTGAGAGGTGTAGGATTACACACAGGTAAAGAGGTGACTATGACTTTTAAACCGGCACCAGAAAACTTTGGCTATGCGTTTAAAAGAATAGATTTGGAAGGTCAACCCGTAATAGAGGCTGATGCGAATTACGTGGTCAATACCCAACGAGGCACCAATTTGGAAAAAAATGGGGTGAAAATTCAAACCTCAGAACATGTTCTTGCTGCATTAGTAGGGTTAGAGGTCGATAATGTCCTTATCGAATTAGATGCATCTGAACCTCCTATTATGGACGGTTCTTCTAAATTCTTCATACAGGCTATTAAAGAAGCAGGTGTTGTAGAACAAAAAGCAGATCGGGAAGAGTTTATCGTCAATGACGTCATTTCCTATTCGGACGAGGAGAGTGGTAGTGAGATCACTATTATTCCTGCAGATGAATATCAAGTCACTACCATGGTTGATTTTGGGACCAAAGTATTGGGAACCCAAAATGCAACACTAAAAAAATTAAGTGATTTTGAATCTGAAATCTCCAATGCTAGAACCTTTAGCTTTCTACACGAAATAGAAACCTTGCTCGAACATGGACTTATAAAAGGAGGGGATTTAAACAATGCCATTGTTTATGTAGATAAGGAATTGTCTCAAGAGACCATGGAGAAACTTAGAGTTGCTTTTAAAAAGGATTCTATCTCAGTGAAACCTAATGGTATTTTAGATAACTTAACCCTTCATCATCCCAACGAAGCGGCACGCCATAAATTATTAGATGTTATCGGAGATCTAGCTCTGGTAGGGTGTAGAATCCGAGGGAAAGTAATTGCCAACAAACCTGGACATTATGTCAATACACAGTTTGCAAAGAAGCTATCTAAAATTATCAGAATTGAACGTAGAAATAAGGTGCCTAAATATGATTTGAATCAGCCGCCGCTAATGGACATCAATCAAATCATGAAAATTCTACCACATCGATTCCCTTTCTTATTAGTGGATCGTATTATTGAACTGTCGAACAATCATGTGGTAGGTATGAAAAATGTCACTATGAACGAACCGTTCTTCCAAGGGCATTTCCCAGGAGCACCAATTATGCCTGGAGTTTTACAGGTGGAGGCATTGGCACAAACTGGCGGAATATTAGCCCTAAGCACGGTGCCAGATCCGGAAAATTATTTAACTTACTTTATGAAAATTGATAATGTTAAGTTTAAGCAACAAGTGATTCCAGGAGACACCCTTATATTTAAAATGGAATTAATTTCCCCAATAAGAAGAGGTATTTGTCATATGCAAGCCTATGCCTACGCTAATGGTAAATTAGCAACTGAAGCAGAATTGATGGCACAAATAGTAAAAGTTAAAGATCAAACAAAGGAATAATGAATCAACCACTTGCATATGTGCATCCTGGGGCGAAAATCGCCAAAAATGTAGTAATAGAGCCTTTTGCGACCATAAATAATAATGTAATCATCGGAGAAGGAACATGGATTGGTAGTAATGTCACCATTATGGAGGGGGCACGTATCGGTAAAAATTGCAGTATTTTTCCAGGTGCTGTGATCTCAGCCATCCCACAGGATTTAAAATATAATGACGAAGATACCACGGTGGTAATCGGAGACAATACAACAATTCGCGAATGTGTTACCATCAATAAAGGAACCACAGATCGAATGAAAACCGTAATCGGTAAAAATTGCTGGATCATGGCCTACAGCCATATCGCACACGATTGTGTGGTTGGTGATCACTGCGTTTTTTCAAATAACAGTACTTTGGCTGGTCACATTACCGTAGGCGATTATGTTGTTCTTGCAGGAATGACTGCGGTGCATCAATTTTGCTCTATCGGCAACCATGCCTTTGTAACCGGTGGGTCTTTGGTTAGAAAAGATGTTCCACCTTATACCAAGGCAGCTAGAGAACCGTTATCCTATGTAGGGATTAATTCAGTAGGACTAAGAAGAAGGGGATACTCGACAGAAAAAATTAGAGAGATCCAGGATATCTACAGAATTCTATACCAAAAGAATTACAATAATTCTCAAGCAGTAGAAATTATTGAGGCCGAGATGGAAGCTACACCAGAGCGAGATGAAATCCTGCAATTCATTAAGGATTCTCAACGTGGAATCATGAAAGGTTATTTTAGTTCTAATCATTAAACAATATATATGGCATCTACATCAGATATTAGAAAAGGATTATGCATTCGTTTTAATCAGGACATTTATAAAATCATTGAATTTCTTCATGTAAAACCAGGGAAAGGTCCAGCGTTTGTCCGTACTAAACTTAAAAGTGTAACAACTGGAAAGGTGCTTGAAAACACATTTTCAGCGGGTCATAAAATTGATGATGTCCGTGTGGAAACAAGATCTTACCAGTATCTGTACCCTGAAGGAGATACATTCCACTTTATGAATACAGATGACTACAATCAGATTTCGCTTCAAAAAGAAGTTTTGGATGCGCCAGATTTATTAAAAGAAGGAGAAATTGTTACCATTTTATTTAATACCGAAGATAATATGCCGCTATCTGTTGATTTACCAGCGCATGTAATTTTGGAGGTTACCCACACCGAACCAGGTGTAAAAGGGAACACAGCGACCAACGCTACCAAGCCCGCTACTGTTGAGACTGGGGCTAGGATTAATGTGCCTCTTTTTATAAATGAAGGGGATCGTATTAAGATCGACACAGAAAAAGGCGCTTATATGGAGCGCGCTAAGGAATAATACACTTTATCAATGAAATTTCCACAGCAACATAGCTTGAAGCAGATTGCAGGTCTGTTAGACTGCTCTTATGTAGGAGATGATGATTTTCCAATTTTGGGAATGAATGAAATCCACGTGGTAACACCTGGAGATATTGTTTTTGTCGATCATCCTAAGTATTACGAGAAGGCATTGGAATCAGCTGCCACAGTGGTATTGATTAATAAACAAGTGGAGTGCCCCAAAGGTAAAGCCCTGTTGATCTCTGAGGATCCATTTCGTGATTTTAACAAGCTAACCGAGTACTTTAAGCCCTTCGAAAAAGCGACTCAACATATCGCTACTACCGCTACTATAGGTGAAGGAACTATTGTTCAACCAGGGGCGTTTATTGGGAACCACGTACGCATTGGAAAAAACTGCGTCATTCATGCCAACGTTTCCATTTATGACCACTGCGAAATTGGGGATAACGTCACCATTCACGCTGGGACAGTCATTGGTTCAGAAGCCTTTTATTATAAAAATAGACCAGATGCATTTGATAAATTAAAATCCGGTGGCAACGTTGTGATCCAGGATGATGTAGATCTTGGAGCGCTATGCACTATCGATCGCGGTGTAAGTGGCACAACACTGATAAAAAAAGGCAGTAAAATCGACAACCAAGTGCATATTGGTCATGACTCTGTTATAGGACATAAATGTTTAATAGCCTCTCAAGTAGGGATTGCTGGATGTGTAGTAATTGAAGACCAGGTAACCATATGGGGACAAGTAGGGATTGCAAGTGCTATTTGTATCGGGCAAAAGGCAGTTATATTAGCCCAGTCGGGAATTAGCAAATCTTTAGAAGGAGGGAAGACCTATTTTGGATATCCTGCAGAGGAGGCCAGAAAAAAATACAAAGAACTTGCTGGCATTCGAAAATTACCGGCGATCATTGAAAAACTAGGCTAAAATAACGTTTTGGGAGCCCTAAATTTATGTAGCTCAGTGAAAAGTAAAATCGATTTAAAATTAATGAGTAATTTTCAATTCTTTATTTCTCTATTCCTATTCAAAAGGCTATTTTTGCATAGCTTTAATTAAATTCAACCCTAATGAGTGTATTAGTAAACAAAGATTCAAAAATAATAGTACAAGGATTCACAGGTAGCGAAGGAACATTTCACGCTGAACAAATGATCGAATACGGAACC
>NZ_DATGNU010000079.1:0-8956 GCF_035306585.1 Galbibacter sp.
TTGCTCAAAAAAGTGGGGGGATTTTGTATTTTAATTTTAGAAATTAACAGTACAATCAACTCATTAT
The DNA here is from genome assembly GCF_035306585.1 of Galbibacter sp. Classification (GTDB taxonomy): domain Bacteria; phylum Bacteroidota; class Bacteroidia; order Flavobacteriales; family Flavobacteriaceae; genus Galbibacter. The sequence continues at coordinate 68 of NZ_DATGNU010000079.1, forward strand.
GAAGAAACTTTTACTAGCAATGCTTTTGCTGTTGACCTGTAGCTTTTCTTTTTCCCAAAGTATTCAAGGTACAGTCACAGATGAACAAAAAACCCCCTTGCCTGGAGTATCTATTGTGATCGATGGTACCCAAAGCGGAACCACTACTGATTTCGATGGAAAATACAGTATTATAGCCGACCCTGGTTCGGTATTGATTTTTACTTATCTGGGGATGAAACCCCAGCGAAAAACAGTAGGTAGTAATCGGGTGATCAATGTTACCATGACCCAAGACGCTGAAAGTCTCGATGAAGTGATAGTGACGGCTCTAGGGGTTGAATCTAAAAAAGTATCGCTGGCCAATTCTATTCAAAATATTAAGGCTGAGGAGCTCATTGAAGGAAACCAAACAAATATGGTCAATGGATTACAAGGAAAAGTCTCGGGTGTTAACATTGTCTCCTCCGGAGGTGCCCCCGGTACTTCTTCCATTATTCTTATCAGAGGTGGGTCATCTATTACTGGTAACAACCAACCTTTGTTTGTAGTAGACGGAATTCCTATCGATAATTCCACCAACTCTAGCCTTGATGTCGCCAGCACAAATAGGGCTTCGGATATTAATCCGAATGACATCGCTAGTATTTCCGTGTTAAAAGGTCCTGCTGCTGCCGCACTATATGGAATTCAAGCCGCCAGTGGAGCTGTGATCATTACCACCAAAAAAGGACAAGCTGGTGTAAGCCAAGTTAGCTATTCCGGATCCTTGTCTGTGGATAAGATCTTGGGAACACCCGATGTTCAGAGCCAATATGGACAAGGAATGCAGGTCGGCTCTGGGGCTGATATGGAGTATGATCCTGAGTCCTCCTTTTCATGGGGAGCTCCTATAAGCGCTGGAACACCCTTGTATTTTAATATGGAAGAGTTCTATAAAACAGCCATTACGCAGAATCACAACGTAAGTTATTCGAGTGGAAATGAAAAGAGTAATATCTATTTTTCAATAGGCGATCTTTCTCAAGATGGTATTGTCCCAAGCACAAGCTATGATAAGACTTCCTTTAAGATCAATGCGAATTCTAAACTTGGAAACAACTTCACTGTTGGTATTTCTGGAAATTATATTAATACCAAAACATCCAGTACTAGACAGGGCAATTCCTCGGGAGGAAGTCTCAATAGTCTTTTGGCCTATCCAGTGAATGTCAATGCAAGAGATTATTTAAATGATGATGGCTCTCAAAAACCATTTTTCTTAGATCAGCAATTTGATAACGCCTATTGGAGTATTGATAATAGTCCCAACACGGATGATGTAAAAAGGCTTATCGGAGTGCTTACCTTAAATTATAATTTCTTAAATGATTTTAATCTGACCTATAAGGTAGGTACAGACGATTACCATGAGTTTAACAAACGAATTATTGGAACGGGATCTTTAATAGAGAACCGTGAAGATGGGTATATAAGCCAATTCGAGAAAGATCATTCGAGACTTACCTCGAATTTATTTTTGCGATACAACAAGACCATAGCCGAAGATTTTACCCTCGATGCCATGATAGGTCATTCGGTAGAAGAGTTAGATGTACGCACGACCTATACCACAGGTGATGGATTTCAGGCACCTGGTATTTATAGTATTTCCAACGTGTCAATTGAAAACCAGCAAATCACCGAAGTAATCAACAGGAAAAGGATTGTGGGGGTTTTTGGTGATCTGAAATTAGGTTGGAAAAATGCACTTTTTCTAACTGCAACTGGTAGAAATGACTGGTCCTCCACCTTGCCTGCGGACAAGCGTTCATTCTTTTATCCCTCTGTAGGGATGTCAGCGGTGCTGACCGATTTATTTGATTTTTCCTCAGATGAATTAAATTTCTTAAAATTAAGAGCTACCTGGGCGCGGGTAGGAAAGGATGCTCCAATAGGGTGGCTGGAGAGTTCTTTGGGTAAAAACCTCAATGGGGCGGCAAGTTCCGGGTATGCTTGGAATGGGGTGAATGTAGGAAATCCTAATTTAGAACCTGAATTTACCAACAGTTATGAGTTTGGTGCCGATATGCGGTTTTTAAAAAATCGAATCGCTTTAGAGCTCACCTATTATAATAGTAAATCCGACAATCAAATATTGACAGAAATTCGAGTTCCACCAACCACTGGAACCTTCTATGCGACGCTCAATGGTGGTTCTATTGAAAATAGTGGGGTAGAAGCGCTGCTTTCTGCTCGTATACTCACAAACCCCGATCGTTTTACATGGGAAACTGTTTTTAATTTTGGAACCAATCAAAGTGAAGTGGTAGCACTTCCAGGGTTTTTAAGTGAAGTTTATCTTTCCGATTCATGGACCTTTCGAAATTCCGCAGCGGGTGCAGCGATTTTAAATGGTTCCTTGTTTGGACTTAGAGGGAAACGACCTGAGAAAAATGAAAATGGGCAAGTCATCGTGCAATCCAACGGTTTACCCAATTTAGAAGATGCAACCTATCACAATATCAATAGGCTTCCAGACTGGAGTCTGGGGATCACCAATACCTTTGGATATAAAAATTTAAGCCTTTCATTTTTGTTTGACATCGCACAAGGACAGGATATTTATAATGCTACCGAATCCGCCCTTGTTTATTACGGACAAAGCCAAAACACCCTTGATAGAGGCCAAACTATCGTCATTGAAGGGGTGGATACCAATGGGAATCCCAACCAGACGCCTGTGATAATGAATCAGGCCTATTACCAAAACTATTACGCCTTGAATTCAGAAAATTTTGTGGAAGATGGTTCCTTTGCTAGACTGCGTTATGTGACCTTATCCTATAAATTGCCCACTACTATTTTAGATAAGTTATCCCTCTCGGCCATGGAGATTTATGCTACGGGAAGAAACTTATTCACCATTTCTGATTATAGTGGGGTGGATCCGGATGTTAACACCTTTGGAGCTGGAATTTCTGGAGCGGGATCGATGTATATCGATAATTTAGGAACGGCCAATACCAAAGGATTTGATTTAGGATTAAGATTTACTTTTTAAAAGAAAGAGACCATGAAAATATTTAACAGTACCTATAAAACACTTATCGCACTGTCGCTAGTGAGCCTAGTGTCATGTTCCGACGATTACTTTGATGTCAATAGCTCCCAGACCGCACCTACGACCACCTCGCTAGCACCGCAATACAGAATTAAAGGTGCCATTGAAAATACCACAGGTACCGCGCAGTACCGAGGAGCAAGAGAAGTACTGGGGATCACCCAGTATGGATCCCAAAATGTAGCAGATTACTACTCGGAAACCTGGAGCAAGGAGTTGACCACTGGAAGTTACTTCCTTTGGCAAAACGCCTACGTATATGCCTTACCTAATACGGCAGATCTAATTGTTTTGGGTGACAAACACAATGCACCCAATTACAAAGGTGTTGGTAAAATATTAAGAGCATATATTTTTGGAATGACCACGGATCAGTACGGAGACATTGTTACCGAACAGACCTACGATGGGGAGTCTTCTATGAACCTTACCCCGGAATTTGTCACTCAAAAAGAGGTGTACAAGACCATTTTTCAATTGCTTGATCAGGGGATTGAGGAATTGGGACAACCTAGTGACATAGCGCTGAACCAAGAAGGTGGGGATGTGCTTTATCAAGGGAATAAAGAGCAATGGATAAAATTTGCCAAGGCCATCAAAGCGCGGTATTTAAATCACCTGAGTAAGAAAAGTTCTGGGGAGATGGCCTATAATGCAGATGAGATCATTGCATTGTGTCAAGAATCCTTTACCTCCAATCAGGACAATGCCATGGTACAATTCCCTGGAGGGGAGGCAGAAAATGCGAATCAACCCTTTAGTGCCAATGGGTATGGTTCCTCACGTATGGACTACTTTTCTCATTTCTTTGTTGAGTTGCTTAAGAACCCTTTAAATTTAGATACTCCTTTTGAAGATCCCAGATTGCCTATTATTGTTCCAGAGGCCGTTAATGGAGGGTATCATGGCGTGGTGACAGGAAGAGGGCTGGATGGATTACCCTCGGAAGATTTCTCGCTTGGAAATGGAGGGTTTTATACCAGTGCGACTTCACCAACCTATATGATGACCTATAGCGAGGTTAAATTCATAGAAGCAGAGGCCAGATATAGAAAGGGCGATTTGCCAGGAGCTTACGCCGCGCTGCGGGCGGGTGTTGAGGCTGACCTAGAAAAGCTGGAGGTCACTTCCGATCAAATCAATGCTTATTTGAATCAATTGGATACTGCCTTTGGAGGTGCAAATATTACGATGTCTGCTATCATGGTTCAAAAATATATTGCCAATATGTTAAATCCAGAGACTTGGGTGGACATGCGAAGAATGGATTACAGTAGTGCGATTTATCCAGGACTGCAACGACCTGAAAATGTAAACCTGGATCTTTTTCCAGGGGCTGATGATTGGATCCAAGCGATGATGTATGAATATAATGAGGAGGATAGGAATTATGTGAATATGCCTGATAATAGTCCCAATATACGATTGACAACACCGCTTTGGTGGAATACTCCAGAATAAATGTATTTTGACATACGATTTTTGCTATAACCAGCAATATTAGTGCAAAATCTCAGGGTTTGATAAACGTTGGGATTTTGTGCTTTTATGCCTTTGATGTTTGAAAAATATTTCATGTAGGCCTTCTACGTTATATAAATATCATATCAGAATAACTCCCCGCAAAGGGATTCTTCGAAAGCCTGCTTTAACGGAACTCTCCCGTGGTACTGTTGTGAAAAGTAAAAAAAGTAAGCGAATTACAAGTGCTCTTTTACCTTAACGCCGTTTTTTATCATAGCATCACAGGTAGCTACCGGGTATCGCCCCACTACCATAGCCATCAACTCCGTCTATGTTGATTTGATGGACGTGTGCCTTAGCTTCTAATTAATGATCTTTCCCATTGCTTCAATAACAAACAGTAAGATTTGAAGTGTTGCGACTATGTTTGCTTAAAAAGACCTACGACATAAATATCATGGGGCCAGATGCTGCAGGGAAAATCTTTGATAAGTAACGAATTATGCTTCTCGGATGGTACTTGCTAATAAGCGCTTAAGGCGTATAAACTCCCCATATAAGCCTTGATAAAGTAGAAAGCTTTTTTTTCTTGGCAAGAAAGCAGTGGGATCGGTGCGAATTTTCTAAGAATAGTCACTTTTAACACTGTTAATGTGAAGGCAATTACCATTTTATAGAAATTCCATGTATATTTAAAACCTGCAAGCGCCAATGCATAAAACATGAGAAACCCTTTTTATAATCTGGAGTGCTTATTTGGTTACTATCCATGCTTATGGAAACATAGGTTTTTGGCGCTTATATGTTTGTGGTGCTGCACCGATTTTTATGCACAAAATAAGACAAGTACCAGCAAAAGGGATACCATAAGCTATATTCAAACAGTGGATATTACCAATGGTAGCATCGATACCCTGCTTACCTTATACAAGCACTTTGAAGCCCCTAATTGGCATCCGGATAATTACCTTATACTAAATAGTTACGGTAAACTCTATACCCTGGAGTTAGAAACCAAAGAATTAGCGCTACTAGATACGGGCTTTGCCGATAAGTGTAATAACGATCACGGTATTTCATTTGATGGAAAATGGCTAGCCCTTAGTCACAACGATACATCAGATCCTTCTGCTAAGCCTTATAAATCTGCGATTTATGTAATGCCTATAGAAGGAGGAGAACCGAGAAAGATAACCTCCAAGGTGCCATCCTATTGGCATGGGTGGTCTCCAGATGGAAAAACACTGACCTATTGCGCAGAACGCAACGGAAATTATGATGTGTATACCATCGCCCTGGAAGGAGGCGAGGAAACAAGACTCACCACCGATAAGGCATTAGATGATGGGCCAGAATATTCTCCAGATGGGAAATACATTTACTATAATTCTTATCGCTCTGGTCATATGCAAATTTGGCGCATGCTACCCAATGGAGAAGAGCCCGAGCAGCTCACCTTTGATACATACTCCAACTGGTTTCCACATCCTTCGCCCGATGGAAAGTGGATCGCTTACATCGCCTATACCACCGATGAGAAACAAAACCATCCTTTTGGGAAACAGGTGAAATTACGCCTGTTAAATATAGCCACTAAAGAAATTAAGGACTTAACACCAGAATTCTTCGGAGGACAAGGAACCATCAACGTTCCCTCTTGGAGTCCAGATAGTAAGAAAATTGCTTATGTCCGCTACGTAATAAATTAAAATTCAATTACTACTCATGAAAGACAATAAAAACACGCGAAGGAAATTTTTAGGTCAAATTGGGGCGACTGCCTTGGTCTCCGCAGCCATTCCTTTCACTTCTTCAGCAGCCCAGGAGAAAGCAGAACAGCGCATGATGCGTTATGATCGTACATTTTCAGCCAATGATAAAATCCGTATTGGCGTCATCGGTTTTGGGGTACAAGGTCATTTTGATTTAAATGCTGCTTTAGAAGTTCCAGGGGTAGAGGTGGTCGCTATTTGTGATCTCTACACGGGAAGAATACAAAATGCAAAAGAGAAATTCGGTAAAAAGATCTTTACCACCAGAAATTATAAAGACATTTTAGATCGGCGTGATGTGGATGCGGTTTTGATCTGTACCACGGATATTTGGCATGCGCAGATTGCTCATGATGCCTTAGCGAAAGGAAAACACGTATACCTTGAAAAACCAATGGTCTACAAAATAGAGCAAGGGCTTCCACTAATTAAAGCCGCAAAAGCCTCTGGAAAGGTTTTCCAAGTAGGGAGCCAACGAGTCAGTAGTATTGGCTATTTAAAAGCCAAAGAATTATTAGCCTCTGGAGAAATCGGAGCCTTAAATATGGTAAGTGCGGTCTATGATAGACAAAGTTCCATCGGTGCATGGGAGTACACCATTCCAAATGATGCCAGTGCAGAAACCACCGACTGGGAGTCCTTTGTGGAAATAACCGAAAAAATGGAATTTGATGCTAAGAAATTCTTCTGGTGGAGAGCCTATAAAGAATTAGGAACTGGCGTAGCGGGAGATCTGTATGTACATCTACTTAGCGGGACGCATTTAATAACCAATTCCCTCGGACCAGAGTCCATTTACAGTACTGGTCAATTGAGTTATTGGAAAGATGGTCGTAATATGCCTGATGTGATGTCAGGGGTTATGCAGTATCCCGATAGCCAGCAGCACCCTGCCTTCCAGCTTAATTTAAGAGTGAACTTCATTAGCGGAGGTGGTGGTAAAGAAGTAATTGAGCTTATCGGATCGGAAGGGGTCATGCGAATCGATGGTGATAATGTTACGGTAAAGCATAACATTATGCCAGAGGCACCAGGATTTGGTGGATATGATTCCCTATTTACCTTCTCAAAGGATATGCAGCAGGAGCTCACCCGTGAGTATAAAGCCAAATGGAGCCAGGAGCAAACCAAAAGAAAACAAATCCCAGATGTGGTATTTAAAGCCCCTGATGGATACAACTCCCATGTGGATCACCTAGCCAACTTCTTTGATGCCATACGTACAGGCTCACCTGTTGTAGAGGATGCTGAATTTGGCTTTAGAACAGCGGCACCATCGCTGGCTTGTAACGATAGTTATTTCAGTAAGGAGATCATTAAATGGGATCCCGTAAATATGAAATTGGTCTAATCATTTAAGATCAGATTATTATAAAGGGTCAATAGGTTAGCCATTTTTTAAAAGGCCGATCTATTGGCTTTTTAATCTGTAATAGCGTTTGCAAGTGGCAGGCGATAAAGGCCTAATAAGCAACGATCTCTTTAAGCTTTTATTAGGATTTCACAGCGTGTAAATGCGCTTTAGTTTTACTAATTTTGATTAAAATTTTAGCTTGTAATTCTGATGGCTCAAAAATCATTACTTCTTAGTTCCTTTCAGTTAGGAAATATTACCTTAAATAACCGTATTGTAATTTCACCCATGTGTCAGTATTGTGCCACAGATGGCAGGGCAAATGACTGGCATCTTGTTCACTTAGGCGCAAGAGCGGTTGGTGGGGCAGGGCTTATTATGCAAGAGGCTACTGCCATAAGCCCCGAAGGAAGGATTAGTTATGGTGATCTAGGAATTTGGGAAGATCAGCAAGTGGAACCACTGAAAAGAATAGTGGATTTTATCCATGATCAAGGCGGCAAAATTGGGATTCAATTGGCGCATGCTGGTAGAAAAGCTAGTTGCGAAAAGCCGTGGAATGGGGGCGGACAAATTGCCCCAGATCATAAAAATGGATGGGAATCTATTGCCCCATCGGCCATTGCATTTAATAATGGAAAGCATGTGCCTAAAGCAATGAGCTTAGCGGATATACAATTGATCCGAAAAAACTTTAAAAACGCCGCACAACGGGCCTTAGAGGCCGGTTATGATGTGATTGAACTACATGCGGCTCATGGTTATCTATTGCATCAGTTTTACTCGCCTTTAAGTAATAAACGGGAAGATCATTACGGCGGTAGCTTTGAAAACCGAATTCGCCTGACTTTGGAGGCGGTGGATGCCATACAAGAGGTCTGGGGAAAACAACGGCCCTTACTTGTTCGTCTCTCTGCAACGGATTGGACCAAGGGCGGTTGGAGTATAGAAGATTCGGTAAAGCTCGCTTTGATACTTAAATCTATGGGAGTCCATTTAATCGATACCTCTTCTGGAGGAAATGTCATAGCGGAGATTCCCGCAAGACCGAACTACCAAGTTCCATTTGCGGCTCAAATTAGAAAACAAGTGGACATCCCAACTGGAGCAGTCGGTCTTATTAACACCCCAGTGCAAGCAGAAGAAATTTTACAAAAAGAACAAGCAGATCTTATTTTTATCGCAAGAGAGAGTCTTCGCAGTCCGTATTTTCCACT
>NZ_DATGNU010000080.1:0-26387 GCF_035306585.1 Galbibacter sp.
GCAATACTAAATTTTCAGAAGCCCGATAAAGTTATAATGATCGATTCAACCGATTTCGAAGGTAAGTTTGAATTCAGACCTTTGGAACCCGGATTTGGATTAACCGTTGGTAACGCATTACGAAGAGTTCTTTTATCTTCATTAGAAGGTTACGCAATAACTTCCGTTCGTATGGATAATGTAGAACATGAGTTTTCTACCATCGATGGAGTTGTTGAAGATGTAACTGAGATCATCTTAAACTTAAAACAAGTTCGCTTTAAAAAGCAGATTGACGATGTAGACAACGAAACGGTTTCTATGTCTATCTCAGGGAAAGAACAAATCACGGCTGGGGATTTCCAAAAATTTGTTACAGGATTCCAGGTGTTAAACCCGGATCTTGTTATCTGTAATTTGGATGCGAAGGTGGCAATCAATATGGAAATCACCATAGAGAAGGGAAGAGGGTATGTGCCTGCAGAGGAAAACAAGAAAGCTAATGCGCCTCTTGGAACGATCTTCACAGACGCAATCTACACTCCTATTAAGAATGTAAAATTCAGCATCGAGAACTACCGTGTAGAACAAAAGACTGATTACGAAAAGTTAATTTTCGAGATCATCTCTGACGGATCTATACATCCAAAAGATGCCTTGACAGAAGCTGCCAAAATATTAATCCATCACTTTATGTTGTTCTCTGATGAGCGCATTACCCTAGAAGCTGATGAGATTGCACAGACAGAGACATACGATGAAGAATCACTTCACATGCGTCAGTTGTTAAAAACCAAGCTTGTGGATATGGATCTTTCAGTACGTGCACTGAACTGTTTAAAAGCAGCGGAAGTGGATACTTTGGGAGACTTAGTATCTTATAATAAGAACGACTTGATGAAGTTCAGAAACTTTGGTAAAAAATCACTCACAGAACTTGAAGAACTTGTAGGGAACAAGGGACTTAGTTTTGGGATGGACTTAGCCAAATACAAATTAGATAAAGATTAGTAACAACTCAATCTTCATATTTTGCTCCCTAGAATAGGTTTGAGCAAGATGAAGGTTTAAATTTAATGTCATGAGACACGGAAAGAAATTCAATCACTTAGGTAGAAAAACTGCACATAGAAGAGCTATGTTGGCTAATATGGCGTGTTCTTTAATCGAGCACAAACGTATTAACACTACCCTTGCCAAAGCAAAAGCTCTAAAGCAGTTCATCGAACCTTTAGTGACAAAATCCAAAGAAGACACTACACACAACAGACGTGTTGTTTTTAGTAGAATTAGAGACAAGTACGCTGTAACGGAGTTGTTCAGAGAGGTTGCTCCGAAAGTAGGTGATAGACCAGGTGGATACACCCGTATCATTAAGTTAGGAAACCGTTTAGGGGATAATGCTGATATGGCGATGATCGAACTTGTTGATTTTAACGAGCTCTACAATCCTGGTAAACCTGCTAAGAAGAAATCTACTCGTAGAGGTAGAGGTAAGAAGGTAGAAGAGACTGCGGTTGAGGCTCCTCAGGCGGAAGTTACCCCTGAGAAGAAGGCTGATAATACAGAAGAGAAACCTGAAACTTCACAAGAATAGTGATTAATGTTATCATAACATATCAAAAAGGATAAACGCTTTAGTTTATCCTTTTTTTTGTGTTATTTTGTAAAACTTTTGTAAGTAAGCTCATGAAGTATCAAACAAGAAAAAAAGCTATGATTTTGCTGGCCGACGGAACCGTGTTTTACGGTAAAGCCGTGGCTGGAAAAGAAGGAAGTTCCTTTGGAGAAGTTTGTTTTAATACAGGTACCACAGGTTACCAAGAGATCTTTACAGATCCCTCTTACTTCGGACAAATTATGGTTACTACAAATGCTCATATTGGAAACTACGGCGTTAAAGAGGGTGAAGAAGAATCCGATAGCCCTAAAATAGCTGGTCTGGTATGTAAAAACTTTAGCTATGTACCTTCGAGGGCTGGCAAAACAGATTCACTTGAAAACTTTTTGGATCAACACAAGGTGATGGCTATTTCAGATGTAGACACCAGAGCTCTGGTACGCTATATCAGAGATAACGGAGTGATGAATGCTGTTATCACTACTGAAATAGACCAATTGGAATCACTTAAAGCGCAACTGAAAGCTTTCCCAGCGATGGAAGGCCGTGAACTAGCCTCTGAAGTTTCTACCAAGGAACCATACTTTGTTGGAGACCCCAATGCTAGTTTTAAGGTAGCTGTTGTTGATTTCGGAATCAAGAAGAACATTTTACGCAATTTGGCTCAGAGAGATTGTTACATTAAAGTATTCCCATACAATGCCACCTTGGCAGATCTCAAGGCTTTTAACCCAGATGGCTATTTTTTATCCAACGGACCTGGAGACCCAGAACCGCTCACCGATGCCATTGAAATGATCAAAGAAATCCTTGCAGAGAATCTTCCGTTATTTGGAATATGTTTAGGGCACCAATTAATTGCCTTATCACAAGGAATACCAACTTATAAAATGCATAACGGTCACCGTGGGATCAACCATCCTGTGATGAACCACCTTACTGGAAAAGGGGAGATTACCTCTCAGAACCACGGATTTTCCATAAATAGAGATGCTGCAGAGGCCAGCTCAGCAGTGGAAATCACCCATTCACACCTCAATGATAATGAAGTGATGGGAATTCGCTTAAAGGACAAAAACTGTTTTTCTGTGCAATACCATCCAGAAGCAGGTCCAGGGCCAAATGACGCTACTTATTTATTCGATCAATTTATAGAGAATATTAAACAACATAAACTAGAAACAGTATGAGTATTATTGTAGGCGTACATGCGCGACAAATTTTGGATTCTAGAGGAAATCCAACCGTAGAAGTAGATGTAGTAACCCAAAATGGGATTTTAGGACGTGCTGCTGTTCCATCAGGAGCATCCACTGGAGAGCACGAAGCTGTTGAGCTCAGAGACGGTGGTAGCGCATACATGGGTAAAGGAGTTACTGAAGCCGTTAAAAACGTTAATACATATATCGCTGAAGCTATCGAAGGATTTTCGGTTTTCGAACAAAATCAGATCGATCAAACCATGATTGAACTCGATGGCACCCCTAACAAATCAAGATTAGGAGCCAATGCTATCTTAGGTGTTTCGTTAGCAGTAGCTCAAGCGGCCGCTAAAGAATTAGAGATGCCATTGTACCGTTATATAGGAGGTGTAAGTGCAAATACACTACCTGTGCCAATGATGAACATCATCAACGGCGGGTCACATTCTGATGCGCCGATCGCATTCCAAGAATTCATGGTGATGCCAGTAAAGGCCAAAAACTTTACCCAAGCCATGCAAATGGGGACGGAGATTTTTCACAATCTTAAAAAAGTACTACACGATAGAGGTTTAAGTACCGCAGTTGGAGATGAAGGAGGATTTGCACCAACTTTAGAGGGAACGGAAGATGCACTAGATACCATCTCTAAAGCTGTTGAAAAAGCTGGATACAAACTCGGTGATGAAATTATGATCGCTATGGATTGCGCAGCGGCAGAATTCTATGAGAACGGTAAATACGATTACACGAAGTTCGAAGGTGAAAAAGGCGCCGTAAGAACCTCAGAAGAGCAAGCGCAATACCTAGCAGACCTATGTGCTAAATACCCAATTATCTCTATTGAAGATGGTATGGATGAGAATGACTGGGAAGGATGGAAAGTTCTAACAGAAAAAGTAGGTGATAAAGTACAGTTGGTAGGAGATGATTTATTTGTCACCAACGTAGAGCGTTTGTCAAAAGGTATCGAGAACGGAATTGCAAATTCAATTCTTATCAAGGTCAATCAAATCGGAACTTTAACTGAAACGATTGCTGCGGTAAATATGGCTAAAAATGCCGGTTACACCTCTGTAATGTCTCACCGCTCAGGAGAGACTGAGGATACTACGATCGCGGACCTGGCTGTGGCACTGAATACTGGTCAGATCAAGACTGGTTCAGCCTCTCGTAGTGACCGTATGGCGAAATACAACCAATTGCTTCGTATTGAAGAAGAATTAGGCAATACCGCTTACTATCCTCAAGATAAAGCTTTTAAAGTAAAATAAGCGACAAGACCGCTATAGAATACTTTCGTAAAAACCTCACTTTTAAGTGAGGTTTTTGCGTCTATACCCCTTTGGTTATAGAGTAAATAAAAGGGGGTAGATAGCATCGTTTTTATAATAGAAATCTATCAGAAAACGCCCTGTAAAATTGAGGGATCAGCAAAATTATTGCAGTAATAATAATGCTCTTATAATTTAGGGGTATTTTAACTTGAAATCGGACTAAAAAGCCTTCTTTACGATCAAAAATTAGCGTTAAATTTCGTATTTTCGCAATACGCGTTAAATTGTAAATCAAATACATATTATGTCAGATACGGCTACTTTAGAATATAAGGGTAAAAAAATTGAATTTCCAGTCATAGAGGGAACTGAAAATGAGTTGGCAATAGATATCAAAGCATTGAGGGCCTCGACAGGGATCATCACACTTGATCCTGGATATAAAAATACCGGATCTTGTGAAAGTGCCATCACCTATCTTGACGGCGAAAAAGGTATTTTGAGATACCGCGGTTACAAAATAGAGGATTTAGCAGAAAAAGCCGATTTTCTTGAAGTGGCCTATTTGTTGATTTTTGGAGAATTACCTACCAAAGCGCAACTTGATAAATTTCACAATGATATCAGGGAGCATTTAGAGGTTGATGAAGATATCAAAAAGATTGTTGACAGCTTTCCCAGGACAGCACACCCCATGGGTGTATTATCCTCTCTAACTAGTGCACTTACTGCCTTTAATCCGTCGGTTGTTAATATCAACTCAGAGGAGGATATGTACAATGCAGTTGTTAAAATAATGGGGAAATTCCCAATTCTTGCTGCTTGGACACTTCGAAGAAGAAATTCGAAGCCTTATGACTATGGAGATAGTGAATTAGGATATGTTGAAAACATCCTATGTTTGATGTTTAAAAAGCCCAATGAGAAGTATAAAATAAATCCAAAGGTAGTTGATGCTTTAGATAAATTGTTAATACTACATGCGGATCATGAGCAAAACTGTTCGACCTCAACGGTTCGAATTGTAGGATCTTCTCATGCTGGGTTATTTGCTTCTTTATCTGCTGGGGTTTCTGCCCTTTGGGGACCACTTCACGGAGGAGCTAATCAAGCGGTTATTGAAATGCTGGAAAGCATCAGACAAGATGGTGGTGATACGGCCAAGTACATGAAAAAAGCCAAAGATAAGGAAGACCCTTTCCGTTTAATGGGCTTTGGACACCGGGTGTATAAGAATTTTGATCCCAGGGCAAAAATCATCAAAAAGTCAGCCGATGAAGTGCTTGCCGATTTAGGTATTAACGATCCCGTTCTTACCATTGCCAAGAGTCTTGAAAAACAAGCCTTGGAAGATGATTATTTCGTAAAAAGAAAACTCTATCCAAACGTAGATTTCTACTCAGGAATCATTTATAGAGCGCTAGGGATACCTACAGAGATGTTTACAGTGATGTTCGCCTTGGGAAGACTTCCAGGATGGATTGCACAGTGGAGAGAAATGAGGCTTAAACAAGAGCCTATTGGAAGACCAAGACAAATCTATGTTGGCGAGAACCAAAGAGAGTTCGTCAGCCTAGACAAACGTTAAAAGAACCAGTTATTATAAGTAAGGGTGTATTAATTCGTTAGTATGCCCTTTTTTATGATCTAAAATTAGGTTAATTTGCGCCCTGTCAAGTGGAACACATTTTCCTGTTTTTCTCACCTGAGGTGAACTGTATATTAAAACAAATGGTATGCTAAAACTCCATATTAAAGATGAGACTTCGCCTCTGAAAGAGGTGATTCTGGGAATCGCTAATGATAATGGTCCTGTGCCTGATTTAAAGGATGCCTATGATCCAAAATCCATCGAACACATAAAAGCTGGTACATACCCTAAGGAGTCCGATATGATTAAAGAAATGGATGCCTTTAATGCTGTTTTTGAAAAATACCAGGTCAAGGTCCATCGCCCCACGATCTTAAAGGATTGTAACCAGATATTCTCCAGAGACATTGCCTTTGTAATAGATGATTATTTTTTTAAATCTAATATACTTCCCGATCGCGAAAAGGAATTAGAAGCCATTGAGTACATCATCGATCAGATCGATCCTTCGAAAGTAATACATCCACCAGCGGATGTTCATATCGAAGGAGGCGACGTGATGTTGTGGAATGGTCATATCTTCATCGGAACCTATAAAGGAGCGGATTACTCGCAGTATATCACCGCAAGAACCAATATGGAAGGTGTGGCATATATAAAGGAGCTATTTCCTGATAAAATTGTCAAAGAATTTGACCTTCAAAAATCGAACACCAGTGCCAGAGACAATGCATTGCATTTAGATTGTTGTTTTCAACCTGTAGGAAACAATAAGGCGATCATCCATAAAGAAGGCTTCAGGAGCCTTGAAGATTACCACTATTTAGTAGAATTATTTGGCATGGAGAATTTGTTTCACATTGATAAGGATGAGATGTATCATATGAACAGCAATATATTTTCCATAGCGCCTGATGTGGTAGTTTCTGAGCGAAATTTTACCCGTTTAAACCGCTGGTTAGCATCCCATGGTATCACTGTGGAGGAGGTTCCGTATGCAGAAATCGCCAAACAAGAAGGATTGTTACGTTGCTCTACGATGCCTTTAATTCGGGAGTAGTTCCAGAGGAGGCAATAGTAAAGATCAAGACCATCAATCATTACACCATAAGGACTGCGCTGCTTAGCATTACAAAAGATGATTGGTACCAGGCAATAGCGCTTATTTTTTACCCTGCAATGCCTTGTTGGTGAAGTACATACTTTAGAAAAATGGTAAATCAAACCCGCGCCAAAATTTTAATAGGGACCTTTTTATTCGCGTTACAATCGGGCAGAGAAGTCCCTAGTAGTTCTCTCAGAGTGTAAACAGTGGAAATTACTCCCAGTCCAGGGGGCAGACCAAGGAGCGCAATGCTCTTGCTAGAGAAGCCTCCATTTATCCGCACGTAAAAAGGGCGCACGATAAGCCAATTAAATACGTTGCAATAACAGGGTTCATTGCCGGCTGTACTATCAAAATAGCCTTTCTATTTTAGGGGCTAAATTTCAGGGTTACACCCCCGATAGTTATTGATAACCTTTGTGATATTATTGGGGTTTAATTTGTAGTTTTGTGAAAAATCTGATCGACGTTATATGATGCAAATTACAGACACGATTCTTATGGTACGACCTGCTCAATTTAGAATGAATGAGCAGACTGTTGTCAACAATTTTTTTCAGGAAGACCTTGAAATGACTCAAGATGCCATAACAAAAAAGGCCCAAGAAGAATTTGATACCTTTGTACAAACCCTTAGAGGGGTTGGAATTCATGTGATTGTATTTCAGGATGATCTTGTTCCAGACACCCCAGATGCTGTATTCCCAAATAACTGGATATCGACCCATGGTGATGGAACGGTGGCCGTGTACCCTATGTTTGCTGAAAACCGGAGATTAGAGCGTCGGGAAGAAGTGCTAGAATTATTGGACAGTGAGGGATTTGAAATTGAT
The DNA here is from genome assembly GCF_035306585.1 of Galbibacter sp. Classification (GTDB taxonomy): domain Bacteria; phylum Bacteroidota; class Bacteroidia; order Flavobacteriales; family Flavobacteriaceae; genus Galbibacter. Next base: position 7,609 of record NZ_DATGNU010000080.1, read on the forward strand.
GAAGTGGTGGACTTTACATCCTTTGAAGAAGATGAACAGTATTTAGAAGGTACTGGAAGTGTCATCCTAGATCGCACTAATGAAAAGGCCTATTGCGCCTTATCAGATAGAGCAGATGAAGATTTGTTTATTTACTTTTGTGAGGAGATGGAATACACCCCAGTGTGGTTTACGGCTTATCAAAGGGTAGATGGCAAACGCAAGCCGATTTATCACACCAATGTAATGATGTGTATAGGAATTGATTTTGCAGTGATTTGTCTGGATAGTATCGATGATAAGAAGGAGCGAAAAAATGTTGTAAAGCACTTAAGAGAGGATGGGAAAGAAATAATAGAAATATCTGAAGATCAACTATATCAATTCGCTGGAAACATGCTTCAGGTAAAGAATAAAAAAGGAGAGACCTATTTAGTGATGAGCGCCACAGCGCACAAGAGTTTAACAGCTGAACAACAATCTAAACTAGCACGTTACACCACCATATTATCTTCGGATCTAAATACTATTGAAACTTGTGGAGGGGGAAGTGCTCGGTGTATGATGGCTGAAGTATTTCTGCCAAAAAAATAGTATCTTACAAGCACAGATTAAGGAGTTATGCTATCAAAAAAGACCAAATACGGATTGAAGGCTTTGACCTATATGGCAAGAAAGGAGTCCAAGAGCCCCGTACTTATTTCTGAAATTGCCGAAGAAGAGAATATCTCCAAAAAGTTTTTGGAAATTATTTTATTACAACTAAAAAACAGTGGTTTTTTAGGCTCTAAAAAAGGAAAAGGGGGAGGATACTACCTCATACGCGATCCTAAAGATATCTCCGTTGCCTCCCTGATACGAATATTAGAAGGGCCTATTGCGATGCTGCCATGTGTTAGTTTAAATTTCTACGAAAAATGTGAGGATTGCAAGGATGAAGAAACGTGTTCTATCAGTATCCTTATGATGGAAGTACGCGATAGTACCCTAAAGATACTAGAAAATAAAACGCTTCAAGACCTTACCAATACCACCTTACCACGCCTGTAAATTGTTGTATTTCTTTATGAAGTGAAAAACTTCTGTAATATTTTTGTTAAAAGCCTATAGGTTTACTAGACTATTAATATATTTGTCCTATAGTTTTGATAAAATGTGTTATGGATTTAGTAGCAGTAAATAAAGAATTAAGAACAAAATCACCAGCAGAGATTGTAAACTGGGCATTGGCTCAGGGTGAAAAACCAGTAGTAACCACTAACTTTCGTCCCTACGAGGCTGCGATATTACACGCCGTATCGAAGCAGAAGAAGGATGTCACGGTGGTGTGGTGTGATACGGGCTATAACACTAACAAGACTTATCAACACGCTGCTCGAGTCATTGAAGCTTTAGCGTTAAAGGTAAAAATATATGTTCCGAAACAAACATCCTCCTATAGGGATGCTTTAATGGGAGGAATACCTGGAATTGATGATCCACTTCATAAAGAATTTACTGAACAAGTAAAACTAGAACCATTTAGAAGGGCAATGAAGGATACCCAACCTGATATCTGGTTTACTAATTTAAGGAAAGGGCAAACGGCCTTTAGAGATACCCTTGATATTGTCAGTAAAGGTGATGGCGGTATTTTAAAGGTCAGTCCATTTTTTTATTGGACCGATAAGGAGTTAGATATTTACTTAGAGGAAAATAAATTGGAGAATGAATTTAAATATTTTGATCCTACCAAAGTTTTAGAAAATAGGGAGTGCGGTTTGCACGTCCATTAAACAATACACTTTTTTGCATAATGGAAAGTTGCCGGAAAAAGCGTCTATGCGCTTTTATTCGGCTTCTTTTTTTTAAGAGAGTAACCTTTTAAAATTGTAAATAAAACGGCAACTCTTTTAAAAGCAGTTAACATTTGAGTACTTTTAGTGGAGAAACCAATATTAAAAAACTACTGATGAAATTCCGAGTGCTGCTATTGATCCTTATGATATATTCACTGCAAAGCTGTGGACCTAAAATTATTCAAGACCCTATTGTTTTTGATCAAAGACGTAAAGAGCTCACTTTAGACTACATGCAAAGCCACTACGCAATGGAGCAATCGGAGCCAACGATTATTCCTCGAATGGTGGTGGTTCATTGGACCGTGATCCCTACCTATAAAAAGACCTTTGAAGTGTTTGATAAAACCCTGCTTCCCTCACATCGTAAAGCCATCGCAGGCGCTAGTCCATTAAATGTATCGGCTCACTATGTGATCGATCGTGACGGAACCATTTATCAACTAATGCCAGATACGCTTATGGCGCGTCATGTTATTGGTCTAAATCACTGCGCCATTGGAATCGAGAATATCGGCGGTCCTAAACAACCACTTACCAATGCACAGCTTAAGGCCAACACCAAACTGATCAAGAAATTAAAAAAGAAATACCCTATCGATTACCTGCTTGGACATTACCAGTATACACTTTTTGAATCCACCGATCTGTGGAAGGAAAAAGATCAGGGTTACCGTACTAAAAAATCGGATCCTGGAGAGAAATTTATGCAAGATCTCAAGTCCAATTTAAAAGCTTTAGACTTCAAACCACTTCCCACAATTAATACCAAGGTAGATTAACTAAAGGATCGCCTGAACTCCAGTGGCGTCATTTGCGTTTTAGCCTTAAACAATTTATTAAAAGACTGGGGATGTTCAAAGCCTAACCCATAAGCGATTTCACTCACTGAAAGCGATGAGGTACTTAATTTCACCTTGGCTTTTTCCAAAAGTTTTCTATGAATATGCTCCTTGGTGCTTTGCCCAGTGAGACTTTTAAGTAAGGTGGTTAAATAATTAGCTGACATATGGAGCTCTTTAGATACCTCCTGAACCGTTGGCAATCCCCGCAGGGTTACCTGGTCACTTTGGAAATAGTCCTCTAACCAATTTTCTAATTTTTCCAGAACCTGATGGTTTGTGATTTGCCGAGTGATGAATTGGCGATTATAAAAACGTTCTGAAAAATTGAGCAACAATTCAATCTGTGATATCATAATACGCTGGCTAAATTTGTCGATATTGTTGTGGTATTCCTGCTTTATGTTTTGCATGATTTCCACAATAGCGTCTTCTTCTTTTTCAGAAAGAAATAAGGACTCATTTACAGCATAACCAAAAAAGTCATATTTTTTGATAGCCTTGGCAAGGGGAGAACCCCACAGGAAATCTGGATGAACAAGTAATAACCAACCTGAAGGATTGTAGGTTTGTTCATTGCTTATTATTTGAATACTAAAGACTTGGCCAGGACCTATGAATGACATCAGGCCCTCATCAAAGTCATATTCTTGTTGTCCATACCTGAATTTCCCGCAGACATCTCTTTTAAGACCTATGGTGTAAAAATCTTGAATCCAACTAATCTCATTATGCTCAGCGGTGTGCTCGATATCACTATAGTTCACCAAACTAACCAATGGATGCTCTGGCCTGGGCAATCCTCGGAGCTTATGAAATTCGCTTATGCTTTTAATGCGATGTATTGCTGCGTTTTCCATTAGAATAATTTCAAAAATTTATGCTCTCCAATTGTGGAGTTAGCGGCCATGTTACCTTGCGTAGGGCCTATAAATGTACCAACTTTTTCTTATAATCTTAAACCTTAGGCATACAATGATGTTTGAGCAACGGATGCTCTTTTTGATCAAATGGATTGGGCATGAAAAACACACGAAAATTCCTTCGCGAAATCCCGTAATTTCACCTTACCTAAGGTTGGTTTGTGTCTCCAGTAATCTTCGGTTAAAATACCGTTGTGTAATCCTGCATACATTTGCGTTAAGCCCTTTGCGATAGCTGGATTCATGCCGATAAAGATCAATTCTTCCTCTGTTTTTTGATCCGAAATGATTTTCCATTCCAAATCTGGTATGCCGATAGCTTCCCCTAAGATACGTGCTGTTTGGTGCCCAGTAAGCTCTTCACTGGCAACATACTGCACCGCTCGACTAGTAAATGGCGAACTAAGAACCTCTTGAATAGTTGCTGCAATATCAAAGGGAGATACCCAAGGTATTATATCATCAGCACCGTAATTAGCTGATATAAAACCCTGGGTTTGAATCTTTTCGATATAGCCCAATAGATTGTAATAGAACGCTGTAGGGCGAATATGGGTGATAGCTACCTCTAAGGGTAATTTGTTCAGGGTTTGTTCCACATCGTGGGCACCAAGTAAAATACCATTTCCTTTGGATAGGTGAGCGCCAATGCTGCTGAGGTTCACTACTTTTTTAACCCCAGCGTCTTTGATTGCTTGTTTGTAATGTCGACCAATTCTACGGTAGTATGCTATTAAATCCAGCGCATCGTTGAAGTAGTCATTTGGAGGAATCATCGTATAGACTGCATCGGCACCTTTAAAAGACTCCGTTAAAAAATCGACATCCTCTATGGTACCTATTGCCGGCGTGGCTCCTAAGGAGGTAATATCCATGGCTCGTTGAGCATTACTGCTAATAACGGTGACTTGGTGCCCATTGTGACACAATGCTCTTGTTAAGGGCTTTCCGATATGTCCTAAAGATCCTGTGAGGGTAATATTCATGATTGCTGTTTTTAAAAAAGTTATTACTTATATGGCTTGTCCACCAGAGACTTCTATTCGCTGTGCATTTATCCACTGCCCTTGGTCGGTGCATAAAAAGGCTACCACAGATCCTACATCTGTAGGTAAACCGACTCTTCCCAATGCTGTAAGACTTGCAATGCGTGCGTTGACTTGCGCGTTGTCTCTTACATATCCTCCATTGAAATCTGTTTCTATGGCTCCAGGAGCTACGGCGTTCACCCTGATTTTTCGATCGCCTAATTCCTTTGCTTGATATTTGGTTAAAGTCTCAAGAGCGCTTTTCATAACGGCATAGGCAGAACTTCCAGGGTAGATAATTCTTGTAAGTCCTGAGGTAATATGTACAATTCCTCCGTGGTCATTCATGTGCCTTAGGGCCTGTTGGGTAAAAAAGTAACCTGCTTCTAAATGCACTCGAAACAACTCATGGAATTCTGTTACGGTGGTTTCCATAAAAGGTTTAGATAAACCAGTGCCGGCGTTGTTGATCAGAAAATCAAATTTAGAGGTGTTAAAACGCGCTTTTAATTCAGGTATCAATACCTGCTCAAAAAAAGTGGCATACTTTGGCTGCTGCGAAACATCCAAGGCTAAGGCTACTGCCTTTTGGCCGATGTTCTCAATTTCAGATACCACCTTATTTGCCGATTGATGATCACTTTTATAAGTCAGTACGAGGTCTAATCCTTTTTTAGCCAGGTTGATGGCCATATCCCTTCCGAGTCCTCTACTAGCGCCAGTAACTAATGCGATTTTTGTGTCTTGTGTACTCATAAAAAATAGTTTTGAGGCAAAGTTCATATAATAGATTCTTTGAAGTGTAGCCAAATTCTATGTTATTGTAGCCAAAACTTAAGATGTTAGGGTAGGAGATTATAGAATCCTAACTAGGAAAAGTGATCAAGCCAGTCTAGCGGGTAATAATACCTGCAAGTTTGACCAAGGGTATATAATTATATGTAATTTTACTTAGATCGCCACAGTTATCATCGCGATGAAATAGTAGGAATGTTTAAAAGAAATCTGTATGTTTTGTATTGAGAAACTTGTAGTGACAACACTGATTTTAGTAGGGGGTAGTTCTTGCCTTCAATCCCAAGATTTATACCATCAACTGTTTCAGAATTACGATCAGTATAAAGAAAAAACCCTAGTATCCAGACGCTTTACCCACGATCAAATAAGCCCCCTTATCGATCGCCTTAAAGACGATTCGATGTTTGAGGTCACTAAGGTAGGGAGCTCTATAGAAGCAAGGAGTCTTCGCCTTATAAGCTTTGGAGAAGGCGACATCGATGTATTATTGTGGTCGCAAATGCACGGTGATGAATCCACTGCTACCATGGCATTATTTGATATTATCAATTTTTTTAAAAGCGACGATTTTCAACAGCAGAAAGATGATATGTTATCTCGATTACGCATTCATTTTCTTCCCATGTTAAACCCCGATGGTGCGCAAGGGTTTACCCGGCGAAACGCACTAGATATTGATATTAATCGAGATGCCATACGGCTTCAATCGCCAGAGAGTAGGACACTTAAAAAGGTCCGCGATAGTTTAGAGGCCGATTTTGGGTTCAATCTCCACGACCAAAGCACGTATTACAACCCTAGTAAAACTCCTAAATCAGCGGCAATTTCGTTCCTAGCACCAGCCTATAATTATGAAAAAGATGTCAATGCTGTTAGGGAAAGATCCATGAAACTCATCGCTTATATGAACCAGGTTCTTCAACACCTTATTCCCGGTCATGTAGGACGGTATAATGATGATTTTGAACCTAGGGCATTTGGAGACAATATACAAAAGTGGGGTACCAGTACAGTACTTATAGAATCTGGTGGATATCCAGATGACCCAGATAAACAATTCCTTAGAAAGGTCAATTTTGTATCCATTATATCGGCAATAGAGGCCATCGCTAACAAAGGGTATCTACAAAACACTACCGAAGAATATTTTAATATCCCTGAAAACGACCGAAAGCTCTTTGATCTAAAATTAAGTAACCTATCCTATGAATTCTTAGGAGAAACTTACCTACTGGATCTTGGCATAAACACCCCTCAGATCGCGACGGAAACTGCCAAAGGATATTATCGAAAAGGGAGCATTGCTGATCTAGGTGATCTGACCACTCATTATGGCTATGAATCTTTGGATGCCTCCACATATACCATCGTACCTGCGAAGGTATATCCAGAACACTTCGCCACGATCGGGCAAGTTTTAAAGACCGACATTCAGAAGATCTTACATCAAGGGTATGGTTATGTGGTGGTCGAGGAATTTCCAGAGGATCAAAAATCAGTTCCCCTGCCCTTAAACATTTTAAAGGAACCCAAAGCTCCTAATTTTGGTTTTCATCTAGGGGCAAATCCTTGCTTTTTTCTTAAAAAAGACGGGCGTTTGCGCTATTTAATCACCAATGGATTTTTGGTGGATTTAGAGCAACCCAAGCCAAATTTTTTAAATGCTTTGTTATATAAATAATTGATTAATAGTTTATTAAACTATCATAAAATCTTAAAATAAATTAAAATTTTGTATTTAATACAGCTAAAAAAATTCTACCTTTGCGCCCTCAAAATAAAGGGTTTATATGACAACCATAAAAAATATTGCAATTATTGCACACGTTGACCACGGCAAAACAACCTTGGTTGACAAAATCTTACACCACTGCGAACTCTTCAGAGAAAATCAAGAATCTGGTGAACTTATTCTCGATAACAACGATATCGAAAGGGAGCGTGGTATTACGATTCTATCGAAGAACGTTTCGGTAATGTATAAAGGAACAAAGATCAACATTATCGATACCCCTGGTCACGCCGATTTCGGTGGAGAAGTGGAGCGTGTACTAAACATGGCTGACGGAGTTCTACTGCTTGTAGACGCTTTCGAAGGTCCTATGCCACAAACTCGGTTTGTATTGCAAAAAGCGATCTCCATGAAGTTAAAACCCATCGTGGTTGTAAATAAAGTGGATAAAGAGAACTGTACCCCAGAGCAGGTACACGAGGCTGTTTTTGATCTAATGTTCGAATTAGGAGCAGAAGAATGGCAGTTGGATTTTCCAGCTGTTTACGGATCTGCTAAGAACAATTGGATGTCAGAGGACTGGAACAAGCCCACTGAAAGTATAGAGCCACTTTTAGATATGGTGGTGCAGCATATACCTTCTCCTCATATCGAAGAAGGTACCACACAGATGCTTATTACCTCATTGGATTTTTCTTCCTTCACAGGACGAATCGCTATTGGAAGATTACAAAGAGGTACCTTGAAATCAAACATGAACATTTCCTTGGTAAAAAGAGATGGGACAATTGTAAAATCCAAAATCAAGGAACTGCATGTTTTTGATGGATTGGGGCGTAAAAAAGTAGAGGAGGTACAGCCTGGGGATATCTGTGCCATTGCTGGTTTGGATGGATTTGATATCGGAGATACTATTGCGGATTTTGAAAATCCAGAAGGCCTTCCAACCATCGCCATCGATGAGCCAACGATGAGTATGTTGTTTACCATTAATGATTCTCCATTCTTTGGCAAGGACGGTAAATTCGTAACCTCTAGACACATCAAAGAACGCTTAGATAAAGAACTAGAGAAAAACCTAGCACTTCGTGTACAAGCCACAGACAGTGCTGATAAATTTATGGTATTTGGACGTGGTGTACTTCATTTATCCGTCCTAATTGAAACCATGCGTAGAGAAGGTTATGAACTTCAAATAGGACAACCTCAGGTGATTATCAAAGAAGTTGATGGGGTGAAATGCGAGCCAGTAGAGGAATTAACTATTGATCTTCCTGAGTCTGTATCAGGAAAGGCTGTGGAGATGGTGACCATGAGAAAAGGAGAGATGTTAAGCATGGAACCAAAAGGAGAGCGGATGAATATACGATTCAACATTCCATCAAGAGGGATTATAGGTCTTAGAAACCAGTTGCTTACCGCTACCGCTGGTGAGGCTATTATGAACCATCGCTTTTTAGAATACCAACCCTATAAAGGTGATATTCCAGGACGTAATAATGGTTCTTTAATCTCTATGGAAACTGGAAAAGCAATTCCTTACTCTATCGATAAGCTTCAAGATCGGGGTAAATTCTTTGTAGATCCAAACGAGGAAATATACGAAGGTCAAGTTGTGGGCGAGAATTCACGTTCTGATGATATGACCGTGAATATTACCAAAACTAAAAAATTGAGTAACGTCCGTTCTTCAGGAGCAGATGACAAAGCTAAAATCGTTCCAGCGATTAAATTTTCATTAGAAGAGGCCTTGGAATACATTCAAAAAGATGAATATGTTGAGGTGACACCAAAGACGATGCGTATTCGTAAGATTTACCTAAAAGAAGTAGATCGTAAACGAATGGGAAAACAAATAGGATAACCCAAGGGTTCACTAAGTTTAAACTATCACAAAAAACGAATGATCTTTGGTCATTCGTTTTTTGTGATTCTATAGATGGGTTTATTGGATCGTAGTCTCCCTAGGTGTTTTGAGGGATTTCGCGGCATAAGCAGCGCCAATGATACCCGCTTCATTTCTGGATTCTGCTGGAATAACTGGTACTTTGAGCTTTAAGTATTTCTTGTATTGATCAAAGTATTTGCTGCCCCCGCCACCGATGATGAAAAGATCTGGGCATAGGATCAGATCTACATAATTTAGGACTTTATTAAATCGTCGCCCAAACTTTTTAAAACTCATATTTTGGTTTTTACGAGTTGCATTGGAGGCGTACTTTTCAATTCTATCATATTTCTTATAGTGTAATTGACCTAACTCTAGGTTTGGAATCAGTTTGCCATCAAAGAAAGCACCACTTCCAAGTCCGGTGCCTACGGTAATGGTAAGTACCAATCCTTTTTTTCCTTTCCCGGCACCAAAGTTCATCTCTGCAATACCGGCAGCATCTGCGTCATTGACTACCACAAAAGGAAGACCAGTTTCTTTTTCAAAAAGTTCATCGATGTTAACACCTACCCACTTTGGATTTAGATTACTTGAGGTGTGTACCACACTGTGATGAATGGAAGATGGAAATCCACAGCCAACCGGCCCTGTCCATTGAAAATGATGAATGATCTCTTTTACAACCTTTACCATTGCCTGGGGAGTGGCAGGTCGAGGGGTCTCTATACGGAATCGATCAGTTGTTAATTCGCCTTTTTCGATATCCACAATTGCTCCTTTCATTCCTGTTGCTCCGATGTCAATCCCTAAAACTTCCATGTAAAATTCTTTAAAAATAAATGCATTAGAACTGTAAATTTAAAGGATTGGTATCGTTAGGCAAATATTTTTACAATTTTTGTAAATAATCCTCATGGGTTTACCTTAACAAAGCAGGGAAGTGAGATGTTGGAAGAACATTAAAAATCAATTACCAATGCCCACTGTTAGGATAAAAAAATTAATAGATTGTCATACGCCAAAGGTACTTTCTATTGATAAAAGCTTACTTTTAGAAGACATTTTTACATTTCAAGTCTATGGAATATTTTGACACATCACCCATTGAGCTCGTTGGATACGCAGCTTCGCTATGCGTACTACTGTCTTTTTTTATGAAGAATATTAGGGCCTTAAGAATTGTAAACTCCATCGGCTGTGCGCTATTTGTTCTCTATGGGATTCTACTACCTACCATTCCAGTAGCCCTCACTAATGGTGCCATCATAGGGGTCAATGTTTATTATCTTTGGATACATAAAAAGTAAGGTCTGGCCGATTAGACGTTTTTCTGAACCACCTCAAAAACCTTGCTTCCATCGCATTTTAATGTTTTTGAAGGGAATTTGAGCAGTAGTGCGTAATCGTGCGTGGCCATTAATATGGTTCGTCCACTTTTATTAATTTCTTGAAGCACTTCCATCACCTCTACAGAGGTTTGAGGATCCAAATTACCGGTAGGCTCATCGGCGAGGATAAGTTCAGGATCATTTAACAGCGCGCGTGCTATTGCAACACGTTGTTGCTCCCCTCCGGAGAGTTGATGTGGGTATTTAAAACCCTTTGTTGCCATCCCTACTTTTTTTAGCACTTCATCGATTTTCCCAGCAATCAAATCCTTGTCCTTCCAACCAGTGGCCTTTAATACAAACAATAAATTGTCGTTAATTGAGCGATCGGGCAATAGCTTAAAATCCTGAAATACAATTCCTAGTTTTCTTCTTAGAAACGGAATATCATTTTCCTTGAGCGTTCGTAGGTCATAATTTACAATCGAGCCTGAACCTTGCGTTAATGGGAGGTCACCATAAAGCGTTTTCATAAAACTACTTTTACCACTTCCTGTTTTACCGATCAGATAGACAAATTCACCTTGCTCAATAGATAGATTAATTTCACTAAGTACTAAATTTTCTCTTTGATAAATAGCTACATCTCTTAGCTCTAATATAACGTCGCTCATGGGTAGTAAAATTGATAATTTGTCGCTTTCGAATTTAAGGTTTTTACCACAGATCAGCTCCTTACCGGCAACCCTTTTTAAATTCGCCTCATCCAAAGGTAAATATAATAAGTGTTTCTGTCATAGAATTTCTTTCTTTAGGATAATTATAACAAAAATTCGACGTTAATAATGTAATCATCGTGTATTTTTGAATTTGGAACTAAAGATGTTTATATGTATCGACAACCTAAAGGATTTATTGTGTTCTTGTTATTGGGAAGTGCCTACCTTCACGCACAAGAATCTACGGTTTACAACCATGATGATAAGGATTATTATAAAGCTTTAGATCTTTATCATCAAAATCAGTATCAAGCCTCACAATTATTGTTTAACAAGGTTAAAAGTTCAACGGACAATGAGTCTCTGGAAGCAAGCGCTGCCTATTATGCAGCCAATGCAGCAATTCGGACCAATCAATTAGGTGCCGATCAGCTGATGGAGAACTTTGTCACTCAGTACCCGACCTCTACAAAGCGGAGCTCCGCTTATATGGATGTGGCGGATTATTACTTTGATCAAGGAAAGTATGTAAATGCCCTACAGTGGTTAGACAGAGCAGAGGATCAATCCAGAAGTACTAGTGAGCAGCAGGAGTTCAACTTTAAAAAAGGATACGCCCTGTTTACCGCTAAAAAGTATGCGGCATCAAAACAATACTTTGAGCGTATATCCAATAGTGATAAGTACGGATCACAAGCCAAGTATTATATAGGGTATATGGCCTATCAAGGCGATGATTACTCGGAGGCTACCCAATACTTCGATCAAGTCTCAGGAAATCAAGAACTCAATACGAAACTGTCTTATTACCAAGCTGACATGAACTTCAAGCTCGGAAAATTCGATGAGGCCATTGCTTTGGCCAAAGGACAGCTTTCGAGTTCAGATCCCAACGAAACATCGGAATTAAATAAGATTATCGGAGAGAGTTACTTCAATAAAGAACAGTACCAAGAGGCCATACCGTATTTAAAACAATATCAAGGTAAAAACGGAAAATGGAACAATACCGATTTCTATCAATTGGGATATGCGTATTACAAACAAGGCGATTATGAATCGGCTATTGGTCAATTTAATAAGATAGTCGATGGAAATAATGCAGTGGCACAGAATGCCTATTACCATTTGGCAGAATGTTATCTAGAGACTGATAAAAAGCAACAAGCACTCAACGCCTTTAGAAATGCTTCTCAAATGAACTATGATACGCAGATCCAAAGTGATGCTGCCTTGAATTATGCACGCTTGAGTTATGAGATTGGTAATCCATATCAGAGTGCACCTATTGTGCTGACCAACTACCTTAAGCAGTATCCAAATAGTAAGAATACCCAAGAGATTCAAGAACTACTTGTTGATTCTTATATAACCTCTAAGGATTACGATGCCGCATTAGCGCTTTTAGAAAGTAATAAGAACTTTAGCAATAAAACCACCTATCAAAAGGTCGCCTTCTACAGAGCTTTAGAGCTTTTTAATCAAGGTTCCTATGACCAAGCCAGGGAGTACTTTGAGAAGTCTTTAAAACAACAGCAGGACATGCGTTTTACAGCGCGTGCCCTCTATTGGAGGGCTCAAGTAGACTATATTAATGAGGACTACAAAGAAGCCGTACTAGGATGGAAGCAATTCGCTCAGAATGCCATGGCAGCACAGACTCCAGAATATAGCAATCATTTATACGATCTAGCCTATGCGTATTTCAAATTGAAGGATTACCATCAGGCTACCGCTAATTTTAAAGCCTACTTAAATAGTGGGACGCAAAAGGATAAAGCCCATGTAAAGGATAGTTATTTACGATTGGGAGATAGTCAATTTGCCGCCAGAAGTTACTGGCCAGCAATGGAGGCCTATAATAACGCTATTGAAATGGGAGGACAAGAGGCCGATTATGCGCATTTTCAAAAAGCAATTAGTTACGGATTTGTAGATCGTACTGCTAAGAAAATAGAAGAACTGGAGCGTTTTACGGATCGTTTTCCAAATTCTACCCTTGCCGATGATGCCTTATACGAATTAGGCAATACCTATATCAATAATGATCAAGCCTCTAAAGGAGTTGGTGTTTACCAAGAGCTCTATAGACAACACCCCATGAGTTCCTTTGTCTCCAAGGCAAAACTAAAAGAAGGCTTGTCATACTATAATTCTGGTCAAAACGAAAAAGCATTGACAGCATTAAAAGCGCTCACCACTCAATTTCCTAACACACCTGAGGCCATTCAGGCAGTGGCTACTGCAAAGCAAATATATGTTGATCAAGGAAATGTTGCAGCCTATGCCGATTGGGTGAAGGGGCTTGACTTTGTTAGTGTTACCGAGAATGAGTTGGAAAAAGCTTCCTTTGAATCTGCAGAACGCCAATTTGTACAAAACAAGCCCAAGGCAGCTATTAAAGGTTTTGAGAACTATATCAGCCAATTTCCAAATGGTTCTCAGGTGCTCAAGTCACATTTCTATCTTGGACAATTGTACTATAAGGATGGAATGCATGATCAAGCCCTCCCCCACTATCAATATGTGGTCAATCAGAACAGAAGCGAGTTCTCTGAAGAAGCCGCCGTTCGAGCAGCAGAAATCTACATGGATAACGAAGCTTTTACCAAAGCCATTCCAATTTTGAAGACGTTAGAACAGGGCGCTGACTTTCAAGAAAATATTATTTTTGCACAATCCAATATCATGAAAGCTAGTTTCGATCTAAAGGATTATCCACAAACTATTTCCTATGCAGAAAAAGTGTTAGCAAATTCAAAAGTAGATGATCGCATTAAAAGTGATGCCCATGTGATGATCGCAAGATCCGCTATGGAAACTGGTAATGAGGCAAAGGCAAAAGAGGCCTATGCAGCGGTTCAAAAAATAGCCACAGGGGAACTTGCCGCAGAGGCGCTTTATTATGATGCTTATTTTAAAAATAAGGAAGGAGCGTACCAGCAATCCAATGCTTCGGCTCAGAAACTAGCTAAAGATTATTCTTCTTATAAAGAATTTGGAGCAAAAGGACTAGTAATTATGGCTAAGAACTTTGCTGCAATGGATGACGCCTTTCAGGCTACTTATATCTTGCAGAGTGTGATAGAAAACTTTGGTCAATTCCCAGAGGTGACCCAAGAGGCACAGCTAGTGTTAGCCAAAGTTAAAGAGAGAGAAGCACAACGAAATTCATCCATTGCTCCAAATCAAAATTAATGAAAGGTTTTATGAGAGTTAACGTTTATAATACAGCGAATAAGCCTATGTTTTTAACAGGCCCAAAGGTTATGATTATGGGTCTTTTGGCTTTGTTTACATCAGCGGTGTCACCAGTGCTGGCACAAGAGAAGGATAGTACGAATTTAAAAAAACAAGAGGATATCGGTACCGAAGTAGTAAATGTAGTAAAAGCGTATACGCCAACGATCTCCGATGCCAACAAGATTCAACAAACCCCTTCGCTAAGTGATTCGATCACCACGGCAACCAAAGAAATAAATTATACTATTTTCTCCGTTCCAGTGGCCTCTACTTTTACTCCAGCAAAGGGAAAGGCCACGGGTCTTAAAAAAGCACCTAGAGAACAACTTTACAATTCATATATAGCCCTGGGGGTTGGAAACTACAATACTGCGCTGTTGGATTTTTATACCAGCTATGACTTTACTAGAGATCAACGACTAGATGTGATGCTGACACACCATTCTTCTCAAGGAGGGATTGACCAAGTAGAGCTTGATGATAAGTTTTATAACACGGCTCTGGAGGCTCATTACAAAATGAGTGATCGTTACATGAACTGGGGTGTAAAAGGTGGTTTTCAACATCAGATTTATAACTGGTATGGCGTTCCAGCTGATCTTTATGCAAGTGCAGCGCTGGCTGAGATTGATGAAAAACAATCCTATTACACAGCGTTTATTGGCGGTGATATAGGATTTTCGGATTCTTACTTTAGTGGAGGAGAGGGCTATTATCGTCGTTTTTGGGATGCTGCAGAGTCTGGAGAGAATCGCGCCGTGCTAAGTCCAAAATTTGAGTTTCCTATGGGAAGTGAATGGGTCCATTTAGATGTAAAGGTAGATTATGTTGGTGGTGAATTTGACCGCACTTATTTCAATGGAGATACCCCAATTAATTACAGCAATCTTATGGCGGGTGTAAGCCCGCGTTTTCAACTCGCAGGGGAGGACTACACGGTAACCTTAGGTGCTTCTATTTTTTACAATCAAGATTTAGAGAACAGTGATGGTGACTTTTTCTTCTATCCCAATGTTCATGCCTCCTATGATGTGATCGATGAATTTGTAACGGTTTACGGCGGTGTAGATGGCCAATTAAAACAAAATTCATATTATGATTTTGTACAAGAAAATCCCTATGTTTCTCCTACGATCTTTGTTCGGCCAACCGATCAAAAATACAATGGATATCTTGGTGTACAAGGAAGGTTTTTACCCAATGTTGGCTATAACCTAAAAGGCGCCTATCGCTCTGTGAGCAACGCCTATTTCTACCGCTCTAATTCCTTCCACATCGGAATGGATAGTCAGATTGTAAATGACCAGGGTTACGCATATGGAAACTCCTTTGAGGTGCTTTATGATGATGTGAGTTCGCTCTCGGTTTTTGGTGAGATTAATGTTGATATTAACCGTAATTTTTCTGCAGGTGTTAATGCAGAATACATTAACTACGCCATGGATGACATCTATGAGCCATGGAACGTTCCGAACTTTAAATCCGCTGCCTTTGCCTCTTACTTTATAGGGAAATGGTCGGCAGGGATTAAAGCATATTACGTTGGCGAACGTGAAGACTTTATCGATAATCCAAATTGGATAGATCCTCAGCGCTATACTTTGGATGGTTATTTTGATTTAAATGCGAATCTGGGTTATGATATCACTAGTCAGTGGTCTGCTTTTGTAAAAGCAAATAATATTACTGGTGGGGCGTATAACAGATATGTTCATTACCCGGTTCAGGACTTTCAGATCCTAGCGGGTGTATCCTATAAATTTGATTTGTAAAAGGGGCAATGTGCCCATTAGATAAGAAAATAGATCACTTTTGATCTGTAGCATCAGATGGTGCCAATGGCACCATCGCTTATTTAGCCATATATGATCCACGTACCCATGAAGGAGACAGGTACCACAGAAGGACAAAGCGGTCATCTTGGATGGAACTTGATTTGTGTTCAAGAATTATCTCAGGCGGTATGTTGTTTTTTGATCTACCATGGCAACACTGCCATTGCTTAAAAACAAATAATGATTCTTCATAAATTCTCAAGCCGTTCCAGATACAATTTTTGAGTGGTAAACAATGAAGGTCTCACTCCGATCAATGGTTGGGTGTTAGATCCAAATATTTTTTGATTTCTGAATGCAGATTTACCGCTAGGGAGTGCTGCCATTCGAGCTGTTGGGTAATGATGCGAACCTCTTTGAGTTGTTCCTGTACCTCAGCGTTTTTGTCCTCTGAAGCAGCAACAAGTAGCAGGCGCTCAAAGGTGTCGTGTAAATAGGTCTTGGCTTCCTCGAGATCCAATGCTGCATACACGCTATTGTTTTGTTTGGAAAGTAAATTTAAGCAGTGTAAGAGTTCATTCTGAATAGCAAAACTATAGGTGTCAAAGTATTTTGAAGCATCTGTAGTTTTGTGTATTTGCGTGTAGGTGCCCAAGGAAGCAGTAGCTGACAATAAGGAATTAAGGGTAACGACAATCTTATAGATCCTATCTAAATTTTTGCGCTGCTTTTTAGGTTCCTGAGTCATGCGTTGAAAACCAGCATGCAGATTTCCCATGGCAATAAAGGTTTGTTTGCGGCTTACCTTGTAGGAGGTGTTTAATTCAAGCTTGTTGTGATAGAATAAGCGAACCTCTTCCAGATAATTCTTATTGGCCACAATAGCCTCTTGGATCAATGTTTTAATACTTTCTTTTTCCCAAGAAGGCCATAGAAAGATATTGGCAAGACTAGCCAAGGCAGCACCGATGATGGTATCGGTGATTCGATACTCAATGATCTCCAAGGCATTTGGTGCGATCATAGCATAGATAAACACGATGGTCAAAGTTACAAAAGCTGCGGAAACCTTATAGTTTTGCTGCACCATGGTAATGGATAAGGTCAAGGCAATAAAGGTGATGATCATATAGAGTACCATATGGCTTGTCAGTAGGATAATGCCCATGGCCACAGCGCCCCCAATAAGGGTTCCTAAGATCCGCTGTTTGGATCGATCTTTTGTTAATACATAACCAGGGCGCATGATCACGATAATGGTAAGCATGATCCAATAGGCGTTTTGTATCTCAAAATAAATACCGATCAAATAGCCCGATAGGACGGTCATTACCAAACGAAGGCAATGTTTAAAAATAGGGGATTCTAAACTTAGGTTCTCTCGTAATAATTTTGGGCTGTAGTCCTGAGCTGTGATAAATTTCAGGTGATCACGCTCGTTGATTTCTCGGACATTTTTAATGTTGGTACTCCTTAGAATAGCCCGAACTACTTTAATTTTTTTGTACTGAACTTGTACATATTCCAATAGATGTTTTAGTTGTAGTACCTCGTTGTGATGCTGTTGGCTTGTAGGGGTATTTTCAAAAGTTTTTGCAGCAGTCATAGCCTCTCTAATGAGCTGCTCTATAGCTGGTAAAGCGGAGGTTGCTTCGCCCTTTTCAAAGATGTTGTTGGCCATATCTAGTAGGGTGTCCGCAATAGCACCCATCGCCGCAGCAATTTGAGTGGTCACCGCTTTAAAGGGTTCACTTCCCGAATCATAATTCTTATAACGAAACGGATTGGCAATGGCAAACTCATGAATATCAATTACTTCAATAAAAAGTAATAACTGCCGTCTTTTGGAATACATCCCACCGGAGCGTTGCCTTTGATGCAGAAGGATCTCGCGAAGACTCTCATGCTTTTCATTGATGTCATTCTGAAGGTTGAGTTGTTCCCTTAAGGAAGCGCTACGATTTTTGGGTTCAATGGCAGCTATCCTTGATTTTAAATATTTAGCAGTCAGTTCCATACATTCATTAAGAAGCACCTCACTGTACTGACGCGTTCTAAATCCTCCAAATGAAAGGGTCAAAAGAATATACCAAATGCCGCCCAATAGTATATAAAAGGCATGCAATAAAATCTCCATCCCAGAATAAGGTCGGGCATAACTTATGACAATGGTTAGAAGTCCAGAGAAGGCAATCAAAGAAGCCCTGAATCCATAAATAGCGATATACGCATTTAAAAAAACCAGTACTCCAGTGGTTACAAAAAGCACGTAACTATTGGTAGCGGTATACTGAATTAGGCAGAAATTAAGCATCGCTAAAAGCGTGGAGGTAAGCATACCATACAAATGGTGCTTGTTATTTCCAGGAATGTCACTTGCTGAAATTATTAAAACACCACTAGCGACACTAATACCCATAGCGATGTCAAATAAATAATAACATAAAGCCACCGCACTAAACGCAGCACTACTGATCAGTAAGCCTTTTGTAAAGTTGTACGTTTTGGAAATTTGAGCGATTTTCAGAAGCATAAAAACCTAATTGAGCACTGCAAAGTTAGCTTTAAAAGTTGAATGCTTTTTAAAATAGTGGAATGTAAATCCACCGTTTTTTTCTGAATTACGGTATCTTAGTAGTCATTAACTAAATCCTTCCTAATGAAAACAAAGCATATTGCTCAA
>NZ_DATGNU010000081.1:0-4484 GCF_035306585.1 Galbibacter sp.
TTTTTCCACAAATGTTTTGGTAATATTAAAATTGAATTTATATTTGCACCCGCAATCAAGCAACTGGTGCCTTAGCTCAGTTGGTAGAGCAAAGGACTGAAAATCCTTGTGTCCCTGGTTCGATTCCTGGAGGCACCACCAGAAAAAACCGTAACAAATTCTTTTCGATGATGTTGCGGTTTTTTGGTTTTTAATGCTATTCCGATCTTGCCAGATCAAATTGGATCAAGAACAATTTCTGGTTTTTTTTATTCATCTAAATAATTTAAAGAACAAAGAAAACTAATTTTCAATTTAGACCCAACTTTTGAGATTGATCCAGCAAAAGTTTATGGGATCATGCCCCCGTTTCACAGAAAAGTTACGGACGCTGATGCTGAATTTTTAAAAGTGCATTCCGAAGTACGGAATATTATTAAAGAATAAGGCAATAATGTCACACCCCTTATTATTTGTTAAATTTGTATTTTTAATACACAACATAATTTTCATTGGCGTACACTTAGAAAGGTCTAAGCTCGATGGATTTTCTCCGCTGGTCGACTTCAGATACATTCTCAATAGGATAGAATTTTTTAATCCCGTTTTCTTCGATGATGGCCTGTCCGAATTTTTGCTTTTGATGGGCATTTCTGCCGATGCGATTGTACAATTCCGCATATAGGACAGGTCCAGGGTTCAGTAAAAAGTCAATGTATCACACGGTAAATCAAAAGGGGTACACACGAAAGAATCGGTATTGCTTTTAAAGAAAAAAATAGGATTAGTACTGCCACCGACATTAAAATGGATTTCATAAAATATTGGTTTGATTGATGCTAACTCCATTAGTATCATGATTCATTTTTTTTGTTACAGACTTTTTAAATATCGTAAAAAAAGTGTCTACCAATATTCCTTTCGGATCCTATTCAATTTGTCATTATCAAAATACAGTCGTATGGAATATCTCCTTACTCGGACATCCTCCATGATACCTAGAAAAGAGAATTCCCATTGGTTATATTTCGCCATCGCTGGATCATATCCTTTTTTGAGGTTTTTCTCTATTAGAGCAATAGGCATCTTTGTTATCCCTAATCGATTTAGAATTTCCCCCAACTTTTCCGAAACCAAATTAACAGGATCTCCCAGGTTTATGGAAATCTCTGGAAATTCTTCTGACCAACTTTTCAAAATATCCACTTCCAGCTTTAAATCTCCAGGAAGAAAAGGCATAGAGACTTCTCCTGTTTCATCTTCTAACCATTCCTCTATAACAAACACTGGATCCCTCCATCTTTTGATTTCAGTAACTTCTTCATTTTTAAACCCAATATAAACACTATCGGTATCATAGCTTGGTCGCAGTATAGTTACCGCATTATATAATGATAAGTTATCTCCTATACTTGCCAAATGCTCCCCTGATTTGCACACCAAGGTAATATCATCAAAACCTTTCTCCTCTCCCAGTTCCTGAAGTTGATAATACACTTCTTCAGGCGAGCTTCCGATTTTTAAATTCCATTGCTGTCCTTTGACTATATCTGTTACACCCAAGGTTTCTTTTTGGTCAAAACAAGAGACCAAGCCTATAAAAGAAATACAAAGTAATATTACTTTTTTCATTACTGCATTTTTTAGACCATAGCCTGAATCCATTTAACACTTTTTTTCAATATATTAAAAAAATAAACAAAATAGCGTAGCTTTAATCAGTTAATCCTTAAAAAAGAGTTACTAGCTACCTTCTTGATTGTTTTTTAACTGTCCCATAAGGCAATAGGTCACTGTAATTTATCAGATTAATTTCCACATAGAGCCAAAATTTGATCTCTTGGAGTTTTACCATTAATTTTCTCAAGATAAACCTTGCGGCTGCCATGGTAAAATTCATACTGTCGCCCACTTGTCCTTTCAAGAAGTTTCTTGCTCCCTATGTTCTGCTTTGAGGTGTCCGATGATGGGCTCTATGGTCGCCCTTCTGCGGTGGGGTTTGCGTTTTTTCCTTTTTAATAAGCACCGTCCCCTTTCGATGGGGATTTAGGGAGATGAATCGGAGTATCTCCTACTAGTTGTTTTCCTTGATAACCCCGTTCTACAATGGCTGTTTTCGGGGGTTTACCCGTTAAGGAGTGGTTTGTTGCAGCACGTCTTCCCTAAGGTGTGCCCATCATACACATTGTTCTTAAAGGTCATGGCTCCTGCGATAATCCCCGTCTTTTGCATCAACACCAAAGAAGCCTTACATCCGTAATCGTATTTCTTATGAACCAGTAAAAAGCAATAATAAAACGAGTAATCATCATATTTTCTCTAACAAAAAGTATCTTAAGTTGCAAAAGAAACACAGGATCACTCCCAAAATTTGGGTTTTAAGACAAAATCGTTGTTAATTAAAAAAAGCCATCTACTTTTTTAATAGATGGCTCTTACATTATAACAGTATGACTAATTCTAATTAGTCAACTTTTAAAGCTTCTTTTGTATCCTCGGCGGCTTTATCGATGGCCTCTCCAGCATCTTCAGCAGCAGTATCAATAGCTTCTCCTGCTTTATCTACCGTATTTTCAAATGCTTCACCTACATCCTCTGCAGCGTTTTCAACATCCTCTGCAGCGCTTTCTACTGCATCTTGAGTCTTTTCTTTGGTGGTTTCTTTACAAGAAATAACAGTAAGACCTAAAACAATTGCTAATCCTAAAATTACTTTTTTCATAATAGTTGTTTGTTTATTATTTTTTTAAATTTTGCAACTCGAAGATCTTAGGGTTCTCCTTCCTCTTCGAGATAAATTCTTCAACAAATTCTCTTATCAATCCG
This sequence comes from Galbibacter sp., assembly GCF_035306585.1. Classification (GTDB taxonomy): domain Bacteria; phylum Bacteroidota; class Bacteroidia; order Flavobacteriales; family Flavobacteriaceae; genus Galbibacter. The sequence goes on from NZ_DATGNU010000081.1 coordinate 2,806, forward strand.
CTGTGGAATCTATAAGTAATTTACGAATATAATTGCCTATTTGGATTTTTGCACCTGTCTTTTTTTCTATATATTTTTTATTAATACACCCTTTTTCTTTTATAACATTATGATTATCAAGCAAATAATCTAGTTTGCTAAAAAATTCATCCTTAGTGGAAATCGACTCAATTCCGCCTAGTTCGACGAGTTTTTCCGCTTCAATAAAACCTTTATAATGCTTTCCTATTATTACTGGAATTCCAAAAACAGCAGGTTCTAGTGTATTATGTAATCCTGTGGAGCCCATACCTCCTCCCACATAGGCTATATCGGCATAACTGTAAATTCGTGTTAGAAGCCCTATAGTGTCCACAATTAGTACCTGGGCTCCATCCACAGTCTCGAGATCCATCTTTGAATATAAAACTACGTTTTTCTTTATACTCATTTGAAGTTTTTCAATCTGATCGCACGCTACTTTATGAGGAGCTATAACCACCTTTAAATCTTTCCTGGCCGAGGCGTTGATATAATCTACCAAAAGAGCCTGGTCTTCTGGCCATGTACTTCCAGCAACCAAACAAATAGAATTGCCTACAAATCTCTCCATAAAGGTTAAACTGTTGTTACGATCCAATATTTCAACCACACGATCATACCGGGTATCCCCGCTAACAGTGACATTGAGAAAATTAATCCCATGAAGTAGGGATTTTGATTCCTCATTTTGAACAAAAAAATGTGTAAAGGTCTTCAATGATCGTATCATAAACCCACCGTAGGGTTTAAAGAATACTTGATCGGGCCTAAAAATGCCAGAAACCAGTAAGGTGGGAATATTGCGTTTTCGAAGAAGATTTAACGTATTAGGCCAAAACTCATATTTAACAAAAATAGCGAGTTTAGGGCGAGTCAATTCTAAAAATCGATTTATTTTTCCTTTGGTATCTAAGGGAAGATAGCACACCATATCCGCAACATGGGTATTTTTTTTAACCTCATACCCTGATGGAGAAAAGAAGGTAACAAGTATCTTATAATTAGGATACTCTTTTTTACACTGCTCAATTAAGGGTAACCCTTGTTCAAATTCCCCCAAAGAAGCTGTGTGAAACCAGATCACACGGTCTTCCTTTTCCAACTGGTTTTTTAAATAGCTAAAGGTTCCTTTTCGACCCTGAACAAATCGCCTTATTTTAGCACTAAATAATGCCACTACAAAGAGCAAACCACTGACGATATGTACAACGATATTATATAAAAAATACACTTTTTCCCTTTTGTCGCTAAAATACGTTACTTTCTGTTAATACATTGGGTGAGGAAACTTTATTTTGTAATTTTACCACGGTTATTTAAGAAGAATCCAAATGAGGAAAATACAGATGGTTGACTTACAAAGTCAATACCAAACTATAAAAGAACAAGTCAACAATTCTCTAACAGAAGTACTAGAATCAGCAGCCTTTATCAATGGTCCACAGGTTCACAACTTTCAAAAAGAATTAGAGTCCTACCTAGGTGTTAAACACGTCATCCCATGTGCCAACGGTACCGATGCGCTGCAAATTGCAATGATGGGATTAGAACTAAAACCTGGGGACGAAGTTATTACCACAGATTTCACTTTCGCAGCAACGGTAGAAGTTATTGGACTTTTACAGCTCACTCCTGTTTTGGTGGATGTCGATGCGAAT
>NZ_DATGNU010000082.1:0-4748 GCF_035306585.1 Galbibacter sp.
TACAAAGGATCTCCAAAACCCCCACGAATTCTAATACTCGATGATGCTCCGGCTAAACCAGAGGTGTTGGTGATATTAACTCCAGGGGCCCGTCCGGCTAGGGTGTTGGAAAGATTGCTAGTGGGTACTTCATTTATTTCTTCGGTATTTATGGAGGTAATGGCACCCGTGATATTCACTTTCTTTTGGGTACCGTAACCTACCACAACGACCTCATCCAATGCAGCCGCACTTTCCTCTAGAACAACGGTTATAGTTTCTCCAGCATTGACGGTGACTTCTTTGGAATCAAATCCAAGGTAAGATACCACCAGTATGGCCGTCTGATTCGAGATAGCAATTGAGAAATTACCATCAAAATCAGCGGTGACACCATTGTTTGTTCCTTTTTCAATTATGTTTGCACCCACAAGCGGAATGCCACTGGCATCGGTTACATTTCCGCCAATCTCTTGTTGTACTTTAGAAAGGGGTGTAAGTTGGAGCGTTTCTTGAGATGAAGTAGGTTGATTTTGTTTTAAAATAATGGTACGGTCCTTTATAATCACCCTTGTCTTACGGGAATCAAAGAGGAGTTCCATCACCTTTTCTATCGGCAATTTACTGACTTTCAAAGAGACAGTACGGTCCAGATCTATGGTCTTGGTATTGAAAAAGAATTTATAATCTGTGGTGGATTCAATATAATTCAGTACATCTCCAACACGCACATCTTTCATATCAAGGGATACTTTATCTCTCTGAGAGTAAGCTTCCTTGGCTTGCATTATAAAGCCAGCTGTTATTAAAAGTAGGAGTGATAAGGTAGTTTTAAGATCAAATCTTAGAACCCATATAGAATTTCTATAGGGTAAATACGGTTTTTGCATAGTTTTGAATGTTTTAATGATTGTTCATATCTACAATCTCTTTACACCGAATCGGGGAATGTGACAGCATTTTCCGATTCTTTTTTAATAAATTCTTGGTGAAAGAGCCTTCTGTAGTTTTGGGGAAGAGGTGTCTATCATAGGCAATGGGTTTTAATTGATTACTATTTTATTTTCGACAATGCTGTACTGAATGTCATGGAGTGTTTTAAAGTAACTCAGCACCTGTTCAATGGATTCATCTTTTGTAGCGATGATCGCATTGAAGTGTTCTTTGGCTAAGGATGTATTGTTATTTACAATAGTTACATTGTACTGACGTTCCAATTTTTTCAAAATATTTTCAAAGGAGGTATTTCGAAACACCATATCCCCCCGAATCCAACTGGTAAAAAGCGTGGTATCCACCCGCTGGGTATGTATCAAGTGTTCGCTTTTATTAAAGGCGCCTTTATAGCCTGGCTTAAGCACCACCATTTGATTTTCTTCATTGTTCTGACTAGCGGAGAGTCCTACGGATCCCTTTAACAAAACCACCTCAGTATCAGGATCTTCTTGGTAATTAGAAACATTGAACTGGGTTCCATATACCCGTACTTTTACTGGAGTGCTCAACACTTCAAAGGGCATTTGGTGATGGGTGACATCAAAATAGGCTTCTCCTTCCAGAGATACTTCTCGACTTCTACCTGGAAGAAATTCTCTTGGATAACGCAGGGAACTGCCAGCATTTAAAAACACTTTGGTACCATCTGAGAGCGTCAGATTAAAGCGCCTGCCAAAAGGGACATGTAGGGTGTTGTACTGCAACTGATTCCCTGGTGATTTTTGATCATAGGTAAGCTGTTGTCCTTGCTGTCGTCCAATGATCGTTCCATTGGAAGTGGTAATACGGGTCGATCCATTTTCAGGGATCACCACCACCTCTCCAGTTTCCAATTCCAATGTGATGGCTTCACGCTCTGGAACAATAGCCGTAGTATTGGATGGGTTGGTTAATTCGCGTTCTAAAAAGTAACAGAGCCCAAGGGTTAAGATCACCAAAGCCGCGTATTTTAAAAACAAGGCGAAGGTATATCTCTTAGAGTGTGGTTTTTGATTGCCGTGTATCTTCTCTAGTAGTTTTGCTCTAATGACACTTGAGTCGGGATCATTGGCCCCTAAAATAAGCGCGTAGTTGACCCTGACATATTCTTGAAAGATGCGTTGGTTTTCTTCCTCGGCCATCCACTGCTCCAACTCCTCCAGCTCCTTTTGGGTGATAGCGCCACATAAAAATTTTACAATTAAATTTTCGAATTTCTCAGAAATCATACAAAGGGCTTTAATGGTAATACAAGACAAACTTTATGAACCCTAATAGTTTGCAGGTTTATTTTGAAATTTTTGTGGCATTTCCATGCAATTAATCCTAATTTTATGTACTTAATCGACAATCCATGAATTTTAAGGACAACGCTTTTTTGATTCAACAATTGAGAAATGGACACGAAAAAGCATATCTATATTTACTTGACAACTACCATAGAAGGCTCCATGCTTATGCCCTTTCATTGGTCTGTGATCAAAATATGGCACAGGATGTCGTGCAGAATGTATTTTTAAAAACCTGGGATTTTCGTCATCGCTTAGATGAAACGCATTCCATACAGAGCTTTTTATTTAAGGCTGTTTATAACGAATCCATAAATTACAACCAAAAGAAAAAGTCGATGATGTTATTACAGCGAAAGTATGTGGAATCCCTTAGGGAAGTCATGGAGACCACCACAGAGGAATCCTTTGAAAAAATGCTCGATATCGTTCACCAGGAAATTGATTACTTACCCCAAAAATGCAAACAAGTTTTCATTTTGAGTAAAAAGGAAGGACTTACCAATGAGGAAATAGCGCAACACCTTAGGGTGTCTGTTAAGACAGTTGAAGCTCAAATCACTAAAGCATTTGCGGTACTACGAGCGCGACTAGGAGAAAAATACAAGGCTGTATTTATGCTTTTTTATCATTTGTATTCCAGTAGGGATTTCCGGTAAGTTGGTTTTTTAAGGGAGGAGTAAAATAGAAAAATGGGATATCCAAGAAGATACCCCATTATTCCTACATATAACGTTTATCCTTTTTATCGGGCTTTCAGCGCCATGGATTCTTTTGCTATAAAGTTTAGCGCGTATTGGTGGTACATGTAGCTACAACAGTGGCCAGAAAAGAATTCTTACACGGGCGTACTTTTACCCTCCGATAGTTTTGCTAAAGTAAACGCAGCGATAGCCATCACTAAATCTCGAACGGCCACATCTACATAATTCCAACTCAAAATTAAGGTCAGTGCAATGGCTACAAGCCATGCTGAAACTATATAAGCTCCTATTTTTGTTCTTGTTAAGACAAGGAAACCCGCAACAATTTCTATAATACCAACAATGATCATAAAGGTGGTTGGTTCAAAGGGAAGTAGTGATGCAAACCCATCTGATATATATTGAGACCATTGGGTTAAAATGTTTGTAAATTTGTCTAATCCAGCCACTATTGGCACCACGCCAAAAGTATACTTTAAAATGTTTTTTACGAAGTGTACATTTGAATTCATAATTATACTTTTTTAGTTATTTAAAATCTGTTACATCTTTTTGATAGGAAATATTCAAAAAGGATACAAAATTTTGTAACTTATTTTAAAGTTTCCTATCTAAAGGAAAAGACACACAACCATGGAAGCAATACGCCTTAAAGTAATTAAGAATCACAAGCTAGAAGAAAACCAAGTCATTAGAAGGATTTTAGGTGGCGAGAAAGAACTCTACGAAATTTTGGTCAAGCGCAATAACCAAAAGTTGTACCGTATCGTTAGAAGCTATCTAAAGGACGATGCAGAAATTGAAGACATCATGCAGGAGACCTATGTAAAGGCTTTCACTAAATTGCATTTGTTTAAGATGCAATCCCAGTTTTCCACTTGGCTAATTCGTATAGGGATCAACAAGTCTTTGGCACGACTAAAAGAAAAGGGAAAGATATATGATATAAATACTCCCTTGGACCATTTAAGCAATACCATTTTAGAGATACCAGATAGCAGACAATTAAATCCGCAACAGAAGATGATACACCGCGAAACAAAGCAATTATTGGAAAATGCTATAGAGAGTTTAGACATTAAATACAAAACGGTTTATGTCATGAGAGAATTGGAAGGAATGAGTTTGAAAGAAATTGCAATCGCGTTAGATCTAACCGTTGCTAATGTCAAGGTTCGCCTACATCGATCAAAAGATATGCTTAAAGAGAAACTCTATAAAGTGGCAAATGACAAAAACGTATTTGAATTTGGTTTCAGTCGTTGTGATCGCATTACAGAAAATGTCATGAAACGTATCCAGGAATACTAGCTTTTAGTTGTGGGCAAGTAAAATTTAGACACGCTCCCTTAAACTTATACGCTTGCTGGGATAGTGTCTCTTAAGAAATAGGCCGTGGAGTGTCTGGCTTTTCCTGTGCCAATAACTATTGTATCATAAATCCGCACATTGATATATTTTTTCAAATTCATCGAATTCTAAGCGCTCAACTGACAAATTAAGTTTAATACTTAAAAAAAGTTAAAGTAAAATTTGTTTAGTTAGGACTCCTTACTATATTTGTAAAACATTGACCTCTACTATTTGAGGTTAATGAATGAACTATATACTAACTTAGTTAGGATTGCTACCTTAAACCAATCCTAACTTTTTAAACTTAAAAAAAAATGAAATCTATTCTATTATTTTCAGCCCTGTTGGTACTTGGCATTACTGGAATCAATGCCCAGGAAAGTTATAAAACTGATGACTTCGCCATCACTAGTGTTCAGGTATTGCACAAAGCGGATTTTGGAGTTAC
>NZ_DATGNU010000083.1:0-27555 GCF_035306585.1 Galbibacter sp.
TGCTTAAATTTGAGAAACGATATATTTATTAACTAAAAAATACAAAAAAATGGCTTTTGATTTACCAAAATTACCATATGCGTATGATGCTTTAGAACCACATTTAGATGCGCGTACTATGGAAATCCATCATACAAAACATCATCAAGGATATACCTCTAAGCTTAACGCCGCTATTGAAGGTACGGATCTGGATGGAAAATCGATTGAAGATATCTTATCTGGTCTTGATATGAACAATGGTGCAGTAAGAAATAACGGAGGTGGTTTCTACAATCACAGCTTGTTCTGGGAAATTATGTCACCAGATGGTGGAGGAGCTCCATCAGGAGAATTGGCTTCAGCAATTGACAACGCATTCGGGTCTTTTGATAAATTTAAAGAAGAATTTTCTGCTGCTGCAGGATCACGTTTTGGATCAGGATGGGCTTGGTTATGTGTTCACAAAGGTGGGAAGGTAGAAGTTTGTTCTACTCCAAATCAAGATAACCCACTTATGCCAGGTACTGGTTGTGAAGGCACACCAATTCTTGGGCTTGATGTTTGGGAGCATGCTTACTACTTAAATTATCAAAACAGACGCCCTGATTATATTGCTGCTTTCTTTAACGTAATTAATTGGGATAAAGTTTCTCAGCTGTACGCTCAAGGCAAGTAATTAACCTTATATAGTCTTAAAGTCACTCCATTTATTATGGGGTGACTTTTTTTTCTTCATTTCCAGTGGTGGCATTGTTGTAAGTAAAGAAGTTTTACTTCGTCAACCTAATAAAAAGAATTGTTATGTCGAATCAAGACACGTTTGCCAACACTCAATTTTCTGTTCTAGATTTAGTACCCATTGCTTTGGGAAATACCCATTTGCAATCCATGCAAAACAGCCTGGATTTAGCCATAAATGTGGAGAAATTTGGATATAAGAGATTTTGGGTTTCGGAGCATCACAATACTGATACGCTCGTGAGTTCTGCTACCGTGGTACTTTTGGGTTATCTCGCACAAGGAACTTCAAAAATAAGGATTGGTTCTGGAGGGATTATGTTACCCAACCACGCTCCTTTAATTGTAGCGGAGCAGTTTGGAACCCTCGCGACGCTCTATCCAAATCGCATTGATTTAGGACTGGGAAGAGCTCCTGGAACAGACCAGTTAACCGCCCACGCCCTTCGTCGAGGAAAGCAAGAAAGCGTTCAAGATTTCCCTAATGACATTGAAGAGTTACAAACCTATTTTTCAAAAGAGAATCAAGATGGACGCGTACGTGCCATCCCAGGGGAAGGTTTGGATATTCCGATCTATTTACTTGGCTCTAGCACCTTTAGTGCCCAATTAGCCGCTAAGAAAGGACTGCCTTATGCTTTTGCAAGTCATTTTGCGCCAACGCATTTGTTAGATGCCTTGGATTTATATAAAGGTGGTTTTACGGCTTCTAAATATTTGGATAAACCTTATTCAATGGCTTGCGTTAATGTATTTGTAGCTGATACGGATCAGGAGGCAGAATATTTAGCGAGTAGTTTTTATCAAATGGCATTGGGGATTATTACCAATGCAAGAGAGCCACTACAACCTCCAGTAGAGGATATGGATGAAATTTGGAATTACCAACAAAAATCCATGGTGCAAAATATGATGTATTTCACCTTTAAAGGAACCCAACAAACTGTTGAGAAGGAATTGGGGGCTTTTATAAGGAGTACTGGGGTGGATGAGATTATTGTCACCTCCCATATTTATGATCACAGCGCAAGAATTAAATCCTATAAATTACTTAGCGAGCTGTTTCAATAGAACACGGTGAGCAAAACTACAACAAACTAAAAACACCCCTGCCACTTATAAAAATGTGACAGGGGTGTTTTAATCTTGTTTTTAATAAAAAACAAGCTTTTTAAGTGCTACTTTAACGTCATTAGTCTAAGGGACGAACCCATATATTCCGATAACTTACTCTACTATTGTCTCCGTGATCCTGTAGACGGATGGGTCCTTTACCATGAGCTTCGTTTTTGGGCCAGCCGATGTAAGGAGTGGTTCCTTTTATTTCAGTATGGTCCTGAATAAGCACACCATTATGAAGAATAGTGATTGTAGCGGACTTTGTTTTTCCTCCTAACTCATTAAACTTTGGAGCGTGGTAAATGATATCATAGGTGTTCCACTGACCAGTTGGCACAGAGGCCATTGCTAGGGCTGTTCCTTGTTTGTAAATAGTTCCAACCTGTCCATTGGTATAGGTAGGATTGTCATTGTTGTCAAGTACTTGAACCTCATAACGATTTTGTAGAAAAATCCCGCTATTGGCACGGCTCTGTCCTTCTCCTTGGATTTCTTCTGGAGATTTCCATTCAATATGAAGTTGAACACATCCAAAACTATCCTTGGTTTGAATATCACCTGTTTTATTTTTAACGGTCATACTTCCATCATCATTAAGGATCCACTTGGCTTGAGATCCATCTGAGCTACTCACCCAATTGTCTAAACTTGTACCGTCGAATAAAATGATAGCATCACTTGGGGCACCGTTTTGTGCATACGGTTTTACCTCTGGTACTACGGGTTCATAAAACTCGGTTTCTTCAGGTTTGGTTGGCTCCGTTCCACTGTATTCCTCATAGGTGATAACAGGATCCTCTATTTGAGGTTGATCTACTGTTTTAGCTTCGTTCTGCGGCGTCTTGGATTGCTGACAACCGACTAAAACGATTAAAAGTAATAGGCTTAAAATTGAGCGTCTGATCATTTGGCAAGTTCTTTAATCTTGATATTTCTAAACGATACCTTATCCCCGTGATATTGCAGACCTATTTTACCTGTCTTATAGGCACCAAACCCTTCCCATCCTTTGAATTTGGAGTCAGCGATCATAGCTTCCCATTCTGGTCCATGTACAGGAAATTCTACCACTTTAGTTCCATTCAAAGTAACGGATCCTTTATTGGTATTATGGTTAATTTCAATAACGCAGTTGTTCCATTCTCCAGCTGGTTTTGCAACTTTTTCACTTGGAGCGATCATGTCATATAGGGCACCCGACTGATGGGTTGTACCTGCCTTAGCATCTGGGTGTCTCTGATCATCAAGCACTTGGATTTCTGGTCCAGTTTGATAAGGCTCACTGAATTTTTCATCCTCAATTACTCCCCAGAATATACCACTATTACCTCCTTGGGAAATCTTCCAATCCAGCGATAAAACGAAATTAGTATACTCCTTTTTAGTGACAATGTTTCCAGCTAAATCCCCTGGTGTTAATACCATTGCACCGTCTTCAATCGACCAAGCATCTGAAACAGGTTCTCCAGTGTTGTACATATGCCATGCGTCGAAATTACTTCCGTCAAAAAGAATTTCCCATGAATCTTGAGATTGTTTTTCTTGCGTCTGTTCTGCCACGGGTTCTGATTTTTCTTTGCTTTGTTTCTGGGTGTTTTGCTTGCACGAGATTAAAAGTAATGCTGTGACAAACAAATAGCTTATAGTTTTCATCAATTGATATTTAGTTGTTTATATTCCTAGAATGTTCCTTAATTTGTTTTGGTCTATTTCAGCCCCAGCAAAATCATCAAAAGCCCTTTCGGTGGCCTCTATGATATGTTTTTGGATAAAAGGCGCACCTTCTCTTGCTCCTTGTTCTGGGCTTTTAATACAGCATTCCCATTCCATTACTGCCCATACATCACAACCGTACTGTGTCAATTTTGAAAAAATCGTTTTAAAATCAATTTGTCCATCACCTAAAGAACGATATCTACCAGCGCGATCACCCCAATTATTATATCCTCCAAAGGCTCCTTTTTTACCTGTAGGATTGAATTCTGAATCTTTTACGTGAAAAGATTTAATGAATTCGTGATAATGATCGATATAGGTGATATAGTCTAATTGTTGAAGCACAAAATGGGATGGATCATATAAGATATTCACGCGTTTGTGATTTCCTGTGGCCTCTAGAAAACGCTCAAAAGTATCCCCATCGTGAATGTCCTCACCAGGGTGAACTTCATAACATACATCCACACCATTTTCATCAAATACATTTAGGATTGGTAACCACCGTTTGGCTAATTCTTCAAACCCCATTTCTACTAACCCTTCTGGCCGTTGTGGCCAAGGATGGAATGTATGCCATAGGAGGGCTCCTGAAAAAGTAGCGTGTGCCTTTAGTCCTAAATGGTTACTTGCCTTAGCAGCCTTTTTTACAGTCTCTACAGCCCACGCTGTTCGCGCCTTTGGATTTCCATGCAAATGTGCAGGAGCAAAATTGTCAAACATTATGTCGAACGCTGGGTGTACAGCAACTAATTGTCCTTGGAGGTGGGTTGATAGTTCTGTAATTTCTAGTCCATATGAATTAATGGTTCCCTTAAGTTCATCACAGTAAGTTTTACTTTCGGCTGCTTTGTCTAGATCGATTAAAAAGCTTTCCCAAGTGGGAATTTGGATGCCTTTATATCCTAGATCAGCTGCCCATTTACACATGCCTTCAAGGGTGTTGAAAGGCGCTTTGTTATCTGCAAATTGAGCCAAAAATACCCCAGGCCCTTTTATTGTCTTCATTTGTTTATATTTTTAATGGTCTATATTAGATCTTGTTAACTAAGCAAGTTATTTAGAAATATGCATATTGGAAAATTTTAGAAGTATAAATTACACTTAAAAATCACTTGGCTTTTTCCATGCTGCATTGTTTTTATCACTCGCTACAGCCGCATAAATAAATTGAACACCTTTTACCCCATCATGTACCGTTGGATAATCAGGTTTTTCAATCTCTTTATTCTGAACAATGGCGCTGAGGTGGGTTGCAAAACTTTTATAAATATTCGCAAATGCTTCTAGATACCCCTCTGGATGCCCTTTTGGAACCCTTGAGACTTCTCTTACATCTGGGTAAATTCCATAACCATCTGGAGTAAAAGTCTTCACTGGTTCTCCTGAGAATTGCACAGCGAGTCGTGTCGAATTTTCTTGTTCCCATTTAATGCTCCCTTTGGTACCGTAAACTCGGATCGCTAAGTCATTTTCTTCACCCAAGGCCACTTGAGAAATGGTCATACTGCCCTTGGCGCCGTTTTGCATTCTAAAAAGTAGATTACCGTCATTATCCAGGATACGGCCTTCTCCGATACGCCCTAAATCCGAAGCAATTTCAGTAATATCCATGTTGGTAATATAGCGTACAAGTTGTTCAGCATGGGTTCCAATGTCGGCAAGAGAACCGCCTATTCCTGACTTTTTAGGATCAGCACGCCATGGTTTGATCGATGCTTGTTCATCAAGTTCATCGGCCATCCATCCCTGTAAATACTGCACCTGTACTTTGATAATATCACCTATATCCCCGTTTATCACCATTTGTCGTGCTTGTTTAACCATAGCGTTGCCAGAGTAATTATGGGTTAGGGCAAATAATAATCCTGTTTTTTTTACCAAACCCTCTAGAACTTTAGCTTGATCGACCGTTAGTGTCATAGGTTTATCACAAACCACATGAAAACCATTTTCTAAGGCCATTTTAGCTGGTTCAAAATGTAAGTGATTTGGTGTAACGATCGTAATAAAATCGATCCGCTCTTCAGCTGGGAGTTCCTTTTCTTTTAAAAGCATTTCTTCAAAGCTCCCATAACAACGATGCTCGTCTAAGTAAAGTTCTCTTCCAGTGGCTTTACTTTTTTCTACGGTACTGCTAAAGGCTCCCGCGACAAGTTCAATCATTCCATCTAGTGCTGAGGCTTTACGATGCACTCCTCCCATAAAGGATCCGAGTCCACCACCAACCATGCCCATTCTTAGTTTTCTCATTAGTATACTCCTTAATGTTCTGTATTTTATGATGTTAAAATACTTAAAAATATTTTGAATAACGATTATTTAAATCCTATAAGGCTGTGAAAATTGCACAGCCTTATAGGATTTCTCTGCTTAAAGGATTATAGTTTAACCCAAACATTTCCCTTTTGATGGGATTCAACAACACGTTCGATAAAGTTCATTCCTCTAAAACCGTCGTTCATTGTTGGAAACTCGCCTGGGTGGTAATCTTCTTTTCGAATGGCTTTTGCAACCCCTTTATAGATATTCCCCATGGAGTCAAAAATACCCTCTGGGTGTCCTGGAGGAAGTTTAGTTCCATCAAGTGAGAATTCACTGTTATACCCATGTCCAGGTTTAAGGACTTTGAGCGGGTGATCCTCGGATAGGTGATAAAGGTAATTAGGGTTTTCCTGTTCCCATTTTAGTCCGCCTTTTTCTCCATAGATGCTAACGGTAAAGTTGTTTTCTTCTCCAGTTGCTATTTGGGAGGTACGCAAGAGACCTTTAACATGTTCAGAAAAACGCAGTAAAACCGTTCCGTCGATATCCATTTTGTTATCGCTGTACATGTAATTTAAGTCAGCTAAGATACTTTCAACTTCCAATCCAGTAAGGTATTCAATCATGTCGTACCCGTGCGTTCCAATATCTCCAATACAGCAGCTGATTCCACCTTTTTCAGGATCTAATCTCCAGGTATTTGCTCTTTTCTCTGCATCGTGGATAATTGGGTTGATCCAACCTTGATAGTACTGTACATCTACTTTTTGGATTTTTCCAATGACACCAGAGGCAATCATTTCTTTCATTTGTCTGACCATTGGATAACCTGTATAGGTATAAGTCACTGCAAATAAAACATCTGATTTGTCCAAAGTTTGTTTTAGAATTTGAGCCTCCTTGAATGAGGTGGTCATTGGTTTTTCACAAATGACATTAAATCCAGATTCGATAAGCTTTTTAGCCATCGGGAAGTGTAAAAAATTTGGTGTCAATACAGAGACCACTTGCATGCGCTGATCTTCAGGAAGTTTTAATTCCTCTTCGATCATGGTGTCAAAGTCTTTGTAAACCCTATTGGTAGGGATACCAATTTTCTCAGCAAACCCTTTGTTCTCCTCGGGAATAGGGTTAAACACACCACCCACTAATTGATAGCTATCGTACATAGAAGAAGCAATTCGATGTAATACACCAATAAGTGAATCACCGCCTCCTCCTAAAATTCCCAATCGTATTTTCTTGCTCATGTTGCTTGTTGAAATGTTAAATAGTTAGTATGTGAATTATAATAATTTAGTAGTAGTTATAAAAACGCAAAAAGCTTTGGTAAATTTCTCTACCAAAGCACTTTTGTAAAAATTTAGTTTTATTGTTGGTATTCTATCTTCTCGTCTTTAAATAGAAGCGCAAATAATAAGGCTACCACCAATGCAAATCCAGCTGGGTAGACCCAAATATTTTCCCAGTTATGCATGCCTTCCGCATTTTGGTACATATCTGTAATAATTCCTGCGATATAGAAACCAATAAGCATTCCGACGCCGTAGGTAGCCAACGTAATGAGTCCTTGAGCAGCACTTTTAAACTTCTTTCCAGCTTTGGTGTCTGTGTATATTTGACCAGAGACAAAAAAGAAATCATAACACAAGCCATGTAATGCAATACCGATAATGAGCATAAAGACTAATTCCCCTGAGTCTCCATAGGCAAATAAAAGGTAACGAAGTGTCCATGCTAACATACCGGCGAGAATGGTCATTTTAAATCCAAATTTCTTAAAGAAAAATGGCAGTAATAGCATGAAAAGGACTTCAGACATTTGTCCGATTGACATTTTGAAAGTCGAATTTTCTACCCCAATTTCAGTTAAAAATGGACTTGCATTTTGATAGTAAAATGCCAGTGGAATACAAATTAGTACCGATGCCACAAAGAATAAAAGGAAGTTGCGGTCTTTCAATAGACTCAGTGCATCTAGACCAAGAATATTCGAGATGCTCATTTTTTCATCTTTGTCTATTTTAGGAGGCGTTTTTGGAAGCGTGAAACTATACAAACCGAGTACTGCTGAGGCAATAGCAGTCATAAGAAAGGTGTTTTGTAGCATACCTTGTGCTACGCTTTCAGTAGAATCCCAGTTTAAAAAACTAATGAGGGAACCAGCTACAATCCATCCGATGGTGCCAAATACTCTTACAAAAGAAAATTGTTTGGCGGGGTCTGTCATTTGATTAAATGAAACAGAGTTTACAAGGGCCAAAGTAGGCATGAATACGATCATATAACTAAGGACATAAGGATAAAAAGCTCCAAAATCTGTACTTTGATACATCATATACATAAGTAATGCCCCGATAAGGTGAAGAACACCTAGAATACGTTCGGCGTTGAAATAGCGGTCAGCAATTAAACCAATAATAAAAGGGGCGATTATTGCTCCCCATGATTGAGTGGAAAAAGCCATCGCCGATTGTGCTCCAGTTGCCTGGAGGTTACTCCCTAAGAAAGTACCTAAGGTAACGAACCAACCTCCCCAAATGAAAAATTCGAGGAACATCATAAAAGAAAGTTGAAACTGTGTTTTAATCTTCATGTTAGCCTGCGTTTAAATTTAGTATTTATAAAATAGTTAATAGTCTTAGCTTGTTATTTCTTTGGTAATCTCCTTCAAGAGAGCTTTGGTGGCTAGAATTCCTTCTTCCTCCGAAAGTTTTTCTCCTTCATATTCAATTCCGATGTAACCGTTATAATTAGCATCCCTAACAATACGCATCATTTTTAAATAATCAATGGTCGTTTCTCTTCCATTTTCGTCAAAGTTAAAGGATTTTGCACTTACTCCTTTAGCATAAGGCATTAATTCTCGAACTCCCTGGTATTTGTCATATTCTTCAATACAAGGAGTGCTCCAAAGCTCGTTTGCTTCTCTTCTTAGACAGAAATTTGAAAAATCTGGTAGGGTGCCACAATTGGCCATTTGTACCCCCTCCATGACCTGGACCATTAAAGCACCATTAGAAGATAAATAGCCGTGATTTTCTACGATAACATTTATATTTTTTTTGGATGCGTATTGGCAAAGTTCCTTTAGAGACTTTATGGAGCTTTCCAACCAGAGATGTTGATCAAGGCTTCCAAAGAGACTAACCCGCATAGAATGACATCCTAAAGCGGCAGTAGCCTCTACCCACACTTTGTGCTTTTCTACTGAAGCTGATCTATACGTCTCATCCTCCGATGCTAGTAATTCTTTATCATCGTGAAGGTCTACCATCATAATTTGATTTTGCATGGACAGGGAATCACTTTTTCCTTTGAGTTCTTCCATGATATCCATAATCGCTTGGTCAGTATTTCCTCTTTTGCGAATTTCTGGAATATATAACTGACTTACATATTCCAAAGAGTCAAAACCAAGTTCTTTTGCTTTCTGTGCAAAATCCATCGCATCTAATTCGTTATTTAAAATCATTTTATGTAGCGACCATTGTGCAAGTGATAATTTAATCCCTGGGTCAGTTGGTGAAAATAACGTGTTCTGATTTTGAATTGATTTTTGCGATAATTTATTTTCTTTGCAAGCGTACATCCCTAGTAATGAGACTCCAGCGACGGAATAGGCGGAATTGCTTATAAAGTTTCTTCTTTTCATTTCAACAAAAATCAGGTATTAATTATAGTGATTCTACAATGTTAATTTTTCTACTATAGTAAATTCTTAATTAAAAGATTCGTCTAATGTAAAAAATTAATTTATATATTTGGAAAACTACTAAAATAAACAAGCTAAAAGTAAACATGAGTACATTTTATTACAACTCCCCTGTAGAAGAGTATGACGCTATCGTCGTGGGTACCGGGGTTTCTGGTGGATGGGCGGCAAAAGAACTTTGTGAGCAAGGCCTCAAAACACTAGTATTGGAACGTGGCCGAATGGTAAAACACCGAGAGGATTATCCGACCGCAAATTTGGATCCTTGGGATATGCCAAATGGTGGTGCAGCGACAGCTGATGTTAAAAGAAGGAAGTATAAACAAGCAAGAACTGGTTATACCGTAAGTGCTTCTAGTGAGCATTTCTTTGTGGATGATATTAAGCACCCCTATAACGAAGATAGACGATTTGATTGGATGCGTGGGTATCATGTTGGAGGGCGTTCGTTAATGTGGGGAAGACAAAGTTACCGTCTGAGTGATATTGACTTTGAAGCTAACTTGAAGGAAGGTATTGCCGTAGATTGGCCGATTCGATATGCTGAAATCAAACCTTGGTATGATAAGGTTGAGAAATACATTGGAGTTAGTGGTGAAAATCTAGGTTTACCACAATTACCAGACGGTGAATTTCTACCACCAATGGATATGAACTGTGTGGAAGATCATTTCAAAAGTAAAATTTCTGAAAAGTTTAATGATCGTGTTATTACCATAGGCCGAGTAGCTCATATTACGCAAGGTACTAAACCAGGAGATGGAAGAAGTACTTGTCAATACAGAAACAGATGTATGAGAGGGTGTCCTTTTGGCGCTTACTTTAGTAGTAACTCCTCGACTCTTCCAGCAGCTGAGGCTACTGGGAATATGACACTTCGTCCATTTTCTATTGTGCATGAGGTCATATATGATAAAGAAAGTGGTAAAGCAACGGGAGTTCGAGTAATTGATGCAGAGACGAAAGAAACATTCGAATTTAAAGCCAAAGTAATTTTCCTTTGCGCTTCTGCAGTAGCCTCTGCTGCTATTTTATTACAATCAAAGTCAGATCGTTTTCCAAATGGAATGGGTAATGATAGCGGGGAACTAGGACATAACTTAATGGATCACCACTTTAGAGTGGGTGCTAGTGCTAAATTTGATGGCTTCCAAGATAAATACTATAAAGGTAGAAGACCAAATGGAATCTACATACCTCGGTTTAGAAACCTCGGAGGTAGTAGTGATAGAAGTGACTTTTTGAGAGGATATGGATACCAAGGACAAGCTAGCCGTGGAGATTGGTCAGAGGCCGTTCAAGAATTGTCTTATGGAAAAGAGCTTAAAAAAGCGGTGCTGGAACCAGGTGGATGGACTATGGGTATAACAGCCTTTGGTGAAACCTTACCTGATCACAAGAACCGTATGTATATGGATTACGATAAACTAGATGAGTGGGGTCTTCCAACTGTTACGTTCGATGCGGATTTTGGAGAAAACGAACTCGCAATGCGTAAGGACATGAAAGAACAAGCAGCGGAAATGTTAGAAGCTACAGGTTTTAAAAATATATCTACTTACGATAGTATCGGTGGAATGGGACTTGGAATACATGAAATGGGTACAGCTCGTATGGGTAAAGATCCTAAAACTTCTGTATTAAACAAATACAATCAACTTCACGATGTGCCTAATGTTTACGTAACGGACGGTGCTTTTATGACTTCTTCTGCATGTCATAATCCATCCTTGGGTTATATGGCCTTTACTGCAAGAGCTGCAAATCACGCCGTTGAAGAACTTAAAAAAATGAATTTGTAATACTGGTAATTATGGATAGAAGAAGAGCACTCAGAAATATAGGTCTTACTACAGGTTTTGTAGCTGCATCTCCAGCGTTATTGAATTTACTTCAAAGCTGTACTGCAGAGCAAGCGACTTGGACACCAGAATTTTTCACTCCTGAAGAAGGGATCGTTTTGACTAATATCGTAGATGTTATTATTCCTAAAACAGATACTCCTTCTGCAAGTGAAGTTAATGTTCCACAGTTTATTGATAAATACATTGTTGAGGTAGAGTTTGAAGAAGATCAAAAACGTTATAAAAGACGTATGGAAGGTCTTGTAAATCACCTAAAATCTAAATTCGGCGATGATGTTGCCTCAATTACACCTGAACAATACGAAGAAATTGTAGCGGAAAACCTTAAAGTTTCAGGTGATAAGAGAGACGACCTTAACAAGCGTATTAGTATTGAAGGGAACGAAATTGAATTGGATGAAGCTAAAAAGCAAGAACAAGATAATGAAGCGTTAGCTTTTGGAATGATCAACGACTTACGTTGGACAACTATTAATGCTTTTAAAAATAGCCAAAAAATTGGAGAAGAAGTATTAGCTTATGATCCAGTTCCAGGTATATATAATGGATGTGCTTCCCTGGAGGAAGTCACCCAAGGTAGAGCATGGTCGCTATAGTATAGCTAAGATTTTTATTTAAATTTTGTGTCAAACCTCTTCTTTTAGCAGTTGTTCGTTTTGATAATTTGAAATGTCCGATGCTATGGGAAGAGGTTTTCGTTTGTACTTTCCTGATCCTACTTTGTGAAATTGGGGAGTTTTAGCATCATTAAAAAAGCGGTGGAATCCACCACTTTTTTAATGTCTTTCATCTCCAATACGAGGCTAGGATGTAATTTTATTTCTTCTGAGTCTTAATTTTAAATTATGCATTAGATAAAATAGCGATGGTACTATGACCAGGGTTAGAAACGTAGCTACAATTAACCCAAAAATTACGGTCCAAGCTAGAGGCCCCCAGAAGATCACATTATCCCCACCCATATAGATGTCAGCATCGAAATTCGAAAATAGCGAAAAGAAATCGATGTTTAAACCGATGGCAAGTGGAATAAGACCAAGTACAGTAGTAATTGCTGTTAGTAGAACAGGACGTAAACGAGCTCTTCCTGCCTCCACTAAAATTTGTTGAATCTCTTCTTTGGGTAGCAAAGCTGTACTATCATGTATATTAAGAGCTAATTTTCTCCTGTCAATCAAGATATTTGTATAGTCTAAGAGTACTACCCCATTATTTACCACGATACCTGCCAGTGCTATAATACCCATCATAGTCATCATAATAACAAATGACCAGCCAGTGATCATTAATCCACCAAATACTCCAAGGAGGCTTAAAAAGATGGCTAGCATTATGATGGTTGACTTCGATATGGAATTAAATTGTAGGATCAAGATGAACATGATTAGGCCTAATCCTGCAAGAAAAGCATTGACTAAAAAATTCATCTGTTTGTTCTGTTCCTCAATTTGTCCTGTATAGTCAATATGGATATTTTGAGGCACTTCAAAGCTGGCCATTTCCTTTTGAATCTTTCCTACTACGGCACCAGCATCAGTATACCCAGGTGTTAATGCTGAATAGACAGTGACCACTCTTTTTAAATCTCTGTGTTTAATGGCACTGAATGACGAAGTATTTCGTTTTGTAGCAACGGCTGACACAGGAATTTCTTTAATTTCTCCACTCGCTTGATCTCTGAAAATGATATTTTGATCAAACAGAGCACTAGGGTTATAACGGAGGGACTCGTCAAAGCGAACATAAATATCGTAATCTTCACCTTGTTCCTTATATATTCCTGCTTTTTCACCAAAAACCGATCGTCTTAATTGATTTCCTACCTGCCCAGTTGAAATTCCGAGTTGTCCTGCTTTTTGGCGATCCACCTCAACGATCATGGCTGGTTTGTCTTTATTGACATCAATTTTTAATTGGTCTACTCCAGCTACATTACGCCCATTGATATAATCCCTCATTTTTTCAGCCGTAGCAATAAGCTCATCATAATTGTCTCCGCTTAATTCAATGTTGACTGGATACCCCACCGGAGGTCCTACGGCATCTTTTTCTACCGATATTGCTACCCCTGGGTAAATGCCTTTTAAGGCTTGTTGTACCTTCTGACGAAGAATCTCGCTATCCTCGCCACGTCTAAACTTATATTCTCTCATAGTGGCGGTGATCTTTCCTTTATGGGGCATTTCTGCCATAGAACCACCGTCCGTTTGCGGGTTTGCCGCTCCTTCACCTACTTGAGATACAGCAGATTCTACCATGAAGTTATATCCATTATCCTTGTATTGGTCGTCGTTTAGTACCTGGTAGACTCTCTTTTCAATTTCTTTGGTAACTGCATTGGTTTTTTCAATCGCTGTTCCTTGAGGGTATTCTATATAAACGATAATTTGATTTGGCTTGTTGTCAGGGAAGAATTCAACTTTGGTGCGTCCACTTCCTAGAGATGCTCCGAAGGCCACAAAAACGATAATCAAAAGTATAAAAGCTCCTATTGTATAGAATAATGGCCTAGTTCCTCTAATAGTTTTTTGTAAGAAGCTTTTATATGAATTCTCCAAGCGCGTGAGCGTTTTCTGTTGAAAGTAATCCGCAGCACCTTTTATCCAATATCGGTAGATCCAGAACATCAGAGCGGTTACCATCATTAAAGTGCCTAGTCCTCTTAATTCTCCACCGAAAATCAAAATTAAAATTCCAGGAATTCCAAGGATAATGCTTAGGCGAATAAGCTGTTTTCGGCTTAAACGTTTCTCACTAGTATCCATAAATTGCGAAATAAGTACGGAGTTCATAAAAATAGCTACTACTAAGGAAGAACCTAGGACAACGGAGAGGGTTATTGGAAAGTATTTCATAAACTCACCCATGATTCCAGGCCACATACCCAATGGAATAAATGCCGCTACTGTTGTTGCCGTGGAAATAATGATGGGGAAGGCAATTTCTCCAATTCCCTTTTTGGCTGCTTCAATTCTTGATTTACCTTCTTCATCCATTAAGCGATAAACATTTTCTACTACCACAATTCCATTGTCAACCAACATTCCAAGTCCCATAATAAGCCCGAAAAGTATCATGGTGTTCAGGGTGTATCCCAACCCTTGTAGGATCATAAAAGACATAAACATGGACATTGGAATGGCAAACCCTACGAACAAAGCATTTCTGAAACCTAAAAAGAACATTAAAACCACTACCACTAGAATGACTCCAAAGATAATGTTGTTCACCAAGTCACTTACCTGGTTTAAGGTTTGAGAGGATTGGTCGTTGGCAATACTTATGCTTAGATCTGGGGGAAGTTGATCACTTTTTTTAGCCTCCGCTATTATTTGCATGATTTTCTCTGAGGCCTCTACCATGTTTTTACCAGTACGCTTTTTAACATCTAGCATGACAACGCTTTCTCCATATTCTCTAGCAAAAGTAGTTTTATCTTCTTCTTTAAAGCTCACTGTGGCAATATCTCTTAAATAAACCATGCCCCCATCGGATTTCACCACGAATTCATTTAACTGCTCTGGATCTTGGACCTCCCCCAATATTCTTATGGTACGTCTTTGTCCGCTAGAAACCATGTTTCCTGCCGATGTGGTTACGTTCCCATTACGTATTGCATTGAGAACATCGTCAAAACTAATTTGGGCTGCCATCATTTTATAGACATCTACGGCCACCTCGACTTCTTTATCCTGTGCTCCACGGATATCCACCTGTTTGATCTCTGGAAGTGCCTCCACCAAGTCTTCTAGATACTCTCCGTATTCTTTTAATTTATCCACAGGATAATCTCCTTGAATATTGATATTCATAATAGGGAATTCCTCGGATATGTTTAAATCAAACACATTGGGTTCTACCTTAGCACCGTTGAACACTGGCCAGTCTTCCCCTGCCTTCTCTGCATCAACTTCATCTTTTACCTTCTGTTTTGCCGCCTCCACAGTGATGTTTTCATCAAACTCCACGGTGATAATGGCATAATCTTCTTGTGAAGTTGAAAGGATTTCAACAACATTACTGATGTTTCTGAGCTCTTCCTCCAAAGGGTCTGTTATCAAGCGTTCAATATCCTCAGCGGTATTTCCTGGATAAGGGATGCTAATGTATATTTTGGTCTCTTTAGCTTCTGGGAAGGATTCTCTAGGCATTGAGAAATATGCCGAAATCCCTAAAATGAATACCAATGCTATGACGACATAAATGGTCGTGTTATTTTCAATTGCCCATGAGGATAATCGAAATTCTTTTTCTGCATTCTTTTCGACTGAGTTCATGAATTATTGTTTTAGTATTTTTACCCTTTGACCCTCTTGTACACTGCGTGCTCCTTCATTGATAAGGTAATCGCCAGTTTTAATCCCGTCCAAAATTTCCACTAAATCTCCTTGGGTTTTACCTGTTTTTACCACCGCCTGATGAACCTCTGCCTCGCCGTTATCAAGAATGTTGGATGCGATGTAAAGATATTGCTCACCATCAGAATTCTCAGAGATAATACTCTGTGGAACTAAGAAGGTGCTGTCGTTTGAGTAGTCATTTATAACCACTTTGGCAGTGAGGTTTGGCTTTATCATATGGTCCTTGTTGGGCACATCAACTTCAATTTTAAAGGTCCTATTGCTAGGATTAATATAATTACTCACCTGACGAACTTCAGTGTCTACTTTTTTATTCAATACTGGGAAAACAGCTATTACTTCAGTTCCTTTAGTGATGCTGGGGAGATATTTTTCAGGAACTTCTGTTTCGATATACATCTGATCAAGGCTTACGATTCTCATAATGGGTGTTCCAATGGAGATATTAGAACCTTGTTCTGAGTTGATGTGTTCAATTGTCCCACTAAATGGAGCGATCACCTTAGATTTTGATAATTGTTTTTCCAATTGAGCGACCGCATTTTTATTAGACTCATATTGTGTTTTCGCTTGTAGAAACTGAATTTCTGAACCTATGTTTTGTTCCCACAATCTGCTCTGACGTTCGAATGTCGTTTTTGCTAAATTGGATTGCGCTTTGAGCTGGGCCAATTGCGCATCAAGACCGCCGTCATCAATTTGTGCAAGAATTTGCCCCTTTCTAACCTTTTGACCTTCGGTAACAAATACCTTTTGAAGTGTTCCAGAATATTCGGCATTGATCATGATGTTTTCTTTGGTTGTGACATTTCCTTGTAATTCAATGTAATGTTGAAATAAGGTATCCTTTGCTTTAATAGTCGTCACTAAGGGTAGGTTAGCGGTTGTATCTAATTCTTTGATGGCTGCACTCAATTTGCGCATATCGGCACCCAATTGATCGTGTTGCAGTGTTATGGCATCTAATTTTGAACGTAATTCTTGTAAATTTCCATTTTCAATAATTTGTTCAACAGAAGTTTCTTTCTTACCACACGAGCTAAGAAGAATAGTTATTATGAATATTAGTGATGTTTTTTTCATCTGTACTTTCTTTAGTGTTGATTTGTGTTGTTGCTGAGTAGTTCTGGGGAGTTTATGATTGTTTCTAAAGCCACCTTAGTATCTATGACTGTTTTCATAGAATTAATATATTCTTGTTGTGCCGTGTATAGCTGCGTTTGTGCTTGTCTTAACTCGAAACTGCTACTAATTCCTTCCTTGTACTTTATGGTGTTCTTTTTCTCAATGCTTTCAGCTAATTTTAAATTTTCTTCCGCGGTACGATAATTCTCTATAGCGTATTCAAAATTACTTTCTGCACGATCGAGTTCTAGAAGAATTTGTTGCTTGGCTTGTTTAAAATCTGTTTTAGCTTGCTCCAAGGATATTTTTGCTTGTTGTGTTTTGGCACTTCGTTGAAGCGAACTGAAAATAGGAACTTCCATACTCACCCCGAAAATAGAGGATTGATACCAAGAGGTTTCACTGTCAAAAAAGACGAAGTCATTGTCGAATGCACTGGTTCCGTAATTTACAAAGCCACTAATTCTAGGCAATGCTTTACTCTTCTCTAATTGCAATTCAAGTTCTCTTTGCCGGGTGAGATTTTTTGCGATTCTATAATCCACATTATTTTCAAAATTGAATTCTTGTTCTTGCAGAATGATACCAATACTCTGTTCGGTAAGCGATTTTAAGTTATCTTCAAGATGGACTTCAGCATCCACTTCAATACCTAAGGTGAGATTGAGCATCTGTTTTGAAATACTTTCTAGGCGCTTGGCATTTTTGAGATCATTCGATATTTGTGCCATGGTGATCTGTAATTGTTCTACATCCTCTGCTTCAACAAATCCATTTTCGTACATGGCCTTGGTTTCATTGAGGTTAGAATGGATCGTCTGTAAGTTATGTTCTAAGATTCGGATGCCTTCCTGAGCAACTAATACACCTCCATAGGCATTTATGACCCCTTCTCTTAGTTGAAGTAAATTTTTCTCATTAGCGTTTTCATTATATTCGACAAAAACCTTAGAGGCCTTCAGACCTACCAAATATGAACCATCAAAAATTAATTGTGTTAGTGTGGCGGTAAGCGACATTTGTTGCTTGGTTCCAAAGGTTACTGGGATAAAGGTTCCTGCTTCCCCACCCGCTATTTCACCTGGGATTAATGTCACAGGTTGTTTAAGCATGTTTTGGTAATCGGCCACTCCACTAATTTGAGGTAAACCAGTCGCGGTTGTCTCCCATTTCTGTTTAAGAGATTTGGCAATTTCTCTTCTAGAATTTATGGCGGTATAGCTACTGTCCATGGCAAATTCAACAGCCTCATCTAAGGTGAAACTGTATTTTTTTTGTTGGGACAATCCCAGAGAGGAAATCAGTGTGATGCCTATGATGAATAATGTTCTCATCGGTTTAATTGGTTTGTTTGTTGTTACAGAATTCTTTTAAAACTTCTAACCCTAAATCTGTGGCGATGGCTCGAATGTGGTATTCAAGGAATTTATGATTAAGATCACTAGGAGGATACATATCTATTGGAAACAAGTCGGTGTCCTTGATACCTAACATACCGCTCACATAAATGCGCGATACAAATCCAACATCTATTTCTGCGCGATACATTTTACACAGGATCCCTTTTTCAATATTTTCTTCTAGACATTCTTTGATCACCTTGAGCTGTTCATGATATAATCGATTGTAGATTTTGGGATAATATTTCTTTAGTTGAAACTGAGGGGAAGATTTTTCATCTTTTAGGTAGTCACCGACAAATTTTTTAACCTGAAATAATTCCTCAATTGGATTATCAGCGGCCTCTCGAATAAATGAAATCCCATTATTTATTGATTCAAAGACATAAAAGGTGACTGAGGCTACCAAATCATTTTTAGTTGTAAAATACTGGTAA
This sequence comes from Galbibacter sp., assembly GCF_035306585.1. Taxonomy (GTDB): domain Bacteria; phylum Bacteroidota; class Bacteroidia; order Flavobacteriales; family Flavobacteriaceae; genus Galbibacter. The sequence goes on from NZ_DATGNU010000083.1 coordinate 18,724, forward strand.
ATTGTTTTTTTGGAGATTCCTAATTCTATAGCAATATCGTCCATAGTCACGCTTTTAAATCCTAGATTTAAAAACATTTCTGCTGCTTTGTCTAATATCTTTTCCTTCATAATCAGGTGCAAATATATAATGGAAACTTTAAAAACACTAAAAGTTTCCTTAGTATTACGATAATTTAACATAACAATTTCAATCCCGACTTTTTTAAATATGGTATTTTAGCAAAAAATTACCTTATGTTATCTATTTCGGCCTATCGAGACTTATTTTTAAGCCATCTACAGCAAGAGATTATTGTTCGAGACCCCAAGAATTTATATCAGCCAATGGATTATATCTTAAACCTCGGTGGTAAAAGATTAAGACCAGTCCTGACATTAATGACTGCGGACTTCTTCTCGGGCAAGCATCAGGAAGCCTTAAAGGCTGCAATGGCTATTGAAATTTTTCATAATTTTTCTTTGGTTCACGATGATATAATGGATGATGCACCACTTCGTAGAGGGAAGCAAACTGTTCACGAAAAATGGGATCTTAATACAGGGATACTCTCGGGTGATGCGATGCTTATTGTGGCCTATCAGTTTTTTGAACATTACCCAGCAGAAACCTTTAAAGAGTTAGCAAAATTATTTAGTAAAACGGCCATTGAAGTTTGCGAGGGTCAACAGTACGACATTGATTTTGAGTCCAGAGATGATGTGCAGATCGATGAGTATCTAAAAATGATCACGTACAAAACCGCGGTCCTTGTCGGTGCAGCCATGAAAATGGGCGCTATTGTGGCAAGGGCATCTAAAAAGGATGCGGATGCAATCTATGATTTTGGACTTAATTTGGGGGTTGCATTTCAATTGATGGATGATTACTTAGATGCCTTTGGTGATCCGATTTCATTTGGAAAGCAAATAGGAGGAGATATTATAGAGAATAAAAAGACCTATTTATACCTTAAAACACTCCAAAATTTATCTGAAGATCAAGCAATGCAACTACGTCATCTGTTTTCTATTACACCAGAGGATACTTCGGATAAAATAAAGGGGGTAAAAGAATATATGGTCTCAAGTGGAGCGGCCGATCAGACGCAAAAAGAAATTGAATACTACACGCAAAAAGCACTTGAAATTCTAGAAAAACTGGATGTAGAAGAAACGAAAAAGACCATCTTAAGGGACTTTGCTATCTCTTTGATGAACCGAGAGATTTAATCCACTTGAATACGGAGAGCCTAAGGTGTCCATAATTTTTTGATGCCCTTAGAGTGATTTCTTGTTTTTAATTATTATTTTAGCCTTGTCTAAAAAAATATTTTATAAATTCGAAATGTGTTTTTGAAACACTATTATATTATGACGTATTCGGAGGAGGATTATATAAAGGCTATCTATCATTTATCGAAGGATCTCAAAAGTTTTGCATCCACTAGTGGCATTGCGGCACAATTGGATACCAAAGCTTCTTCGGTAACAGATATGATTCAAAAGTTGTCTGATAAAAAGGTTGTTCATTATAAAAAGTATCAAGGTGTTCGACTCACAGAAAAAGGGGAGGCGTATGCCGCTGCCATTGTTCGAAAGCATCGTTTGTGGGAGTATTTTCTTGTGGAAAAGCTGAACTTTTCATGGGATGAGGTTCATGAAGTAGCGGAGGAGTTAGAACATATAAAAAGTGAAAAACTCATAGAGCGCCTGGATAGTTTCCTTGACTTTCCAAAAGTGGATCCACATGGAGATCCTATACCAGATCAACATGGTAAGGTGCCAGACATTAAAAAGGTTTTGTTATCCGTTATGAAAGAGGGTCAAAGTGGAATCGTTATCGGTGTTAAAGATTCATCTTCGAAATTCCTTAGGTATCTAGACAAGCTTAATGTCGCACTGGGAGCTGAAATTAAAGTGCTCGAAAGGGAAGCTTTTGACAATTCTATGGTCATTGTGATCGATCAACAAACAGTTCATATCTCTGCTATAACGGCAGCAAACATTTATATAAAAACGTAAATTTAGAAATTTATATGTTTGATTCTATTATTAGATTTTTTGAGGAAATTGATCCTGTGGTTGGCGCTTTGCTGGCTACCACATTTACTTGGTTGGTGACCGCCTTGGGCGCATCTGTGGTTTTTTTATTTAAGGAAATGAAACGTGCCGCTTTGGATGGGATGTTAGGATTCACTGGTGGGGTAATGGTGGCAGCAAGTTTTTGGAGTCTGTTAAGTCCTGCCATTGCAATGAGTGATGGAGAAGGCTTTGCTAAAGTTGCACCTTCGGCTATTGGTTTTGGGTTGGGAGCGTTGTTTCTTTTTGGCTTGGATAAAGTTATGCCCCACTTACATATTAATTTTAAGCCAAATGAATCGGAAGGAGTTCCAACGAAACTCAATCGTACCTTACTGTTAACCCTTGCTATCACACTGCACAACATTCCTGAAGGACTCGCAGTTGGGGTGCTTTTTGGTGGGGTGGCGGCTGGTATACCAGAGGCCTCTATCGCTGGTGCGGTAATACTTGCAATAGGTATTGGAATTCAAAACTTTCCAGAGGGAATTGCGGTCTCTATGCCGCTGCGACGACATGGTTTGAGTCGAAAGAAAAGCTTTTTCTATGGACAACTCTCCGCAATTGTCGAACCCATTGCCGGGGTGGTCGGTGCCTTAGCTGTTACATTCTTCACGCCTATTTTACCTTATGCACTTTCTTTTGCTGCGGGAGCGATGATTTTTGTGGTTGTAGAGGAAGTAATACCAGAGACGCAGCTCGATCGCTATACCGATATTGCTACCTTAGGATTTATGGGAGGCTTTATTGTTATGATGATTCTTGATGTGGCGCTGGGTTAATTTGATCCTGAGGTATGATCACTAATGATAAGCCAGTTTTGGTCAAATTTTTTCCAGTTTAAGGTAAAGTAACCATCAAGGTCTCCAATACTCCTTTTCAAATGAAATGTTCCAATCATTTGGGCAACGCCATTGGCTATCGATTGTAGGTCGATCACCTCAAATGTTAGTATTCCCATTATAGTTAGGTCAGGATAGCTATTTAAGTAACGTTGTTTGGTGTTTTCCCAACCGAAAATAGGGCCAGACGAACCGTTAAACACTAAATTTTCGGACTTCCAATAGTTTTCCATAAAAGCGGAGATATCACCCTTATTCCAGGCCGACTGCTGTTGCTCGAGGGCTTGTAATATTGCGATGCTGTCCGCTTTAGAGAGCTTGTGTTCTTGAGTGGTTCCAATAGTCACCACAAAAAGATTTAAAAGTAAGAGTACTAGGTTTTTCATAATAGTGCGTAGTTTGATTGGTTTAATCAAGTATATCCAATGTACGTTCCATAGTATATAACTCTGGCCAATTCTGAAGCTGAGCTCGCTTATAAACCTCTAACAAACGGTGCTTGAAGTCTTCTATCAGGCCATTGGTTGCGCTATATTTTACAGCCTCATCAAAGGAATTAGCCATGCTTTTATAAAAGGCCGGTTGCTTTAATTGGCGGTGTTCATTGAAAGTTTGTGCGATCTCTAGATTAAACCACATCACATCGGCCACCTTGGTGGGGCTCACACCGATATCCATAAAATGTTTGATAAATTTTTGTGCTACGGACCGGCGCATTCTAGGCTTTCGTCGTTTGACAGGGAAGTACTCGTTGGCGATCTTGGCCTTTGCCTGATCGACTAATTTGTCTTCTTGAGGATTAAACGCAAAATCATAGAAAACCTTCACCTCTTTAAATCGGTCGTAGAGATCGATAATCTGAAGTTCTAATTCTTTTTTTTTGAGTGAAGCGACGTATTTTTTTAATTCGCGTTTGGACATACTAATGACAACCGTTGCAATCACTTCCTCCACAGGAACTATTTCCTTTCTTACCAAGGATAGTTGCTAGTACTTTTGGGAATGCATACTTTAAAACCAAATATCCAAAAGCCAATAAAACGATTATATAGACTAAAATAGTTTGAATATCCATAGGTCAATTATTTTAAAAGTTGATATGCTATTAAAGCAGTAATATAAGCAAAACCAGTCATAAATACTAATTGATACATAGGCCATTTCCAGCCATTGGTCTCTCTCTTTACAATCGCAATGGTACTCATACACTGCATGGCAAAGGCGTAAAATAGTAATAATGAAATCCCAGTAGCTAAGTTAAATACTGGTTGACCAGTTTCTGGATTTATCTCTTGAGCCATACGGTTTTTGATAGTGTCTTCCTCTTCGCTTCCAACACTGTATATCGTAGCAAGTGTACCTACAAACACCTCTCTAGCGGCGAATGAACTTATCAACGCAATTCCAATTTTCCAGTCATAACCCAGGGGGGTAATTACAGGTTCAATAGCATGGCCAGCAATTCCAATATATGAATTACGTAGTTTGTAGGAGTTGATCTGGGTTGCGAGCTCTTCCTCTGTTAGGTTTTGGTTCTCAACTTGGGAGGTTACAATAGAGGTTGCATTGTGAAAGGTATCTCTTGGGCCATTAGTTGCCAAAAACCATAGTATTATAGAAATTGCCAAAATGATTTTACCTGCTCCAAAGACAAAGCTTTTGGTTTTTTCTAGGACAGTAATGGCAACATTTTTAAGTAGGGGTACTTTATAATTGGGCATCTCTACTACAAAAAATGATCTACCTTTTACTCGTAATACTTTATTTAATGCCCATGCGGAAAAAATAGCCGTTAAAAACCCAAGTATATACATCGCCATTAAGGTCAATCCTTGAAGATTCATTCCTAAGAATTTTTGATCAGGGATAACTAAGGCAATGATTATAAGGTACACTGGTAATCGGGCAGCGCATGTAACAAAAGGCGTTACCAAGATGGTAATTAAGCGTTCCTTCCAGTTATCTATGTTTCTGGTGGCCATGACTGCTGGAATGGCACATGCAGTACCTGAGATAAGTGGTACGACACTTTTACCTGATAAGCCAAATTTTCGCATAATTTTATCCATCAAAAACACCACCCTACTCATATATCCAGATTCTTCTAGAATCGCAATAAACAGGAATAAAAAGGCAATTTGTGGGATGAAAATTACAATACCGCCTAATCCGGGAATTACCCCATCGGCTATAAGATCCGTAAGTGTCCCAGGAGGAAGTGTATTGCTTGCCCACTCACTGAAATTAGCAAATAATCCATCTATAAAGTCCATGGGATAATTACTCCAATCATAAATGGCTTGAAAGATAAGCAGCATGATTAAAAAGAAAACCACATACCCCCAGACTTTATGAGTCAAAACTCTGTCAAATGATGCTCTTAAACCTTTTGCCGAAGCGGCATCAACGATATACCCGTTTTGGAGAACTTTATTTATAAACTGATAACGCTTCACCGTTTCTTGATGTTGCATTTTTTTAAGTTCAGATTCCGACTTAGTCGAAAAGGCTGAAGTATCATCGACTAGTTTACGGTCGAGGTTCACAAAGTTGACATCCTGCGTAATTACAATCCATAGCTTGTAAAGATTTTGGTTCGCAAACGCATTTTGTAATCCACCAAAATACTCTGGATCAATAGAATTAATGTCTATGCACTGTTGAGTAGGGAGTTCCTTATAGTTTGTAATTAATTCTTTTAACTTATCAATTCCAGTGTTTTTTCGCGTACTGATGACAGCTATTTTGGTATGAAGTTCTTTTTCCAGGAGCTCTATATCAAGAGAAATTCCTTTACGCTTCATACGGTCCGCCATATTTATCACTAGGATGGCAGGTATTTTTAAATCCTTGATTTGAGTAAATAAAAGTAGATTCCTCTTAAGGTTTTCTACATCACTAATGACCACCGCTACATCAGGATGATTTTTGTCGTTTTTGTTGAGTAACAGCTCAATAACGATATTTTCATCCAAGGAGGTTGCGTTTAAACTATAGGTTCCAGGTAAATCAATGATGTGTGCTTTGATACCACGGGATAATTTACACACTCCTTCTTTTTTCTCTACAGTAATTCCAGGGTAGTTACCTACTCGTTGATTTAATCCCGTTAAAGCATTAAAAATAGAAGTCTTACCTGTATTGGGGTTCCCTATAAGGGCTACATTAATTTGCTTGCTCATAAGGAGTCATTTTCTTTAATCATATCAATCTCAATGGCAAGGGCGGTTGCACGACGGATGGTCAAAAAGGAACCGTTGATATTCAGGTATAAAGGATCTTTAAATGGTGCAATTTGAAGTAGTTCTACCTGATTACCAGGTAAACAACCTAGTTCAAGGAGTTTGATTGGAATAATATCAGTGGAGAATCCTTTTATGACGGCCCTTTGGCCTTTTTTCAGATGTGCGATTGTTAATTTCACAGCCTTATTTAGATTGAATTTAAGTAAGCAAAAGTAGTATAAAAAAAAGGTTTAATGAAATAAATCAAACCTGTTTATATTTTTGAATAGTTAAAAATTTCTAAAAAAAGCTCTGAAACCTTTGAGAATAGGCCCTAAGGTGCTTAAGATTTGGGTTTTTTATAGTGTTTTTGAAGTATTTCTATATCGTGAAGTAGTTTATCAATTTCATCGGGATTGGTTCCATCATAAAACCCTCTTATCTGTTTATCTTTATCTACTAGGATAAAGTTTTCGGTATGAATCATATCAAATGGTCCGCCATCACCTGTTGTTTTAACAGCCAAATAACTTTTTCTAGCTAATTCATAGATCTGCTTTTTATCACCAGTGACTAAATTCCATTTGTGATCCATTACTCCTTTCTCTTGAGCATATTTTTTTAATTGCTCAACTGTGTCAATTAAAGGTGTTACTGTATGAGACAGAAGCATTACGTCAGGATTATTTTTAATCTCTTCTTGGATCCGCACCATATTATCGGTCATCATTGGGCATATAGATAAGCAAGTGGTAAAGAAAAAGTCTGCTACATATATTTTGTTTTTGTAATTCTCCTGAGTGATGGTATCCCCGTTCTGGTTGATTAATTTAAAATCAGCAATTTTATGATCTTTTCGAATGTATTGGATGCTTTCATCAACTAGTTCAGGTTGAACCATAGAGGGTTCATAAACAGCTAATTTTTCTTCTGGTTTAAGTGCTTGGTACATCAAGCTTATGATGATTGTGGATAAAATTATTAGCGTGATAAAGAGGTGTTTATATTTACTAAAGAACTGTAGCATATTAGGAGATTTAACTGCGTGCAAAAATACAACATTCCGCATACATAATGGAATTTAAGTCTTAAAAGCGTCATAAATTGTCATTGCTAAAGTCTTTTGATTGTGTTAGATAATTTGAAAACGTTACTTTTGTGCGATTCGAAAACGAAACTGTATTTATGAGTGAAATTTTAATAAAGGCGATCCAGCTAGTTTTAAGCTTGTCTATATTGATTGTTTTGCACGAAATGGGGCACTTTATCCCTGCAAAAATTTTTAAAACTCGTGTTGAGAAATTCTTCTTGTTTTTTGATGTGAAATTTGCATTACTTAAAACTAAGATAGGCGAAACTGTTTATGGTATTGGCTGGCTTCCGCTAGGAGGTTATGTCAAAATATCTGGAATGATAGATGAAAGCATGGACAAGGAACAGATGGCTCAGCCACCACAACCATGGGAATTCAGATCCAAGCCTGCATGGCAACGTTTAATCATTATGATTGGAGGTGTGACGGTAAATTTATTGTTAGGATTCTTTATCTATGCCATGGTTTTGTTTGTTTGGGGTAGTAATGAAATTTCTAACAATGCTTTCCCTAATGGTTTTAACGTCGCTGATGAATTAAAACAATATGGTTTTAGAGATGGGGACAAAGTACTTGAGGTGGATGGAGAAACTCCTAATAATATTTTAGACGTAAGTCGTTTGTTGGTAGTTAGAGGTGTAGAAGAGGTAAAAGTTCAACATGCTGATAATACCGTAGAGGTATTGCAACTTCCTGATACATTAGGTACTCATTTATATGTTTCAGGAGCTTTACGACCATTAGAACCAAGAGTGGATGCCGTTTTAGATAGCATAATCCCTGGAGATCCAGCCGATGTTGCAGGTCTTCAAAAGAATGATAAGATAGTATCCGTAAATGGAACAGCCATTACGTTTTGGGATGAGTTCACAAAAGTGGTTAAATCTAATCAAGGAACTCCAATAGATCTTGTTATTGAGCGCAACAATTCTACAGACACACTTTCAGTCACACCTGTGAATCAAAAAATTGGAGTAACAGTTATGTTACCTGACTTTTCAAATGTAATTCAAAAGAAAGAATATTCATTGGCTGAGGCCTTTCCTGCGGGAGTTAGCTTTGGTTATTGGACGTTGATGGACTATGCTAGCTCTATGAAATTCCTTTTCACTAAAAAGGGTGCTACTGAGGTTGGCGGATTTGGAACTATTGCAAAGCTTTTCCCTGATTCCTGGGATTGGCAAGGATTTTGGCTTTCTACAGCTTTTCTGTCTATTATTTTGGCTTTTATGAACATACTACCTATACCTGCATTAGATGGAGGACATGTGATGTTTTTGCTTTATGAGATGATTACTGGAAGAAAACCGAGTGAAAAATTCTTAGAATATGCACAAATGGTTGGTTTCTTTATTTTAATTGCATTACTTTTGTATGCCAATGGAAACGATATATATAAGGCGATTTTCAAATAAAATAAAAATTAATAATTTTTGTTTGGCTTAATGAAAAAAACATATATATTTGCATCCGCAAAAAAGGGATAAATCCTTTCAAAACCTCCTAAATTAGGGAGCTCGCGAAAAGAAAATATAAATTCCTCCTTAGCTCAGTTGGTTAGAGCATCTGACTGTTAATCAGAGGGTCCTTGGTTCGAGCCCAAGAGGGGGAGC
>NZ_DATGNU010000084.1:0-7467 GCF_035306585.1 Galbibacter sp.
TTTTTACCCTCTAACCCTAAAGCTTTCAAAACATTAGTGAATTCTTTTGTTTTTGGAGCTTCGAAATTGAAGTCCTCAACAACGATAATTGACTTGTCTTGCGCTTTTAGACTAAGGGCAGATTTTCTAGCTAAACGTTTAACGTTTTTGTTAAGTTTTTGCGAGTAATCTTTAGGTCTTGGTCCAAAAATCCTACCACCACCTTTGAAGATTGGAGATTTAATACTCCCCGCTCTAGCTGTTCCTGTTCCTTTTTGCTTTTTGATCTTACGTGTACTTCCAGCGATCTCAGCTCTTTCTTTTGACTTGTGAGTCCCTTGGCGCTGATTCGCCAAAAATTGTTTCACGTCTAAGTATACAGCGTGATTGCTTGGCTCTACACCGAAAACTGATTTAGAAAGCTTCACCTTTCTTCCAGTTTCTTTTCCATTAATATCTAAAACTGCTACTTCCATTACTTCCTAATGATTACATAAGCGTTTTTGTGACCAGGTACACATCCTTTAACAACTAAAAGATTTTTTTCTGGAACAACTTTCAACACTTGTAAGTTATCAACTGTTACATTTTTTGATCCCATTTGTCCAGCCATACGTATTCCTTTGAATACACGAGAAGGATAGGATGCTGCACCAATAGAACCTGGCGCTCTTAAACGGTTATGCTGACCGTGAGTAGATTGACCAACCCCAGCAAAACCATGGCGTTTAACAACTCCTTGGAATCCTTTCCCTTTTGATGTACCAGTGACATCAACAAATTCTCCTTCTACAAATTCCTCAACAGTTAGCGTGTCTCCTAATTTGTACTCACCTTCAAAATCTTGGAATTCAACAACTTTCTTTTTAGGAGAAACGCCTGCTTTTTTTGCATGACCAACTTCGGCCTTGTTAGCACGTTTTTCTGCCTTGTCATCGAAACCAAGCTGAAGGGCTTCATACCCGTCAACTTCTAGAGTTCTGACTTGGGTAACTACGCATGGTCCAGCTTCGATTACTGTACAAGGAATGTTCTTCCCGTTTTCGTCGAAAATGCTGGTCATACCAATTTTTCTTCCTATTAACCCAGACATTTAATTTACGTTTAAGGATCGTTGGTTTTAAATAACCTTCGACCACATTGTTAATACTTAATTAATTATTCAATTATCGAAAAAACTTCAGGGCTGAAAAAATACTTCCAACCCTGAAATGTATTTTTATCCGTTTTTCCCTCGCCAAACGCTCAGGACATGTCTTTCCTCAAATTCTTTGAGCGAAACCACATTGGCCAGTAAAGTTCTTAAAGAACGCTATAGCCTCTTTAAAAGATTATACTTTAATCTCTACCTCAACACCACTTGGTAATTCTAGCTTCATCAAAGCATCGATGGTTTTTGATGAAGAACTGTAGATATCAAGTAATCTTTTGTAAGAACTCAATTGAAATTGCTCTCTTGATTTCTTATTTACGTGTGGAGAACGCAATACAGTAAAAATCTTTTTATGTGTTGGTAAAGGTATTGGACCTGTTACTACAGCTCCAGTACTTTTAACCGTTTTTACGATTTTCTCAGCAGATTTATCTACTAAATTGTAATCGTATGATTTAAGTTTTATTCTAATTTTTTGACTCATTTTCTTAAAAGTTTAAGCTTCAACTCCTTTTGCTTCCTTAATAACAGCTTCTGCAATATTAGATGGCGTTTCAGCATAATGTGAGAACTCCATAGTGGAAGTCGCACGACCTGATGAAAGGGTACGTAACGAGGTTACATATCCGAACATTTCAGAAAGTGGCACAATAGCTTTGATCACCTTAGAACCTGCCCTGTCGCTCATATCATTAACTTGACCACGACGACGGTTAAGGTCACCTACAATATCTCCCATATATTCCTCAGGAGTTAATACTTCTAATTTCATAATTGGCTCCATGATCACAGATTTTGCAGCTTTTGCAGCAGTTCTGAATCCTAATTTAGCAGCCAATTCGAAAGATAACTGATCGGAATCCACATCGTGATAAGAACCGTCAAGTAACGTAACTTTCATAGCGTCTACTTCGTAACCCGCTAATGGTCCATTTTTCATCGCTTCTTTAAATCCTTTCTCTACAGAAGGGATAAACTCTTTTGGTACGTTACCTCCTTTAATCTCAGATATGAATTCAAGACCTAACTTACCTTCTTCAGCTGGCTCAAGTGTGAATACGATATCAGCAAATTTACCACGTCCTCCAGATTGTTTTTTGTAAACTTCTCTGTGCTCTGCTTTTTGCGTAATAGCTTCTTTGTATTCAACTTGTGGCTGTCCTTGGTTTACCTCCACCTTAAACTCACGTCTAAGACGATCGATAATAACATCCAAGTGAAGCTCACCCATACCAGAGATGATCGTTTGGCCTGAAGCCTCATCAGTTCTTGCAGTAAATGTTGGATCTTCTTCAGATAGTTTCGCCAACGCCATACCCATCTTATCAACATCCGCCTTGGTTTTAGGCTCTACCGCAATACCGATTACAGGATCCGGGAAGTCCATGCTTTCCAAGACAATTGGCGCCTTTTCATCTGATAAAGTATCACCGGTCTTGATATCCTTAAATCCAACTGCAGCTCCAATGTCTCCAGCCTCAATAAAGTCAATAGAATTTTGTTTATTCGAGTGCATTTGGTAGATACGAGAAATACGCTCCTTTTTACCAGATCTATTGTTCAACACATAAGATCCAGCCTCTAGTCTACCTGAATATGCACGGAAGAATGCTAAACGACCCACGAAAGGATCGGTAGCAATTTTGAAAGCCAATGCAGCAAATGGAGCATCAACACTTGGCTTACGTACAATTTCCTCTCCAGTGTCAGGATGTGTACCTTTGATACCTCCCTTATCCAATGGTGAAGGTAAATATCGACAAACTGCGTCTAATAAAAATTGAACTCCTTTGTTTTTAAAGGAAGAACCACATACCATAGGAATGATTGCTCTGTCCATAACAGCAGCTCTTAGCGCAGCGTGTATTTCATCTTCTGTAATAGAGTTTTCATCTTCGAAAAACTTCTCCATAAGCGCCTCATCATACTCGGCAACTTGCTCGATAAGCATTGCTCTGTACTCTTTCACCTCATCTACCATATCAGCAGGGATATCCACTACATCAAAAGTAGAACCGAAGTTTTCGTCATGCCATATTACAGCTCTGTTCTTTACTAAATCAACGATCCCTTTAAAATCAGCTTCGTCACCGATTGGCAAAACAATTGGAACTCCATTAGAACCCAACATTTCTTTCACCTGGTTCACCACGTTTAAGAAATTAGATCCTTGACGGTCCATTTTGTTTACAAACCCAATTCGAGGCACATCGTATTGGTCTGCCAATCTCCAGTTCGTTTCAGATTGAGGCTCCACACCATCAACCGCACTAAACAAGAAAACTAACCCATCCAATACACGCAATGAACGACTCACCTCAACGGTGAAATCCACGTGACCAGGAGTATCGATTATATTAAAGTTATAACTGTGTGTATCCGGAGTCGGCTCCGCATTCTCCATAGGGAAATTCCAGGTACAAGTTGTTGCTGCTGATGTAATGGTAATACCTCGCTCTTGCTCTTGCTCCATCCAATCCATGGTTGCAGCGCCATCGTGAGTCTCTCCCAGTTTGTGAGACACCCCAGTGTAGAACAAGATTCGCTCCGTAGTTGTTGTTTTACCAGCATCAATATGTGCTGCAATTCCTATGTTTCTTGTATATTTTAAATCTCTTTGTGCCATCTTACTTATTAAAATCTAAAGTGTGAGAATGCTTTATTTGCTTCCGCCATTTTATGAGTATCAACGCGCTTCTTAACTGCTGCACCTTCTTCTTTAGAAGCCGCCAACACCTCAGAGGCTAATTTAAGCGCCATTGATTTGTCATTTCGCTTACGTGAATAACTAATCAACCACTTCATAGCCATTGATACTTTTCTATCTGGTCTAATCTGCATAGGAATCTGGAATGTGGCACCACCCACACGACGACTTCTCACCTCAACATGTGGCATAACGTTGGACAACGCATCTTTCCAAATTTCCAAAGCAGTTTTTTCTTCGTCTTGTTTTTTCTCCTCTACAATATCCATGGCATCGTAGAAAATTTTGAATGCTACGGACTTTTTACCATCCCACATCATCATGTTCACAAAACGTGTCACTAGCTGATCGTTATATCTCGGATCTGGTAAAAGAGGTCTCTTCTTGGCCTGTCTTTTTCTCATTTCTTCTTTTTAAAAGTGTTAATTACTTTTTAGGGCGTTTTGCTCCGTATTTTGATCTACGTTGCGTTCTTCCTTGAACTCCAGCAGTATCCAAAGCACCGCGAACGATGTGGTACCGAACTCCTGGTAAATCTTTTACCCTTCCCCCTCTAACTAATACTATCGAGTGCTCTTGTAAATTGTGTCCTTCTCCAGGGATGTAAGCATTCACCTCTTTGCCATTGGTAAGACGAACCCTTGCAACTTTACGCATTGCAGAGTTAGGCTTCTTTGGCGTGGTGGTATAAACACGCGTACAAACCCCTCTTCTTTGAGGACACGAATCCAAAGCAACCGATTTACTCTTCTTAGTAAGTGTGGTTCTTCCTTTTCGTACTAATTGTGAAATTGTTGGCATAATCTACTTAACAATAATTATGTTTTTTTTATTAATCAACCCCTTATAAATCAATGGTTTCCAGTTATCGACCAGATATATTTTTGGTTTAAAAGGGTGGCAAAGGTAAATATATTTATTTATAAATCAAACGCATAATTGATTAATTTTCAATAAAATCTCTTCGGTATCAATGAAGTACGTTTTTTTGAAATTGGGAGAATGAGCAGCGCACTAGTAACCTAAGAATATCCAACCCGTAACGGCGTTGGTATTATTTCCTAAATCTAGGATGTAAAAATAAACTCCTGCAGGCAAGGGATCACTTTTATCAATGGTCCAATTGGAATTACTGAATCCTCTCCAACTATTATCGTAACCTTTTTTTGAATATACCAGCGATCCATCTTTATCAAAAACCTTTAGTATATTGTTTGGGTACTGTTCTATACATTGAATAACAAAAGTATCATTGTTTCCATCATTATTAGGCGTAAAGATCTCATAAACCTTTACGCAGGTTGCATCCACCGAAGCGCTAGAGCTATTATTATCCACTATGAAGTCCTCTGGATCTGAATGGATAAGTGATGCGGTGTTTTGGTAATTATGCCCTTGTATTAAACGCGCACGAAGCTTTAACTCCTCACTTGCCTTTGGTGCTAACTCCACGATCTCCCATAAACCGGATACACTGCTATAGCGACCAGAGGTCAACTGATGATCCTCATAGGTGTAGCCATCTGGCAGTTGTTCTTTGATGATCAGGTTCTCACCCTTAACATTTGATTTATTACTTACCACGATGGTAAAGTTGACTTGTGTTTCCATGGCAGCTTCTACGGCATCAACGCGTTTATCAATAGCAATATCCAAACAAGCATCCAAAAACACCTCAGCTGAATAATTTAAATTTGTGGATATACTTGTAGCATAATAGGTTACCCCATCCTTTAATGGAGCATCAGCTGGTAGACTGTTTTGTCTTGCCCTATCCGAGAACCAAATCAAATCACCTACGCCAATATCAATATCTAAAATAGTCGGGTTTGATAACTCACAGAATTTCAATAGGCTGTGTTGAGTATCTGGAGTACTAAAGATGACCTCAACAAGATTGGACTGCATCGAGGCGCACTCAAAATCATTATATGCAATGGCGCTATAGACCCCTGGTTCTGTCACCACATAAAAGGAATCTACAGCTTGGTCAATAATCTGATTATCCCGTAACCACACATAATTTGTGGCTCCTTGCGAGAAAACATTTAAACGCACAGATCCCCCAGGGTTCAGCCGAACCTGTTGTATGTTGGTTTGCCCGTAAAGGTTCCCAACAACTACAACAAATACCATGATAAACCCCAGTGTTATTCTGGCGTAACTATTAAGACATTTGCCTTGCATATTATTTTAATATAATCCCATTCTAAATCTATTGGCAACTTGAAGGCTCACTTTGAGCTCTACAGTAAGATCCCATTATTCTGTAGTGGAACCTATTGTAATGCTAGGCGCACCTGGTACAGGAGTTACTTCAATCTCTAATGGGTTTCCGGCTCCATCTTCTACCGTATCTGTAAATACTACATAGTCTCTGCTTCCATCGTCTGCTTTAACAGCATAGGTAACTTCCACATAAAAAGTATAGGTTCCTTCTTGAGCCAAAGTCACATCATAAGTAGCAGCATTCCCTAGATCTATTGGATTAGCTGTCCCTCCTTCTAAGTTCGCAAACCAGTTATAATTTACAGTAAAGTCACTTCCAGCTGGATTCGTATAACCATTAGTGTTTGCGGTATAATCTGCTGTAATATCAGCTATTGATAACTGAATTGGGTCTGTTGGAATATCCTCCACACAATATCCAGCAGGATTTCCGTTGAGATCCACCTCAGAGGTCACCTCAAGCTCCGGCAAAACAAACAGTATGATATCTTCGTACTGATCAGATTGACAAGTTACGGTTCCATCTCCGTTATCTACCAAACCATAAACTCTGTATTTATGATATCCTGGAGCTAATGAAGTAGCTGTTAAATCTACAGCAGTCTCACCGGTTATGATGGTTTCGGTTCCATCGGAAGAAACAGTATTCCACTGATAAGACGTAAAAGTATTTCCCGCTCCATCATCCGTGGATGCACTTAAAGTAATTGAAGGACCGCTTGTAGCGGGATTATAGAACAAAACTGCCGCATCGACCGTGGTAACTTCAGTGGCTGTACTACTGATGGTTCCTACATCGAGATCTGCAGGTGTACTAATGGGTGAAGTAAAGGTTGGGACCTGCGCTATGGCTGGTGTAATTACCAATAAAATGATGGCCGGTAAAAGACCCTTAAAAATGTTACTTGTTTTCATAATGATATATTTTGAATTTATTGAGTTTATTTAATTTTCATTGACGTTTAAATCAATTTCTGGGTATCCCGGTTTGGGATAGATCACAATGTCAAATGCTGTTCTAGAAGAGGTAAACGCTGTACCTCCTTCCACTGCCTCCAAGTAATACGTTCCAGGTGTTAGATCTTCCTCTGGAATGGAAAGCACATTGGTGGTACCACTTTGGATAAGATTTCCATCAGTAAGGGCATCATAGACCCTATAGGTATATCCAGGTTGAAAATTAGAAATGCTAATTAATGCATCCTGGGTTTCACAGACTGCAACTGTTGGAAATTCTATAATAGGTGGTGTAATAAAGAAGGCGTAAAACACTTCGGCACTAGGGCCAACTCCAAGGAGCGCACTTAATCTAATTTCCACTCCATCAGAAGGGGTACCGGTAGCCGGAACTGGAACGGTAAATTCACCTGTGTCTTCAGCCTCATCTAGCCCTAACAAT
>NZ_DATGNU010000085.1:0-8248 GCF_035306585.1 Galbibacter sp.
CTTTCCTGTAAGTTCACAAACTCTTGACATGCTTCTATACTTTAGTATTATTTAAAAACAGGGTGCAAATTAACGAATTCTAAGTCTTAATAGCAAGTGAAAGAATCATTTTTTTGAAAATTCTTTAAAAAGCATTTCCAACGCTTTATTTACCGCCTTATTAATTACTTTTTCACGATGGTTTCCCAGGTTGAATTCCTTAGAAAAAACGCCATTCGAAGTAGCCAATCCTATAAAAACAGTCCCAATTTCGGCGTCTGAATCTCCTTTTACGGGTCCTGCATTCCCTGTAGTGGACAGGGCAAAATCGGTTTTAAACATCTTTTGAGCAGCCAATGCCATCGCCTCTGCCACAGGTGCACTCACAACGCTGTATTGATCTATAAGGGATTTATCGATCTGTAAGACGTCAATTTTCGACTCCGTAGCATAGGTCACCACCCCTCCAGTAAAAAAATTTGAAGCACCAGGAATGGCTGTAAAGGTATGGGCCAATTTACCACCAGTACAACTCTCTGCAACTGAAATCCGTTGCTTACGGTCACTGAGGAGTTTGGCTAAAGTAACCTCCAAAGCATTCTCCTCCTCTAAGCCAAAATATAAATCCTTAATTAAAGGCATTAAACGCTCCAGCTGTTTTTGAACCTCCAGCTCTAACAACTTTTTATCATCTCCTCTGGCCGTTAATCGTAGCCTTACTTTTCCTAGATTAGGTAAATAAGCGAGTTTTATAAACGGTGGAAGTTGATTTTCCCAAAGTTCAAGACGCTCTGCTAATGCACTCTCCCCTAATCCATAAGTAAGAATAGTCTTGTGAAGAATATAGGGGTGTTTAAACTGTTTTTGTAGCCTTGGCAAGACCGCATCAACCATCAGTGCCTCCATCTCAAATGGAACCCCAGGGAGCGATATAAATACCTTTCCCGGTTTTTCAAGCCACATTCCAGGTGCTGTACCATAGTGGTTCATCAAAACCTCCGCACGTGAAGGCACCAAAGCCTGCCCTTTATTTAGGTTCGAAATCGGACTATTGGAATACTTTTTAAACAAGCGTTCTACATTTTCTAGCACCGCCTTGTTTTCCACCAGTTGATCTGAAAAATAAGTACAAATCGTATGCTTTGTGATATCATCTTTTGTCGGTCCAAGCCCACCAGTTATAATCACAATATCCACTCTAGACTCAGCCTCTTCCAGCGCTTTTAAAATGTGGCTTTTCTCATCTTGAACTGAACTCACCTGAAAAACTGAAATGCCGATCGAATTGAGTTTCTTGGCAATGAACGCAGAATTCGTATCTACGATTTGACCAATGAGAATTTCATCACCAATAGTAATAATTTCTGCTAACATGCTAGCTACTTAATATAATTGCTTAACTCCTGGTAGGCGGTTTGTAATTCATCTGCCGCGCTAGAGGACAAGCCTTTAATACGCTCAATATCCATATCTCCCCGAGCATGTGACTCAATTGTTAGCATCTGATCCTTTAACTTGTCTATTCCAAGTAAGTCAGCATTGGGCTTTATTTTATGCGCGTACTGGTATATAGCACTAAAATCTTGAGCAGCAATAGCACTTTCAAGCCCCTTAAAATCTTCAGGTGTCTCTTGTAAAAAGGTAGTAATTATGGTTTGATTAAACTCCTTATCTCCTCCAGATAATTCGTTGAGCTTATCTAAATTGTACTTCATAATGTTAGGTATTATTTAATTGATAAGTTAAATATTTCTTGATCGTTTAAGTGTCCTTGTAAAAAATCACCGCTTTGAACTTGGGAAACACCAGCGGGAGTGCCCGTAAAAATCAGATCCCCTGTTTTTAGTGTAAAAAACTTGGAAACATAAGCAATTAATTCATCTATTTTCCACAACATTTTTGCGCTGTGACCAAGCTGTACCAGTTGATCGTTTTTAGAAAGACTAAAATGAATATCATTTAAATCTCCTAAGGAGTCCTTTTCCAGCCATCTACCAACAAAAGCAGAATTATCAAATGCCTTGGCCTGTTCCCATGGCAAGCCTTTGGCTTTGAGTAGTCGTTGCAAATCCCGAGCAGTAAAATCTATACCCAAGCTCACCTGAGTATAATATTTATGTGCAAACTTCTGCGCAATATGTTTTCCTACTTTACATATCTTTACCACCAGTTCCACCTCATGATGAATCTCAGAGGAGAACTCAGGAAGATAAAAATCCAACCCATTTTTTAAAAGTGCCGTATCAGGCTTCATGAAAATGACGGGAGTATCAGGTTTCTCATTCTGAAGTTCCGCAATATGTTCGGTATAATTTCTGCCTACACAGATAATCTTCATATTACTATTAATTTTGAAATCGCAAATTAGTAAACAACTTTCATTTTAAAGGCGGGTGCAACTATTTTTGTATTTTTAAATGTGTTGCCATTTTTATTAATCTTCAAATTATTCATAGGATTCCAGCCTACATTAGATCTATAATAGGCGCACCTCCTCTGGCTCTTCTTGCTCTTGCACCCCTCAAAGGACAGGTCCATAGCGTATGGTGCTAACATCTTGGTACACGGTATCTCCTATACGAATATCGAACTGTTCTTCAAATCGATTTTCATGGATAAACAAAGGCTCCACATCAATAAAAAACCTATTTTCAGGCACCTGAATTCCGTAATCAGCAAGTGAAACCTGAACCTTGCGGTTGTTCTTTTCAGATTGAACAATCAGATTACTTAATAGCAGGGTCTCTGCAGGACTCAAATCATCACTAGCTCCTAAGACCCTTAACTTAAATTTGGAACTTACATGGTAGGGAGGATTGAAAAAAATGGTCCCCTGATCCAGATCATGCTTTTTATCGCCTTTAAAATCATTTGGGTAATATCTGGCCAAGACTGATGGGTATGCACCACCACTAAAATTTCCTAGACCAACCCACTCTTTTCCAGAAAACGGATTAATGGTACGACTCGGCTGTTTATTTTCTGGATCATAAACATACTTCTGGACTAACGCGTCCATCTTTGGGGAAAGATAAATAGTCTTATTGGAAAGTTTATAACAAGGCAACACCTTACTATGATAGCCTATACATGAAATTCGAACCTTCTCCTGTAATAAGGTACTGTCCACTTGTAAAAAAAACCGACCTTGCTCATTGGATGTGGTGCCGTATGTTGTTTTTGTAAAAATGAGACAAGCATACACAATCGGTTTATTTGTTTGATCATCCCTTAACTCTCCCACAGGCATTGACTTTTGAGCATCACTATAGCCAAAACTTAAAAACACCCCAATACAAACAAATACTTTGGCAAATTTAATCATTAGCCGAGCTTGGTGTTCAATTTTCTGAGTTTAATAGCGGTAAGCACTTTCTTTGTATACCTTGGAAAATCAGCATTTAAGATCCAACCGAAATACCCTGGTTCTTGCTCCAAAACCTCCTCAACCTTTCGACCTTTGTGTTTCCCAAAAGAAAACACTTCCACTCCATCCTCATCATAGCTAATAAAACCAGCAAAGTCAGCAGTCACTCTTCGCGTCGTAAAATTCGCAAGAAATTTAATGTCGTTCTCCAACTCTTGATAACGATCGAGCTGTGATTTGAGCACCTCATAGGTAGCAATGGTATCAGCCTCAGCACTATGTGCATCTTCCAAACTTTTGCCACAGTAAAACTTATAGGCAGCCGACAAGGTGCGCTGTTCCATTTTATGGAAAATGGTTTGTACATCCACACTCACCCTACTACCCATGTCAAAGTCAATATCAGAGCGAAGCATTTCCTCAGCAAGGACAGGGATATCAAAACGATCTGAATTAAACCCAGCCAAATCACTGTCTTTGATCATCGTATAGATAGCCTTTGAGAGTTCTTTAAAGGTAGGCTCATCCTTTACCTTTTCATCTGTGATCCCGTGAATTGCGGAAGATTCAGGTGGTATAGGCATCTCAGGATTCACAAGCCAAGTCCTACTTTCCTTATTTCCATTTGGAAATACTTTCAAAATTGATATTTCCACGATCCGATCTCTAGCAACATCAATCCCAGTTGTTTCAAGATCAAAAAAACAAATGGGTCTTGTTAATTTTAATTCCATGTACGTATGATTCAAAAAACGGTGTATTACCAAAGCGCGAAAGTGTCTTTGGCAACCAATGGATGATAGTACTTACCGCTCCAATGGCCAACCTTGTAAGTTCGCTTACGTGGTTTATGAGTCTAATTACTACTGGTTACAAGTGTACGAAAAATGTGATCAAAAAACAAGGTCATTTTACGCCAAACCTCCACCGAGTGTGGATTGGATACCCTCTCCTTAAACTAAAAACTGCTTTAAATTCCCTTGTTAGGATCCCATGCCTCGAGATAGTGTGCTATTCTTTGGATAAACTGTCCTCCAAGTGCCCCATTTACCACACGATGGTCATAACTGTGCGACAAGAACATTTTGTGACGAATTCCAATAAAGTCTCCCTCAGGTGTTTCAATAACTGCAGGAACTTTTCGAATAGCACCCAGGGCAAGTATAGCCACTTGCGGTTGATTGATGATTGGAGTGCCCATAACGCTTCCAAAAGCACCCACATTAGTCACCGTATACGTACCTTGGGTAATTTCATCAGGTTTGAGTTTGTTAGCTCTAGCTCTAGTGGCTAGATCATTCACGCGCTTGGCCATTCCAACCAGGTTTAATTGATCTGCATTTTTGATAACAGGTACAATTAAATTTCCATCTGGTAAGGCCGCAGCCATTCCTAAATTAATGTCCTTTTTCTTGATCACTTTATCTCCCTGAACAGAAATGTTGATCATCGGGAAATCTTTAATAGTTTTGGCAACTGCCTGCATGAAGATGGGTGTAAAGGTTAGTTTCTCTCCTTCACGATTAAAAAACTCATCTTTAACCTTGTTTCTCCAGTTCCAAATATTGGTTACATCCACCTCTATAAAGCTCTGAACGTGCGCAGAAGTTTTAATACTATCACTCATGTGCTGGGCAATTAATTTACCCATACGGCTCATTTCGATAATTTCATCTTTGCCATTTACCGATAACAAAGAGGTACTTGGTGTAGCGGTAGCTACTGATTGCACTTCAGGCTCCGGTTCCCTCTGAACCACTTCTTCATTTTGCCCAACCGAAGAATTACTTCTCCCCTCAAGGTAAGATAGCATATCGTTTTTAGTAACCCGACCATCTTTACCAGTTCCTTGAATATTTTCTAATTCATCCAAGGTGATATTTTCTTGTTTTGCAATATTTTTTACTAAAGGCGAATAAAAACGTTCAGAAGATGTAAAATCTGGGGTAGTTCCTAAAGTTTCTTTAAGACCCTCCATCTCCTGCTCCAACTCTTTAGCACTAGAGGATCCTGCAACCACTTCTGGTTCATCAGGTACCATCTCCTTATTCGACACACCATCCTTTTCAACTTCACCTTCCGTTTCTATAATGGCCAATACATCTCCCACTTGAGCTACATCATCTATATTAAAAAATTTTTCAACCAAAACTCCATCCACCTCACTTGGGACCTCGGAATCCACCTTATCTGTTGCAATTTCCAAAACAGCCTCATCAGCTTCAATGGTATCTCCGACTTCTTTTAACCAAGAAGTGATTGTTGCCTCTGCAACACTTTCCCCCATTTGAGGAAGTTTTAATTCTATTTTTGCCATATCGATAATTTACCGCTTTTAAACCATGTTATAATTGCGAAAATAATAAAAAATACGCGTTTTTATTAAATATAATTTGCAAAATATTCGTTGTATATCTATGAACCTTTTAGGGAGTTTTCAAACGGAATGCGGTTTAAAATACTTCTACCTAAGGTTACCTCGTCCGCGTACTCTAGTTCATCTCCCACCGCAATACCTCTTGCGATAGTCGATGTTTTAATGGAATAACCTTCCAGTTGTTTAAAGATATAAAAATTGGTTGTATCTCCTTCCATTGTTGAACTTAAGGCAAAGATAATTTCTTTAATCTCACCTAATTTCACCTTTTCTATCAAAGTTACGATGTTCAAATCCGAGGGGCCAACCCCATCCATCGGGGAAATCTTTCCTCCTAAAACGTGGTAAACCCCTTTGTACTGCCCTGTATTTTCAATGGCCATGACATCCCTAATATCCTCCACTACACAAACCAATGTTTGGTCTCTCTTTGTATTTGAACAAATCTCACACAACTCCCGATCGGAAATGTTATGACAGTTTTTACAGTATTTCACCTGGGTCCGTAACATTTGTAAAGACTCCGTCAATTCCAAGGTCTGTTGCGCTGGTTGTCTGAGTAAATGCAGCACCAATCGTAAGGCGGTGCGCTTACCAATCCCAGGCAATTGTGAAACCTCATTCACTGCGTTTTCTAATAGTTTTGATGAAAATTCCATTGGTGCGAAATTACAATTTTAAGATACAATTCTGAATAATATCCAATAGATTTGCAGATCTATACTGAAAATTTGGGGATGGAACCTAGCTATATACTATTAATTCTAGTACTATATTTTGTAGTTTTATTGATTATTTCTCTAGTAACCAGTGACAAAGAAGAGGACAATGAAAACTTCTTTAAAGCCAAAAGGCAATCCCCGTGGTTCGTGGTCGCCTTTGGAATGATTGGGGCTTCGCTTAGCGGCGTAACTTTTATTTCTGTGCCTGGATGGGTGGAGACTTCTCAGTTTAGTTATATGCAGGTTGTCTTAGGTTACTTACTAGGTTATTTAGTCATTGGAACTGTTCTTCTTCCCTTGTATTACCGAATGAACCTCACCTCCATTTACACCTATTTGGAACAACGCTTTGGGATAAATAGTTATAAAACAGGAGCCTCGTTTTTTATACTCTCCAGAGTGGTAGGCGCTAGTTTTAGATTGTTTTTAGTTGCCAATGTACTGCAAGCTCTAGCCTTCGACGTCATAGGTATTCCTTATTGGACTACTGTAAGCATTACCATTGCCCTTATTTGGCTCTACACCTTTAAAAGCGGAATAAAAACCGTAGTATGGACCGACACACTTCAAACACTTTTTATGTTAATTGCACTAGGGGTGACCATAATGGTTCTGTATGATGAAATGAACATTCCTCAAGGAATTATCTCTTTTATTTCGGAAAGCTCACTATCAAAAACTTTCTTTTTTGAGGACATCAACAGTGTGAATTATTTCTGGAAACAATTTTTATCAGGTGCCTTTATCGCCATTGTAATGACTGGATTGGACCAGGATATGATGCAAAAAAACCTAAGTTGCCGCACCCTAAAAGATTCTCAAAAAAACATGTTTTGGTTCACGATCATCCTTACGGTGGTAAACTTGGCATTCATGAGCTTAGGAGTGCTTTTAACACTCTATGCTCAGCAAAATGGCATCGAGGCCCATAACGACCAACTCTTCCCTGTTTTGGCAAAAGATTATCTAGGTCCTGTAGTGTTTATCTCATTTATTATAGGGCTGGTAGCTGCAGCATACAGCAGTGCCGATAGTGCTTTAACAGCATTAACTACAAGCTTTAGTGTTGACATATTAGCCATTGACAAAAGGCATTCTCTTAAAAGTCAGGTACAAATTCGCAAACGTGTTCACCTGCTTTTTTCGCTGGTTTTAATATTTGTCATCATAAGTTTTAAATACCTTATAAAAGATGAAAGTGTCATTGCAAAGCTATTTGTCTTTACAGGGTACACCTATGGGCCTTTACTTGGGATGTATAGTTTTGGACTCTTCACAAATCTTAAAACCAGGGATAATCTCATTCCTTTTATCGCCTTGTGTTCCCCTGTCCTGGCTTATTTTATCAGCCTTTACAGCAATAGGTGGCTTGGGTTTGATTTTGGTTTTTTTGTACTCATTCTAAATGGAGCACTCACCTTCATTGGATTATTAATTTTCAGCAATATTAAATCCAGTAATTTAAGCAAATTAATACTGTCCGGTGGAAAGTAACACCAATGTACATGCCTGTTCCACCATTATCCCATGAGATTCTAAAAGAGCATAGAAGGTAGGATTTTCAGTTCCTGGGTTAAAAATTACTCGTCTGGGTTTTAAATCGATAATATACTGGTAATAGGCCTGCTGATTGGTGGGGTTCAAATATAGACTTACGGTATCTATATTTTCAAAACTTATTGGCTGTGTCGAAATAGCTACCCCAGCAACACTTCCTTCTTTTAAACCAATTGCTACCGTTTCAATTTTATTGGCAGAAAGACGCTGTAAGGCCATATAACTATAGCGGTTCGGGTTAAGTGA
>NZ_DATGNU010000086.1:0-13510 GCF_035306585.1 Galbibacter sp.
GACTTTTATAGTATAAAAGGATAATCATATGAAATTTAAACCAGCAAATAATATTCAGGATTTACAGTATTTCGGAGAATTTGGAGGGGTTAATCCTTCCATTTCAGATTCCTCTACGTATACTTTTCTTTCTGCTAAAACCATGTTTGACACCTTTGAAGGCAACACCGAAGGATGTTACCTTTACAGCAGACACTCCTCACCGTCAAACCTGTACTTGGGTGAAGCATTAGCGGCTATGGAGAACACAGAAACTGCCAATGTGACTGCCAGTGGTATGGGAGCTATCACAGCCACTATAATGCAACTCTGCAATGCGGGTGATCATATCATCTCGAGTCGAACCATTTATGGTGGCACCTATGCATTTATGAAAAATTTCTTACCAAAGTTCAATATTACGTGCAGTTTTGTCGATAGTACAGACCTACGCGCTGTTGAACAGAGCATTACAGATCAAACTAAAATAATCTATTGTGAAACCCTTAGCAATCCCTTGTTAGAAGTCTCCGATATTGCAGCCTTGTCCAAACTAGCAAAAAAATATGATCTCCCCCTAGTAGTAGACAATACCTTTTCTCCGTTGAGCATCACCCCGTCAGTATTGGGTGCTGATATTGTCATACACAGTCTGACTAAATTCATCAACGGAAGTAGTGACGCTGTAGCTGGAGTGGTGTGCGCAAGCAAAGACTTCTGCCTAAGTTTAAAAGATGTAAATCAAGGAGCAGGCATGTTATTAGGAAGTACCCTTGACAGCCTTAGGGCTTCCTCTATATTAAAAAATTTAAGAACACTACACATAAGGATTAAAAAACACAGTGAAAACGCCCTATATTTAGCAAAAAAATTTGAAAAAGCTGGCTTAAAAATAGTCTATCCTGGACTCAGCTCACATCCAGGTCATAATAAATTCAAAGCGCAAATGAATCCTGAATACGGATATGGTGGATTGCTAACCTTAGATGTTGGCAGTCTTGATAAAGCCAATCAGCTCATGGAGATGATGCAACAAGAAAATCTTGGTTATCTCGCGGTAAGTTTAGGATTTTACAAAACTTTATTTAGCGCCTCAGGAAGCTCTACTTCTTCAGAAATACCTGAAGTAGAACAGCGAGAAATGGGACTAAGCGATGGCCTAATCCGATTCTCCATTGGAATCGACAATGATATCAGCCGAACTTGTGAGCGCATGCTGAGCTGCATGAAAAAGTTAGAAATCCTATAAGAGGGTCTGATGTAGTAACTTGTCACTAGGTATAAAAACTATGAGGTTGTGGTTTTCTATAGAGAATAGGGTTAAAGAAAAAATCTATAGACGGACCACAACCTTTCTATTTTGTTTAATCAGAGTAAGTTACCCTGAAAAATAGATCAATAAAAATCCACCACCCCCCGTGATAAAATTTAATTTCTCGTACTCTTTGTTCGAATTCTATAAAAACTTTGTATTTTTCCGCCTGTTTACTCTACTAAAGTACCACCTTAATTAATGAAAGACGAGAAAATCATTCACAATAAAGAGCTCTCTATTTGGGAAGCACTACTTCCTGTTATCATTCTAGTAGCATTACTTGCCTTCAATGTTTTTGTTTACGGCGATGATTCCTTGGGAGGATCAAATCAATTTATACTTCTTATAGGTGGAGCTATTGCAGCCATTGTTGGCGTTTTTAACAAGGTGAAATTTGATCGAATGCTAGAGGAGGTTGCTAACAATATCAAATCAACCTCAGGGGCTATCCTTATACTACTTTTTGTCGGTGCACTTGCTGGAACTTGGCTCATTAGTGGGGTGATCCCAGCAATGATTTATTATGGGCTTCAAATCCTAAGTCCGTCATACTTTCTAGCGGCTTGTGTTATTATTTGTTCTATTATCTCGGTAGCCACTGGAAGTAGTTGGACAACTAGCGCGACCGTTGGTATTGCCTTGGTAGGTATAGGAGGTGCATTGGGTATTTCCGCTGGAATGACCGCTGGTGCTGTAATCTCAGGTGCATATTTTGGAGATAAGATGTCCCCTTTAAGTGATACAACAAACCTTGCACCAGCAATGGCAGGAACGGATTTGTTCACACACATTCGGTATATGAGTCTCACCACTGTTCCAACTATGATAGTGACATTAATTTTATTTACCATTATTGGGCTAAATTTGGACACCACCACCATACCAGATACCGGATCACTTTTATCGGCTATTGAAGAATCATTCATTATTACCCCTTGGCTCTTTATTGTTCCTGTGGTTGTAATTCTTTTAATCTTAAAGAAAGCCCCACCTCTTATGGCACTACTTGTAGGAACCCTACTAGCTGCAGTATTTGCTTTGGTTTTTCAACCAGAGATCGTTATGGGTATTACGAATTCCCAAGAGTTAAATCTTATAAATGCCTATCAAGGAGTAATGAATGCGATCACTGTGGAAACCAAAATCACCACTTCCAATGAGATTCTCAATGGGTTATTTACCGCTGGAGGCATGTATGGAATGCTAGGAACAATTTGGCTTATCCTTTGTGCAATGGTCTTTGGTGGCATTATGGATGCCATAGGAGCACTATCAAAAATAAGTAAAACACTTCTCAATGCTTTCGATTCCATCTTTGGTCTTTTCGCAAGTACTGTTGCAAGTTGTTTAGCACTAAATCTTACCGCATCAGATCAATATTTAGCCATTGTAGTTCCAGGTAAAATGTATGCGCAGGCCTATAAAGAAAAAAATCTTGCTCCTGAGAACCTCAGTAGAACATTAGAAGATTCAGGAACGGTCACCTCCGTATTGGTGCCATGGAATACTTGTGGAGCCTATCAAAGCAGTGTGTTGGGGGTTGACACAACGGCCTATATAGGCTATGCCTTCTTCAACTATCTTAGTCCTTTTACAACGTTGCTCTTCGCAGCCTTCCAAATTAAAATAAAGCAATTAACTCAGAAAAAGTAATTTCGTAACTTATAATCAAAATTCTTGTTAAATTATCAATACTTATCCCTAAAACTTAGCTTTTACACAAAGAATTAAGCACTTTGCTTTTGCGATTAATAAATCCTATTAACAGATAAATTTATACGATTTCAAAGAGTGTAAATACCCCTCTTTTGGTTGTAGCTTTGCAGCGAAGTAAAACGAATAAATTTAAACTATTATAATTATGGCATTAGTAGGTAAAAAATTTCCAAGTATTGCAGTAGATGCAATGAATGAAATGGGTGACACTTTCAAAATCAACGTTTTGGAAGAAGCAGTAAAAAACAACAAAAAAGTGATCCTTTTCTGGTATCCAAAAGACTTTACTTTTGTTTGCCCAACTGAGTTACATGCATTTCAAGCGGCACTTGGAGAATTTGAAAAGAGAAATACGATAGTTATTGGTGCCTCTTGTGACACTGCTGAGGTACACTTTGCTTGGCTAAATACGCACAAAGACAATGGAGGAATCGAAGGTGTGACTTATCCTCTATTGGCAGATTCAAATAGAAACCTAGCAAACATGCTTCGTATTCTAGACCTTTCATCTGAAACTTATAATGAGGAGACAGACTCTTATGTATATGAGGGCGATAATGTAACTTATAGAGCTACCTTTTTGATCGACGAAGAAGGAACGGTATTCCACGAAAGTGTAAACCATATGCCTGTAGGTAGAAATGTAAATGAGTTTATCCGTTTAATAGACGCCTATACGCACGTTCAAAAGAACGGTGAGGTTTGTCCTGCTAACTGGGAGGAAGGTAAAGAAGCAATGAATGCTGATAGAAAAGGTGTTGCTGCTTATTTAAGTGCAAATTAAAAAGTATTGGTGATGATAGTAGAATTAGACAAAGACAATTTATCGGATTTGGTAGCTGAGAATGACACTGTATTGGTCCAGTACTCAGCAGGATGGTGCGGGAATTGCCGTATCATGAAGCCGAAATTTAAAAAATTCGCTCAGGAGAATAACAACGCAACCTTTGTGATTGTAGATGCTGAGAAGTATCCAGAATCTAGAAAGCTAGCTAATGTAGATAACTTACCTACCTTCGCAGCTTTTAAGAAAGGAGAAGTTTTAAATCAGATTCAGACCAATAAGACGGATGTATTAAAATCTTTTATTGATGAAGCTACCCATAATTAAACAATTATCAGGCTTTATAGAATCCAATGATGAGGATTACGTAAATGAAGCTATCGAAACTCTTGAAGCAATTACTGAAGTTCCTTCACTAAAGGACGAAGAGCTGGATGTTATTGGAGAATTAATCTCGAACATGTATGGAGCTCTTGAAGTTCAAAAACTAATGAAGGAGGAAGGATTAAATCAAAAGGATGCGATTAATGCTTTTATGAAAAGGGTTTTAGGCTCGATCGATAAGTAGATTATAATGCTGGGAAGAAATTGCTATAAAAAAGTCATCAAAGGCTACCAAATTGGTAGCCTTTTGTGTTTTAAATCCTTTTAATAATTGTTATCTTTATCCTCTAGGAGTGTTTAACACACTCTGATCTCAGCGATCTATAAACATCGATAACAACAAGTATTATTAATACAAAATATAAAAATGAGCACAATTACATTAAAAGGAAACAAGGTAAACACCTTAAGTAGTCTACCCGAAGTTGGAAGTAAAGCACCTAATTTCAATTTAGTAAATGGTGAGCTTTCCTCGGTATCGCTTAGTGATTTCAAAGGTTCTAAAGTTATTCTTAACATCTTTCCAAGCGTAGATACTGGAACATGCGCTGCCAGTGTAAGAAAGTTCAATGAGGAGGCCTCCGAATTAGATAACACTAAAGTATTATGCATTTCAAGAGATCTTCCTTTTGCACAAGCACGCTTTTGTGCTGCCGAAGGTATCAAAAATGTCATTTCACTTTCGGATTTTAGAGATCAAAAGTTTGGAAAAGATTACGGAGTTGAATTTGTCGACGGCCCATTGAAAGGCCTTTTAAGCCGTGCAGTAGTGGTCATAGACGAGAATAACAACATTCTTTATTCCGAGCAGGTTTCTGAGACTACTGAAGAGCCAAATTATAAAGCAGCCTTAGCGGCATTAAAGAATTGAAAATATTTATAATTAACAGAATCAAGAGCATAGGATACGCCTTCAAAGGGGCGTATCTGCTTTTTAAAAAGGAGGCCAGCATACAAACTCAGGTTGTTATTGCCATCATCACTATAATAGCTGGATTCTACTTTGAGATATCCGCCACAGAATGGACGGTTCAACTGCTTACCATAGCCCTTGTAATGGGTGTTGAAGGAGTCAATACAGCTATAGAAGAAATGGCAGATTTTATCCACCCAGATTACAACCAAGATATCGGACGTATTAAAGACATCTCCGCAGGGGCTGTATTTCTTGTAGCCGTTGTAGCTATGGTGATTGGCGCCATAATTTACGTTCCGAAAATATTTTAAAAATATAAATAGAAACTGTACGTTTGTAATTAGTACTTTTGCGATAAACAGAGTAATGCCAATGGCCAGAAAAAAAAATAAAAAAAACAATACAACTTCCGCTAGCACACGCCCTAAATTTCAGATTTCCAATCAACAAAAAATTATTTTTGGGACGCTATTAATGCTGTTAAGCGTTGCTTTTGTTATTGCTTTTATCTCTTATTTCTCTACCTGGCAACAAGATCAAAGTCTTTTAAAAGAATTTTGGAATAAACAAGTAGAAGCGGAGAATTGGTTGAATAAATTTGGAGCTTCTGTGAGTGACTTTTTTATTCGTAAAGGATTCGGAGTTGCTGCTTTTATTTTTCCAATCCTCATCTTTCAAACTGGTTTATTTTTATTTGTCGGACTTCCATTAAAAAAACTAAACAACAGGTGGTTCTGGGGTATGCTCACTAGTATTTGGCTCGCAATTTTTTTCGGATTTTTCGCCGAAACTGCCCCTATCCTAGGAGGTGTTATCGGTTTTGAAATGAATGATTTCCTAAGAGCTTACATCGGCAAAATAGGTATTGGCCTGCTGTTGTTTTTTGTTCTAGTGATTTATTTGGTTAGCCGCCTAGGCGTAACACCTGAAAAAATACAATCCCTTTTTGTAAGTACTCAAAGAGAGTTTAAAGCTGCTTTTGCTTCAAACAAATCCAAAGCGGAAGCCAACCCTGTAACTGATCAATACGAACCTTCAGCAGTGCCTCAACCTGAACCAGCTCCAAGAGCTGTAACAAAGGATGAGCAAAACGATATCGCTATAGAAAACTCATTTGAAGTTAAACTCTCTACGGAGGAGGATTCCCTTGAATCACCCCTTCCAAAACCTACAGCGTCCCCTACCCCTGCTTCCCTTGATGAGCAACAAAATGAGCAGGATCATGGACTACAAATAGAGGTAGAAAAACCAGAAGAAGAAAAAGAAGAGCTAGACAATCTATCCGATCGCCTTGTAAAGGACTTTGGAGAGTTTGACCCCAAGTTAGCGCTGAGCAAGTACACCTTCCCTACACTAGAACTACTAAACGATTATGGCGCTGGAAGCATCACCATCAATCAAGAAGAACTTGAAGAAAATAAAAATAAAATTGTAGATACCCTAAAGAACTACAAAATTGAAATATCGCAGATAAAGGCTACAATCGGACCGACTGTGACCTTATATGAGATTGTCCCTGCTGCAGGAGTACGAATTTCTAAAATCAAAAACTTAGAGGATGATATTGCGTTATCCCTTGCCGCCTTGGGAATTAGAATTATCGCACCTATACCAGGGAGAGGGACCATCGGTATTGAAGTTCCTAATAAAAATGCAACTATTGTATCGATGCGATCAGTCATTGCTTCTAAAAAATTTCAAAATGCAGAAATGGAACTTCCTATTGCTTTTGGGAAGAACATTAGTAATGAAACATTTGTAGTTGATTTAGCAAAAATGCCACACTTACTAATGGCTGGTGCAACTGGACAGGGTAAATCTGTTGGACTGAATGCTATTTTAACCTCTTTATTATATAAGAAACACCCCGCAGAGGTGAAATTCGTGTTGGTCGATCCCAAAAAGGTGGAGTTGACGCTATTTAATAAAATTGAGCGTCATTACCTGGCCAAACTACCCGATAGTGAAGAGGCAATTATTACCGATAACACGAAGGTAATAAACACATTAAATTCACTGTGTATTGAAATGGACAATCGCTACGAACGTCTGAAAAATGCCATGGTGAGAAACATTAAGGAATACAACACTAAATTCAAGGCTCGTAAATTAAACCCTAATGATGGCCATGAATTCCTACCGTATATCGTCTTAGTCATTGATGAGTTCGCAGACTTAATTATGACTGCTGGTAAGGAAGTGGAAACTCCTATTGCAAGGCTGGCACAATTAGCGCGTGCCATTGGAATACACCTTATTATTGCTACCCAACGTCCCTCGGTAAATGTTATCACAGGGATCATCAAAGCAAACTTCCCGGCTAGGGTAGCCTTTAGGGTTACCTCTAAAATAGATTCAAGAACCATATTAGATTCACCAGGAGCTGATCAATTAATTGGCCGTGGTGATATGCTATATACACAAGGGAATGATCTGACAAGACTTCAATGCGCATTTGTCGACACCCCTGAGGTTGAGAAAATAACTGATTTTATCGGTAGTCAAAGGGCCTACCCTTCAGCTTATGAACTTCCAGAGTACGTAGGAGAAGAATCTGGCACAAGTGTTGATATTGATATATCGGAAAGAGACGCTTTGTTTAGAGAGGCTGCAGAGGTTATCGTAATTGCTCAACAAGGGTCTGCCTCATTATTACAGCGCAAACTAAAGCTGGGTTATAATAGGGCAGGAAGAATTATTGATCAATTAGAGGCCGCAGGAATTGTAGGTCCTTTTGAAGGAAGCAAGGCAAGACAGGTACTCGTACCAGATATGGTTACCTTGGATGAGTTATTAAGTAACGAATAAAGAAATTAAAAAATAACATGAAAAAATTAATTTTAGTCTTTACCCTTATATGCGTAAGCTTAAACAGTAATGCTCAGAATGATCCCAAAGCCAAAGCGCTTTTGGATCAGGTCTATAATAAGGTAAAAAGTTATGACAATATTTTTATTGCATTTAAATATGCCTTAGATAATAGCCAAGAAAACATTCACCAGGAGACCAACGGCGACGTGACGCTCAAAGGTGAAAAGTATGTATTTAATTATTTAGGAGCCACCAAAATATTTGACGGCTCGAAAACTTATACTGTTATCCCAGAAAATGAAGAGGTCGTTATAGAATCCAATGAGGGCAACGAAGAAGATGCCATTACACCTTCTGCTATGCTCACCTTCTATACCGAAGGGTATAATTACCAAATGGATATACTTCAAAATGTCAATGGAAGGCAAATACAATATGTGAAACTATCGCCAATTGATAGTAATTCCCAGACCAAAGAAATACTATTAGGTATAGATGCCAATACAAAACACATATACAATCTTATCGAAGTGGGTAACAATGGTACCAAAACCACCATTACAGTTAGTAATTTAAAAACAAACCAACCGCTACCTGATTCCATGTTTAGCTTTGACAAGGATCGATATGAAGCATTAGGATATTATATTATTAGCAACTAGACTTTGAGAATTTTAGACCGGTACATATTATCACGATTTTTATATAATTTCATCAGTTCTTTTGTCATACTGATGTTTATATTTATTTTCCAAGCTATTTGGTTTTTTATCGATGAATTCGCTGGAAAAGACATCGATTTAGAAATCGTCGGAAAGTTTCTATTCTATTATTCTCCAAATCTAATCCCAAATGTGCTACCTCTAACGGTGCTTTTAGCATCCATTATGACCTTTGGTGCCCTGGCAGAAAATTATGAATTTGCCGCCATGAAAGCCTCTGGAATATCATTATCTAGGGCTATGATGAGTCTTGTGGTCTTTATTGCTTTTCTGAGTTTTGGAACCTTCTTCTTTGCCAATAATGTCATTCCAGCTGCAGAATACAAATCCTATAACCTCAGGAGAAACATTGCCCAAATGAAACCTGCTATGGCCATTAGTGAAGGTGCCTTTAGTACCATTGGTGATGATTTCAGTATGAAGGTTGATGAAAAGCACGGTCCAAATGACAACTTACTGGACAATGTTATTATTCACCAATTATCCAATGGTGGTTTAAATAGAAAAGTGATTAAATCAGTAGAGGGCGAACTAATTGGCTCAGAAAATTCCAACATACTTCAACTTAAACTCATCGATGGTAATTACTACCAGGACATGGAGGCCAAAAGTCGAGACAAACGAGATAATTACCCTTTCGCAAAAGCACATTTTGAGACCTATACCATTTTTATGGATCTCTCTGAGCTTAACAATATCGATCTAGAAGAGGAAAAGGTCAAAAACACCTTTAAGATGCTCAATGTCTCGGAGCTGGACTATGCAATAGATTCCTTAGCTAAAGACAACGAGAAAATCTTTACCAATTTCGGAGAGAATATATTTAAAAGAACGGGTGCCTCTAATATTCAATCTAAACCTCGAAATAATCCAGTAGTCAAAAAAAATACTGCAGAAGAAAAGCAAGAACTCTCAGAGAGCGAAAAGCAAGAAATAAGGGCGAAGCTTCTAGCTAACATAGACAGTACTATTACACTCTATCAGGATTACCGACAAAGCCAAATGATTGATATGGCTTTGAACACTGTAAAAAATACCAAATCAACACTGGAGGGTAAAAAATGGGATTTAAATCGTAGAATCAAGCTTTACAATCACCATGTGCTTTCACTACATCAAAAATACGCCTTAGCTTTTGCTTGTTTTATTTTGTTCTTTGTGGGTGCGCCATTGGGTGCCATTATACGCAAAGGAGGACTCGGACTCCCCATGGTTTTGGCCATAGGTTTATTTTTAGTTTACCACTTTATAAATATCTTTACTAAGAACTACGCAGAAGATGGTAGCCTCTCCCCTGTTCTAGGAGCTTGGATCGCTACCCTGATCATGCTGCCTCTTGGAATATTCCTAACTAGAAGAGCAACGGCTGATAAAGCTTTATTTGATTCGGGAGGATTGCTAACAAACATAGGTGACTTCTTTAGAAAATTAAACCCAAAGAAGAAATCAGAAGTTTCAAATTAAGTATCTTTGAAAAAAAATTTGAAATGAGTACAGACACCATCACCTCTAATGCAGAGATACGACTTAATACCATAGAGGAGGCCATTGCTGATATCAAAATGGGAAAAGTTATTATCGTAGTTGACGATGAAAATAGGGAGAATGAAGGGGACTTCGTAGCCGCTGGAGATAAGGTGACTCCTGAGGTTGTTAATTTTATGGCGCGACATGGTCGTGGGTTAATTTGTACACCCCTGACAGAGAAGCGTTGTAAAGAGCTTGATCTACATCCAATGGTGACCAATAATACGGATCATATGGAGACCGCTTTTACAGTTTCCGTTGATTTACGTGGTAATGGGGTAACAACAGGAATTTCTGCGGGAGATCGCGCAAAAACCATTAAAGCACTTATTGACCCAAACACCAAACAATTTGAATTAGCCAGACCTGGCCATATTTTTCCTTTAGTTGCTAAAGAAGGTGGCGTTTTAAGGCGAACCGGTCACACAGAGGCCGCTATTGATTTTGCGCGCTTGGCTGGTCTAAGTCCAGCAGGGGTCATCTGTGAGATTATGAATGAAGATGGTACAATGGCTAGACTTCCAGAACTAATTAGAGTAGCCAAGGAATTCAACCTGAAAATTGTATCCATAGAAGACCTAGTTGCCTATAGAATGCAACATGATAGTCTTATTGAGAAAAAGGAAGACTTTGATATTGAAACTAGGTTTGGGACTTTTCGCTTAAGGGCTTATAAGCAAACCACCAACAATCAAGTTCATATTGCACTTACTAAAGGAAAATGGAATAAGAACGACCCAGTATTGACTCGAATTAATTCCACCCTTGTAAACAATGATATATTGGGCACTCTTACCAGTAGTGTTGATGAAAAGTTAGATAATATGTTCCAACTTTTAAACCAAGAAGGTAAAGGGGCGATTGTTTTTATAAACAAAGACACCAATAGTTTAAACCTTCTCAATAGGTTAACCGCATTGAAAGAATTGCAAAACAAAGGCGAACTAAGAGCACCTAAAGTTCCTATGGACAATAAGGACTTTGGTATTGGCGCCCAAATTCTTCATGATTTAGGTATTTCTAAAATCCGGTTAATGTCCAATTCTTCTCAAACTAAAAGAGTAGGAATAATTGGTTACGGATTGGAAATTGTGGAATACGTAAATTACTAATTTTATTACTATATAAAGTTACTTGTTAGCAACCTGCGCCGTGATGCTACTAATGGTATCTGCCATCTTTTTAGCGCGATCTTGTACTTCTTGTTCACTCCATCCAAGTTTGATCAAGACAGAGATCGTACGGCCTAACCAATGATCTGATTGACTTGTATCCATAGTATTATAATCTGGTAAGCCATTTCGTAGTTCTTCTGGCAATTTCCCTAAACTTTTTAAATCTTTTAGGTGATGCCATTTTTTGATATAATGCCAATTATTATCAAACCAGTAAAAGCAACCGTCTACACCACTTTCTCCTAGTTTTTTATGGACTACCCTCGCGGTTTGTTCATCTGGCATAAAAAAGCTTAAGAACGAATAATTTTCTACACCTTTTTCAGGAACAGTTCGCATCTGTACACCAGGAATGTTTTCAATGGCAGATCTTATGGTGCTGTAGTTCTTTTCTTGGATTGATAAGAAGTCATCCAAACGTTTAATTTGCGCTAGCCCAACTGCAGCGTTGAGCTCTGAAATTCTATAATTATATCCCATAAACGGGTGTTCATCCGCTCCTCTATCCTTTCCAAGGTGATCGTGACCATGGTCCGAAAAATGATCTGCATTCTTTGCAAATTTTTCGTTATTCGTAATCAAGGCACCACCCTCACCACAGGTAATTGTCTTTACATAGTCAAATGAGAAGCAACCTAGATCACCGTAACTGCCTAATGGTTTTCCGTCGTAACTACCACCAATTGCTTGACAAGCATCTTCAAGTAATAAAAGACCATATTTGTCGCACAGAGCTTTTAATTCTTTTAATCGCGCCATAGAACCACACATATGAACTGGCATAATAACCTTGGTTTTTGGAGTGATCGCTTTTTCAACCTTAACAGGGTCTAGTGTCAAGGTATCATCAATATCAACAAGTACTGGAACAGCACCCAAAGCTATTATGGATTCAAAACTTGCCACAAAAGTAAAAGTTGGCATAATAACCTCATCCCCTGCTCCAACATTTGCGCTTGCTAAGGCAACGGTTAATGCAGAGGTTCCACTGCTTACCAGTTGGGTGTATTTAGTAGCCATACGCTCAGAAATTGCCTGCTCCAGTTCTACAGCCTTCCAATGCCCATTACGGGCTCCATCAAAGCCATATCGCATAAGGACACCACTCTCCAAAACATCATTTACTTGGGCTCTTTCTAAATCTCCAAAAAGTTCAAATCCTGGCATAGCGTTCACTATTTAAAAGTTGACACAACAAAGTTATTAAAAGCAATGTCAATTCGGAAGTAATAAAATACAAACTCAAGAATTAAAATCTATTACACTATCTTCTAATGGTTTACGAACTTTTTTTAACTCTGCCATAAAATCGTCTTCAGCTCTATAT
The DNA here is from genome assembly GCF_035306585.1 of Galbibacter sp. Taxonomy (GTDB): domain Bacteria; phylum Bacteroidota; class Bacteroidia; order Flavobacteriales; family Flavobacteriaceae; genus Galbibacter. The sequence continues at coordinate 12,657 of NZ_DATGNU010000086.1, forward strand.
CCCACCGGCATTATCAATACCGATTGTAAGTTTTTTGATTTCAAATCAAGAATCGCATCATAATCCGTTGCGGAAAAACCTTCCATTGGACAGGCATCTATTCCACCCAATGCACATACCGTAAGCATATTCCCCATAGCCAAATAGGCCTGATTAGTTGCCCAATTGTATATATCCTCTTTTGATTTCTTTTCAAAATCGTCAATTAAAAAATTCTGAAAAGGCTCTAGTATATTTTCGGGAGTTTTTCTAATTTCTTTTACGCGATTAAAATAGCTTCTAATATACTCGGCATCTATCCCTTTTTCCACACAAAAGATCAACACATGAGAAGCATCTTCTACCTGAGCTTGATTAAAAGCTGCCGCTCTAAGTTTCTTTTGTACTGACTTATCGCAAATAACTAATAATTTTACAGGCTGTAATCCATATGATGTTGCAGTTAGGTTAAATGCATTTTTTAGCATAGTCACCTTTTGCTCATTTAATTGTTTAGAAGAGTCAAATTTCTTAACTGCATAACGCCATTCTAGGGCTTTTATAATTTCCATAGATCAGGTTTTCAAACAAAAATACGAGATTAGAATGACAATTCTCCAGAAGTAACAGGAAAGACTACCCAATAGGATTTCATCCATTAAAATTTAACTTAATTTATATACTACTCAAAACCAATGGTTAAACATTTTGATCATAAAAAAATTTAAATTCTCCTTTTTGTATTCAAAAAAGGTTTCTATATTTGCACCCGCTAAGGAGAAATGGCAGAGTGGTCGAATGCGGCAGTCTTGAAAACTGTTGAGGGTCACACCTCCGGGGGTTCGAATCCCTCTTTCTCCGCAATAAACACTGGT
>NZ_DATGNU010000087.1:0-15130 GCF_035306585.1 Galbibacter sp.
TTTCTTAGGAACCTTACAGTAAAAAGCAATCTATATACTCAAATTAAATCAATAAAAAATCATGGATAATTCAACCGTAAAAGCAAAGAAAATAAGATGCGGCTGGTGCGAAGGAGACCCACTATATGAAGCTTATCACGATCAACAATGGGGTGTTCCGGTGTATGATGATCAAACGCTGTTTGAGTTTTTAGTTCTCGAAACTTTTCAGGCCGGCTTGAGCTGGATTACTATCTTGAGAAAACGCGAAAACTTCCGAGAAGCCTTCGATCAATTTGACTATAAAAAAATCGCTAATTATGGTGAGCAAAAGTATGAATTGCTGTTACAAAATCCTGGTATTATAAGAAATAAATTGAAAATAAAGGCGACCATCACAAATGCCATACAGTTCATGGCCATCCAAGAGGAATTTGGAAGTTTTAGCGCCTATATTTGGAATTTTGTGGATGGAAAACCAATCCAAAATCAAGTAAAACATTACAAAGAAGCTCCAGCTACAACTAGCATATCGGACGCCTTGAGTAAGGACTTAAAAAAAAGAGGGTTTAAATTCGTAGGTTCTACGGTAATTTATGCTCATATGCAGGCTACAGGGATGGTGAATGACCATCAAATTGACTGTTTTAGATATAAGGAGATTCAAAGTCTGACTTAGTACTTTTTAGAATTTTTATAAAGTCTTTTCTCGGGATTTCTCTTGCTCCCATGGAAGCTAAATGATCAGTATACATCTGGCAATCGATAAGATGATATTTTTTCGCCTCTAAGGTATTGGAAAGACTAATCAGTGCTATTTTGGAAGCATTACTCATTAGTGAAAACATGCTTTCTCCACAAAACACATGGCCTAAGTCTATACCATAGAGTCCACCAACAAGCTCAGAGTTGTACCAAACCTCAACAGATTTAGCAATACCTTTTTGATAAAGGGCATTATAGGCTTGAATCATCTCTTGGGTGATCCAAGTATCATCCTGTCCTTTACGAGAGATGGAAGCACAATGTCTAATCACTTGGTCAAATGCCTTATTGTAGGTCACCTTAAAAACTTGTCTGTTAAAGATGTTGCGCATACTTTTTGACACCTTCACCTCTGATGGAGGCAACACCATTCTAGGATCAGGACTCCACCACATGATTAAAGAACCATGATCAAACCAAGGAAAAATTCCCTCTGAATAAGCCTCTATCAACCGTTTGGTTGATAAGTCTCCACCAACAGCTACTACACCTTCCTCTGTTGCACTATCAACCGGAGGAAATCTCATGTTTTCTGTAAGAAAAACCATAATGTATCAAGGTATTGTCAAATATTTTAGTAAAATAACATTAAAAATGAAAATTTTATTGGTATTATCCATTTTTTATCCCTACTTTGGAAGTGCCTTTGCAAACAAATTTTTTCATCATTGCTTTTTTGAATTTACAGCATTGGCAAACCTAAAACCACAAAATTAAGCCTCGATATTGTAATAATATCGAGGCTTTCTTCTTATTTTAGATGTTGATCACTTAAGAATTAACTATAGTCAATCCTTACGACAATCTATTTTTTGGTTGAATCCCCCCTATTAAAACGGCAGATCGTCATGCTCATCTTCTTTGAAATCATTTGCTGGCTCAAAGGCATCTTGTGGAGATACAGGAGGATGATTCACAGGTGAAGCCCCTTGTGCTGCTTCAAGATTCTCAATTCTCCATCCTTGAATAGAATTAAAATATTTAGTCTCACCTTGTGGATTTGTCCATTCTCTTCCTCTTAGGTTGATACTTATTTTAACCTGTTGACCTGGCTGATAAGCATTAAGCAAATCACATTTATCTTGTACAAACTCAACCATGATGTGTTGTGGGTATTGCTCTTCTGTGGTAACGACCACCTCTCTTTTTCTAAAACCGTTATTCCCGAAGGTTTTAGTCTCATCAATCAACTTAATTCTTCCTTGTAATTCCATATCCTAACTTTAATTTATATTGCAAATCCACTAATTTCCACAAAAAATCAGATGAATTTACATTAATATTGACATTCTGACAATTCGTTTTCAAAGGTAAAAAAATTAATTACTTTGCCAGTAATAGTTTCCAGGCTTCTACTACTTTATTTTGTTCAATTAATTCTTTTGCTCTTTGGTGAACTTGACTTCGATCATCACCACTTAAGAGCTCTCGAACCTTCATGTTTTCTGAGATATAATCTTCCACTTCCTGCTTTAAAGGTAATCGCTCTACATTGGCGAGCCTCCCAAGGTCGTTCCCTGTTAATGTGTTACTATTTCTTATAAACTCAGGAATCTGATCCACACCAATGCCTTTTGATCTTAGCGGTTTAGGCACCTCAAACATTCCTTCTCTAGCACGGGTATACCAATCACCTCCCATACGTGCCACCAAATCAATTTTTAGCGGATCGATCGCATTGTTTTCATCCAAAATCTCGGGGCGAATGTGGATTTTCAGAACCTCTGCAATAATTAAATTCCCAGCTCCTCCTTGATCTCCTAAGGCAATAACCTCATTTACTTTACACTCAAACTGCACAGGAGATTCTGCTACCCTATATGGTTTGACAACTTCTGACTTACGCATTGTCAAACCTGACTTTATAAACTCATTAACTCCTTTTGGGTACTCTGTACTACTCAATGAAGCTTGATGAACTATGGTATGATCAACAATATTAATGACCACTTGGTTGGTTTGTAATATATTTTCCAAAGTGTGCTTGGTGGTATTATCCCTTACCCTCCTATTTACTGAAAATATCATAATCGGAGGATTGGAACTGTATACATTGAAAAAGCTAAAAGGCGATAAATTCACTTTTCCTTTTTTATCAATAGTACTGGCAAATGCTATGGGTCTTGGAGCGATAGCATTTAATAAATAGGAATGTAATTTAGCAGTGGATATTTCTTTTGGATCAATGGTCAACATATATGAGTTTTAAACAAAAATAATGTAAAATAACTATGGCCTTAAATAATACAAACTAACTTAGCCCCGTGCTTGAAAAACAGCACTGAATTTAGGGGGTTTCGAATTTTGCTTGCAATTAAAAATGCTTCGAAAGTTTCCTCGAATGCAATAAATTTACATCTTTTGCTTTATCTTTAGTGATACAGTCGAATTTAAATTTTAACTATTGAAAAAAACCACCCGTTGGATACTCATCATATCTTCTATTGCCATAGTGACCTCAGTATTATGGAATACCTATGTGTTTTTTCAGCGTTTTAAGGAGGAGGAGAGGGCCAAAATGACCATTTGGGCCGAGGCGCTGGGTGAGTTTATTCAAACTACAGATTTGGATCGGGATATGGGTAATGTCACCTTAGCGGTGATGAAAAACAATACCAGTACCCCAATTATATACGTTGGAAATGAAGGAGAGGTTACCTCCAACAACCTCCCGGAAAACAGGGTTGATGACAGTGTGTATATTCAGCGAAAGATACAACAGTTCACCACGGAAAACCCTCCAATAGATGTCACCTTTAGAAACACCAAATATGGCACGTTATATTACGGTAATTCAGATGTGCTAAACAATCTGAAATACTATCCTATGGCTCTTCTATTGGTGATATTTCTCTTTGCTGCAGTGGTCTATTTCTTTTATAGAACCTTCAAAGTAGCAGATCAAAATAAGCTATGGGCAGGAATGGCCAAGGAAACAGCACACCAAATTGGAACACCACTTTCCTCACTCTTGGGTTGGAGTGAGCTTTTAAAGGCTGAAAATGTAAACCCAGAGATTACCGCAGAAATTGAAAAGGACATCGACCGTCTATTGGTAATTACAGAACGTTTTTCTAAAATAGGGTCAGTACCGGCATTAGAGAAATCAGATGTCGTTGCTGAAACCTACAAAACATTTCAGTATTTAGAACTAAGAAGTTCAAAACTTGTGGAATTTGATTTTAAATCCCCCGAAATTCCTATATATTGTGACATTAATCGACAGCTCTATAGCTGGACTATAGAAAACCTTATTAAGAATGCTATTGACGCAATGAAGGGAAAGGGCAGGCTTACAATAGAGGTAGTATTGGATAAGAAATTTGTCAAAATTAACGTTATTGATATTGGAAAAGGAATTCAGAAAAATGATTTCCATCAAATATTTGAGCCAGGGTATACGACAAAGAAAAGAGGGTGGGGACTTGGTTTATCCTTGGTAAAAAGAATAATTGAAGACTATCACAATGGTAGAGTTAGAGTTTTTGCCTCTACTGTAGGTAAGGGGACTAAAATGCAAATTGTGTTAAAGACAACACCATAACAGGTAAATTTATACATCGTGAAAATTAGACAAAAAGAGATCAAACAAACCACACTGACTAACAATTGTCCTGAATGTTTTTCAAACGAAGGCTTAATGTTGACTTTTTATCAAAAACATGTTGAAAGCCCTTGGTATAAAAAAGCCACTGGTGAGATCACCGATAGTATAAAATGCCAAAATTGTAATACAGATATTTATCCAGTACGATGGACTGATGATATTGAGAGAGTTCGAGAATTTTACCTTAAGTCTATTGAATCTCCAACTCGCTATTTTAAGCTAACCCGTTTAGCAGTCATTACCCTGTTGGCTATAGCGGTGGTGGGAATTGCAGTATATGTAATTGTAAATAATGTGATATAACCTATAGCGCAGCTCGAATCTTACTGGCAATATCTTGAAATTCTTCTTCTGTAAGTTTAACCTTAGTTTGAAAGGTTACATCATTCATAGCATTTAAAGGAATAAGATGCACGTGGGTATGAGGCACCTCTAAACCAACTACAGACATCCCTATACGCTTACAATCAACAACCTTCTTTATGCCAATTGCTACTCTTCTTGAGAAGGCCATAAGATCCATATATGTCTGCTCATCCAAATCGAATATTTTGTCGACCTCCTTCTTTGGTACGCATAAGGTGTGACCAGCTGTATTTGGATTGATATCCAAAAAAGCAAAGAACTGATCATCTTCAGCAATTTTGTAACATGGAATTTCCCCTTGGATAATTTTAGTAAATATGGATGCCATAAGTGTAATGGTTTATTGAAATACTAAAGTAGAAAAGCTTTGGCAATAGTTCAAACCTTTTTTTAAACTAAATCCACTGATTTCAGACTTCATGACATAAAAATACCACCCAAAAACATATTTTGAATGGTATTTTTATAATTTTTTTACCTTCTTTGGTATATATCTTCTAATAGCTATTCTCTACTATAAAAGTGAGTCGATAGCGTCGGTGTAGGCATTTTTAGGTGATACACCTACCTGACGTCCTACAAGCTCTCCATTCTGGAAAACCAAAACTGTTGGGATGTTTCTCACTCCGTACTTGGCTGCAAATTCTTGATTTGCATCTACGTCCAATTTACCAACGATTGCCTTTCCATCATACTCCTCGCTAATTTGGTCAATGATTGGTCCAACCATTCTACATGGTCCACACCAAGCAGCCCAAAAGTCAACTAAAACTGGTTTGTCACTTTTTAAAACTACCTCATCAAAAGTAGCATCTGTTATTTCTAAAGCCATCTTAAAATATTTTAGAGTTTCACTTTCTTTTATGTGTTCTGCAAATTTAGTCAATTATTTCTGGCATCCTTACAATTGAATTATTTGTTTTGATTATCTATACATTTGAATCATTTATACTTTAAAAAGTTAACAAGCGTTTTAATGTTAGTTAAAAAGGACAACATATGAAATATATTGTAATGCTGCTTTTCACCTTGCTTACCGTTTATGGGGTCTATGGCCAACATAGCATAGATCCAGACAACTACGTTTGGGTCGAAAAAAAAGTAAAGGCCTCCGCTTATAATTCGACCAAAGCTCAGACTGTTGGAAATCCGTCGATAGGTGCTTGGGGAGATAAACTTCAACCAGGTATGAAAGCGATCGCCATCTCAAGAGATCTTATAAAACTTGGTATTACAAGAAATACTCCTTTTAAAATAGAAGGCTATTCTGGATATTATCTGGTGAAAGATAAAATGCATGCGCGCCACAGAAATAAAATAGACCTATACATGGGTCATGATATTCAAAAGGCGAAAGCCTTTGGAGTCCGAACGCTTAAGGTAGAATATGGGATTTTAAAAAAATAAAAACTGGTACCTAAAATAAAGTACCAGTCATAAAAGAAAATTGCTCGTTTATTTATATTATACTTTTGGTCGGCTTAAATTTTATGGAAGCTGTGCAGGATATAGGATATTATAATCTGCTGCCTTAACACGAGGTAAAGTCGCGTTATACGCTTTTTCTATAGCCTCTAAAAAAGCATTAGCCACAAAAGCATACCCTCTTGCAGTTGGGTGAATCCCATCCAAGGAAAAAGCTCCTCCAAAAACCAAATCACCTTTAAGGGTAAAGGAATCGAACGCCACGCCAGTTTCTGCGACATCTTTTAAAATTGCATTGGCATCTACAAAAGCCAATCCTTTTGACGCTGCCACCGATGCAATGGTAGCGTTGAATGCTTGGGTCGCATTTTTAACAGCCGCTTGTTCCTCAGGAACCAAGACCCATTTATCTTCCATGGGAAGGGTAATTCCTTCTACTGAGAATTGTCCAGCAAGTTGTTGACTCAGCCCCATGGACATTAAATTCTGCTTGGCCTCTACATTGACTGTACCAATAGTACTGCTACTTGGAAGAACAAACAAATCTTCCTCTGTGGCTTGCCTTGATTGACCGTACATGCTTCCCATTAATTTAGCAACCATAGGAGCAAATTGAGCAGGCAGTCCAAATTGCGCTAAAAAAGTTGGAAAGCCAGGGTTTGCATTTAATGCGCCTTCAATTTGAAGGGAAATATCAGTGAGATATTCGTCTTTAATGATCACTGCGCTTGGTGCATCTTCTGAAAAAATGATGGTACGCTCAGGCATTTGCAAAGCCGTATAAATTTGGTTTAAAGCGCCAAAAATAGAATTCAACATTGGAATTTGAGCAGCGAAATCAGGATTTTCTGGACTTAATGGATTATAAGGAACAGTTGTAAAGAAAGGGACTGTGGTAATATCCGGAATATTAGCCACCACACCTTTGGTATCATTACTACTTAATTGTTCTACAATAGTGGTATATACATTGGCAAATACCATAGGATCGGTGATATCATTGGATGCGTAGGTGCTGGGATCCATATTCCCTATTTGATCAACCCCAGTACCCCCAGAGGTAGCATACCCTAAAACATCATTATTTCCAATCCAAAGAGAGAAAAATGTCGGTTGTTGTGATAATGCATCTGCCAGTATACTTGTCGATGGACTTGAAGCAAAACGGACAAAATATGGATTTGCCTCCCCAGTTGCTAAACCAGCTATATTTCCATATCCTGGAGCCAATAAATGATAACTCAAAGCTCCAGGCACTCCCATATTATTATAAGGTGCGGTTAAAATAGAAGACACATCGGTGGTCGGTGAAGCGGGTAAGCGCACTGGGCCTGCCCCATCGAAGTACAGCCTAGGTTCTAGAATGGTAGCTCCTGCCATTATCATACCTCCTAAATTATCTGCCATTAAAGGTTGTGTAAAATCTCCACCTCCAACTTCCGCAAACTGAGTGGCTAGAATATTTGGTAGTGAATTTTGTTGACCCGAGACAAATAAAGCACCATCTGTAAATCCAGAGGTCAAGGAATTTCCAAGAGAGACATATGTTGAAAAGTCAGCTTCTCCAGCGGAATAAACTACGGCTGGTTCCTCCGTTGCGACTGAATCATCATCCGAACTACAGCTATGGCTTACCAGAGCTATCATAGCTAGCAAGCTTACATAGGGGATATATCTTATTATAGTAATTTTCATATTCTTCGATTTTTATTTAGCTTAAAAATTATTAATGGTCCAGGAAACATAAAGTTGTGTACCGATAAGTCCTGTACCGTAAGCTGTATAGTACTCCTCTCCAGATAAGTTGGCCGCACCAACTTTAAAAATAGACTTGATTTTAGGCACCGTATAATTCAACTGAGCATCAAAAACGGAGATCGACGGAATGTTTCCATCGCCAAAACTGGACTGCCAGAAATAGGAATCGCTCCATCTGTAACTAAGGTTAAAACCAAAATTTTTAACTAGTTCTGTATGTCCAAATGATGCTTTAACTTTGTGTTTAGGCGTATTAAAGCTGGCTCTAAACTCAGGATCGTCTTGCTCGAAATCAGCAAATGTATAATTGGCACTGATATCAAATCCATTTAAAATTTTACTAGCTACCGCAATAGAAGCACCATAAGATTGTACTCCTGAATCGGCATTGGTGTAGGCCTGAAACACTTTATAATCACCACTTTGTAATGCAAGAAGTGAAAGGGAGTTATCACCTACCTGCCCATACAAAGGAGAAATGACATTCTGTGAAGCTATAAAATCATTGTAATCAGTATAATAAGCGTTTAAATCTACGGTCACTTTCCCAAAATGCCCACGGTAACCAACTTCATAAGCCATCGCTTTTTCTGGTTCTACTAGTGCTACTTCAGAAGAAACTGGAGCGCCTTGTGCTACAGAAGCAGCAGAAAAAGAATTTTCATAAGCTGCTCTACCGCTAATGGTCGCAGTAGCATTTCCACCATTTGCCGCTACATTATTGACAGGAAAATCACGAACATAGCGATCTAAATTGTCCTTTGAAGACCCCACCAAAATGGCTCTACCAACATCCAATCCAATATACAGATCTTGCGTGGTTGGGTTTCTAAAGGCAGATTGAACAGAGGCTCGAAAATTGTGATTTCTCTTATTTCCAGCGGTATAGCCAATGGAAAATCGCGGTGTCATTTGCCCATCGAATAACTCTGATTTATCATAACGAAGCGAAGCTGTAAGCTTTAAGCGCTCATCCATTAGTTGTTTTTGAATTTGAGTGTATAACCCTAGCTCACTATAACTGATAGGTCCGTCATAATCGGTAAAAATTGTGCCAAAGGAGTTCAACCTATAGGTTCTGTAAGATCCTCCAACTTGTATATCCGCAAAATCAATCAGGTGCGCAAAGTTATAGTTACCATCGGCATGATACAACTGAGATCCATCCCTAAATTGTGAACCAGTTGCAAGATCAGGATTACTAGTCACCGAGTTCAAAGCTTGCTCAAAGGCCGGGGTTCCAGGGATCAGCCTTCCAGTCTCGGCTGTTTGTCTAGCTAATTGGTGCGCTTGTTCATTTGACGCCCCCGCTAATGTCGCCTGAATATAAGCTCCGGCATACTCACCAAACCATTGTTGATCACTCTTCCAGAACCTATTGATATTTATACCGGTAAAACGCATGTCGTAGGAGTCTCCAGCATCCTCATCGGTCATATACGCTCTCAAGAAAAAATTATCGTTTTTGATTTCCACTTTATGTTGTTGAAGAAAGAAATTCTTTAGAGCATACCGGTTCGCACCTTGATAGATGGTGGCTCCTTTACCGATTTTCACTTGGTATATCAATTCCAAATCATCAGCAAAGGGACGATAGTGAAGTGCACCATCAAACTTGATACTCTGCGCCTGGTAGTCGGTAAGGTCACTTTCCAAATATCCTGTACGACTTACATTCTCATCGGGGAGCAAATTCACAGCTCCAGAAGGAATTATTCCAGCTTGAGCCAAGGCCAAACCTACCGCTTGAATATTCGTACTTACTTCATCTCCGTAGACATTTAATCCGTCATAATCATTTTGCTCACGACCTGTTCCAGGCATTAACACGTTATCTTGACTCACCGCAAACCAATCCGTACCTTCCAAATAAGAGAAATTAACTTTCCCTGCGAATTTATCGGAAAACTTCTTGGCTGCTCGAATGCCTAAATCCCAGAATATATTGTCGCCGGCAGCTTTTTGAGAAGTTAAACCTGATTTCGCATATGCACTGATCCCCTCGAAATCAAACGGACTTTTACTTCTCATAAACAAAATCCCATTAAAGGCATTTGCTCCGTAGAGTGCCGAAGATGCCCCAGGCAAGAGTTCGACGCTTTGCACATCGATCTCGGTCATTCCTAGTAAATTTCCTAGTACAAAGTTTAACGCTGGAGCGGAATTATCCATCCCATCAACCAATTGTACAAACCGGGTATTGGCAAAAGAGGCAAATCCTCTAGTGTTGATAGACTTAAAGGTTAGACTATTGGTATTAATATCCACCCCTTTTAGGTTTTCAAGACCGTCATAAAAATCTACAGAGGCCGTGTTTTTGATTTCTTTTAAACCAAACCTTTCCACCGTCACTGGTGATTCAAAAATACGTTCTGGAGTCCTGGAGGCAGAGACTACAATCTCTCCTAAACTCATCGTTTCTTCTTCCAGTACAATGGTCAGGGGAGCGGCACTGGAGAACGAAATCGTTTGCGTAACAAATCCAATACTAGATACTCTTATGCTTGCTGGCAAAGATTCAAGTTGAAGTGAAAAGTTTCCGTTGAAATCTGTTGCAACCCCTTGCGTCTGACCAACCACTTGCAATGATGCACTAGGAATGGGTTGTTGGTGCGTATCTACTACTTTACCTTGAATGGTAATTTGTCCTAAGCATATGCCACTACAGAGTAAACTTAGAACAAAAAAAATTGTTCTTATCATAATCATTAGTTTTAGATTGATTTAGATAAGAACAATATACATATTTTTTCAATTCCGTAATTATTTAGTTTAAAAATTACGGAATTAATATTTTTTACTCCACTGTAACGGATTTTGCTAAATTACGCGGTTGATCAACATTACATTCTCTCATTACTGCAATATAGTAGGAGAGCAATTGAAGTGGAATCGTAGTTATTAAAGGCGCTAACCCTTCCAAAGTTTCTGGAACTTCTATCACGTGATCAGCCATCTCTCTTACCTCCGTATCTCCTTTAGTTACTACAGCGATTATCTTAGCTTTTCTAGATTTTATCTCTTGAATGTTACTTAAAACTTTTTCGTAATGCCCTCGTTTGGTCGCAATAACCACCACTGGCATATGCTCATCAATTAAGGCAATAGGACCGTGTTTCATCTCTGCAGCAGGATATCCTTCCGCGTGGATATAAGAGATCTCTTTTAATTTTAAAGCACCCTCTAAAGCTACTGGGAAATTATACCCTCTTCCTAGGTATAAGAAGTTAGGTGAATCCTTATACATCGAAGAGATATACTTCACATGCGCATCTACCTTCAAGCATTCTTCTACTTTTGCAGGGATCGCTTCCATCTCTGCGATGTATTCACGCAGTTGTGAAGCTGATAGCATTCCTTTAGACTGTGCCAATTTCAGTGCGATCAAAGAAAGTACGGTGATCTGCGTAGTAAAGGCTTTGGTAGAGGCTACTCCAATTTCTGGACCAGCATGGGTATAGGCACCAGCGTGTGTTTCTCTTGCAATAGATGATCCTACTACATTACAAACACCAAATACGAAGGCTCCTTTTTCCTTTGCAAGCTTAATTGCTGCCAAAGTATCTGCCGTCTCTCCCGATTGCGATATGGCAATGACCACATCATTGGGTGTTATTACAGGGTTTCTATATCGGAATTCCGAAGCATATTCTACCTCCACTGGAATTCGGATTAAATCTTCAAATATATATTCCGCGACAAGACCCGCGTGCCATGAAGTTCCACAGGCAACAATGATAATTCGTTGTGCATTAGTAAGGCGCTCTATATTATCCTCAATTCCAGCCATTTTAATAATTCCATCATTGAGCAAAAGACGACCCCTAAAGGTATCCTTAATGGCCTCAGGCTGTTCGTGGATTTCTTTTAGCATAAAATGGTCATAGCCATTCTTTTCAATTTGCTCTAAATTGAGTTGCAATTCTTGAACATACGGAGCGACCGCCTTATCATCTCTAATTTGGCGAACCTTTACGTCTCTACCCAATCTTATGATTGCCATCTGCTCGTCCTCTAGATAAATAGCATTATTGGTAAACTCAATAAATGGAGAAGCATCAGAGGCGATGAAAAACTCATCCTCTCCAACTCCAATGGCTAGTGGACTTCCCAATTTTGCTGCTATAATTTCATCTGGCTTAGTTTTGTCAAATACAGCGATTGCATAAGCACCAATTACTTGATTTAACGCAAGTTGAACTGCCTTGCCTAGTTTTACGCCTTCATTGAGTTTGATATCTTCTATCAAATTGACTAGTACCTCGGTATCGGTATCAGATTCAAAATGATATCCTCTCTCTTGCAGGGCCTTTTTAATAGCACCATAATTCTCTATGATTCCATTGTGTATAATAACAAGATTGCCAGAATTTGAGTAATGAGGGTGGGCGTTCACATCATTTGGAACACCATGGGTAGCCCAACGAGTATGTCCTAAGCCAATATTTCCATCGGTAACTCCATCGAGTTCTGCCTTAGATTTCAAATCGGCTACTTTTCCTTTGGTTTTACAAAGTTTAATGTCAAGGCCATCAAAAAGTACGATACCTGCACTGTCATATCCTCTGTATTCCAGACGTTCAAGACCTTTGGTCACTATAGGGTAGGCTTGCTTACCCCCGATATATCCAACTATTCCACACATAAATTTTTCTTTAAAATCGGTTTATTTTTCAGGTTCAGTATAGTATATTTCTAATTTAAGTTTTTTATCACTTACATCATTAGGAACATCATTTCCATAAAGGACTGTTCCTTGGAAATTAGGTATACTGGCTTGAGGAACTTTTATTAAACGTGAATCAGCTGCTAATATTGCCGAAACATTTGCCGTATTTAATATACTGTTAGTTGTGCTTAAACCAAGTTTAATATTTAAAGAATCATTTTTAATGAGATTATTGATATAATTGGTGATCCTAAATTTATACCGCGGCCCAACACTATTCTCCTTATCCAGTCTACCGTCGAAGATAGCGTAGCTGGTAGAATCGACTCCTGTATTCTGGCTTAAATCAACATTATAGTCGATCAACGGTCGTTCATTTTGATAATCATAGAGGTAAATTCTCTTTGGAAGGGTTGCTACGCCTTCTTGCCCTAGGGCCGTTTCATCCACATAAAACACCAAGCTAGCTTCATTGATCAACCATCCTTTGGATCTGGCTTCTTGGAGCTCGTTTAAGGCATTTCCACTGCCGTTTGAGATATCGACCTCTACGATGGAACCTGAACCACCATGCAAATACAATCTAGAGGCATCTTGATTGGTAAACTGTTCCGCGATTTCTTGTGGATAGGGATCCTGGCTAAGATAGTTTACTTTGTTTGCTGTATTTGCGTTAAGGCTGAGTTTTAGCGATTTTTCAGAGACAATGGCCTCCCCATCGCTATTGGTATCATCATATTGGTAATGCACCTCTACATAACCATTGGCAAGATCAAGTAGCATCGCCAAGTCATTATTGGAGGTCTCCATACTAACATATATACCTCTTAGGTATTCCTGGAAATTATTTGCACTTAACAATGGGCTTTTGCCTTCATTATCAATTACCTTTTCCTGGAAAAACTGTGTGTTAAGTGGAATACGCAGACGCGGGGCCAATCGCTCCGAAGGAACTTCAGATTCATCTTCATCAGGTGTATCTGGATCATCCTCATTATCAAAGAAAAGCAATTCTTCTTGATTAACTTCCATTTCACCATCAAAGAGTACCGTAGCGATAAAGGCTGTAGGATCTTCGTTAGAATAATACGCCTTAGCCTCTTGGAAATTAGTCTCTGGATCCAATGCTCTTAAATATTTTGTATATTCATTCACCTTTATGTTGAAGGTTGCATTTATGTTCCCAAATATGGAATCTACCCTATAATCTTTAGGATTCGAGGATTGATCACTAATGGTATCACTGACAAGGGTGCTGTAGAATGGTATATGAAGGTACACCTCTGTGACCGTTTCGTTTTCCTGATTGTCAGCAGAAGAGTCTTCATTTGCTTGAGAAACATCTCCAAAGGTCGGGTTGGAATTTGGAAGTGATAATTGAGAAGCAAAAGAGGCTTTCTGAACTCCAAAGATTGGATGCTCATAATCGGCTAGCTGATAACCACTCAATCCATCAGTTCTTACAGCTGACAACTTTCTATTATACGCCTGGACATCATAGCTGATCTTTTTGATATTCGTCGAACCATCATCGACAATATCAACGCCTATGGTGTTGTAGTCCCGCTCACAAGCTGTAAAAAAAATAACACCACTCATCACAAGTAGTGTTACTAAAACATTGCTTTTTAAAATATTTTTTATCATCTCTGGAATCCTCTGGATTAACTTAATACTTTAGTCTGGTAAAAATTGGTGTAGGCATCCTCAAATTCAAAAATTGGAACATGCCCTAAGACGGGTTTGCTTAACGAGTCTAAATGCTTTTTTAAATCCTCTGGCAATTCCTCAGATGCCACCACAACCGCATCCGAATGATCAACAGCCACTTTCAATAAGTTACTGTAATTGGGCGTTTCAAGTGCGGCAACATCCTTTTGATCTATACCGTCAAATTTAATCTTATCGAGCATTCCTTTATCTAACGTACCCTCAAAACCTTTGTTGTAAACCGATGTCACAATTTTACTCTCTGCAAAAAGTGGCTCATCCCGATAGTATTTTTTAAGATATAACGGTAACAAGGAAGCCATCCACCCATGAACGTGAATAATATCGGGATTCCAGTTGAGTTTTTTAACCGTCTCTACCACACCTTTGGCAAAGAAAATAGCCCGTTCATCATTGTCAGGAAATAGATCTCCATTCTCATCTGAAAAGGTCGCTTTACGTTTGAAGTATTCTTCGTTATCGATAAAATAAACCTGAATTCTCTCCTTTGGAATGGAAGCTACCTTTATAATCAAAGGCATATCCATATCATTGACCACAAGGTTCATTCCTGATAAACGAATTACTTCATGTAATTGATGCCTTCGTTCATTAATGTTTCCAAATCTGGGCATAAAGATTCGTATCTGTCCACCTCTGTCATTCACCATCCTAGGACTCTCATAAGCCATCGAGGAGACCTCGTTCTCAGGCAAATAAGGAACCATCTCAGAAGCGACAAATAATACTCTTTTGTCTGTCATATAATCTATTTATTACTTTCAACTAAAGGTTAAAGCATGCAAAAATACAAAAAATATGCCTAATTCGTTTAATTTATATAGCTTTGC
>NZ_DATGNU010000088.1:0-12977 GCF_035306585.1 Galbibacter sp.
AAACTCGACCGAAGCCGAGTTTTTTTCATTAACCAACCAAAACTTTAAATTATGAAAACTTTACTTAAAGTCTGCAATGGGCACCACCCCATTTGCGAGCGCAAAGTTAACACATAAGTTATGTTATACAAGTACATTAGCTAAGTTTAACTTTTTTAACACTAAGAATTCAATTTGTTTCGTTTCTAATTACCGAATTATCAATAAAAAAGCTTGTTTATAGTGTTCCTCGTAACTTTTGTTCCCTTTCGATTGCCTCAAAAAGGGCTTTAAAATTTCCTTTTCCAAAAGATTTTGCGCCTTTTCTCTGAATTATTTCAAAAAACATAGTAGGACGATCTAAAACTGGTTTGGTAAAGAGTTGTAAAAGGTATCCTTCGTCGTCCCGATCAATGAGAATTCCTAATTCTTTTAAAGGTTCTAAATCTTCGTCTATCTGTCCAACCCTATCCAAAACGGTCTCGTAATAAGTTGAAGGGACTTTTAAAAATTCTACACCACGTTGTTGCAGCTTTTTAACTGTTTCAATAATGTTATCAGTCGCCAAAGCCACATGCTGCACCCCAGCCCCATTGTAAAACTCTATATATTCCTCAATTTGGGATTTCTTTTTTCCTTCTGCAGGTTCATTAATTGGAAACTTAATACGACCATTTCCATTACTCATCACTTTACTCATTAAAGCGGTGTAATCTGTGGAGATATCCTTATCATCAAAAGAAACCAGTTGTGCAAACCCCATTACATGAGCGTAAAAATCACACCATTTTCCCATTTCATTCCACCCGACATTTCCAACTAAGTGATCGATATATTTCAACCCTGTTTCCGCTGGCTTATAGGAAGGATTCCAAGGCTTAAAACCTGGCATAAAAGCCCCGTGGTAGTGTTTACGTTCGACAAATACATGTACCGTTTCTCCGTAGGTATGAATTCCTGAGAGCACCACCGAACCATTCTCATCTTCTAGGGTCTTGGGCTCCATATAACTACGCGCTCCTCTTTTTATCGTTTCCCGATAGCTCTTTTTGGCATCATCTACCCAGAGTGCAACCACTTTAACACCATCACCATGTTTATCAATATGCCTATTAATAGGCCCGCCTTCTTTTAAAGGGGATGTTAAAACCAATCGGATTTTATCTTGTACTAGCACATAAGAAGCTTGTTGCTTATTCCCTGTTTCCAGCCCAGAAAAGGCCAATGGTTGAAAACCCCATGCTGCTTGATAATATAGGGCAGACTGTTTCGCATTCCCTACATATAATTCGATATAGTCTGTTCCAAGAAGCGGAAGAAAATCTTCTGCTTCTTCTACTTCTTTTTTTAATTTTAAAGATGTTGTATCAGTTGACATTTCAATTAAGTTTAAACGGTTAAAAATATATTCCAATCGCTCATTACAAGAGAACGTCATTACCACATCGCTCGAAGATGTGCCCCTATGGCTAGATAAAATTTTACTCCCATTATTCCAACCATGATTGATGATAGGATCCATCGGAAATCTCAATAGCTTGCTCGGTGACGCGTAGGGGCTCAAAGGTGTCGACCATTACTGCCAATTCTTTTGTTTCTTTTACCCCAATACTTCGTTCCACTGCGCCAGGGTGCGGACCATGTGGGATTCCTGCTGGGTGCAATGAAATATACCCTTTCTCAATGTGGTTTCTGCTCATAAAATCACCATCCACATAATATAGAACCTCATCAGAATCAATATTACTGTGATTATAAGGTGCTGGTATGGAATCTGGATGATAGTCATATAATCGTGGCACAAAGCTGCATACCACAAAAGCATCTGTCTCGAAAGTCTGGTGAACAGGTGGTGGTTGATGTATTCTGCCTGTTATGGGTTCAAAGTCGTGAATGCTTAAAGCATAGGGAAAATTATACCCATCATATCCCACGACATCGAAGGGATGACTGGCATAGATGACATCAAACAACGATTGTTCCTTTTTTATTTTAATAGTAAAATCACCCTTTACATCATAGTGTTCCAATTCATAAGGCCTGCGGATGTCTCGTTCACAATATGGGGAATGTTCTAATAATTGACCAAACCAATTTCGGTAACGTTTAGGGGTGTAAATAGGCCTATTCGACTCGACTATAAACAACCTATTCTCGTGATTTTCAAAGTCCATCTTATAGATCACTCCTCTGGGAATAACTAAGTAGTCTCCATAATCAAAATCAAGGTTGCCGAGTTGGGTTCTTAGCTTTCCTTTGCCTTGATGCACAAAAATTAATTCATCAGCATCAGCATTCTTATAAAAGTAATCTTTGGTTGATTTGCGTGGCGCTGCTAAAGCAATTGTACAATTCTTATTAGTAAGTATGGGCGTTCTACTTTCTAAATAATCATCTTCTGCACTTACCTTAAAACCATGAAAACAATAGGATTGAATATTATTCTTTACGGCAATCTTAGGTGCCACATCAACTGCTTTGCCGATGGCCTTTACCTGCGTTGGCCGGTGAATATGGTATAAAATGGAAGACATCCCCTCAAATCCAACCGTTCCAAATAACTGCTCATAATATAAACTGCCATCTGGCTTTCTAAAAGCCGTATGACGCTTATGTGGTATCTCCCCTAATTTGTGATAAAAAGGCATAACGCAAACGTTTGAATTATTACAAATATCGTAATAATTTACCAAGATCACATCAAAAATTACCTTAAAACCAATATCCGACGCTAAATGTTAAGAATTTTTCATTCATCTCTGGAGACCAATTGAACTTGGCTTGAATTGGACCGATAATGGATTCATATCCATAACCCACAGAATACCCCGTATAGTCCGGTAGCGTGAACCATTCTCCTGATTCGAATATATCATTACCAGCATTGGCAAAATTCGCCGTCACATTTAAGTGACTGTTTTTAAAGAATTCCCAATCGGCATTAAAAGTAGCCTTTACATAACCGTTTCCGCCAAAACTTACAAAATCATATCCAAGAAATGGGGTGATGTTATTGATAAAGTCATTTCCCCAACCACCTAAGATAAACCTAAGGGATTCCACTTCTGAATTTCCAAGGTGAAACCCTCCTTCTGTAAATAGATCAAACGATAAATTATGGGTAATCGGTGTGGCAAATCCCATTTTAGCTTTTGCTATAGAAAATGGCGAAAAGTCTCCTTTATACCCACTTTGCATCACAAGCCAATGAAAATCACCCTCGAAAAGAAAACCATGGGTTGGAAAGTATTTATCATCCAGGCTATCGAATCGCACATACCCATAGGTACTAAAGAAGTTTCCTTTTTCTAACTCGATCTCGTCGCCTCCTTCCTCGGCTACAGTTTTAGAATCTATTTCGATAAGTTTGTGCTCCAATCCAATTCCAAGCGTAAACTCTTCCTTCCAAACGGTCTGCATATAAATCTGATTGGTCAGATCGAGCATTTCAATATCCAAGCGATTTAAATCAGGATACAAGAGTTCGAGGTCTTCATTTATCATTCTATAATTCACATCTTTATCAAAGGTATTGAGCCTGGACTTAATTCCATAACTCCAATAAAACCCTTTATCCAAATAATAATGAAAATTATAGCGAATGTTGTCTCCTAATATAAAATCTAAAAATGCAACATCGTCATCAAAAAGTAAATGTTTACGAGTCAGGTTGATAAGACCTGCCGTTTTGTATAAACCATCATAATGTAGACCAAACTTTAAGAGCATATCATTCTGGGTTTCCACTACAGGAACGACCATTTCATACCCTTTGTCCATAGGACGAAATTCATAGCGCACACTTCTAAAGTTATCCGTTGCTGCCAAATTACTCATTCCTGTTTCAATTTCATCAAAAGTGGTATATTGTTCGGTGGTATACCTGAGTTTTCCTTTCAAATAAGCCCTGGTATATTTTTCATTTCCTTTAAATATCATTTTACTTATAAGAAAGCTATCCTTGACCCTTTCAGGACTTCTTGGCTTTGGCTTTAAAATCTGAAGTTCTGCAATACTATCAAGGGTACTTAACTTATTGACTGCCGCCTGATAACCACTTTGAATAATATCCGCTCCTTTACCAAAGGACAAAACATCAAAGCCTGTAATGTCTGGTTTGATATGTACATCCGTCTTTTTCAGTTTTTCAGACATGGCATTGATAGTGTTGTAATAGTTAATTTGCACCAAAACGTCTGTAGCAGATTTTAACTTATCTCTTTTAAGCAAGGAATCCTGAACATCCACTCCAATGATAATATCTGCTCCCATTTCAAGGACCTCATCCACTGGGTAGTTATTGACAACTCCACCGTCCACTAGAAGTTTATCTTGATAAATTACAGGCTCAAAAAACGAAGGAATGGCTGCACTTGCGGCCACCGCCTTTGGAAGATATCCTTGATCTAATTTAATAGGATCTCCTGTCTCAACATCTGTAGCCATACAGAAGAAAGGTATGGGGAGTTTATTAAAATCATTGATCCCTTCAACATTAAAAAACAACTTGGTCAAAAGGTTATAAAGATTTTGCCCTTTCGATAACGAAGTAGGAAGGGATACTTTAAAATCATTGAATGGCAATGCACCAATATAGGTCTCATAATTACGCTTTTCGTAAAAAGACATGGAACTCCTTGGAATTTGGTCTTGTAATAAGACATCGAAATTGGTAACCCTAAAGATGGAATCTAGTTGCTTAGCAGAATAACCAGCCGCGTACAGCGATCCAACAATGGCTCCCATACTTGTCCCTCCTATATAATCCACACGAATCCCTGCCTCCTCGATAGCTTTTAATGCGCCAATATGAGCAAGTCCTTTAGCGCCCCCTCCACTTAAAACCAAACCAACCTTAGGATCGTCGGGATTATGCTCCTGGGCAGCGCTAGTAAACACCCCTATCAGGGCGAAAAACATCATAGGGAAGATCGTTTTGTGGATGCTCATTGGTTCGATATTTTTTGTAATGCGTTATATATGATTTCAGCCTTTGCTCCCCCTACCAGTTCACTAATTTCTTCCTTGGTGGCTGCTTTTATTCGTTTGACAGATTTAAATTTCTTTAACAGCTGGGTGGCCGTTTTTTCCCCTACTCCTTTAATTTGCAAAAGTTCAGAATTAATCGCTGCCTTACTTCTTTTTTGACGATGAAATGTAATTCCAAATCTATGAGCTTCATTTCTAAGCTGCTGAATAATTTTAAGTGTTTCAGATTTTTTGTCTAGGTATAAGGGGATGGAATCACCTGGATAGTATATCTCTTCCAAACGTTTTGCAATTCCAATAATAGCAATTTTATTCCTAAGTCCCAAGCGATCTAAACTTTTTAAGGCAGAGGACAACTGCCCTTTACCACCATCAATCACAATCAGTTGCGGTAACGGCTCGTCTTGGTCGATCAGTCTTTTATAGCGCCGATGGACCACCTCTTCCATGGAGGCAAAATCATCTGGTCCTTCTACAGTTTTAATGTTAAAATGGCGATAATCCTTCTTACTAGGTTTCCCGTCTTTAAAAACAACACAAGCGGCCACAGGGTTGGTTCCTTGAATATTTGAATTATCAAAACACTCGATATGTCGGGGTTCTACATTTAAGCGAAGGTCCTTTTTCATTTGTGCCATAATTCTTTTTACATGGCGATCGGGATCTGTGATTTTTAATTGTTTAAAACGTTCTTGGCGGTACAATTTGGCATTGCGAACAGAGAGTTCCAAAATCCGTTTTTTATCCCCCAATTTAGGAACACTCACTTTCACATCCTTTACCACATCAACCTGAAAAGGGACTAGGATTTCTTTTGACAAGGAGTTGAATCTTGAACGCAATTCTGTTATAGCAAGTTCTAGAAGCTCTCGATCACTTTCATCGAGCTTCTTCTTCATCTCAATGGTATGCGCTCGAATGATGGATCCAAAAGATATTTGTAAAAAATTCACATAACCGTATTCTTGGTCACTAACCACAGAGAACACATCCACATTGTTGATCTTAGGATTTACAATAGTAGATTTGGATTGATAGTTTTCTAGGATTTCGATTTTTTCTTTAAACTCCTGAGCTTCCTCAAACTTCATTTGTTGGGCCAACAAATTCATTTTATTTTTAAATCGATAAATGGAATCTTTAAAATTCCCTTTTAGAATTTCTCTTACGGCTGTAATCTGTTCTTGATATTCCTTGTGGCTTTGATAGCCCTCACAAGGTCCCAAACAATTTCCAAGATGGTATTCCAAGCAAACTTTAAAACGCCCTTGTGCTATTTTTTCTTTAGAGAGGTCATAAGAACAGGTGCGTATCTTATAAAGCTCCTTAATTAGATCGAGTAAAGTGCGTACGGTCCTCATGCTTGTATAAGGACCAAAATATTCCGAACCGTCTTTAATAAGGTTGCGGGTTGTAAATATTCTAGGAAAACGCTCGTTTTTAATGCATATCCAGGGATAGGTTTTATCATCCTTAAGAAGGACATTATATCGAGGCTGATATTTTTTTATCAGGTTGTTCTCTAATAATAATGCATCTGTCTCGGTAGGAACAACGATATGATCAATACGATGAATCTTCTTAACCAGCACTCTAGTCTTGCCATTTTCATGATGCTGACGAAAGTAAGAAGACACCCTTTTCTTTAGATTTTTAGCCTTTCCTACATAAATAATTTTACCCTCCTTATCCAAAAACTGGTAGATCCCAGGGTTGTCAGGAAGGGTCTGAAGTTGTATGTCAATAGGCGCTTTGGTCATCAACTCTGAGTTTTCAACACAAAGATACTTCAATAATCATATAATCTTAATGGATTGGTGTAATTCTTAAAATCAGCTTCTTTAGCGCTCATAAGTACGCCATCCATGCCGCAGAAATACCAGATGTCACCCACCTTTAAAGCTGGTAACACCTCAGGAGTCAGTTTGATCCATGTTACAAGTCCAGGACTTTTTTAGGGAAGTGCCCAGAATGAGATAAATATCAAGTAGCATTTTAAGAAGGTTAAGAATACGGAAAACAACAATATCGCCCATATAAGATAGATTGTAACTGAAAATTTTCGTATCATTGCATAGCCAGCGCTTAGCGATCAAAAGCTCGTAAAGGACATGCGAGCCAAAGGATAATTACTGTTAAAATTGCATTTCACATGGTGATACAAACAATAAAACAAAAGCAGCTGGTATGGAATGTTAAGATAAAGACTTAATGATTTGTCCATTATAAAATACCCCTAACTTAATACAAATGAATCATAAAATTGACCTAGCCTGTATTATTGATGACGATAAGCTTTATGTGAAAATGTTATCCCGTTTATTGGATATCAAGAAATTATGCAAAGAGTTCTTGGTCTTTGAAAATGGCAGTGAAGCATTTAGCTACTTCAAAGATATATTTGACCAACCTGAAAAAGAGAAAATCCCACAAGTTATATTGCTAGATCTAAACATGCCTGTGATGGATGGTTGGCAATTTCTAGAGGAGTTCGTGAAGATAAAATCAAAGATGGATCGTCCAATCACCCTATATGTGGTAAGCTCATCAATTAACCCAGATGACATTCAGCGGGCAAAGGAATTCGAAGAAGTTTCGGATTATTGGGTAAAACCCATTTCCCTTGGTGAACTTGAGGAGATGTTTGAAAAAGTATAAAATGCGCAAAGCAACACTTCGTACCTTATATAAAAATAAACGCGCACAACTCTCCGAGGACCAAATAGAGCAATTCAGCATCGATATTGCAAATCAGGCTTTAAAATTTGACAAACTCTGGGATTACCAAAATTATCATCTTTTTTTAAGTATTATAAGCCAAAAAGAGGTCAATACTGATTTTCTCTTAAGTGTATTACAGGGGAAAGATAAAAATGTGCTGCTCTCCAAGAGTGATTTTAAAAATGCATCCCTTTCGCATTACCTGCTAACCGATAGTACCGTAATAAAGGCAAACGACTATGGCATTCCTGAACCAGAGCATGGCATAGCAATTCCTGTCCATCAGATAGAGGTGGTATTTATCCCGCTTTTAGCCTATGATCAAAAAGGGAATCGTATTGGATACGGAAAAGGATTTTACGATCGATTCTTGGCACAGTGTAAGCCAGAAACTCTTAAGGTCGGTTTGTCCTTCTTCCCAGCAGAAGATACCATTACAGATGTAAACCCTAATGATATTCCGCTAGATTATTGCATTACACCACAGGGCGTTTTGAAATTTTAAGCACTTCTTCTAATCCTCATGAGGGAAAGCCTTTTTGTTAAAGACAATTAATATACCGACACCGGTACTAATAGCAGTATCGGCAATATTGAATACGGGCTCAAAGAATCGAAGTTCCTTTCCGCCTAACCAAGGTACCCATTGTGGCCAAACGGTGTCGATAAGGGGAAAATACAACATGTCCACTACTCTTCCGTGGAATAAGCTGCTATACGGATTATCGCTGAAGAGTGTAGCGACCTGCCCATAGCTTTCATCAAATAATAGTCCGTAAAATACCGAATCTATGATATTTCCAAGTGCGCCAGCAAAAATTAATGCCTGAGCCCAAATCAGCGTTTTTGTCCCTCCTTTTTTAATAGAGGTGTAAAGCCAGTATCCAATTCCACAAATAGCAATTAAACGAAATATAGTAAGGGAAAGTTTTCCAGTTTCATCAGAAACAAATGGAAGGAGGTCACTAATTTTAGTCCCCCAAGCAGCACCTTCATTTTCTATAAAAAGGATTTTGAACCAACTGAAGACCTCCACAAATTCGCCCAATACAAAATTGGTTTTAATATAAACCTTGGAAATCTGGTCTATAAGCAAAACCAGTACGATAATTAATGATGCTTTTTTTAATGACATACTTTTGGAAACTAAATTAAAAAGGTGATAAAAATAAGGATATTATTCTTAATACGTCGTTAATTAATTACCACTCTTTTAATCAGCTTAAAAATGATGCTCGACCAAGGCAAAATTATCTTATAGCCTATTAGCCCCAGGGGCTTTCATTGGGTTACTCAAGGCCTTTAGATCAGCTACCAAAAATGGGGGTTAATTGCAGTTCCAACCTTCCCTTTCACAACACTCAGCGTATGGATCCAGGTGGGACCCTTCCTTACCTTCTAATGCAAGTAAGTCTAAACGGCAATACATAGCCTGTTATGCTCCAATTTTCGGTGGTAATTGTAGAGGTAAAGATAGAACTATTAGCTGTATCCCACTGGTATTTGCTCCGTGCCAAGCCCTGGATTTCTGAACCTCTAGCTTGATAAGATTCTTCTCTGCCAGTTTGTAATAGTTCACTTACTTGTGATGTACCAACCAAGAGCTTTTTCTTCAGATGATATACCAGCCATTACTAGGAGAGGTCTACTGGTTTGTTTTAGTTTCCGTTCTATCTATCTGCTACATTTCCGGTGTTGTTTCCCAGCAGCGTACCACTTCGATTTGTCGTAAAACTTTATCCGGAGCGCTTTGCCCTTGTAGGTAGTTTTTGCCAATAAAGCTCGGGAGGCGGGGGTGCCTCCAGCATCCTTTTTAAGATCCTTCCACAGGATGGACACCCTTGCTCTGGGGTAATACTCCCCACTATTAATCCGTAGTTAGGAGACCTGCACCAATAGTGTTCGCGCATGTTAGAACTAAAAAACGCCTCGAAGAGAAGCGTTTTTCTATTTTATTGTGAAATTCATATGTTCTTTTCCCACCTATTGCATATTCTTAGCCTCAATACTCAGGGTAGCATGCGGCACTAATTTAAGGCGCTCTTTATTGATCAACTTACCAGTCACTCTACAAATACCATAGGTCTTGTTTTCAATACGAACTAACGCATTTTTAAGATCCCTAATGAATTTCTCTTGTCTTAAAGCCAATTGAGTATTCGCCTCTCTACTCATTGTTTCAGAACCTTCCTCGAAGGCTTTAAACGTAGGAGAGGTATCATCTGTACCATTATTTCCATCATTCTTGTAAGCACTTTTCAGAAGTTCCAAATCCTGATAAGCTTTTTCTATTTTAGCTTCAATAAGTGCTTTAAATTCTGCTAAATCTTTATCAGAGTATCTTTCTTTTACATCTGTTTCCATCTTACTTGTGTTTTTGAATAATTAACTTAGTATTCACCTGATCAAAAGCAATTTCTACACCTTCTTCTAGATGATCTTCAAAATACAGTTGTGCCGTCAGTGTTTCTGCTTTAATGTACATTATATTGTCCTCTACAGCCTTTTCCACAAAACCGTCCTTTTGAAGCTTTACATCTATTTTATCTGTCACTTCAAAACCAGAATCCTTACGCAAATTCTGAATTCTGTTCACTAACTCTCTAGCAACACCTTCGTTACGCAATTCTTCAGTTATAGTGACATCTAAAGCTACAGTTATCGCACCAGAACTGGCTACTAACCAACCCTCAATGTCTTGCGATGAAATTTCTACCTCATCAATTCCTAAAGTTACATCTTTTCCGTTAATAACCATATTAATTTCTCCAACGCGCTCCATTTTCTGGATATCCTCTTGCCCTAATTTACCTATCTCACTAGAAATCAACTTCATATCCTTACCAAAACGTGGACCTAACACCTTAAAATTAGGCTTAATTTGTTTAATTAGTATTCCTGAAGCATCATCGATTAAGCTGATTTCCTTAACATTCACTTCTGATTTTATTAGATCTTCAACTCCCTTAATTTCATCACGTTGCTTCTGGTCAAGTACCGGAATCATTACCTTTTGCAAAGGTTGACGAACTTTAATCTTCTCCTTTTTTCGCAGTGACAACACAAGGGATGAGATTATTTGAGCTTTCTCCATTTTGCCCTCTAACGATTTATCAACAAAGTTGTCGACAAAAACCGGAAAATCAGCCAAATGCACACTTTCTACTTCTTCTTTAGTAGTAACGCCTACTAAATCCTTATACAACTGGTCCATATAAAATGGCGCAATTGGCGATGAAAGCTTTGCCACTGTCACTAAACAATTGTATAACGTCTGATAAGCACTTATCTTGTCTTGTCCGTACTCCCCTTTCCAGAATCGCCTTCTACTAAGACGAACATACCAGTTACTCAGGTTCTCTTGAACAAAATCAGAAATTGCCCTAGCTGCGCGTGTAGGCTCATAATCTCCATAGGCCTGATCCACTGTTTGAATCAAGGTATTTAGTTCAGAAAGAATCCAACGATCTATCTCTGGACGCTCCGCTAAAGGGATATCCGCTTCTTTGTAGCTGAAATTATCAATATTGGCATATAAACTAAAGAAGGAATATGTATTGTATAAGGTTCCAAAAAACTTACGTCTAACCTCAGCAACACCTTCAGAATTAAATTTTAAATTATCCCAAGGATTCGCATTAGAAATCATATACCAACGTGTGGCATCTGGCCCAAACTCCTTTAATGTTTTAAATGGATCTACGGCATTACCTAATCGCTTTGACATCTTCACGCCGTTTTTATCCAAGACAAGTCCGTTTGAGACTACATTTTTATATGCTACCGAATCAAACACCATGGTTCCAATGGCATGAAGGGTATAAAACCATCCGCGTGTTTGATCCACCCCTTCCGCAATATAATCCGCTGGATAAGCCGCACCACTATCAATTTTCTCTTTATTCTCAAAAGGATAGTGCCACTGTGCATAAGGCATAGATCCTGAATCAAACCATACATCGATCAGATCTGGTTCTCTATACATGGGAGCACCAGTGGAGGAAACCAATACGATTTTATCTACAACATTTTTATGTAAATCTACCTTATCGTAGTTGGCCTCGCTCATATCTCCAACTACAAATTCCTCATAAATATCGGAGGACATTATTCCAGCTTCAACCGCTTTGGCTATTTCAGCTTTTAATTCTTCAAGTGATCCAATGACCACCTCCTGCTTACCATCCTCAGTCCGCCATATTGGAAGTGGAATTCCCCAGAACCTAGAACGTGATAAGTTCCAATCATTGGCATTTAACAACCAATTACCAAATCGTCCTTCTCCGGTAGCCTTTGGCTTCCAATTAATTTCTTGGTTCAATTCATACATGCGATCCTTCATCTGCGTAACTTTGATAAACCATGAGTCTAAAGGATAATACAATACGGGTTTATCTGTTCGCCAACAATGTGGATAACTGTGTACATATTTTTCAACCTTAAAGGCTTTATTTTCTTCTTTTAATTTAATAGCGATTTCGACGTCTACAGAACGCTCAGGAACCTCTGAATCCTCATAGTACTCATTCTTTACGTACTTTCCTCCGATTTCATCAAGTTCGGTTCTAAACCTACCTTGCAGGTCAACCAGTGGAACTGGGTTGCCATTTTCATCTAATACCAACATCGGTGGTATCTCAGGAATAGCCTCCTTAGCAACCTTGGCATCATCAGCACCAAATGTAGGAGCGGTATGCACAATACCAGTTCCATCTTCCGTGGTCACAAAGTCCCCTGCAATAACTCTAAATGCATTTTCTGGATGTTGATAGGGCAAGGCGTAGGTTAACAATTGCTCATAGGTTGCACCAACTAAATCAGCTCCTTTCCCTTGGCTTACCACCAGGTAAGGTATTTTTTTATCACTTTCTTTAAAACGCTCCAAAGCCTGTTGATCCTCCACCTGTTGGTACTTACCACTAAAGAGCTTGCCTAACAATGGCTTTGCTAGAACCACATTGATAGGTTCAAGGGTATATTGATTGTATGTTTTTACTAGTACGTAATCAATCTTCGGCCCAACAGTAAGTGCCGTATTGGAAGGCAGGGTCCAAGGCGTGGTCGTCCAAGCTAAAAAATAAACGGCACCATGACCTTTTAAAAACGCTGGCAAACTATCTTGTTTTGCTTTAAACTGTGCCACGATAGAGGTATCGGTTACATCCTGATAGGCTCCGGGTTGGTTAAGCTCATGTGAACTCAAACCTGTTCCAGCCTTTGGTGAATATGGCTGAATGGTATATCCTTTATACATTAAACCCTTGTCGTAGATCTGTTTCAACAACCAC
>NZ_DATGNU010000089.1:0-4153 GCF_035306585.1 Galbibacter sp.
TCTTTTCGTTCTTTTCTATTGACTCCTTGATAATAAAGCGGCAAAGCAACATTTTCCCATGCTGATTTGTAATTGATAAGATTAAATGATTGAAAAATAAAGCCTAGAAATTTATTGCGATAATTTGCAGCCTTGGTTTCATTAAGATTCTTAATGGGTACGCCATCAAGTATGTATTCTCCTTCATCCAAACTATCCAACATCCCAAGGATATTAAGTAAAGTAGATTTACCCGAACCGGATGAACCCATAATTGCTACAAGCTCTCCTTCCTTGACATTAAAATTTATTCCTTTAAGAACATGAAGAGAATTACTCCCCATGTGGTAAGACTTATGAAGGTCTTTTATTTCGATCATGATGGTTAGGTTTTCTATAGTTTTGGTTGCGTCGTCCTCTTTAAATTAAAAGACTTCTCATGTTATAGATACACCTATAAGACCCCGAAGTCTTTGAATTGTTACAACAAAAATGAAAAATATTTGTTAAAAACTAGGGGTAAATTCGTTTTTTCTCACCTTACTCCTTTAAAATAAAGCATTTTAAAGGTTGAGAAATAAAATTACTTCATTCGCTTAAAAATAAAAAAGCCGACTACTGCTAATAATATATAAGGGACTGCCATTAAATACATGATTCCATTATTGACACCTTTAGCCATTGCCTCACCTCCGCCAGTCTCTAATGCGGCTCTACACATAGCACATTGCGCTGACATCAATTCCGGAGTCAGCAAAAGTAATAGGATAACAATGAGTGTTTTGAACCAATTCATAACTTATAATTTTAAACTAATTGACATAATAGGGTGAAATCATTAAATACACAACTACACCACTGATCGCTACATATAACCATAATGGAAAAGTATATCGCGCTATTTTTGCATGCCTTTTATACTCTCCAAAAAGGCCTCTAACAAAGGTAATCAGCACTAAAGGAATAATTACAATGGACAGTAAAATATGAGATATTAAAATAAAAAAGTATACATTTCTAACCCAACCTCTACCACCGAAAGGAGTAGAATCCGAAGTCATATGATAAGCCATATACATGGCTAAAAAAGCCACTGATAGTATAATACAAGTTTTCATTAAACGCTGATGCAACTTCATTTTACCTGACTTAATAGCAAAGAACGCTATCACTAGCAATATAGCTGTAAAGCCATTAATACTCGCGTATATTGGAGGTAAAAAGGTTAAAGGGGTTGCGTTTGGAATTTTAACACCAAATAAAATAGCTACCAATAGTGGAATGGCAATTGAAAAAGCAACAATCCACTTTTTATAGCGCCTCTCCGATGTTATTTTTTGCTCCATTATTCTTGATTTAAAAGCAATCTAATATCTTGTTCCAACATCTTCACTCCGCCTTCTTGTGTACCGTCATAATATACAATAGGATTTCCAAAATTATCTACTCTTGAACGGATATACCCTTTTTTATCCACTAATGCAAAAAAGCCAGAATGTTCAAAACCGCCCTCAGCATTTGGATTAATACCAGCATAGAGATTAAAGCCCGTGTTGGCTAGTTTATAGATCTTCTCTCTGTCTCCTGTCATCAAATGCCAATTCGGATTTCTAACCTCGTGTTTATCCGCATAAGCCTTTAACACCTCTGGAGTATCAGTTGTAGGATCAATAGTAAAGGATGCTATGCCAAATTCTTCCGAAGACCGTCTAAAGGCATTTTGAAGCTTCACCAAATTGGAGTTCATAATTGGACAAATAGTTGGGCAGCTGGTAAAGAAAAATTCAACCAAATACACCTTACCTCGATAATGATCGTTTGTGATGGTATCATTGTTCTGGTTCACAAGTTCAAAATGGGGCACTTTTCCGATTTCTACTAAACTCTTACTGGAGGCTGTTTCTTTACCAATGGCATGTCTATTGGTATCAACCACAGTCCCATTTTGGATACGGCTCACAATTTTAGGAACAAAATAGATCCCAAATACCAGGATCACAAAACCAACTAATATGTAAGATTTATTTTTCACAACACACCATTATTTAAGATTATTTCGAGTCTTTTTTATTGGGCATCTTCAGATAAGATTCCCTACTGCTTGCATTCCCGTTCTTTCGTAGGGCAAGGCGGTATTCTGCTAGTATTACCTTTACATCATCCACCATTTTATTGTGTAAAACGGCCACAGAGGTAGCGTCGTAACCAAAAACAGGCTCCTGGGTATCTTTATCATCAGTACGTCCTCTTAAGGAAGCATCCTTATCTATTATAAAAGCATAAGGGGTGTAAAGCGTCTTATCAAGATTGTATGGTGAACGAAGGCTATTAAACACATCTTTGATCCTCTGCTCCGATCCATATACAAAGTGCCAATTTTTAATATCAGTAAAACCACTGAGCTCTTGACGAAGTGTATCCACTTGTTCTCTTGCTTGGTTTGGCAACAGTGCGATCATTTGAAAATCCTGAAAACCATTAAAACGCTTATAAATCTTTTGATTCAGATTAAAAGCGTTTAGTTTATGGGAACTAAGATCACTTCCTAAGAAGATAAGTATGGTGATTTGATTGGTAAACGCTACTTGTTCCCCATTGTGATCTTCTAGACCGGCCAATTCTTGAACTGGACCGTGTAAAACAGGTAATCTTCCAAAGTTGTTAACACCTGAGGAAAAGAAAATGTACACTGCAATAGGAAGTATTAACAGTATACTAAGAACAATATATTTCTTCATTTGGCTCGGCATGAATTATCAATCTACAAAAATAAAAAAGACGGTCTAAAACCGCCTCTAATGTATTGTTAAAGTATTAGAAATCCCAGCTCTGAAAGCCGTGTTTGAGAACCTCATGCGTATAATCACCCTCTACCAGGATTATAAATATCAAATAAGGTATTAAAATAATAAGTGGTAATACCACACTCCATCTCATACTACTCTTTTCGCCTTCTAAGTGCATAAATGCCCAAGCAATATAATAAGCCTTAATGACAGTCAAAATGATGAAGATCCAGTTTAGAATTTTCATTCCTAAAATGTGTGCCTCTAGTGATGCAGGTCTAATGATACCAAGAACAACTTCAACTAATGTGATGACAGAAAGTATAATAAATACATTCCAGATTCTTTTGGTATTTGATTCGTGTACGTGTGCCATTTTAATTAGTAATATTAATTATACAAGATAGAAGAAGGTAAATACAAAGACCCATACAAGGTCAACAAAGTGCCAGTACAGACCTACCTTTTCTACCATTTCGTAACTATTTCTTCTTTCGTACGTTCCTAAAATAACATTGAAGAAAATCAGAATGTTAATACATATCCCAGTAAATACGTGGAATCCGTGGAAACCAGTAATAAAGAAAAAGTAGTTAGCGAATAATGGATGTCCGTATTCATTGTGAACTAGGTTCGCACCTTCAACCACTGCAGTAGCCTTAGCCAATGTTTCTGCAGTTTGTTGGCGGTCTAAAATCACTTTACCGCCCTCGGGCGCATTTGTCTCAGTTCTTACGACAATATTGGGGTTCGCTTCAAAACCAGTAATCACTTCCTCTAATGAAAATGATGTAAGCGATCGTTCTGATTCAAACCAAATACCTTTGTTTGCTGTATGGGTAATGCGATCTCCGTCTAACGAAACCGCAAAATCTGCAAGTGCAACGCGCTCTCCGGTACTCGCATCGACAAATTGGAAAATTCGTCCAGAGGTCGTCTCAATAGCTCCGTATTGTCCATTAATAAAGTTTTTCCACTCCCAAGCTTGAGAACCTAAGAATATCAAACCACCAATAATGGTAAGTAACATATAGAAAGTGACTTTTGCTTTTTTCATTTGATGTCCAGCATCAACAGCAAGTACCATTGTCACCGAGGAGAAAATCAATATAAAAGTCATTAGAGCCACGTAGTACATTGGTGCATCTACACCATGTAGGAATGGGAAGTGATTAAACACTTCATCGGCTATTGGCCAACTATCAATAAATTTAAAACGAGAAAAACCATAAGCGGATAAAAATCCAGAAAAAGTAAGTGCATCAGATAAGATAAAGAACCAGATCATCATCTTTCCATAGCTGGCTCCCATCGGTTGATTTCCACCACTCCATACTTTTTCTTCAGAACCTGTTGTAACAGTAGCTTCCATAAATGTTAGAGTATTC
>NZ_DATGNU010000090.1:0-12868 GCF_035306585.1 Galbibacter sp.
TCGCACCGCACCTAAAAAGTGGGCACCGAAAGGCGCTCATTCTTGGTACTGGAGGCGCGTCCAAAGCCGTAGAATTTGCGTTAAATTCATTAGGTTTAACTTGCCAAAAAGTCTCACGAACTGCCGCGGAAGATAAATGGAGCTACGAGCAGCTAAATAAAGAAATCATAGCGCAGTATAAGGTAATTGTCAATTGTACCCCCCTTGGAACCTTTCCCAATGTAGAAGACAAGCCTGCGATCCCCTACCAATACATCACCGCAGATCACCTGGTTTATGATCTTATTTACAATCCAGAAACAACCAGTTTTATGAAGCACGCCCAAGAGAAGGGCGCCACAGCGGTAAACGGTTATCAAATGCTTAAGCTTCAAGCCGAAGCAGCTTGGGAAATTTGGAATGATGACACTCGGTAATATTAGGCGTTTCTATCATTTAAAGAAGCTTCTTATAAAAAAAATCCGAAGCCTTTTACAGCTCCGGATCTTTCATAATTATGGACACTTTGTTAGATCAGTTCAAAACGATCAAGATTCATCACCTTGGTCCATGCTCGAACAAAATCATGAACAAATTTTTCTTGCGCATCATCACTACCGTACACCTCCGCTAAGGCACGAAGTTCCGAGTTCGAACCAAAGATCAAATCTGCTCGTGTAGCGGTGTACTTAAGTTCACCTGTGGTACGATCACGCCCCTCAAAAAGTTCTTCATCCTCAGAGATCGGTTCCCAAACCGTTCTCATACTAAGTAAGTTAACAAAGAAATCATTGGTTAGGGTCTCTGGTCGATCGGTAAAGATTCCATGCTTAGAACCATCATAATTGGTATTCAATGCGCGCATTCCACCCACTAGTACCGTTAGCTCAGGAGCGGTCAAAGTAAGCAACTGCGCTTTGTCGATAAGCAATTCTTCTGTGGAAACTTTAAATTTCGTTCTTCGATAGTTTCTAAACCCATCAGCAGCAGGTCTTAGGTATTCAAACTGAACGATATCCGTTTGATCCTGAGAAGCATCCATGCGTCCTGGGGTGAATTCCACCTGCACATCATACCCCGCTTTTTTAGCAGCAATTTCAACACCAACACTACCCCCTAAGACAATAAGGTCGGCCAAAGAGACTTTTTTACCAGATCTTTGGGAGGCGTTGAATTCTTTTTGGATGTTCTCCAAGACATTCAACACCTTGCTAAGTTGCGCTGGATTGTTCACTTCCCAATCTTTCATAGGAGCTAATCGAATTCTAGCACCATTGGCTCCACCGCGTTTATCTGATCCTCGGAAACTCGAAGCAGAAGCCCAAGCGGTAGACACAAGCTCAGGTATGGTCAGACCAGATTCTGCAATTTTTTGTTTTAAGGCATCCACATCAGCCTGCTCCACTAAGGGATGATCCACCGCTGGAATCGGATCTTGCCAAATCAATTCTTCCTTAGGAATTTCAGGACCTAAATAACGGCTTGTTGGTCCCATATCACGGTGGGTTAACTTAAACCACGCACGCGCAAAGGCATCGGCGAACTCATCAGGGTTCTCGTAAAAATGTCTTGAAATTTTACCGTACTCAGGATCCATTCGCAAAGAAAGATCTGTAGTAAGCATCGTTGGCCGGTGTTTTTTATTAGGATCGTGGGCATCAGGCGTGTTTTCTTCTGCATCTCTTGCAATCCATTGTCTAGCTCCAGCTGGACTGATATGTGGATCCCACTCATATTCGAACAAGTTTCTAAAGAAGCTATTATCCCACTGGGTAGGGGTTTGTGTCCAGGTAACTTCAGGCCCACCACCAATGGCGTGTGCGCCTACTCCAGTTCCAAAACTATTCTTCCAGCCAAGTCCTTGTTGCTCTATAGGAGCTGCCTCTGGCTCTGGCCCTACATATTCTTTCGGTGATGCAGCACCATGGGTTTTTCCGAAGGTATGCCCTCCAGCTATCAGCGCTACCGTTTCATAATCATCCATAGCCATCCTTCCGAAAGTTTCTCTAATATCCACCGCCGCAGCAAGTGGATCCCAGTTTCCATCGGGCCCTTCAGGATCAACATAGATAAGTCCCATTACGACCGCCGCTAGAGGATCTTCCAAATCCCTTTTCCCCGTATAACGCTCCGAGGTTAACCAGGTCTTTTCAGATCCCCAGTACACGTCCTCTGCGGGCTCCCATACATCCACACGACCAGCAGCAAAACCAAAGGTTTTAAAGCCCATAGATTCCAATGCCACATTTCCGCAAAGTATAATTAAATCCCCCCAGGAAATTTTTCTACCATACTTTTGCTTCACTGGCCAAAGCAGTCGTCTTGCCCTATCTAAAAGTACATTATCAGGCCAACTATTCAGTGGAGCAAATCGTTGTTGAGCCGTCCCGGAACCTCCTCTACCATCACCTACTCTATAGGTTCCAGCACTGTGCCATGCCATACGAACAAACAGTCCCCCATAGTGACCAAAATCCGCTGGCCACCAATCTTGAGAATCCGTCATCAACGCTCTTAAATCTTGTTTTAAAGCTTCAAAGTCTAGGCTTTCAAATTCTTTTTTATAATCAAAATCCGCCTCCATTGGATTGGAAAGCGATGAATTTTGACGAAGTATGTTCATGCGAAGTTTGTTAGGCCACCAGTGGCTACTGCCGGTTCCGCCTCCGCCAGTTTGGTTTAAATTACCACTTAAAAAAGGACAAGATCCATTGGATTTATCCTTGCCAGTCATGTTCTCCATTATACGTTCAAATTAAATTATACATTATTTAAAACACGGCTAATATCCGATTCTTATAAGTTAACAAACTATAATGTTAATCTATATAATTTATTAAATCATAGATTTACCTAATAACCCCCATTTAGAAACTCCTTATTTTTTTTACTTAATTGATTTAAAAAGACCTTTGTAAAATACGTACTTTTTTACAAAATTCATAACCAACAAGTGATATCGCAATAAAAAATACAATCCAACACCCGATCCCTTTCAATTATTCTAAAAAGGACAAACATCGGTGAGAAATCACCAAGAATAAGCCAAAAATGCCACTTGGTAGAGGAGCGTATAAAGAGTGAATTTAACTTTTAAAAATTCTTCGACAGTGCGGCGCAAATCCCTCTAGTATAACCATCAAATAGGCTCCAATTTAGATTCGAAATATTTCACACTTCCTAACAAAACACTTGGCTAATTTCATACTTGTTAGTATCTTTCAACATCAAAGCATTGATGAACCATAAACATTTAGAGAATGTTAGACGAAAAAAATGATAACCTGCACGATGCAGATGGAGAGAAAAACCAAGAAACCACAGTAGAATCAACATCGCAGCCACAAGAAACCCAGCAGGATTTGACGGGGAATGACAAGGAGGATGCACAAGATCCGTCTAAGGCGGATGCGCAAGAGGATGATGCCCATACTGAAATTGACCAATCCAACGCAGAAGATGCCGAGGATGAGGGCAATAAAGATCGTCATGATATTCCACTGTTGGATTATCATGCCATGAGTATGGAAAAGCTTGTGGAGGAGCTCGATAAATTAGTTAGCAAACAGCGCGTTCAAGCAATAAAAACCCATGTTGAACAGATCAAGTCAGAGTTCGACCTAAAGTATCAAGACCTATACGAACAAAAGAAAGATGATTTTATTGACGATGGAGGAAACGAAGTTGATTTCTATTACATCTCCCCTGCTAAAAAGAAATTTAATGAAATCTATGGTCTCTATAGAGAGAAGCGCAATCAATATTACAAAAGCCTAGAAGAGCGCTTAAATAACAATCTGGAGGTTCGCCAACAGATTATAGAAGAGTTAAAAGGGCTCATTAATGTCGAGGAAAACATCAACGACACCTATAAGCATTTTAAAAACCTGCAAGATCGCTGGAGGAATGCTGGCCCTATCCCTAGGGTTCAGTACAATGATGTTTGGCGTACGTATCACCACCATGTGGAGCGCTTCTATGACTTTCTTGATCTGAACCGAGAACTCAGAGATCTTGACTTTAAAAAGAATCTAGAAGAAAAATTAAAAATCATTGAGCAAGCCGAAGCCTTGGCTGGAATACCAGATGCCAACAAGGCCTTTAGAGAACTTCAGATCCTTCATAAGATTTGGAAGGAAGATCTAGGACCTGTTGATAGGGAACATCGGGAAAATATTTGGGACCGCTTCAGCGCTGCTACCAAAACCATTCACCAAAAGCGGCAAGAATATTTTAAAAACCAAGATGAGATTCACGAGGCGAACTTGGTGGCCAAACAAGAAATCATCCAGAAAATTAAAGACATCGCTGAACGTCCAGCCAAAAACCATGGTGGATGGCAGAAACTCATCAAAGAAATCGAAGCGCTTCGCGAGGAATTCTTCAATGCCGGCCGAGTTCCTTATAAGGACAATGAAAAAACATGGGCTGAATTCAAAGGTGCAGTACGTCAATTCAACCGCATTAAGAACGAGTATTATAAAAGTCTTAAAAAGACGCAGCATGCCAATTTAGAGAAAAAAATGGAGTTGGTAAAAATTGCTGAGCAGCATAAGGACAGTGAAGACTTCGAACAAATCACTCCTTTGATGAAAAAAATTCAAGCGGACTGGAAAAAGATCGGCCATGTTCCTAGAAAGTACTCTGATAAGATCTGGAATGAATTCAAGTCAGCTTGTAATCATTACTTTAATAGGCTTCACGAACGTAAGAATGAACACCAAAAGGAAGAGCTCGAAGCCTTTCAGAAGAAGCAGGATTTCTTGGATAGTTTAAAAAGTTATAAGTTATCCGGAGATAAAGAAAAGGATTTAACGCAAATCAAAAATTTTATCGCAGAGTGGAAATCCATTGGAAGAGTACCTAGGAATAAGAAAAATATTGAAAGTAAGTTCAATAAGATTCTCGATGGACTATTTAAAAAACTAGACCTGGGAAAACAAAAGTCAGAGCTTATCAAAT
This sequence comes from Galbibacter sp., assembly GCF_035306585.1. Lineage (GTDB taxonomy): Bacteria > Bacteroidota > Bacteroidia > Flavobacteriales > Flavobacteriaceae > Galbibacter. The sequence continues at coordinate 4,942 of NZ_DATGNU010000090.1, forward strand.
ATGGCAGTAAGGTTGACCAGTTAGCAAACGCCGACAATGAAAACCTCATTCAAAACGAACGCATCTTTATTCGAAGAAAAATAGATGAGGTGAAATCAGAGATCCGACAATTGGAAAACAATCTAGAATTTTTTAATGCAGATGACAACAACCCTATTGTGATGGATGTGCGCAAGAATATCGAGAAACACCATGAGGATCTCGAACTCTGGAAAGCAAAACTTAAAGAAATAAAAAATATATCACTGGATTAGTAAGGTGACACTAACGCGATTACACTATTATTAACAACTATAACTAAAACCAACTTAAAAGAATCATTATACATCTTAAAGAACTAAAAAAATAATAACATGCCGTATAATTGAGCTCTTTACACCTCCCTGAATGGTACAGAAAACCCTATCTATTTGGTTATTCTTTTTGGTTTGTATAGGTTACAGCAATGCCCAGCACAAACAATTAGATAGCCTACAAAACCTCATACAAACCTATTCCAACCTCCCTTTGGAAAAAAGGAAGGATAGCTCGTATATTGATTTGATTAACCAGTACAGTCTTGCGAATTACTATGTCGATAAGGATAGCATCTATTATTACGCCAAGGAAAGTTTAGCCCTTTCTAAATCCATTGGTTACACCAAAGGAGAAATTGAGGCGCTAATCAACATCGCCTTTTATGAAAGTGAGCTCGGCCGCCAAACCAACGCAATTCATTTGGCAGAAAAGGCACTTAAAAAGGCGGAAGAAATCCAAAGTCTTTATTACCTGTTAATCTGTTATAGCAATATTGCCACCTTTTATGAATACAGTGGGGATATTCAAAACTCGGTGGAATACAGCCTAAGAGGAATTTACCTGGCCGAGAACAAAGAAGACAAAACCCAAGCGGAAATTTCTTATTTGAGTTTGATATACGAGAATCTAGGAATCACCTATGGAATTCAAAAGGAGTACAAAAAAGCCTTGGAGTTTTTAGACAAAGCCCAGGAAATAAATATAAAGACCAACAACACTTTAGCCCAGGCGGAGACCATGAGTAACATGGCTAGTTTTCAATTAAAAACCAAAGAGTACGAGAAAGGTTTAAAAAACGTTAATGCTAGTATTCCAATTTTTGAAAAGTACGGCTATCAGGATTGGCTTGCCTATGCTTTAAAGGTCAAGGGACAACTTTATGTAGAAATCAAGGATTATGAAAAAGCATTAAACATCTTTATGCGATCGTTGGATCTCTATGAGAACATAGAGGACAAAAGAGAAAAAACCTCGCTACTAAACGGGATTGCGCGAACATACATGGGCATTAAAGAATATGATCTTGCCCAACACTACGCCGACCAGGCGCTAAAAAACGCACAGCAACTAAACTCCTTTGAAGATCTTAAAGCGTGCTCCAAAACCCTTTATTTGCTCTATAAAAAATTAGGAGAATACGACAAGGCACTGACCTATCACGAAGAATTCAAACGCTACAATGACAGCATTTTTAATTTAGAAAATTCCAAAAGCATTGCCGCAAACGAAGCACAATTGGATTTTATAGCCAAAGAGAATAAGTTAATCCTTGAAAATGAGAAAAAGCTCAACAGACAGCGTCTATGGATCTATCTGTACTCCTTTGGTGGGATGGTCCTACTTACCATATTGTTCTTCACCCAAAGAAGTAGAAAACTAGAACGAAAACTCAACAGCCTGCTAGCCAATAAAAACTTTGACTTAAAAAAAAGAGAGCGAGAACTCCAAGAACTCAATGAAACCAAAAACAAGTTCTTCTCTATTATTGCCCATGATCTACGAGCTCCTATTGCTTCTTTGAACGGATTGATAGACCTTTTAAAGGACAATCAGATCAATGCAAAGGATTTTATGCAATTTGCACCTCAGTTAAGTGAACAAGTCAAGAATATTTCATTTACCTTAAACAACCTTTTGATATGGGGGCAGGCGCAAATGAAAGGTGCAAAGTCCAAGCCAGAACCCTGTGATATCGGAAAACTAGCCCAGCAGAATGTTCAACTTCTCAGTGAGCAAGCTCAAAAGAAACACATTGTTATTCAACAAAGGATAGCGCCAAAGTCCATCGCTTATGTCGATAGGGAACAAATCAACCTGGTATTTAGAAATATCATTAACAATGCAATAAAATTTACCGAGAATAACGGTAAGATTTACATTCAAGCCAAAGAAATAGGCAACGAGTATCAAATTGAGATTAGTGATAATGGTGTGGGGATGGATCCGGAATTCATCAATGATCTAACCTCTGATAAAACTACATTTAACACCACCTATGGGACTCAAAATGAAAAAGGTACAGGATTAGGACTGAATCTCTGCAAAGAAATGATTGTCAAAAACAGGGGGAAACTTTGGATTAAATCTGAACTCGGAAAAGGCAGCACATTCTACTTTACCCTGCCAAAAGATCTAGAGGATTGATGTATTACTGGCGAAAAATCAATTAGAGTTTCGTTGATGCAGCTGCAACAAAAATTGAATTACTATTTCAAATTTTCAGTACAGTAATTCTTTATCAGATCTAATGATTCTCTGGCTATTTTTAATCCAATAGATCTACGCGATAATTTTTGTATCTGGAATTATGGCAAAGGTCATATAAATCGCTATAGCTTCTCCAGATATCTTCCGTAGTATTATACTGAACAAATCTTTTCATAATATCATGTGGAGTTCCACGACAAAATTTATGAAAAATTCGCTTATATTCATTGTAGTTTTTGAACTCCATGTATTGAGCCGCATCTTCTTTTCCAGGCATCAAATACGATCCAGGAAAAAGACTTCCTTCAAAAAATTTCAAAGAGGTATAAAATGCGGTCGTTATTTCCCAGTCTGGGAACTTCGATGATTCTTTTAAATAGTTGTGGGCTTTAGATTGTGGGATGCGTGATGGAAGGCATTATACATCTTCTGGTCCATATTTAAATATATAGCCGTCAGATGAAATGTTTTCAACCATCAAATCCTCCGAACTAGACATAAAAGAAAAAGTTAAATCTATCCTACTATTTGTACTATTTATATGCTCAGCCAATTTGTAGGACTTCCATCTTTTTTCTTTATCATAAAAATCATCCTTATTTAAGATTACTAAACATTTGAAAGTATTAAAATCTATAAACTTCAAATACATATCAAAAATATCCACCTGAATTTCTGAAAGTTTAGACCTAAGCAAGGAGGAGGAATGCGCTGCAGATTGTAATTTTTTTTTAAAATCTGTTTCTATTTCACTTCGGAAATCCTCTTTTCCTCGGAGGTATGAAGAATGTAGGAGCTCGCTTATCGAGAGTTGTTCCCCTATAATTCCGAAATCTAATAAGTTTAAGTGGTTTTTTGGATTATCCATCCTAGTAAGTAAATGTTTTTCAATAACTAAACAACATCAATCCCGATTGAAAAATGGATACAAATTTAGCTTTTTAATGTTAACATACAATACGTGGGCTATCGTCACTAAAATTAATAAATAATATCTTTAAACCAAGGACATTTAACAACTTCTTATTCTACCAAATATAAACACTACTTAAACCACCTTAATATAAACAGCTTTAAATGCTGCAAACATGATTTAAGTATCAATATTACAATGCACTCTGAAAAATGGACAACTTTTACATCACCGAATATCCTCCATTTAGTTTTTAAAAATACAACAATATCACTATAACTTAGGTAATTCCAATTACCCAAGTAAAAAATACCATACTCTTAGTAAGGTGAATTAAGAACAACCTATCTGGAAATAATTTTAGTTATAAAATCACACCGCTAATTTTAAACTTTTCCATAATACCGCTACATAGAGCAAGGGGGGACTTTATGGAAAGTTTAGATAAGCGATTAAACAAAAAGGAAGTTAATCAGGTATTTTATCTTGAAAGGTTTTTAGAATAAACATTTAATGCTTCATAGAAGAATTACGGATATGCAATACCGCGGGAAGGACAATATGTTGCGAAACCGGCTCATCATCCTTTTGCTTTATACGGTGTAAAAATAACTGAGCAGCCCGATGCCCCATCTCCAACGGAGATTGATCCACAGAGCTAATAGATGGCCTAGTATACTTGATAAATGGTTCATTTCCAAAACCAACCAGCGCCACCTGATCTGGAATAACTATACCCTGCTCCTCCAACTCTAAATAAGCACCAATGGCCGCAAAATCACTCGCCGAGAATACCGCATCAAATACAGTCCCATCCCTTAACAAACGTGCTATGGCTTTTCTACCGTTCTCAATAACACTATCGGTATGAATCACATACCTCTTTAAATCAACACGGATACCGTGATCTTTAAGTGCCGCCTTATAGCCCAAGAACCTATTCTCATAGATATCAAACTTTCGATCACCTGCAAAGTGAACAATGTTTCTACACCCTTGATCAATTAGGTGAGACGTAGCCTGATACGCCCCCTTAAAATCATCAATTACCACTGCACTGGCATCGGTAACTTCCACACATCGATCCACAAAAATAAGCGGTTTATCCTGATCCAAAACATGATTTAAATGAGCCCTGCTTTCTTCCCTGCCTATACTGCTTGAGAGAAATACCCCATCCACTTGAGCATCTAACAAGGCATGAATATTTTCCTGCTCTGCAGAAGCATCCTGACCAGTTTGACAAATAATCACATGATATCCCAAGGGCTTTAACTCTTCTTCAATACCACGAATGACGGTAGAAAAGAAACTTCTATCAATAAAAGGGACCACCACACCCACCACCATGCTATGACCAGACTTCAACGCCAAGGCAAGCTTGTTCTGCTTATAGTTCATCTGCTTGGCAGTTTCCACAATAAGCTTTTTGGTTTGAGCATTCACTCTAGGGTTATTATTCAAGGCCCTTGATACCGTAGAAGGACTTATTTTAAGCTTCCTTGAGATATCATAAATTGTTATGTGATTCTTTGACTTCATTACAAGTGAATTCGTAGATAGGTCATGCAATAATTAAAATTAAGCAAATCCTATCATACTTATTATACATACCCCTTAATTGGAAGGAATCACTCTTTTAATGGTTCCATCGAAATTAAATTCCATTTCATCCATACACACTTCCCTGTGATACCCTCCCGCACCATTAGGCATATCTACTCCACCTGGTTTAAACATACGATGATATACGATGTACCACTGGTCTGTTCCAGGCTTTTGAATCACCGAATTATGACCTGCACCATAAATCTCTTTAGAATCCTCTCTCATAATTACTATATTATCCTCAGGGATGGTAAGCTCACCCATAGGCGATTTCGAATACCCATATCGCACCTTGTAATTAGGGCTGCGCGTATCATCCTCTGCCCAAAGGAAATAATACAATCCTTTACGATAGAACACATAAATACCCTCTCTAAAAGTAGCATCAGGTGTCATGACCTTTAAGGTGTTTTTCTTTAAAGACACCATGTCCTTTTGAAGCTCCGCAGCCGCGAGATAACCGTTGCCCCAATACAAGTAACTTTTACCCGTTTTAGGATCGGTAAATACATCAGGATCAATTTCTTGCCCCCTATGAATCCCTTCAGGTTTAAAATCAATAAGCGGCTTTCCAGAGTCCACAAAAGGCCCTTTAGGATCATCCGCCACAGCCACACCAATTTTCTTGGTTCCCCCGTCCATTCCACCACTATAGTAATAGTAATATTTATAAGAATTTCGACCTTTCTTTTTCTCGATAATCGCAGGGGCCCATGAATTACCATTGGCCCAAGTAACATCCTTTTTCAAATCTAAGATCACCCTTTCCTCTTTCCAATCCACAAGATCGGTGGAAGAAAACGTTTTAAAATAATAGCCTCCCCAGCCATCAAACCCATCACTAGTTGGATACAAATAATACTTTTGGTCCTTCTTGGCATAGAGAATTTCAGGATCTGCATAAAACCCAGGGATAATCGGATTAGAAGCTGTAGGCATGTCAAAACCATCAGGGATCCCCCATTTATCTGTGAGTGCTTTTAACTCCCATCGCGTAATAGGAATCACCGTTCCGTGCCTAGGATGAAAATCCATGGATATCTCCGTGTCTATATTCTCAAACACATCTAAATCCTTGCTTTGACAGAACTGATAACTACCTTCCATGTACACATCGTACAACAGCACATAGGTATCACTATGGTTTAATTTAAAAATACAGGACCCTTCCACGGCCTCTGTGGTTTGTTGTTTATATCCTTGTTGTTCTATCCATTTTCCAGAGGTCAGCGAATTGGTGATCGCTCGTTTAATTCCATTTCCATGTCCTTCGGTTTTATAGAATAAATGATACAATCCATTCTTCTCTACAATATCCCCATCGATACAAGACTTCCCATTCTCTGGAAGAAACAACGGGGTAGGCTCGCCAACAATATCAGTAAAATCATCATTAGCATACGCATAATAAATAATATCCACACCATCACCGTGCTTCATGGACCAATATATCATATACTTACCTGCCTGTGCATCATAGATGGTCTGTGGGGCCCATACTCTTTTTAAATCCTCCTGTCCACTGTATTTCTTCTGGATGTTTACCACCGATGAAGTCCAGCTTACCAGATCCGTAGACTTTAAAAGCACCATGGCACGATTGGAGTCCCATCCCTTCGAAGAGGTCATATCGGTCATCACCATATAAAAGGTCTTTCCATCCTGCGCTCTAAGAATATGAGGATCACGTACCCCACCAGTAGAGCTGATTTTCTTAGAATCCAATACAGGCCTATTTTGATTTAAGGTTCTAAAATTATAACCATCCGTACTGATGGCATAACAAAGTGCCTCGTTTTCTACCTCATTTCCTTTAAAATACGCAAACAAGTAGGCATTAAAATCCTTTTCCTCAGGCCCCACCTTATAGGATTGTCCCCAAACAAGGCTGTTAAAGCTCAGTGCTATCCCTACCAATAACAAACATAATGTTCTCATAATAATCATAACAATTTTATCCGAATCACCTGTAGTGAGTACGGTTTAAGGTTCATAGTTTTCGAAGTATTTAAATCAACCTCACTTCGCTGAGGTGTTGCGGACTCATCATCCGGATGTCCACTTAGCGTATACATCGATGCCACCTTAGGAGCCAGCTTAAATCCACCTAGATCCAATTGGGTCTCAATACTCACAGGCAAAAGGTTCACCATTTTGATGATAAGTTCATTAGAAGATTCATCGAGCACACTAGAGACCGCTACTCTTTTCTTTACATCCCCACGGCTACTGGACAACTGCATTTGGTGATCAAAATAAAGTGTTCCGCTGTGATTTCCAAATAGCTTTTGCACATAATATCCAGGGGTTAAATGCACCTGGCTATTATCAAAATAAATCAAATCTGGATTCCATTGCGTACTCCCTTCCTTGGCCAGTAAAGGCGCATAAGAACTCATCTGGACAATATCACCATTGCGTTCTATACTAGTGAGATATAAGGCCTCACTTAAGGCGGTTTCAATATTGTTAGGACGTCCAGGAAGATGGGCAGCATATTCTCCAAGATACACCTTGGATTTACTGCGATCATAGGTATCATAAAAATCCTGATTATGGATAAACCACCCTGGAGGCTGGTAATAATGCTCATCGACCATAGGTATCTTAAGCTCATCGGCCAAGCGCCATCCTTCCTCATAATCAGAGCCACTTGAGAACGGCCCTACGGTTCCGATAATGGTAATTTCTGGGTGCGCCTTTTGAATCGCGTGATAGATCATTGTAAAGCGTTCTATAAAAACGTCCGAAATCAAATCCTCATTCCCAATACCGATGTACTTTAAATTAAATGGCTTTGGATGTCCTGCCTTTGCCCGAACGCTTCCCCACTTTGAATCAGCAGGACCATTGGCCCACTCGATCAAATCTAAAATATCTTGAATATAGGCATCCATTTCT
>NZ_DATGNU010000091.1:0-19425 GCF_035306585.1 Galbibacter sp.
CGGAAAAATGTATGTTTGTTCATCATAGTATTATTTGGTTTACATTACTACTACAACGCCGAATTACAATGATTTTAAAGGTTTTTATTTGATGCAGCCGGTCTTTAAAATTAAGCTCGCTGTTTTTGTTACTACCAAAAGCAATTATTTTTTTCTTCACTAGCCATATTTTTAGGGTAGGTGCAGGGTAAGTACGGGGTAAGTAGAAATCACCCCTACTTACCCAACGTCAATCCCTTTGATACTGGGCGTTACCAAGGATTGGGGTAAGTTGGGTAAGTAAAAAGCGGGAACTTTATTAAAAAAAAATAAAACAGACATGAAAAAGGAATAGAAAATCCAGTTTTTTTATTCCTTTTATGTAATTTAGGATTGTTTTCTTTTTGTTTTAAAAGGGAATTTATAAAGATTTTGTGTTAAAATAATACCCTTTATTTTTGTGTCATATTTGTACCACCTACCTGTAAATCACTGATAGTCAGCTATAGTTATTTTTGAAGAAGTGAAATAATTGTTGAATAATATCAATTAATAATAATAATAAATCACTGTAAGCGATGTGTTTACAGTGATTTTTTTTGTGAACCCAGCAGCATGTGGTTATTTCGGAACCGAAGTACCCAAAATGAGCATAACTATCGGGTACAAATCTATAAGCATGCCATAGCAGTGTGGAGCGTTAACCTACAACATAGACACTTGTATGGAGCTAGAATTAAAGGTATTAGAAGTCAAAATTCTGTCCGTTAGGACAGAAACGACCTATAAGTCAAAGTACCCATATAGAGAAGTCAAATTGCTTGTATAGGCCTTTTACAAAAGCATAGGAGAAGAAGAACACCTACCGATAGATTAATAGCTTCATCTAGTATGCTAGCATACCGTTTGGATTGGAATGCTAGAAAAATAGAAGTCTTTAGTATCTATTTCGATACAGATTTACCCTAATAACCTATTATGGGAACAATGATAACTTCAACTTGTTTTTAAATACACTTTACAGGTTAATGATCATTGGCTCGACTGATTGAAATCCAACATTAATTATTGGATGTTAGCTTGATATTCTTGGATGAACACTGGCTTAACGGTATGTAAAACTAGCGCTGCAATCATGGTGGCATTGGTTAAATTTACGGTTTGAATGGACTCGTCTTTATGGAGCTAAGTTATTTCAGTTGGCGCTTCTTTCTTTCAAGTAAACGAACGCCTATTTCTTTAATTATCCAAATCACAATCCCTAAAATTGCAAAAATTTTAGCGATTTCTAATATCCATAAATTTGAGGTCATAATGTTGTATTTTTAGTTTTCTTCATTCTAATAATCGACCTAGTGATTATTGTATGTATACGATGAAGGAAACGCAAAAGGTTGCTTCAAAGTTGTAATTTAATAGAACTTTTAACACATTTTAATATAGCTTTAACGACCTGGCAGGGATGTCGGTGAAAAACGAGCAGGCGAAAGCCTCTAGAGGCAATAATGTAGTAGGGTGGTGTTAGTCCCTATGGCCATTCACTTTTTAAAATACCATAACAACAGGTATTTCTTTTAAAGCCATCACTTAAAAAAACATTCTTCCTTAGGATACCTTCTAGCTGGGCCCCTAGTTTTTCAACTGCTTTACGCGAAATAATATTACGTTGATCAATTCTGAACTCGACCTTTTCAAATCCCATTTTTTTAAAAGCATAGTTGATCATTAACTTTTTCATGGCGGTGTTTAACCCTGTTCCTTGGAATTCTTTGCCAATCCAAGTTGATCCTATGTGAAGTACTTTATTTTTCCAGTCGATGTTCATATACCGGGTACTACCAGCGTAGCGCTGTGTTGTCTTATCATAGATGATAAAAGGGATTGATACACCATTTTCACTTTGTATCAGTGCTTGTTGGACATAATTTGTCAAGGCTTGAAAAGTAGAGATATCCGAGGGAGAGTATTGAAGTAAATTTCTCTCAGAGGAAATAGCATAGAGGTTTTTGTAATTTTCTAGAGTTAAGGGTTCCAGTTTTACAAATTCGTTTTGTAAGGTCGGTATATTCATCAACGTTTGTTGTATTTTTGTGTGTTCAAAAATAGTAATATGCAATTTGATAAGGAAAAGATTTTAGCAATGATTAACCAGAGGTGCAAAAACACACTGATGGAAACGCTTCAAATAGAATATATTGAAGTAGGTGATGAATACCTTGTTGCTAAAATGCCTGTTACCCCTAGGGTGCATCAACCAGATGGTATTTTACATGGAGGTGCCACAGTGGCTCTAGCAGAGAGTGTGGGTAGTGCAGCTTCACTTGTGTTTTTAGATACCCAGGATTTTATAATTCGTGGGATTGAAATTAGTGCCAACCACCTAAAAAGCGTTGCTCAAGGTGAAGTGTATGCTACGACTCGATTACTTCATAAGGGTCGCACCACTCAATTGTGGGAGATTAAAATCACCGATCAACAACAGAACATTATCTCCATTTGTAAATTAACGACTATTCGGTTGCCAAAAGCTAATTAGTATGATGGTTCTTGATGCGGAATTTTTTTTAAGGGAAGTCGCTAATCATTATGACCAAGAACTACCTTTTGTCTTATATAAGTACCCAAATGAAACAAAGGTAAGTGGATTGTTACAATCAAGTAAAACCCTCCATAAATTGGATCATATGGAGCAACAAGGTTTTATAATGGTGCCCTTTGTGACAAAAGATAAAGCAGTTATTATTCCGAAGGACATTTCAAAGGAAATACAGTGTGAATTATCAGCTGTAAGCAATGGTTATTCCGTAAAGGAACTTTTACTAGAATATCCAGAGAAACAGCGTCATTTGCATTTGGTAAATAAAGGAGTTCAAGCAATAGAAAGTGGGGAATTTCAAAAGGTAGTGCTCTCCAGAGAACAACATATACCACTTCCAGATTTAGATTGTATTGCACTTTATAAAAATTTGGTTTTGCGTTATCCCGATGCTTTTTGTTACCTATGGTATCATCCGAAGGTCGGCCTATGGATGGGTGCGAGCCCCGAAACTCTAATTGAGGTAAAAGATCAAAAGATACATACTATGGCCTTAGCCGCTACAGTGGCAGATCAGGGTCAAGCGAAAGTTGTATGGGGCGAAAAAGAAAAACAAGAGCAAGCCATGGTGACCGTAGCTATTTTGGAAGCATTAAAAGATTACTGTAGCGCTGTAGAAGTCTCCGAGGTGCAGACGGTAAAGGCTGCTAAATTATATCATTTACGGACTAAAATTACCGCTAGATTAACTGGTGATTTGGGAGGACTCATAGAACAACTGCATCCCACCCCAGCAGTGTGTGGTTTACCCAAACTCCCTGCTTTGAATTTTATCCAAGCAAATGAATCCTACAAACGAAGCTACTACACAGGGTATCTAGGAACAATAAACATGGATCAGCAAGCCAAACTTTATGTCAATCTTCGTTGTATGCAGTATCTTGAAAATGAGCTGATCTTGTATGTGGGAGGCGGTATCACCATAGATTCCATAGCTGAGAAGGAATGGGAAGAGACCGTAAATAAAGGAAAGACAATTTTAAACGCAGTCACTGGCACGCTATAAATTACTTGTCTATTAGTAGATCAAAGGACTTATTTTGAGTATTTTTGTTACTCCAATTAGGTAATTCAAACATGAAGAGATCGAGCATAGTTTTAGCGCAAACGGTATCAGAGTTATGCAAATTAAAAGAAATTCAACATATTATTATATCTCCAGGTAGTAGAAATGCACCTTTAACCATAAGTTTCACAGAGGACCCTTATTTTAAGACCTACAGCATAGTAGATGAGCGTTCTGCTGGTTTTTTTGCTTTAGGAATCGCACAGCAATTGAAAAAGCCTGTGGCATTATTGTGTACCTCTGGTTCGGCTCTTTTGAATTATTATCCCGCAATTTCTGAAGCTTTTTATAGTGATATTCCACTGGTAGTGCTCTCGGCCGATCGGCCAGCTTCGAAGATCGATATAGGTGATGGGCAAACCATCAGACAAGACAATGTGTATGATAGGCATATTTTATATTCCGCGAATTTAAAAGAAGACAATTGCGACTTTAGCGATAAGACATTGGGTAAAAAAACTACCTATAATGACCATCAAAAGGCCAATGAGGTGAAGATCAATCATGCCATCAACATCGCAATTACAGAAAATGGCCCCGTTCATATTAATATTCCTTTTGAAGAGCCTCTTTATCACAGTGTGGATCAGCTATTGGTACAACCAGAAGTGATTCCACCATCCCAAAAGGATTGGACCCCTACCGCTGAAGATCTATTACCATATTCAAAAATATGGAATTCGGTTAAAAAGAAAATGGTGCTAGTTGGTGTACATTCACCAGATGCGCTTCCTGAGGAAATTTTGGAGAAATTAGCAAACGATGCGAGTGTGATTGTCTTTACTGAAACAACTTCAAATTTGCATCATTCTAATTTTTTCCCAAACATTGATAAAATTATAGCTCCATTAGAGTTGAATAAACAGGATGAGTCCTATTTTAAAGAATTACAACCCGATGTACTGCTGACATTTGGTGGAATGGTAGTTTCTAAAAAGATAAAAGCATTTTTGAGAAACTATCAACCTAAGCACCACTGGCATATTGATCCAAAAAAGGCTTATGATACTTTTTACTGCCTAGAACGGCATTTTAAAACAAAGCCTTCGGTATTTTTAGCTACATTTTTAAAGCAAGTAAAACCGAAATCCTCTGGCCAGCTTAGTGCTTGGTTAAAGGTTAAAGCAAATCGCAGTGTAGCTCATAAGCAATATTTGACACAGTTACCTTTTTCTGATTTTAGCGTTTATGAACGAATCTTAAAAACCATTCCAGATCAATACCAGCTTCAACTAAGTAATAGTTCGACCATTCGTTATGCGCAATTATTTCAATTAAACGATGCGTTACAGGTTTTTTGTAATAGAGGAACTAGTGGAATAGACGGAAGTATTAGTACAGCAATAGGGGCCGCAGTTGCAGGTGATCGACCAGTGTTGATGATTACCGGAGATCTTAGTTTCTTTTATGATTCGAACGCTCTTTGGAACAATTACATACCCGCTAATTTTAGGATTATAATTATTAACAACCAAGGGGGAGGTATTTTTAGGATCCTACCTGGGGATAAAAACACGGATACTTTTAGTACTTATTTTGAAACCAAGCATACCTTGAAGGCCAAAGGTATATGTGAGACCTTTGGAATAGAATACCTTAGTGTAGGTAACCAAGAAGAGTTGGATACACAATTAATAGAATTTTACAAGTCATCCCAACGCCCGAAATTATTAGAAATTCACACCCCAAGATTATTAAATGACGAGATTTTACTAGGTTATTTTAAATATTTGGCACAGAATTAAAGACTTTCTTCTTTTTTGGAATAGAATATGCCAATTAGCAGGGGTAGTAGAATTTAAATTAATATCTTTAATGTATAAATTCGTGTTATGAATATACCACAGATAACAACACCCCGAGTTGTAATAATAGGAGGAGGCTTTGCAGGTATTGCGCTGGCCAAAAAACTCGCCAAACAGGAAGTTCAGGTGGTCATGCTGGACAAACACAATTACCATACTTTTCAACCTTTATTATATCAAGTTTCTACAGGTGGTCTCGAACCAGATTCCATAGCATATCCTATTCGGAAAATTTTAAGTAGGTATCCTAATTTCTATTTTAGATTGGCTAAAGTAGCTAAGATCAACCCTGAGGCAAAAAAAGTAGAAACCGATATCGGTTCCTTGAAATATGACTATTTAGTTCTAGCGACTGGTTCTAAGACTAATTTCTTTGGTAATAAGGAAATTGAATTAAATAGTATGATTATGAAGACTGTACCAGAGGCACTTAATCTTCGCAGTTTAATTTTACAAAATTTCGAAAAAGCGTTGCTCACCGATAGTCTTGATGAGCAGGATGCATTGTTGAATTTTGTCATTGTGGGGGGTGGTCCCACGGGAGTGGAACTCGCAGGCGCTCTAGCTGAAATAAAAAAAGGGATCCTTCCAAAGGACTATCCAGATTTGGATACGCGAAGAGCCCAGATAAATATTGTTCAGTCTTCGGAACGCGTATTGGATGGGATGAGTGAGGTAGCCTCTAGAAAAGCGGAGGAATTTTTAGAGAAAATGGGTGTAAATATTTGGAAGGATACGTTGGTTACAGGCTATGATGGGGATATTGTTAGAACTAACTCTGATTTGACATTTAGGACAGCAACTATGATTTGGGCCGCTGGAGTAGAAGGGGATTTGATCGATGGTCTGAAGAGCTCAGAATGCTTGTTGCCTGGAAATCGGCTAAAGGTAAATGAATTCCTTCAAGTAGGCCATTATGAAAATATATTTGCTATTGGTGACATCGCCTGTATGATAAGTGAGGATTATCCTAGAGGACATCCTATGGTGGCACAAGTAGCCATTCAGCAAGGGAACAATCTGGGAAATAATTTATTGAAAATATTAGGGAAGAAAACAGACCTTAAACCTTTTGTTTACAAGGACAAAGGAACCATGGCGACTATTGGGAGGAACAAAGCTGTTGTGGATCTTCCTAGTTGGAAGTTTCAAGGTTTTTTTGCGTGGTTTGTCTGGATGTTTGTGCATTTATTGTCTCTAATAGGCTTTAGAAATCGTGCCATTGTATTTGTGAATTGGGTATATAATTATATAAGGTTTGATCGGGCAGCCCGACTAATTATCCGGCCTTATAAAAAAAAGACACGATCAAAGGATGTCGAGGTTGCAGCTCAGTAGTCTCTGTATTTGGTGCGTATATTTTAGGATGATCTGATTTGTGGCCCTGATGGGCAGAGGTCATTTGATATTATGTTATACTTTGTTTTAGGTTTAGAATTATGGCGGATTTAATACGTATATACGAGGAGAATCCTAATCCTCGGGAGATTGATAAGGTGGTTAATGTACTTCGAAATGGAGGATTGGTGATCTATCCTACGGATACTGTATACGGGCTTGGATGTGATATTACCAATACTAAAGCGTTGGAGAAAATTGCGCGTATAAAAGGCGTAAAATTAGAAAAAGCGAATTTCTCCTTTATTTGTGCGGATCTGAGTAATCTATCGGACTATGTTAAACAAATTGATACTGCGACTTTTAAGATTCTAAAAAGGGCATTACCAGGACCTTATACATTTATTTTACCAGGGAGTAATAAACTTCCAAAAGTATTTAAAAAGAAAAAAACCGTTGGGATTAGAGTTCCAGATAATTCAATAGCTCTTAATTTGGTCGAAAAATTGGGCAACCCTATAGTTTCTACTTCCATTTATGATGAAGATGAATTAATTGAATACACCACCGATCCAGAACTTATTCATGAGAAATGGGATAATTTAGTGTCGATAGTCATAGATGGCGGATATGGCGATAATGTAGCCTCCACGATAATTGATCTCTCAGAATCAACGCCAACAGTAATTAGACAAGGTAAGGGTTCACTAGATGTAATCAATTAATCATTTTGGAGATAAAAAGCGTATTATTTATTGGCTTTGTATGGCCAGAGGCTAATTCATCTGCGGCAGGGAGTCGTATGATGCAATTGATTCGGTACTTTAAAGATCTTGGTGCTAAGATCACCTTTGCTAGTGCTGCTAAGCCAGGAAGCCACCCTAGTGATTTAAGGGCGCTAGGAGTGGACAATGTTTCAATTAAATTAAATGATTCTAGCTTCGATGACTTTATAAAAACCCTGCAGCCTGAGGCAGTGGTTTTTGATCGCTATATGACAGAAGAACAGTTTGGATGGAGGGTTGCTGAATCCTGTCCTGATAGCATTCGTATTTTGGATACCGAAGATTTACATTCGCTAAGAGCAGTACGTGAACGGTGTTCTAAAAACGGAGTGCCATTTACAGAGGAGAAACTTCTATCGAGCGAATTGGCCAAAAGAGAATTGGCTAGCATTTATCGATCGGATCTAAGTTTAATCATCTCCGAGTTCGAGCTGCAACTACTGGAAGACCTGTTTGGAGTTTCTCCCGATTTACTGCTTTATCTTCCTTTGGTAGTTGAACAAGAGATTTTAGATAACAAGGAGTGGCAAACCAAACATGACTTTGTTTTTATCGGAAATTTTATGCATTCTCCCAATTGGGACGCGGTACTAAATTTAAAAAACAATATTTGGCCGAGAATTCGTCAAAACCTCCCTGGAGTAAACCTTCATATTTACGGGGCATATACTTCTGAAAAGGTTAGCCAACTTCACCATAAACAGAGTGGTTTTTTGGTCCATGGCTGGGCACAAAGTGCAAGGGAAGTTTTTCAATCCGCTAGAGTTTGTCTAGCACCAATACGCTTTGGGGCTGGTTTAAAAGGAAAACTGTTGGAGGCTATGCATTTTGGAACTCCTAATGTGACTACTTCAGTTGGAGCGGAGGGAATACAAGGAAATATGCCTTGGGGTGGTTTTATAGAGGACCAGTGGGATGCTTTTTCAATGGCAGCAGTAACATTATACACCGATGAAAAATCTTGGAATGCCTCCAGGGAAGGTGGCTATAAGTTGATAAATGACCGATTTGATACAACGGTGCACTTTAAAGGTTTTCAAAACAGGCTTCTCCAAATGATTCCTGATTTGAAGAGCCATAGAAACAAGAATTTTATTGGCGCCATGTTAACTCAGCAAACCACCTCCGCTAGTAAATACCTCTCCAAATGGATTGAGGCCAAAAACCGCAAGAATTGATTCTAGGTAAACAAATTAGTCAACTCTTTAGTAAGTCTCGTCACTCGTTTTGATTGTTTGTCCATTAAGCACCATTCAGCGGTGGAACGAAGAATAATTTTTTGTGACTCCTGATGGTAAATCTCAACAATGCGAAGAGAAATTGCACCAGAAGCTTCTTTTATAAAGGTTTTAAGGGTAAGTGTTTCTCCTAGGAAAGCCTGTCCTTTATACTCGATATAATTGGAGCGTACCATCCAGATGTATTTATCAATCATCTCACGAGTAGCTTCCGCTTGCCAATGTTCTTTGGCGATATCTTGGACCCATTGTATGTAACGTACATTATTAACATGATCTAGATCATCGAGATCCTCCTTTTTTACTACGATGTGTTTGGTGAAATATTTCAAAAAGTTATGTGCTTTACTTAGACATTAATCCTTTTAAGGCTATTTTTCCTTAATGTTTACTTCGAACAGCTTATCCCAATTCTTTCCAGTAACAAAAAAGGTTTTGGTTGTTGGGTTATAAGCGATTCCATTTAGGACATCCAGATTAGGATGTTGTTTTACCTTGTTTTTTAAACCTCTAAAATCAATCACACCTATAATGGCACCTGTTTGAGCATCAATAATCATGGCGCTGTCTTTAAGATAAACGTTGGCATAAATTTTACCATCTACGTATTCTAATTCATTGGCTTTGTTAAATACAGAGGTGTTAGTCACCGTTTCAATAAAGCTCACTTCTTCCAGAGTTTGTGGGTTTAAAAGCCATATTTTATCACTGCCATCACTCTTGTATATATGTTTTTGTTCTGGATCGTGGGTTAGTCCCCAGCCTTCTTTACTTTGACCATACTCAAAGGTCTCTAACTGCTCGAAGGTGTTTAGGTCAAATACGAACCCTTTTTTACCAAGCCAGGTAAGCATGAATATTTTTTGATCCATGATCGTAATTCCTTCACCAAAATAATGATCTGCTAGATCAACTTGTTGCAACACTTTACCAGTTTTGTAGTCTACTTTTCTAAGAGAAGAATGTCCTTTCCTACCGGTACTCTCATATAAGGTATCATTGTGGAATTCGAGTCCTTGCGTGAAGGCTTTTATATCGTGGGGGTAGGTGTTTAGTATTTCATAGGTATAAACCTTTGGCGGGGTGTTGGCAAGAACAGTTATCTTTTTTGTAACCGACACAGTATCTCCTTCAAAAGTTATTAAAGCTTTCAGGTCTTGAATTCCGAGCTTTTCCGTGTTTAAAGTTAGTTTGTTATCGGTAACTTCCACCGATTTCCCATTGAGCGTGTACTGAACCTGGTCGATTGTTTTGTTTTTTTTATTGGTCAACTCGACTTCAATCATATTTCCTTGCTGAATTTCCTTATCTGGCGTTATAATTGACAAGGAGAACAAGGCGTTTTTTTGTATTCTATTTGAATCGCAAGCACCTGCGCTTAGGATTAAAAAACTGATGATGAAAAACTTAGGTAAATACATGGGTTTATCGAAATTTAAAGCAAGATATTTAATAAAATTAAGATAGTAAAATAATTGCTTAAAGATAAAAAGTTTGTATTTTTGCACTCGGCAAGTCCTACACGACCAGCTCCTGTAGAATCCCCCAGGGTGGGAACGCAGCAAGGGTATACGGTTGTAGCGGTGCGATGTAGGTAGCTTGCCTTTTTTTGTGCCCCAAAATGAATTCCCAAATCCCTTAGAGCTCCTAACTAAACCTTTTAAAAACTGAATTTTAAAGAAAAGCAAAAATCTGCTGTTTTAAGGGTTTTAAATTATAACTTTGTAGTAGTAATTTGTTTTTTATAACAGTAGTAGAAAACTCTATATTATATTTACAGGATATTAATTTTAACAACAATAGAAGCTATGAAATTTTTTATAGACACTGCAAATCTTGATCAAATAGCCGAAGCGCAGGCTTTAGGAGTTTTGGATGGTGTAACTACAAATCCATCTCTTATGGCAAAAGAAGGTATTGTCGGGCGTGACAATATCCTAAAACATTACGTTGATATATGTAACATCGTTGACGGAGGAGATGTCTCAGCTGAGGTTATTGCTACTGATTTTGATGCAATGGTTAAAGAAGGAGAAGAACTCGCTGAATTGCATGAACAAATCATCGTGAAGATCCCTATGATTAAAGATGGTGTAAAAGCCTTAAAATATTTTTCGGACAAAGGAATTAAAACCAACTGTACTTTAGTGTTTTCGCCAGGACAAGCACTTTTAGCTGCTAAGGCTGGGGCAACATACGTTTCTCCATTTATCGGAAGACTGGATGACATTTCGACTGATGGTTTGAACCTTATTGCTGAGATCCGTCAAATTTATGACAACTATGGATTTGAAACAGAAATCTTAGCTGCATCAGTTCGTCACACCATGCATGTTATTGATTGCGCTAAACTTGGCGCTGATGTGATGACAGGACCACTTTCTGCTATTACTGGTTTACTAAACCACCCACTTACGGATATTGGGTTAGCAAAATTCCTTGCCGACTACAAAAAAGGAAACTAAGAAAGAAGCGTTTAAATAAAATAGCGATTCTTTCACTTTTTTGGTTGAGAATACGATCAGATCAATAAGGCTTGCAGCAATGCAGGCCTTAGTTATTTATGGACTGCAGGCTTTTTTCTAGGTGTCCTGTATAGTAGATGTTTGCAAATCCTTCCGCGATCTTTCCTTCCTGATCCACCACAATGATCTTGTTGAGATTTTTTATAACAAAGTTGGATAAAAGCTCCTCAACATTATCTGTTCGGTACTGGTTTTTAGCATCCTCCTCATTTTTAATACTCGCTACATTTTGTAACCACTGGGCTTGATCATCGTTTACATTAATTCCAATATAATTAACATCTGGATATTTTTCCTTTAGACGGTTGATACGCGTTAAAATATTAGACAAATGATTTCTCTGATGGTAATTCCAAAAATAATAGACTGTATTCCTATTGTAATTCTCTGAGGTTATAGTCAGCTTTTCTCCAGTATTGGTTATTAAATGCATCGTAGGAATTGCGAGTCCTTGTTGCATTTGTTGTACATTTTTATAGAAAGAATCGATTTCTTCCTGGTGTTGGTTGTCTTTGGAGTACCTTTTGAAAGCCTTCATGAATTCAGCATTTTCTTGTGGGCTATGTCTGGCTAGTAAATAGGAGAATGCCGCATTACGAGTCAAGTTATCACGTATCGTTTTGTTTTCAGTTACCAAACTATCGATTAATTCGAGTTTGTGTAAACTATAGTGTGTGGATCGTCTATAACTTGGCGTTCGTTTATCACAATCCTTCTCACAAAAACCTAAAGCAAGATTGTTGAAGTGAGTAATTAGATAATTGAAATAAGGGCTGTAATAGGTAAGTAAACTATCGTTATAAGATATGTTTTCTCTAAAGGTGTAAAATTGATCAGAAAGTTCTTCTATGTGCTGTTTTCCAGTGCGGCGTCTATGAATGAATGGATACTCTTCCATATCGGTAAAATACCGATAATTAATAGCACTTTGAGCGATGTGTTTGGTTAAAGGAGATAAGGATTCCTGTTGATTTATGTCTTCTAATAACTCCTGCTTCATGGCTCTTAAAGAATCAATTTTAGCCATAAAGTCCTCAGCATCTAATTCACTGTATGTATTAACAGCCTTTTCCTCGTCCTCATAGATGAGAAACATGTCCATCAAGAAATTGTTCTTAATAGCACCTTTACCAGTAAAGACTAAAGATTCATCAAAATCTAAGGTGTTTAAACGAACCATTAAGCTGTCACCTTTCTCTAGAATAATATACTGGTATTCATTGTGATCGAAATGGTATAATCCTTCTTGGAGGTTCTCTATGTGGAAAGAAAATCGGTTACTTTCATTCAGCAGTGCAGAGTCTACTACAGTATTATTCCTGTACAGATACACACGATCTGTAGTTGGGTTGACAATCTCTCCTCCAAAATATGCAGAGGTAGGGGAGTGTGAACAACTGTAAGTCAGGGCAATAATTATCGTAACGTAAAAGTACTTCATATAACAGCTTGATGTGTTTTCCGCACCATTTCTAACAAATCTATAAAAGCCCCCGATAGATAAATGTTAAGGCAACGTTAAATAAGAGTTTTTAACGTTTAAGCTGGGCGAGGATATGTGTACTTATTTTGTTACTTTTGCGGTCTTAATAGTAAAAGCAAAGGTGAATGTTATCAGTTTCTAATTTATCGGTACAATTTGGAAAACGCGTTTTATTTGATGAGGTAAACGTCTCGTTCGTCCAAGGGAATTGTTATGGAATAATTGGTGCCAATGGAGCCGGGAAATCTACATTTTTAAAAATCATATCTGGTAAACAAGAAGCCACCAGTGGCCATGTACACCTAGAGCCTGGAAAACGTATGTCAGTTTTGGAACAAGACCACTATGCTTATGATACCTATACTGTACTGGAGACCGTTTTAAGAGGAAATCAGCCTTTGTTTGCCATTAAGAAAGAAATGGACGAATTGTATGCGGATTATACGGATGAAAATGCGGATAGAATTGGTGAACTGCAGGTGGAGTTTGAGGAGATGAATGGATGGAATGCAGATAGCGACGCTGCTGCCTTGTTGTCCAACCTCGGTATTGCTGAATCTTTGCATTACTCCCTTATGGGTGACCTAGATGGAAAACAAAAGGTCCGTGTTCTTTTAGCACAGGCTCTATTCGGTAATCCTGATGTTTTAATCATGGATGAGCCGACCAACGACTTGGATTTTGAAACCATATCTTGGTTGGAGAATTTTTTAGCAAATTACGAAAATACGGTTATTGTCGTTTCTCACGATAGACACTTTTTAGATGCCGTATGTACGCATATTGCCGATATTGATTTTGGAAAAATCAATCTTTATAGCGGGAACTATTCTTTTTGGTATGAAAGTAGTCAGTTAGCTGCGCGTCAGCGGTCTCAACAGAATAAGAAAGCTGAAGAAAAAGCAAAAGAGCTACAGGAATTTATTCAACGCTTTAGTGCCAATGTGGCCAAAAGTAAGCAAGCAACCTCTCGTAAGAAGATGCTTGAAAAATTAAAGATTGACGATATTAAGCCTTCAAGTCGACGTTATCCTGCAATTATATTTGAAAGGGAACGTGAGGCGGGCGATCAAATACTCAATGTTCATGGCCTTCGAGCAAGTCTTGAAGGAGAGTTATTATTTGACAAAGTTGATATTAACCTAGCCAAGGGTGACAAGGTTGCCGTAATTTCCAAGGACTCTAGAGCCACGACTGCTTTTTACGAAATTATCAATGGAAATTTAAATGCAGAGGCTGGAGAATATCAATGGGGTATTACCACAACCCAAGCCTACCTCCCAGTAGATAATGCGTCTTATTTTGACAATGATCTTACATTGGTTGACTGGTTACGTCAGTGGGCTAAAACGGATGAAGAACGTGAAGAGGTCTATGTTCGAGGATTTTTAGGAAAGATGTTATTTAGTGGAGAGGAGGCCCTTAAAACTGGCCGCGTATTATCAGGAGGTGAAAAGGTACGATGTATGTTGAGCCGTATGATGATGCTTAGAGCAAACGTACTTATGTTAGATGAACCTACCAATCACTTGGACCTAGAAAGTATTACTGCTTTTAACAACTCTCTTAAAAAATTTCAAGGAACAGTATTACTAACCACTCATGATCACGAGTTTGCCCAAACCGTTGCGAACCGCATTATCGAGCTCACTTCTAAAGGTGTTATCGATAGATATTTAAGTTTTGATGAATATATGAGCGACCCTAGTGTAAAGGAGCAAAGAGCACAGATGTACAGCAAATAGGCGAGCAGATAAAACTATAAATTTTAGAGATAAGACGGAGGTAAATAAACTTACCTCCGTTTTTTGTTGCATGAATTTTATCCCAGCAATTTTTTGGATATTACTATGTTGTTATAAAATCCTCTGATATTAAACGGATTATTGCTTTATAATTTGTAAATTAACTACTGAATCACACGCCCTTGTATTTAACAGGGTTTACTATTTTACCACATGGTTGATTGGTTCAAATACAAATTGACATTTTCCAATCCATGTGTGTAACTGAAAGTAAAAAAATATTAAAAAATTGAATCACATGGATATCCAAAATTTAAAAAAACAACTCACCGTTAAAGGAAAGACATATAATTATTATGCCCTTTCAGCACTTGCTATGGGAGAGGTTGAAAAACTACCATTCAGTATTCGGATCTTGTTAGAGAATGCCATTCGAAATCACGATGGATTCGGCGTCACCGACAAGCACGTTGAAACCTTAGCAAATTGGAAGCCAACACCCGAAGATAGTGATATCCCTTTTAAGCCAGCTCGCATATTGATGCAGGACTTTACTGGCGTTCCAGCAGTGGTTGATATCGCTTCTTTAAGGGCTGAATTTGTCAGACATGGTAAGGATGGGCAAAAAATTAACCCCGCTATTCCAGTTGACCTAATCATTGACCACTCTGTTCAAGTAGACTATTACGGGACAAATTATTCTTATAATAAAAACGTCGAAAAGGAATATCAGCGAAACGAGGAGCGCTATGAACTTTTAAAATGGGCACAACAGGGATTGAGCAATTTCACGGTAGTACCACCAGGAATGGGGATATGCCACCAGGTAAATCTGGAGTACTTGGCAAAAGGAATTACCAGTAGAGACGGTTGGCTATTCCCAGATACCTTAGTGGGTACTGATTCACATACACCCATGGTCAATGGTATTGGAGTACTAGGATGGGGTGTAGGTGGTATTGAAGCGGAAGCAGCAATGCTTGATCAACCGATCTATTTTGGATGCCCTGAAGTAATTGGTTTAAAACTCACTGGGAAGGTTCCCGATCATTGTACGGCCACCGATATGGTGCTCTCGATAACAAAGGCCTTAAGAGATACTGGTGTGGTTGGTAAGTTTGTTGAAGTCTTCGGAGATGGTTTAGATCATTTAACTGTAACAGACAGGGCTACGATTTCTAATATGTCACCAGAATTTGGATGTACTGTTACATATTTCCCAATTGATGAGCAAACCTTACAGTATATGCACCAGACCAACCGTACCGAAGAGGAAATTGCGATTGTTGAATCCTATTGTAAAGAAAATCTTTTGTGGCGTACCGGAAAAGAGACGGTAAATTACTCCTTGGTGGTAGAATTTGATTTATCATCTTTAGAACCAACGGTTTCTGGGCCGAAACGTCCGCAAGATAAAATCTTAGTAAGGGAATTGGATAAGCAATTTAAAGTGTTGCTAGAAAAAGAGTTTGATCGCACCTACAGTTCAGTTAAAGAAAGGCGAGAATCCGCTTGGTTAGAAGAAGGGGGGTCTCGTACTGAATTCACCTTTGGCAAAGTCCCTGTTAGTTCACCTAGTAAACTTGAAGTCAAACCAGAGGCCATTCAATCGGTTCGAATTAAGCATAACAATAAAGAGTTTGTTTTAAGTGATGGTAGTATTGTTATTGCGGCTATTACTAGTTGTACCAATACATCAAACCCTGCGGTTATGGTAGGTGCTGGATTGCTCGCTAGAAATGCCGTACGTAGAGGCTTACGCACTAAATCATGGGTAAAAACCTCTATGGCTCCAGGGTCAAAAGTGGTTACTCAGTATCTAGAACGAGCAGGTCTAAATATTGATCTTGAAGCACTGCGATTCCATACTGTTGGATATGGTTGTACTTCGTGTATCGGAAACTCAGGGCCGCTCCCACCTCATATTGCAGAGGCTGTTGATAAAGGATCCCTTGTAGTTGCCTCTGTACTTTCAGGGAATCGTAATTTTGAAGCAAGGGTACATCCGCAGGTTAAAATGAATTTTTTAATGTCACCAATGTTAGTGGTGGCTTACGCCCTTATCGGTAGGATTGATGTAAATCTGATCGATGATCCAATTGACTTAGACCCTAACGGAAATCCCGTATATTTAAAAGACATCTGGCCCAGTAGGGAAGAGATCATAAAAACGATCAATGATTGCATGAAGATAGCGGATTTTCAAGAGGTATACGACGTGATCTTTGATGGATCAACTGATTGGCAGAATCTTCAGGTAAATATGGATAAGAATTATCAGTGGAACCAGCGTTCAACTTACATTAAGGAATCTCCGTTCTTTGAGAATTTAGAGGTGGAACCCAATCCATTACAGGACATCACAAATGCAAGAGTATTATTGTACTTGGGAGATTCTGTGACCACCGATCATATTTCACCAGCAGGATCCTTTAGTGAGCATTCGGCTGCTGGAGCATATTTAAAACAACATGGTGTTCAGCCTGCAGACTTTAACTCGTATGGGTCTCGAAGAGGAAATCATGAAGTTATGATGAGAGGAACTTTTGCTAATGTGAGAATTAAGAATAAGATTGTAGATAAGGAAGGTGGTTATAGTATCCATTTCCCGACAAGCGAAGTAAAGACTGTGTATGATACTGCCATGGCCTATAAAGAGGATAAAACTCCTTTGATTGTAATTGCAGGAAAAGAATACGGATCCGGATCGTCAAGGGACTGGGCTGCAAAAGGAACTTTCTTGCTCGGGGTTAAGGCCGTTATAGCAGATAGCTATGAGCGTATCCACCGTAGTAATTTAATTGGTATGGGTGTTGCACCTTTGGCCTTTTTAGAGGGCGAAAATGCCACAACACATGAACTCGATGGAACGGAAACTTTCACTATAACAGGTTTAGCAACTAATTTGGTACCACATAAAAAGCTTGATGTCAAAGCGGTGCATCCTTCAGGGAAGGTAAAGGAATTTCAGGTAGAAGCTCGATTTGACTCCGAAATTGAAATTGCCTATTATAGAAATGATGGAATATTGCAGTATGTGTTAAGGCAATATTTAAAAGAGGACGCTTAAATACTTGATCGATAATAAAAAATGCGGGCCATCTTAAAGAAGATTTCCCGCATTTTAATAAGTTTGTTTCCCGCAAAGGGTGAATTTGATTTATTTTAAACCACCAACCATTTCTTCAGGTTTTACCCATTGGTCAAATTCCTCCGCTGTAAGGTGTTTTAAAGCTACTGCAGCTTCTTTTAATGTGGTTCCTTCTTCATGTGCTTTATTAGCAATTTCAGCGGCTTTGTAATATCCTATTTTAGTGTTAAGAGCAGTGACAAGCATCAGTGAGTTGTTCACAAGCTCTTCTATACGTTTGTTGTTAGGCTCGATACCTTGAGCACAATGCTCATCAAAACTAACGCAAGCATCTCCGAGTAGTCGAGCGGACTCTAGTAAATTAACAGCCATTAAGGGCTTAAATACGTTGAGTTCATAATGACCTTGGGTTCCGCCAACGGTGATGGCAACATCATTACCGATCACTTGGGCGCATACCATCGTTAAGGCCTCACATTGTGTTGGATTTACTTTACCAGGCATGATGGAGCTTCCTGGTTCATTTGCAGGGATGATGAGCTCACCAATACCACTTCGAGGTCCTGAGGCCATCAAACGGATGTCATTTGCAATTTTATTAAGAGACACAGCTAATTGCTTAAGTGCTCCGTGAGTTTCTACAAAAGCATCATGTGCCGCTAGGGCTTCAAATTTATTATCCGCAGTTTTAAAAGGATGTTCTGTGAATTTAGCAATAAACTCCGCTACGCGTTTTGCATAACCCTTTGGAGTGTTAAGCCCAGTACCAACTGCGGTTCCTCCAAGGGCTAGCTCCGAAAGATGATCTAGTGTGTTATTAAGAGCATTTAATCCGTGATCCAATTGAGAGACATATCCTGAAAATTCTTGTCCCAGTGTTAAAGGCGTCGCGTCCATTAAATGAGTACGTCCAATTTTAACCACATTTTTAAAAGCCTCTGACTTTTTCTTTAAGGTATCTCTTAATTTAGTAACCCCTGGGATGGTGACCTCCACAATCATTTTATAGGCTGCGATGTGCATTCCAGTAGGAAAAGTGTCGTTTGAAGACTGAGATTTGTTAACATCGTCATTAGGTTGGATTGTTTTTTCACCTTCTCCAATGACATGTCCTGCTAATTGGTGGGCACGATTAGCAATTACCTCATTAACATTCATATTACTTTGAGTTCCTGATCCTGTTTGCCAGATAACCAATGGAAACTGTTCATCATGTTTTCCTTCTAAGATTTCATCACAAACTTTAGCGATTAAATCTCTTTTTTCAATGGGTAATACTCCCAATTCACAGTTGGTATAGGCAGCAGCTTTTTTAAGGTATGCAAAACCATATACGATCTCTAAAGGCATTGAGGCCGAAGGGCCAATTCGAAAGTTGTTTCTAGAACGTTCTGTTTGCGCTCCCCATAGCTTGTCTGAAGGCACCTGAACTTCTCCCATGGTGTCTTTCTCAATTCTGTATTCCATAATAAATATCGAAGTTTTATTGATAGCACAAATGTACAGTATTTATTTTTTTTAACTCTTAAATTGCATCGTTACATTTTTAGTCAAACACTTAAAAAATATACGATGGACCATGTGTTGATTAAGGCATGATGGATTAGAGAGAAATGATATGAAATGCTGAAGGCTAATTAAATTAATTGATTTATTGATGTGTAAATTAAGAATTGTACTTATCTTTGAATCGAATTCAGAAAATTTCCGGAATTATGTTCGAATTTGATCAGTATCTGGGCTTTTTAGCAATTATGACTGTAATGGTCATAGG
>NZ_DATGNU010000092.1:0-2506 GCF_035306585.1 Galbibacter sp.
ATTGACTTGATTGATTTGGGGGTTTGATTCATCATTTTCATTCTGGTTAAAATTTGAGATTTATTAAAAAAAGTTCCAATGTTGAGGTAAGGTGAGAAAATCGCACTTGTTGCGAGGCTCTTTTTATAGGCCTGTGCAGATATCCCTGCTGTAGCCAAAACCCTAGCATCTACAATATATTCGTGGTTAAGCCGAATGGCACTTAAAAACAATCTAAATAGCGGATTGAACCAAAAAATCGTGCAAAGCAACTGCGATATGATAATATCAACACTATGATATTCCTTTATATGGATGGATTCATGAAGAAGTACCATTGATTTGTCTTCCTGAGGAAGACGAGTTTGATCATCATAATAGATCGTTCTCAAAAACGAGAAGGTTGGGTATAGGCCATTGGTTAAGATCACTTTATTTCCTTCCCAATTTTCTAGTTCATTATGGGTTTTTAACTTTTGCAAAGAGTAAATCTGCCGAATAAAACCGTATGCAGAGATAGTTAATCCGAAGGAATACACTCCTAGTACTATCCACATCATCATGCTGGGAAATGCCACATGCTTGGTGATAACAGGATAAATTTCAATTGCTGGCAATAGCACATTGTATGTTGTATTGATCTGAGCAGTTTCCAAAAAGGAGATAGCTGGCAAGGATAAAACAGGAAGGATTGCTGCTGCAAATGGAGCGAATAACAGATAATACCTATTGAACCTAAAAGTAGATTCCTGGGCAAGGAAGGCATAATAGAAAAGGTAGAATATTATTAATATTATGCTAGACTCTAAGGAATAGGCTAGAAAATTAGGCAATAGCTTAGTCGTTACCATCTTGTGTTTTTGAGTTGTTTTCTTCTTCAGATATATACCGCAGTAGCTCCTCCATGTCTTTGGTGTCCAGTTTGTTTTCTTTGGCAAAGAAGGATACTAAATTTATGAAAGAACCATTAAAATACCCCGCCATGATCGATTTTAGCGTAAAGCTTTTGTAGCTATCCTTAGAGATCAGGGGGTAGTATTCGTGGGTTTTCCCGTAGGCTGTGTAACTCACAAACCCTTTCTTTTCTAGTATGCGCACTATTGTGCTCACAGTATTATATGCAGGTTTAGGAGTAGGAAATTTCTCTAGGATGTCCTTTACAAAGCCCTTTTCGAGCTCCCAGAGGATCTGCATTACCTGTTCTTCTGCTTTTGTTAGTTCAATCATAAATTCTCAATTTTAATACTTTGACCAAGTTAAAACTAAATATTTAGTTATGCAACTATTTTTATAGTTTTGGTGAATATATTTTTAAATTAATTGAAGAGGAACATGTACTAGTCCACAATTGACTAGGGGTACGTATCCGTTAGGTTCAGGGTAGGGTGTGACCACAATAGTTAGGTTGATTAGATTTGAAATTTCCTTTAACCAAGAACATTTTTTCAGCTCTCCTATACTATTAATGGCAGTCATCTAATAGCCCTTTTTCAAGAAACTTTTAAATGTTACGTTTGTGACGAAACACATTTCTTTTCGCGCTTAAGTTGTCATTTCTTCTTCACGTTCCTGTTTAAAAACGCTCTCTGTAGAGAATATAGCGGTGTATGTTACATACGGATAAGCTTTTGTTACATCGTATTTGCCAAATGTTACATTGGGAATAGTATCGGTAACATAAAAATTCTTGTCTTGTAACGTTGCCTGATATATTTGTCTTTATCAATACAGAATTACTCGAAGGTATTGGTGTTAATCAGATCACTTCATCATTTCAGGTAAAGAGCATCAATAGAACTTCACTATCCAAAATCAGGGCAAAGGAAGTGAAGGTTTAAAGTAGTAAAAGGACTAAAGCTTAACAAACGATTGCGTCATAGCAATCACCCAATAGATAGATTTTAAGGTGCCGACGGTGGGTTTCATTAATGCGTGATGGAAAATATGGGATCATTAGCGGGAGTTGGGATTAGGTTCGTAATCGATTCAATTAACAATAAAGTACTGCTTATATAACTAAATAACGGATGAAGAAAGACACAAGTTAGAACACCCTTAAAGATTCAGCTCTATTGAGTACAAGTTTATTCATGTCCGATAAGGGCACAGTTGAATAAGGGCTAAAAGGCAATTTAAATAGTTAAAATAACAAGTTAAACATGAAAAAAAATCTACGAAAAAGTCTGTACATGGTGCTTTATGCATTTCTATGTGTAGGAGGGGGTGCTTTCTTTGCGGAAGCCTCGTGGGCTGCTGAATTAAGCGATGAGCAGGCTAGCATCATGGTGAGAGGAAAGGTCGTGTCATTTGAAGATGGTGAAGGCCTTCCCGGTGTAAACATTAGAATAAAGGATGCTAATGTGGGTGTTATCACCGACATAGAGGGAAATTACGCTATTAGTGTTCCTTCTCAAGAAGCCGTATTGGTTTTCAGTTTTATTGGATATGAGACGGTAGAGGAAGCTGTTGGCAGCCGGACTACGATCAATGTTACTTTGATCCCTGACATTACTTCTTTGGGAGAAGT
>NZ_DATGNU010000093.1:0-17594 GCF_035306585.1 Galbibacter sp.
ATTTTAATTATTACTATTGCATGATTTAAAAATAGTTGTATTTTTGCATCCGCATTTGAGAAAATAATGGTCCGTTCGTCTAGGGGTTAGGACGCCAGGTTTTCATCCTGGTAACAGGGGTTCGATTCCCCTACGGACTACTAAAGAAAAGAGTTCTTTAAAATAACGTGAAATCAAAAATTTCACAATTAATTTTGGTCCGTTCGTCTAGGGGTTAGGACGCCAGGTTTTCATCCTGGTAACAGGGGTTCGATTCCCCTACGGACTACAGGTAAACAATTAAGCAGATAGAAATCTGTACATTTGTAAAAATTTTATAACGTAGTAAGATGGCAAATCACAAATCGGCATTAAAGAGAGTTAGAAGAAACGAAGCCGTTCGTTTAAGAAATAGATATCAACATAAGACCGTGCGTAATGCAATTAAGAAATTACGTGGGATTGAAGATAAGAGTGAAGCAGAAGCTTTATTGCCTTCAGTATATGGAATGATTGATAGATTAGCTAAGAAAAATATTATCCACGCAAACAAAGCGGGGAACTTAAAATCTGGTTTGACTAAAAGCGTAAACGCTCTTTAATCAAATTCATAATTTTATAGGTATAAAATTGCTCCGCATTTACGTGGGGCTTTTTTTATTTAAAAAACAAAAATTACTCCAAGACCTTGGGAGTGATCTTAAAAAAATAGAACTTATGGATAACGGAATTTACGCAAAATTTGATACCACTAAGGGTGAGATCTTAGTGAAGCTAACTCATGATAAAACTCCTGGTACGGTAGGGAACTTTGTCGCTTTGGCGGAAGGAAATATGGAAAACAGTGTAAAGTCACAAGGGCAGCCGTATTACAATGGATTAAACTTTCATCGAGTTATTAATGACTTTATGATTCAGGGAGGGTGTCCACTTGGAACTGGAACAGGAGATGCAGGCTACAAGTTCGACGATGAATTTCATCCAGAACTAAGACACGACAAGCCTGGAGTGCTTTCTATGGCCAATGCAGGACCTGGTACCAATGGATCTCAGTTCTTTATTACCCATGTTGCTACACCATGGTTGGATGATAAGCATTCGGTTTTTGGATTCGTAGAGAGTGGACAGGATGTAGTGGATGCTATAGAAGAAGGTGATAAACTTGAAACTCTTACCATTGTCCGCGTAGGTGAGGATGCTCAGAAGTGGAATGCTATCGAAGCTTTTAGAACCTTTGAAGGAGAAAGAGAAAGAAGAATTGCAGAGGCTAAAAGACAAGCGGAAGAGGCTTTGGATAAGTTAGCAGCTGGATTTGAAAGTACTGATTCTGGTCTTCGTTATAAGATCATTCAAAAAGGTGACGGTCCTAAAGCAGAAAAAGGTCAAATGGTTTCTGTACATTATAAAGGACAATTACAGGATGGTCAGGTATTTGACTCATCATACGCTAGAAAGCAACCTATTGATTTTACCTTAGGTATTGGTCAGGTAATTTCTGGATGGGACGAAGGTGTTGGATTATTACAAGTTGGTGATAAAGCACGCTTTGTGATTCCACCGCATTTAGGGTATGGTTCGCGTGGAGCTGGAGGCGTTATTCCACCAGATGCGATTCTTATCTTTGATGTTGAACTTATGAAGGTGAAATAATTCCTAAAAAAGGAAAATCACATAATAATAAATCACAAAAAAACGGAATTTCCAACAAAGGATCTTCCGTTTTTTTTGTGTTGTTTATTGATAGTAAGCAGGTTTTATTGTATAATGATTAACCGAGTCTTTATTAGTGGCGCTGGTATTCTCATCCACCCCCCAACTATACTTTGAGTCATCCGCGTGAAACCAAGAAAGTATTAAAAAGGTTCTTAATGGGGATGATGCTGATATACATGATGTTTTGACTAATACACTGCTACAAAATTAAAACTGTAATCGGCCAGAGAAAGTTGGTCTTTATTGATGAAGCTCGCACAGAGAGTACAACAGTATCGATGCTGATCACTATTTTTGGGGCACAACTCAACAACAAGAAATGTACTTCATAGAAGAAATTTACCACAGCCTGCATGCTTATGAATTCAAATGGTCTGAAAAGGCAAAAGCAAAATTCCCATCAACCTTTTCAATAAACTATTCTCAAGTTAAATTTAAAATCATTACACCTAAGAATGTTGAAGAATTTTTACTTGAGTAAAACAGTATATTATTTGGTTTGAAAGAGAGTTCAGTGTCTGTATTTTTTTGATTGAACCATGCTTTTTAAAAAGTCTGTAGTGGTGTAGGTAATATCAATGTTGTGCGGTTTTGATATGAGCTTAGAAATTCAATGTTGAATTAAGGTTATTTTCTTTAGCTTAAGTACTTATTATAAGTTTCCAAACTTTAAGAATAATTTGCTTGGACCTGATGCTTATTCCCAATATGGGTTTGTTATATTTGCCGTATGGCAAAACAAGATTTAGAATCCATGAAATATCCAATCGGGAGGCTACAGATTCCCGATAATTATACCGATAGGAATATAAAACAATGGATATCAACCATTGAGAAATTCCCGCAGCAACTCGAAAATCTGGTTGAAGATTTTGATGATTTGCAGTTGGATACGCCTTATCGACCTGAAGGTTGGACTGTTCGCCAGGTAATTCATCATATGGCAGATAGCCATCTAAACGCCTATATAAGGTTTAAATGGACCCTTACTGAAGACAAGCCAACAATAAAAGTCTATCATGAGGATAGATGGGCCATTTTGCATGATGCCAAAGATGCAGATATTGATATCTCACTAAGTCTTATTGAATCTCTTCATGCTCGTTGGGTGTATATGTTGAAGAATTTGACAAGTGATCAACTTAAGAGAACTTTTATTCATCCTGAAAAAAAAGAAATTAGCATCGTTCAATTAATTGCAATGTATGCATGGCACAGTGAACATCATTTAGCACATATCACTTCCCTTGCCAAACGAGAGGACTGGATCTAAGAGAATAATTCCCTGAAAAATAGTTTGAAGTTATTAGGTTTCAAGTATTTTTGTGCAAACTTCAAAGTACCTATGTATAAATTAATTATTCGACCCATACTTTTTCTATTTGATCCTGAAAAAATACATCATTTTAGCTTCGCCACAATTTCTTTTTTAAATAAAATACCGGGTGTTTCAGCGCTGATTCGAGCCATGTTTTGTATTGAGGATAAACGATTAGAGCGCGAGGTATTTGGGTTGAAGTTTAAGAATCCAGTCGGATTAGCCGCTGGTTTTGATAAAAACGCAAGTCTTTTTAACCAACTGAGTAACTTTGGTTTTGGTTTTATTGAAATTGGGACCCTTACTCCAGTTGGCCAACCAGGAAATCCTAAAAAACGATTGTTTCGATTAAAAGAGGACCAGGGCATTGTGAATCGAATGGGCTTTAATAATCAAGGTGTTAAAAAGGCTGTTGAGCGCCTAAAGCGCAATAAAGGCGTTCTTATTGGCGGAAATATCGGAAAAAATAAAAATACCCCTAATGACCAGGCTATTTCTGATTACAGCATATGTTTTGAGGCACTTTACCCGTATGTAGATTACTTTGTTGTCAATGTTTCTTCACCTAATACTCCAAATTTGCGAGCCTTACAAGATAAGGAGCCGCTAACGGCACTCCTTAATGAATTACAAGTGCTCAATAAAGCAAAGGAAAAACCCAAACCAATCCTTTTAAAAATTGCGCCAGATTTGACCAACGAACAACTCCTGGATATCGTTGCGATCGTTGCACAAACTAACATTTCAGGTGTCATCGCAACCAATACCACCATCTCCAGAACTGGACTGCAATCTAAAAATAAGCTAGAAACGGGCGGTTTAAGTGGTGCACCATTAAGGGAGCGGTCCACCGAGGTGATTCGATTTTTATCCCAAGCAAGCCATCAGGCATTTCCAATCATTGGAGTGGGAGGGATTAACAGTGCAGAAGATGCGCTTGAAAAACTGGAAGCTGGAGCCTCTTTGGTACAGATTTATACTGGATTTATTTATCAAGGACCTGGACTTATCAAAGACATCAATAAGGCAATATTAAAGAACTAAAACTTGAACTGGGAAACATTATACTTGTTTTCTTTGGCCTCCACCTTATTGGCCTTGTCGCCTGGGCCTGACAATATATTTGTAATGGTGCAAAGCATGGTATATGGAGTTAAGAGTGGTTTAGCGACGACCTTTGGCTTGGTAAGTGGGTGTTTGGTTCACACTTTTTTAATAGCCTTTGGCGTTTCTGTTTTAATCGAGCAGTCAGAAGTCGCCTTAACAATTTTAAAAACAGTCGGTGCGCTTTATTTGTTATTACTGGCCTATAAAGTGTTCAGAAGTGAAGCATCCATTTCCATAACCGCATCATCCCAGGTGAAAAAATCGTATACCGCCTTGTATTTTAAAGGTTTTATGATGAATGTCCTCAACCCTAAGGTGGCTCTTTTTTTCTTGGCATTTTTCCCAGGTTTTCTTTTCCATCAAGAGCTAAGTTCGATAAAGCAATTTTTTGTTTTAGGAATTATTTTTATGCTGGTATCACTGGTAGTGTTTTCAGCCTTAGCTTACTTGTCTGGCAAAATATCCAACTATTTAAAAGGACAAAAAAATGCTGCCAAGGTTTTAAAATGGATGCAAATAGTGGTCTTTGTCGGTATCGCTATTTTTATATTGTTATAGGGTTTTAACTATAGGAAGAAGGAAAACTGGTCGTTAAATATCTTCTTGTATAAGCTACCAAGGATGATTACCTTTGATTAAAAGGTATGTAATTTTGATTAAAGATCATTTTATTTTTGATATGGATGGTGTGTTGATCGATAGCGAGCCCGCACATCAACAAATATTCAAAAAAGTATTCGAGGAATTGAACCTAGAGTTTTCCCTCTCCTATCACCATACCCTAGTGGGAATGGCTGCAGTTCCTATGTGGGAAAAGATCCGTTCAGATTTTAATATTCAAACAAATGCAAGGGAGTTGATGAACTTTCATAAGGAATTTATGTACGTAGCGATAAAAGAATTGGATATTCAAGTGGTTCCTGATGTTCTTCCACTATTGGATCGACTGCAAGAAATGGGGATTAAAATGTCCCTGGCTTCTTCCTCGGCAGAGAAGTTAATACAGCACTTTGTTGATAAATTTAATATACGATCAAAATTCGATTTTTTAGTCAGTGGAGAATCCCTTACCCGGAGTAAGCCATATCCAGATATCTTTTTAAAAGTAGCAGACCTTTATAATAAGAAACCGGATCATTTTATAGTCGTTGAAGATAGTAATAATGGGGTTCGGGCAGCCAAGGCAGCACAGATGACATGCCTGGGGTATAATAATCCAAATTCAGGACAGCAGGATTTATCCCAAGCCGATGCGATTGTGAGCTCTTTTGCGCAGTTAAACCAGGAGAAACTTAAGCAACTAACAGGGGTATGAATCGGGTCAAACTCATAGAATGTCCAAGGGATGCCATGCAGGGAATAAAGGATTTTATTCCTACTGAGAAAAAGGTGCAGTACCTTCAGGCTATTTTACGCTGTGGATTTGATACGGTTGATTTTGGAAGCTTTGTCTCTCCGAAAGCGATTCCTCAGATGCGCGATACCGCTGAGGTGCTCACCCAGTTAGACCTGAGCGAAACCCACAGTAAGCTATTGGCTATTGTAGCCAATGTAAGAGGGGCGGAGGATGCAGTAAAGTATCCCGAGATCACCTATTTAGGGTATCCTTTTTCCATTTCTGAGAACTTCCAGATGCGAAACACCCACAAGACCATCGCCCAGAGTATTGAAGTCTTAACACAAATTCTTGAATTGGCCGATAAAAATAAAAAGAAGGTGGTGGCCTATCTTTCGATGGGATTTGGAAATCCCTATGGGGATCCATGGGATGTGGATATTGTTGCAAGCTGGACTGAGAAACTATCCCTGATGGGCGTACAGATTGTTTCCCTATCCGATACCGTAGGAAGTTCGACGCCCGATACTATTAATTACCTGTTTTCTAATCTAATTCCAGCCTACCCAGCGATTGAATTTGGCGCACATTTGCATACCACACCTCAGGCATGGTATGAAAAGGTGGATGCCGCCTATGGAGCAGGATGTCGAAGGTTCGATGGAGCTATACAGGGTTATGGTGGTTGTCCAATGGCTGCCAATGCCCTCACTGGCAATATGCCAACGGAAAAATTGATCTCTTATTTGACTGCTGCCAAGGCGGACTTTAATGTGGGCGCCATGAGTTTTGAAAGCGCCTACAACGAGGCCATTAAGATTTTTAATCAATATCATTGATCCTTGCAGTGTTTTGATGGAAACTTTAGGAGATTCTTTGAATTAAAGCCAAAAATTTCCATATAGCAATAAAATGCTAAATTGTTAAAATCTAAATAAAAAAAGCAGTACATTTGCGTGCAACTAAATGACAAGTTGCAATATGGAAGCTCACAATGCAAAGTTTGTTGGCGAAGGATTAACTTACGACGATGTACTACTCGTTCCAAATTATTCTGAAGTTCTACCGCGTGAGGTCAACATTCAAACGAAATTCACAAAAAACATTACCATTAATGTGCCTATAGTATCCGCTGCAATGGATACGGTCACTGAAAGTAGGATGGCTATTGCCATGGCTAGAGAAGGTGGAATAGGTGTACTGCACAAGAACATGTCTATTGAGCAGCAGGCCCTTAAGGTTCGAAGAGTTAAGCGAGCGGAGAGTGGAATGATTATCGATCCGGTTACTTTGCCTTTGACTGCCACGGTGGAGGATGCAAAAAATAGCATGAAGGAGCACAGTATTGGAGGGATTCCTGTGGTGGATAAATTCGGTCACCTAAAAGGGATTGTTACCAATAGAGATTTGAGGTTTGAAAAGAACAACAATCGCGCTATTGTAGAGGTGATGACTCATGAAAATTTAGTCACCGCAGGCGAGGGAACTTCCCTTCATGATGCCGAAGAAATCTTACAAGAGCACAAGATTGAAAAACTACCAGTTGTTAATTCAGATAACAAGCTAGTAGGTCTTATTACCTTTAGAGATATTACAAAACTTACCCAAAAACCAATCGCGAATAAAGATATCTTCGGAAGACTTCGAGTGGCTGCTGCCATTGGAGTAACTGGAGATGCCTTTGATAGAGCTGAAGCACTTGTCAATGCAGGTGTTGATGCCATTGTGATTGATACTGCACACGGTCATAGCAAAGGGGTAGTGAGTATTTTAAAAGAAGTTAAAGAAGAATTTCCAGATCTTGAAGTAATTGTTGGAAATATTGCTACAGCTGAAGCGGCTAAATTCCTTGTAAAACACGGGGCTGACGCAGTGAAAGTAGGAATTGGACCTGGATCAATTTGCACCACTAGAGTAGTTGCGGGAGTAGGGTATCCACAATTTTCAGCTGTATTAGAAGTGGCTACTGCATTAAAAGAAACTGGTATACCAGTGATTGCAGATGGCGGTATTCGTTATACGGGTGATATACCAAAAGCGATAGCGGCAGGGGCTGATTGTGTGATGCTTGGATCGCTTCTAGCGGGTACGAAAGAATCACCAGGAGAAACAATTATATACGACGGTAGAAAATACAAATCCTACCGAGGAATGGGGTCTGTCGAAGCAATGCAACACGGAAGTAAAGATCGCTATTTCCAGGATGTGGAAGATGATCTTAAAAAACTTGTTCCTGAGGGAATTGTAGGTAGAGTACCTTATAAAGGTGAGCTTGTGGAGAGTATGCACCAATTCATCGGAGGTCTTAGAGCTGGTATGGGTTACTGCGGTGCACCTAGTATTAAAGCCTTGAAAGAAACAGGACGTTTTGTAAAGATCACCTCTAGTGGAATTCATGAAAGTCACCCTCATGATGTAACAATTACTAATGAGGCGCCTAATTATAGTAGGTAATTAGACAGTAACGTATTTACTTTAATATATACAAAAGAGTATTTTGGATGAGGTATCTAAAGTACTCTTTTGGTGTTATATAAGGTAAAACCAGCACTATGGATCACCTAAGTGTACCAGGGATTTAGTAGCGCAATGATCCTTTAACCTAAAGGGTAACTTTTTGCCCTCGATGTGGTTTTAAGGCAGCTCTGAGCTGATCCACATATGGCATCGCTACTATTAAGTAAACCAAGCTGTGTTGTTGTGCGATGGGGGTCTGTGTGCCAATTTCTTGATAAGGAATTTGCTCTCTGGATAAAAATTCTTTAAGATGGATTTCGAAATGCTCGGCGGTGTTTTGACCACTTTCTCCCATAAAGTCCCAGATCATTTTTACATATTCCATTGGCGCGAAGTTGTTTTAGTTTTCAAAATTAATTAAAAATTCTATATTAAAACTGTCTTATAGCGTTGTTAAAAAGCTTGAATACTTTAGCTGAATTATTATTTTTGTCAGAATTAAGGTTTCCCATGATATCAGTATACAAGAATAAAATCAGTATAGGGATTACGGTACTACTTTTAGCTTCATGCAATTATTTCTCATCAGAACCTGTTGAGGATCCCATCGCTAGAGTAGGTGAATCTTATTTACTGCTTTCAGATTTAGACAAGATCATACCAGATAATGTTTCCCCGGTAGATAGTACGATTCTGGCCAATAATTATATACAAGACTGGGCGCAGCAGCAGCTAATGTTATCGCGAGCAAAGCTGAACATCCCAGAGTTGAAGCAACAGGAGTTTGAAAATTTAGTAAAACAATACAGAGCAGATCTATACATCAATGCCTATAAAGAAGGATTGATTGCCAAATCTATGGACAAGCAAGTCTCTCATATGGAACTAGCGACCTATTATGAGAAGCACAAGGAGAACTTCAAGCTTAACGAGCGTTTGGTGAAAATACGCTATATAAATGTAGCCAATGATTATGACGATATAAACCAACTACGATCTGCACTTAGACGATTTAATCAAGAGGATAAACAACTACTAAATTCCCTTGCCCTAACCTTTAAATCGTACTCCTTGAACGATAGTACCTGGGTGAAGTCCTCTTCGATTATACAAAAATTACCAAAAATCACCAATGACAATAGCGGGAGTTACCTAAAAAAATCACATTTCTTTGAGCTATCCGATTCTTTAGGAGTATATTTGGTCACTGTAAATGAAGTGCTTGAACGTAATGACATTGCTCCTTTGGAGTATGTTGAACCGACAGTACGAAAGATCATACTAAATAAAAGAAAGTTGGATTTTATCAAAAACCTGGAGCGGGAACTCTTAGATGAGGCCACTGGAGATAAAGAATTTGAAATTTTTGACATAAAACAAGATTCGAAACAATGAGAATGAAAGGACTATTCACTGTTTTATATATAGCATTATTAAGCGTGGTCCCAATGATGGGGCAAGAAAATAACGCCACGGACTCTATGGTCACAGGCGAACTAGAAGCCCAAGATGATCTTGCCTTGGCGGGTTCTGGCGCTTTCCAAAATGATACCATAGCGCTGGCTAGAGTAGATACAGTTCAGGTAGTGGATACCAAAAGGGAGAAAGTCGATGGTGTTGTTGCCGTAGTAGGAGAGTATGTGATTTTAGAATCCGATATTGATAAAAGTTTTATCGATATGAAAACCCAAGGGATTTCCACGGCTAATATTACAAGATGCCAGGTGTTAGGAAGGCTCATGGAAGATAAGATGTATGCACATCAGGCTATTCAAGATAGTATTTTGGTATCTGATGCAGAAATCAGTGGAATTGTAGATCGTAAAATGGAATTTTTTGTCAGCCAAGTTGGTTCGATGGAAAAATTACTGAAATACTACCGTAAAGATAGTGAGCAGAGCCTTAGAGAAGAAATGACGGAGTTGGAAAAAGCGATCCAATTATCCCAACGTATGCAAGCCAAGGTGGTTGAGGAAATCGAAATCACCCCTGAGGAAGTACGTCAGTGGTATAATGGTTTAGATGAAGATGAGCTCCCTGTTTTTGGAGATGAGGTAGAGATAGCGCAGATTGTTAAGATCCCAGAGCCAACGCAGGAGGCTGTTCAAGAGACCATCGATAAATTAAATGCTTTTAGAGATGATGTGCTAGAGAACGGCTCAAGTTTTGCCATTAAACAAACCCTGTATTCGGAAGATCCTGGTAAGAGTGAAAATGGTGGGGTGTATGTACTTACCAAAAACTCAGGTTTTGTTCAAGAATTTAAGGATGCTGCTTTTAGTATTCCTGAAGGAGCGATTTCAGAACCTTTCGAGAGTGATTTTGGATGGCATATCTTGCAGGTTGAAAAAATCAGAGGACAAGAGCGTTTAGTACGTCATATTCTACTTCGTCCTAAGATTTCTCAAGAAGCGATCGATGAAGCCAAAGAAGAATTATCAAAAATCCGGGAAAAAGTGATTGCTGGAGAATTTACCTTCTCCGAGGCAGCACGTAATTTTTCAGATGAAAAGGAAACCCGATTTGAAGGCGGGGTACTTCGTAACCCTCAAACCTTTGATACCAAGTTTGAGTTGACTAAAATGGATCCAACGCTTTACGCTCAAATTAACCCTTTAGAAGGAGATGAAATATCACAGCCTTTATTAGAGGAAACCAGAACTGGGATTCAGTTTAAGCTCCTAAAGGTAATCTCAAGACACGAAGCACATAAAGCTGATTATGCCAAGGATTACATTAAAATTAAAGAATTGGCCCTTAAAGAAAAACAACTTACTGAAATCGGTAAGTGGATGGAAGAAAAGATTGAAGATACATACATTAGTGTAGCCCCTGGAAACCGCGATTGTGATTTTGCCAATAACTGGTTGAAGAAATAATTTACTTATGCAAGATGTAGCTGCCGCCAAAAACCTGGTGGTTAAACACCAAAAACTAAAAGATGAAATAGCCCAGGTGATCATTGGTCAACATACCGTGATTGACCAGGTATTGTTAGCCATTTATTCTGGTGGACATGCCCTTTTAATTGGGGTGCCAGGTTTGGCAAAAACCCTGTTGGTAAATACCATCGCAAAGGCACTAGGCTTGGACTTTAAACGCATACAGTTTACGCCAGATTTAATGCCAAGTGATATCCTAGGTAGTGAAGTTTTAGATTCTAACAGGAACTTTAAGTTTATCAAGGGACCCGTGTTTGCCAATGTAATATTGGCAGATGAAATCAATAGGACTCCTCCAAAAACACAGTCCGCTTTATTGGAAGCCATGCAAGAGCGCTCAGTGACAGTCTCAGGAGTGGTCTATCCTTTGGAATTACCCTATTTTGTACTAGCTACTCAAAACCCTATAGAGCAAGAAGGAACCTACCCCTTACCAGAGGCACAATTGGATCGCTTTATGTTTGCGATCGAATTGGATTACCCTAGTTTTGAAGAGGAGGTAGCGGTGGTGAAATCAACAACCGTGGATCACAATTATACCGTGCAACCAATGTTTTCTCCTGGAGAAATTATTGAAATTCAAAAACTTATTCGCCGCGTGCCAGTGGCAGATAATGTGGTAGAGTATGCGGTAAACTTAGTAGGTAAGACCCGGCCAAATAGCCCACTTGCCACCCCAACGATCAATGAATATGTGGATTGGGGTGCAGGACCAAGAGCCTCTCAAAATCTTATTCTTGCGGCCAAAGCGCATGCATTGATTCGCGGTAAATTCTCTCCGGATATAGAGGATGTTCAGGCAGTTTCTCTTGGGATTTTACGCCATAGAGTCCTAAAAAATTACAAGGCAGAGGCCGAAAATATCTCCATCGATTCCATTATTACTTCCTTGTTTTAGAAAGTCTTAGCTTTTGGCCTTATTTGGTGATTTTATTTGTTCAAAACTGCGGAAAATTCTCAATAATTTGATTCTCAAACACTATCGAATTTTGCGATCATTTTATCCAGAGTAGTTTAAATTAACAATTCGGTAAAATCAGCTACTAGTCCTTGCATTTAGTGCTATTTAAACCGCTAAAAATGTGGTATTTTTAAATCATTCCCAATTCCCGAATGTTTTATTAAAAACTTTAATAACTCTATGGATTTTTGTATTTTCGCAGGACTTTCAATTTAAAAAATATACAATTAATATGGCTTTTGATATTGATATGATTAAGAAGGTGTACGCTACCATGGCGGAGCGTGTGGATAAGGCACGTGAACTCACTGGTAAACCGTTAACCTTATCGGAGAAAATACTTTACGCTCACCTATGGGATGGGACACCAACCAAATCATTTGAGAGAGGTAAGGATTATGTAGATTTTGCACCGGATAGAATTGCTTGTCAGGATGCGACCGCGCAAATGGCACTTTTACAATTCATGCAGGCTGGAAAATCAAAGGTAGCGGTACCTACAACTGTTCACTGTGATCACCTTATTCAGGCGAAGCAGGGTGCAGCTAAAGATTTGAGAAGAGCAAATGAAACCAGTAATGAGGTTTTTGATTTTCTCGGATCCGTATCAAATAAATATGGAATTGGATTTTGGAAGCCAGGTGCAGGGATTATCCACCAGGTAGTCCTGGAGAATTATGCATTCCCT
The DNA here is from genome assembly GCF_035306585.1 of Galbibacter sp. GTDB lineage: Bacteria > Bacteroidota > Bacteroidia > Flavobacteriales > Flavobacteriaceae > Galbibacter. The sequence continues at coordinate 12,502 of NZ_DATGNU010000093.1, forward strand.
GGTGGAATGATGATTGGAACAGATTCGCATACCGTGAATGCTGGTGGACTTGGAATGGTAGCCATCGGAGTTGGAGGAGCAGATGCAGTTGATGTAATGGCTGGCATGGCCTGGGAATTGAAGTTTCCGAAACTTATCGGAGTAAAATTAACCGGTAAGTTAAACGGATGGACCTCTGCAAAAGACGTCATTTTAAAAGTAGCTGGTATACTTACCGTTAAAGGTGGAACAGGGGCTATTATCGAATATTTTGGCGAAGGAGCCAAGAACTTATCATGTACAGGAAAAGGTACCATTTGTAACATGGGTGCTGAGGTAGGAGCAACCACCTCTACATTTGGTTATGATGAGTCTATGGAGCGTTACTTAAGAGCAACAGATCGTTCTGAGGTAGCCGATGCAGCGAACCAAATTAAAGAATACTTAACTGGAGATGATCAGGTATACGCAAATCCTGAGCAGTATTTTGATCAAGTGATCGAGATTAACCTTGATGAGCTTCAACCTCACTTAAACGGTCCCTTTACACCAGATTTAGCCACTCCAATTGGAGAGCTTGGTGAGAAAGCGGCAAAAAATGACTGGCCGTTAAAGGTAGATTGGGGTCTAATAGGATCTTGCACAAACTCCTCTTACGAAGATTTAACCCGTGCGGCTTCTATTGCCAAGCAGGCGGTTGAGAAAAAAGTAAAAGCAAAATCAGACTTTGGAATTAATCCAGGATCAGAGCAAATTCGCTATACAGCTGAGCGTGACGGTATTCTAAAGATTTTCGAAGACTTGGATGCGACCATATTCACTAATGCCTGTGGCCCATGTATTGGACAATGGGATCGTAGTGATTTAAAAGGAGAAGAAAAGAATACCATTGTACACTCCTTCAATAGAAACTTCTCAAAGCGTGCTGATGGGAACCCTAATACGCATGCCTTTGTAGGTTCGCCAGAGATGGTAGCTGCCATTGCTATTGCAGGTCGATTGGACTTTAATCCAATGACCGATACGCTAATAAACGAAGACGGACAAGAGGTTAAACTAGATGAACCAGCTGGAATTGAATTGCCACCAGAAGGTTTCGCGGTGGAAGATGCAGGTTATGTAGAGCCATTAGCAGACGGAAGCGGCGTAGAGGTGTCGGTGAATCCAAACTCTGATCGTTTACAACTACTAACGCCATTTAAGCCTATTGGAAACCAAATCAAAGGGGCTAAACTTCTTATCAAAGCCTTTGGTAAATGTACCACCGACCATATTTCTATGGCGGGGCCATGGTTGCGTTACCGAGGACACTTGGACAACATTTCCAACAATATGTTAATTGGAGCGGTAAATGCCTTTGGTAAGAAAACAAACTTTGTTAAAAACCAATTGACAGGGGAGTACGGAGGAGTTCCAGATGTGGCGCGTGCTTATAAAGCTGCAGGAGTATATTCAGTAGTGGTGGGTGACCATAACTACGGAGAAGGTTCCTCTCGTGAACATGCCGCAATGGAGCCAAGACACCTTGGGGTTGCAGCAGTTATTGTAAAATCATTTGCACGTATCCATGAAACAAACCTTAAAAAACAAGGAATGTTAGGGCTTACCTTTGTAAATGAGAGCGATTATGATTTAATCCAAGAAGACGATACCTTTAACTTCTTAGATCTCGACCAATTTGCACCAGAAAAACCACTTACTGTAGAGGTGGTACATGCAGATGGGACCAAAGACGTCATTGCACTGAACCACACCTATAACGATTCACAAATCGCCTGGTTTAAAGAAGGTTCAGCATTGAATCTTATCAAAAAAGAAAATGCTTCTTAATTCCCAAAAGGAATGAGAAGACTTTCATACGTTATTTTTTTTAGCAAGGGCTTCCCATCTTGGAAGCCTTTGTTTTTATGGATCACCTAAGGGCTGTATAAAAGGATGAAACTCAAAAAATCACAGATTCAAAACATCATTTTTTTAGTAGTTATTGTCGTGTTATTATTTACCCCATTGGGAACGGCATTAAAAGTTCAGATGAATCGACTCTTAGCCTTTGCTCCCTCGGTGGTATCTAAGGAGGATCAAGCCAAACTAAGCAGCTACCAATGGTCTTTACAATCCTTGGATGGAAAAGAATTTAATTTTACACAAACAAATGGGCAAGTAGTTCTTTTAAACTTCTGGGCTACCTGGTGTCCACCTTGTATAGCAGAGATGCCAAGTATGCAAGAATTATATCATGATTTTGGTGATCAAATAGCCTTTGTTTTTGTCTCCCAGGAACCAAAAGAAAAAATTCAAGAATTTTTAGAAATGCACCATTACGATTTTCCGGTTTATCACCCCATCACCACACCTCCTAATCCCTTTCATTATACATCCATTCCACAAACCTATCTAATCGATAAACAAGGCAATATCGTGATTGATAAAAACGGCGCTGCCAATTGGAACAGTCCAAAGGTCAGACAGACCATCGCCGAGTTACTTAAGCAATAAGCTATTTATACCCCTAGGCTAGCGAAGGAGCCTCTTCCAGAATTTCAAACTAAAACGAGTCCTTAAAATTCCGCTCGTTTTACGGGTGCTGATTTTTACTAAATTCTGTGGGATTTTAAAAATTCATTGACAATAGTTTAAGTCTTATATGATAAAACTGAATTTGTATTTAAAAATTCATTTAAACACTTAACAATTTGATACTATAAATTTAAAAGGTTGAAATAAAAATCGTTTAACAATGGTAGCAGGTGTGAAAAATTTAAAGATATTTGTGTAAACGAAAACAATAAATTTTCAATTGCTTACTTTTTAATAAAATTAATAACTTTTAATGGGTAAAATACTTATTACTGGAGCAGCAGGACAATTAGGATCCGAATTGACATCAGCCCTGGCAAGTACCTTTGGAGCTGAAAATATCATTGCTACCGATATTAATGAAGCTGCAGCAGCGAAATTTGATTATTGTACTTTTGAAACCCTCAATGTGATGGATAAGGATCGTCTGGCATCCCTGGTTCGCACCTATGAGGTTTCAGAAATATATCATTTAGCTGCTATTCTGTCCGCTGCTGGGGAGAAGAATCCTTTGTTTACCTGGCAATTAAATATGGATAGTTTACTAAGTGTTTTAGAACTCGGTAGATCTGGGGCCATTTCAAAAATCTATTGGCCATCCTCCATTGCAGTATTTGGACAAAACACTCCCATGGACAATACCCCACAACACTGTGTTATGGATCCTACGACGGTTTATGGTATTTCTAAACTAGCAGGAGAACGCTGGTGCGCCTATTATCACGAAAAATTCGCTGTAGATGTTCGTAGTATCCGTTACCCTGGACTGATCGGTTATAAATCGCTTGCCGGTGGTGGAACCACAGATTATGCCGTAGATATCTTTAGGGCAGCTGTAAACAAACAAGATTTTGAATGTTTTTTGGCCGAGGATATGTCGCTTCCAATGATGTATATGCCTGACGCCATTAAAGCCACCATAGCGCTGATGCAAGCCCCAAGTAAAGACATTAGTATTCGATCATCCTATAATGTCGCAGCGATAAGTTTTACCCCCAAAGAGCTCTATCAGACCATTGGCAAAAGATATCCTGATTTTAAGATTTCTTACAAACCCGATTTTAGGCAACAAATAGCAGCCTCCTGGCCCAATAGTATTGATGATACGCAGGCTCGATTGGATTGGAATTGGCAACATGATTATGGTCTTGAAGAAATGACGGAAGATATTTTAAAACATATTCGTTAAATACGCACCATCAAATACTTCCAAGACCAAGGCATATTACTGGTTTTGGAAGTAGCTGATTTTCGCATGAAATACTTCGGCTATTTTAGTAGCTCTCCACTTGGCCATCTCTGCAACTTCACCTTGATACAGCTGATCTACGGTCTGAAAAAATAACGCCTTCCACTGATCGAAATGCTCTTGCGCAACGGGAAGATGAGCGTGCGGGGGAAAAGGCCTTCCATCATAGGTGTTGTTCCCTAAAAGGATCGTTTCCCAAAAGCGATACATTTTTTCCAAATGCTCTGGCCATTTATCCTTGATCACCTCATTAAATATTGGACCAATTAGATCGTTGTTACGTACCTTACCATAGAATTGATCAACCAAAAGCTTAATATCATCGAGCGACTGTATATCTCCTTTATCCATCTTGCAATTCTTTTTAGTGGTATTGTTAAAATTTACCCTACCACCTTAGTAGTGGTAGGAGACCTTAAGTCCTTACAAAGATATCCCTTTAATTTACCAAAGAGGCAATTACCGACACACTGAAAAAAATGACTTTGCTTGCACCTGGATCTACTATTGCAATGGCCTTTTATCTGCCATCGGAATCACTTGATGAAGAAGACAAGCCATTAATGGAAATGTCGATAAAAGGAGCGGCAGCTTCAGGCACTCCTTTTGTAAGTTTTTTTTCGGTTGAAGAAATTATAAAACTCGCTGAAAAAGTAGGTTTAAAAGAAATACAGACAATCTCCACAAAAGATATGACGGAAAAATACTTTAAGAACAGAACCGACAACCTTCTACCAGCAAGCGGAGAATTTTTTTTAGTGGCAAAGACCTTATAAAACATGAAAAAGAATAGTTCCTTGCAACCAATATGTAGTGATATAAAATGGCTGAAAGCAATGTTTTTGCTGGTGTTTTACCGTAGGTTAACATAGTTATGAGATATCCGCACAACAGCGATTACGAAGCTAAATAATAATGTTGCTGTAGTTGGGTTTGGGAGATGTTGCTGAAAATATTTTTCGGGCTGTGGAGGGAACTCTTTTAAAGAAAATAAAAAAAGCCCTTGCGGGCCGCTAAAGACTCTTTAAATTTGCTACTCATTTTTGTTAGAAAACCCGCTTTTGTTAATAGATTGGCGGGTTTTCGTTTTCAAAAATAGCCTATTTTTCCCAGAGTAGCAAGCACAAAAATCTCGAACAAACGTTCGCCTCTGATGCAGCCCCGGCCTATATGCTGCGTAAAATTCTGGTCAGTCATTTTCCAGGTCTTTTACCCTTATTATCCGGGTTGCCGGACCATCGACGTCGCCGACACTATGAAGTGCAGGAGCTGATTATGGCAGCCATTG
>NZ_DATGNU010000094.1:0-2994 GCF_035306585.1 Galbibacter sp.
ACTCGCTTTCTTACCTGTAGTCAAGTGTTTTTCTTACCTGTAGTCAAGTGTTTTTTTAAAATTGTTTTTCTGTCATAAATAATTTAAATAGTTTAAAGCTGCCGACAGGCCGTTACTCTCCGTTCCGGCGCTCCGCTTTCCGCGGGCATGGCTTGAGCCTCCTCAGGAGCGAAAGGACTGCTCCCTGCGGGGTCTCAAGGCTCATGCTATTCCCGCAGGAGTCGAGCGCCTGCACTACTAGGACCAGGTTTGGATAAAATAAAAATGTGTATACCAAATAGACCTAGCGAATATTTGTTTTTTTCACAAGGTCTTATGTGATATAGTGGAGCTATCCTGTTACGAAGCTTTGGCTGATTCGTAATCATACAGGACATCATGTTGAATAAGGTGAAATGCGACTTTCAAGAACTTATTCACACATGCAATCATCGCAACCTTATGGGGCTTACTCTGGGGTTGCTTTTTTAATTGGTCGTAATAATCCACAATCGTATTTTTAGTTTTTGTCCTTAATGAGATCATTGACATCACCATGAAATAAAGGATCTGCCTCAACCTTCGGTTTCCACGTTTATTTATCCGATCCTGGTACTGAAGTTTACCTGATTGGAACCGTTGGATATCAATCCCTACGTATGCATTGACCTGTTTGTGATTTTTAAAGCGGCGGATGTCGCCTAACTCGCCAATTATTCTAACTGCTGTAGATTCCCCAATTCCAGGAAATGACACGAGAACTTGAAAATCAACACGATCTTTCGATAGATCCACCATCTGTCTAATAATATCCTTTTTCTGATCCACCAGTTCCAAAATGCGTTTGGCATAGTGTCGTAGATGTTGGCAGCGTACGTCTTCCGGCCGAATTGCTGAATAGGAATTTTCTGCAGCGTTGATTAGTAATGCCGCTTTTTCCTCCGCTTTTTGATTAGATATATTCTTACGGGTTGCTTGTTTGATTTGGTTACGTAAATCCTCTTTTGAAAGCATATGTAAGCATGCAGGATGGGGATAAAGCTGAATGATATTTAAAAACAGGACTGAGCTCTTTGTAAATACCTTTTCAAGTAGCGGAAAGCTTAGTTGTAGGAAAGAGTGTAGCCTGTTATAGTGATGCCTTATCTCCTTTTCTATATCTTCATAGTAGCGTCCCAGTGCACGCATTTGTTCAAAGTATTCTTCTTGTACGTATGTTTCCTGCCGGTCCAATCTGAAATGGGATTTAGCCAATTCATGTGCATCACTAATATCTGTTTTATGTCGGCGCATGGCTGCCATCTGAAGCTTAGCCTCCAAAGGGTTCAAGCGAATATAGGGATATTGGTGTACCTGCAGGAAGTTCTCAAGCCCTTTAGAATAGACACCCGTAGCCTCAAAGACAATGTCAGGTACTTTGCCGTCCTGTTCCCTAAGTGATTCAATACGTCCTTTTAATGATTGGAATCCAGATATCGTGTGTTCTAATTCCCCTTCATATTGACAGCGTTGATAGCAGTCGTATATTACTATTGTACTTTTTCCCATACTTACGTCAAAAGCAATTACATGTTTCATAATTCTTCCCCCTGTTTACATCACATAGAAGTTCTTCACAGTGCCTCATCGATTCCACTTTCTTATACACGATCTCGAAGATCCAACATACTAAACTGATTCTAATAAGGGTGTGAAGCGTGTCGGTTTCCTTATACGGATTCTTAGATCCCAGCGAGTACACGACTTCACTTCACTTCTACTAAAAAAATAGTAGCACAAACCGTGGCCTTGGTCTGTACTACTAATGTTAGTATGTTTCCGCGGGCGGTCCGGGAGCCTCCTCGTCGCAAGCTCCTGCGGGGTCTCCACTGGCCACGCTTTTCCCGCAGGAGTCTCGTACCTTTCGCTACAATCAACAAGGTTACAAAATTTAATAGTATTGACTCGTAATTTTTAAAAAAACATACAAAAAAACTAACGGGTTCGGTTTTGAAGTACAAACAGGTAATTATCAGACGAAAAGGTTGTCTATTTCGTGCAAAAAAAATCAATATAAAACGCACAAAAATGGTCAGCGGCTGAAACCACTGACCGACCTTTTTTTATGGTATTTTGTTCAACATACTTTTTAAGAAATCTATTTTTCTAATATCTTTATTATTATTGTTATCTGCTCGATAACTATCCTTGGATGAAGATTCGTAAACACTTAAATATTGCTCAGGATTTAGTAAATAATACTTTACCTCTCCCATTTGTTGCATTTCTAAATTCTCTAATTGTACTCCTGCGAAACTTGGTAAAGTGTCAATAATACCAAACTCAACTGATAATCCTTCTTTAGAGAACTCGTGTTCGTGCAAATCAACCAAACTATATTCCATTGTGTTCATAATGGTCACTATTTCATTCCAGTTATGTATATTTAATTCAGGTGGTACTTCCCACCCTCTTTTATCACCAGGTATATGAATATCTAAGTCTTGTGCATCCCAACTCTTTCCTGTAATGACCTCTAAACCAACCGAACCCATTAACAATGGGATAATTTCAATATCATTTAGTTTTTTTGCAATTTTAATAAACTCATTAAACTTGTGATTATCCATTTGCTCCTCCATTTTTTTCTCAGTTTTACCGCAATTTTTTATTACTAACCTTCCCTTTATTTGAAGATTTTGTCTCTTTACAATACCATATTTCCAGTTCAGAGGTTTTTTTGGTAACTTAAAAAGTATTGCAAATGACACCAAAAATTTTGAAGAACAGAAAGTTCTGTCATCTTCTTTTTAGGGTGCTTTTTGTAGTACCAATTGATTAGTTTGTTATGGATAATTACCGTTAAATCAAGAAAAAAGGAGTAGCGAAATCAATGCGATTTGGCACTCCCTTTGATGTGTTATTTGAAGTTTTGTACTCGAAAACAGAACCCGTTACAAAAAAACCATCCTTTTTAGTAAAATGAAGTTACCACACAACATTCCAGAAAGGATGATTTTTTATGAGCAATCAATT
>NZ_DATGNU010000095.1:0-21966 GCF_035306585.1 Galbibacter sp.
AAATTAGGCGCGGTTGTGAATAATCAAGGGCGGGGTAGTAGTTCAATTACTTTGCAAATGGATGGAGGTAGTATAAGTGATGATCCTACCCCTGGTAACTTAAGGCTACTAACTCATACTATATCGGAAAAACAGGCTTTATTTGAAAGCCAAATAGGCGTGAACATTTCCCAATCAGAATATGATGATGCTGTAAGTTGTTCGTATGAAAATAGACTTGTTCCTTTTCTTGATTATGATTTGATAGTTTTTGATCATGGTTATAATGATCGAATACATCTTTCTGATTTCTTAGCTGATCCTAATGGGCAAATTGCAGCGAAAGATAGATCGACATTTGGAGGGGCTTTTAAGTATCTTTATGATGTAATGTTAGATGGTAATCCAAATGCTCGGATAGTTATTCTAGGTCATTATACTGATAAGGAAGTTTCCGAAAACGTCTCCTTAGTTTGGCAAGCGCAGGATAAGTTAGCAGAAATATTTAATCTGCCTATAATCAAGTTGTGGGAACAGACGGGGTTTAACGATCAAGTTGATTCAGAAGGAAATTTAAGGTTAGAAGTTTGGATACCCGACTTGGTCCACCCTCATACTGACACAACTGGTAAATGCCAGGCTTTGTTGGGGGAGTTGGTGAGTGAGGGGTTAAAAGATATAAGGTAGTGATTATGAAACCACTTACCTACATACTTAATGCTATGGCTTTTGACAACGCACATGATATGTTAGGGACTTTCAGTCCTTATTTTAATCGATTTTTAACCCTGTCATTGTCTGTGGGTATTTTTGGAGGTTTTGTTGAAACATACCTAGGAATATCATTCATGTTGTGGCTATTCATAGCTACAGGTGCATTCTTTGATATACTCCTAGGTATATACGCAAATGTAGTTTTTTTAGGACATGACCTAGATACTAAGAAAGCGTTTAGAGGTGTATTTAAGATTTTTGTTGTAATGTCTATAATCTTCCTAACCAACACCTTTAATCAAGGGATACAGACATCGAATATACAGCCTAACTTATTAGGACAAATTGCGGGTGTTATAACGTCCACTTTGCATTATTCGAGTGTGATCTTAATTGGTTTATACATCATGCTGGGAATCGCAGAAAATGGAGCGAAAATAGAGATACCGTTATGTGTATCTCTAGTGAAGATATTGAAGTTACGAATCAAACAAGTGGAAGATAAAAATGAAGTTAAGTGAGAAGCAACAGATATTCACTCGAAATATAGGGTGTTTGATTGAGTTCGCATATAACCAGGGTTGGGGATTAACATTTGGGGAAGCACAGCGAACTCAAGATCAGATTTTATTAAACTTCTTTGGGTTCTCCGTTGTGAAAGGAGGTTCATTAGGTATTAAACTTGTCAAACGTAAACCCACCAGTAAGACATTGGAAAGCCTTCATGGTTATAGATTGGCCGTGGATTTCAATTTATTCATAAATGGAGAGTACATCACTGACAGAGCGCCATATAAACCATTAGCCGAATATTGGAAAAGTCTACATCCAAACAACCGAGCCGGCTATGATTGGGGGTGGGATGCGAATCATTTTGAGATGCAGCCATAATGGATCTTTTAAAACGAATACTACCATATTTAATTTGCTTGATCCTGGGTATGCTACTTCTTAATGAATGCAACAGGGATCCGGAGGTGAAAACTATTGTCAGAACGGTTGCTGTTCCGGAGATCATAAAGCAGTTTGACACGATTGTAGTCGAGAAGCCAATTCACACCCATTCAGTTGACACCATTTATGTGGATCGGTTCGTCCAAGCGGATAGTACCGGTCAATTGGATCTATATAAGGATGCAGTCACCATACGGGAATACAAAGAAGTCTTTGAAGATTCAATGGCTATAATAGAAGTATTCAGCAAGACCAGAGGTCATCTCCTGGAGCAGCAAGCCAACTACACTATATTTGAAAGACAGATAACCGATACTATTCCACTTCCCAGACCAAAGGGTAATTTATATTTAATGCCAGAAATTGGCACTACAACCGATTTAAGAGGACTCAGAGCAAAAGCAGGGATAATGTACCAAGACCGTAATAAACACTTGTATTCGCTTTCTATGGATGTAGATGGTTACATATATATAGGTTACGGAATCAAGTTCTAGCAGGCTTAAAAATAAATTAAGAACTTTTTATTTCTTTTTCTAATTGTTCTGTAAAACTATAAAAAGCATCCATATATTTAATATCAAAATATAAGTCTTTCGGATAGGGCTGATTGTTTAGATAGGTATTTTTAATAGTAGTTATTATATCTCTTAATTCCTTGTTTTTTTTATCAAGTTCATGATACTCGTCAGAATTAAGGCTGCATGGAAAGTAGTATTCATAGCTAATATGCATATGATCTATATAAATATAATTTTGTTCAACTTGATTAATTACTTCAGCAAAAATGACTAAATCTATATTTTCTTGTTTAATTTTTATACTATAATTGTTTAGATCTATTAATCCTGCTAATCTATTTATATTAGATTCTACTGACGATATCTGTCCGCATACTTTTTGGTAAATATCAAGTCTTTTATTTTTTAAATGTAGTTCTTGTGTATGTTTGTTGGAATTTTCAGCAACGTAATAAGTTAGAAAACTTAATACAATTAAGCTCGCTAATGATATAATTGTATTTACAACGCCACCTACATCTGCCCCAAACTCGCCCCAGTGATTTATATCCTTTGAAATAAATGTGTTCCCAAAATTAAGAATAAATGCTGCTATCGGAATGAATATTATTACTGATAAAATTATAAAAATAGTCTTAAGTAGTTTTAAAGGATCTTTCATCATAGTTTAGGTTTTAATGCAAATATACTATTCCTTGAGAATCTAATTGCTCATATAAAATGTCAATAATATTTACGAAAAGTTTACGATAAATATATATATGAGTTTTAAAGTGCTATATAATACACATTGTTTACTGGATTGTGGTTCCAGAGGTCGCCGATTCGAACCCGGTCTTCCACCCAAATGCTTTAGAAGCTCCTTGTTTTAGGGAGCTTTTTTTATTGGATGCCATGGTGCTTATTTCTTCAATGACAAATTCAATATATACCAAGGATCTTATGATCCAGAATTCTAATATATGCGTTGGTATGGGCATAAAAAAAGTGTTTCTTCTATTACTAGAAAAAACACTTTTATCTTATTTTCATTAAAGAAGTGCTCTTATTCTTTTGGCGCTTTATCTACCACAAGACGTTCGGGTCTATTGGCAACTTCCCAAGCGGTATGGAATACCAGTCTTGCTCTGTTCTCCAGTAGATCATAATTTATCTTATCTGGCGTGTCAGTTACTTTGTGATAATCCTCGTGAGTTCCGTTAAAGTAAAATATAATTGGAATATTATGTTTTGCAAAATTGTAGTGGTCACTTCTGTAATAAAAACGGTTCGGGTCGTTCTCGTCGTTATATGTGTAATCCAATTCAATCTGCATAAACTCATCATTTACTTTTTCAGAAAGTTCATGAAGGTCGGTGCTTAATTTGTCCGATCCGATTAGGTAGATGTAGTTTCTATCGCCGTCTCTTTTAGGGTCTATCCTACCAATCATATCAATGTTAAGATCGGCTACAGTATTTGCCAATGGGAAAATTGGATTGTCGGTGTAGTACTGTGATCCATAAAGGCCTTTTTCCTCTGCTGTAACATGTAAGAAAACAATCGATCTTTCTGGTCCGTTACCATCTGCCACAGCCTTTTGAAATGCTTCAGCGATTTCTAACATCGCAACAGTTCCACTACCGTCATCATCAGCTCCGTTGAATACATCTCCACTTGGATCTACACCTACGTGGTCTAAGTGAGAAGAAATATAAACATATTCATTTGGCTTGCTTTTTCCTTTAATAATAGCAACGACATTTTCAGAATCTACATCTGTAGTGACGCTCTCAATGTTTAATGTGATTTGCTCTTTAAGGTCTTTTGCAGTATTTTTACTGTCCACCTCCGGATAAATTTTAGTAGCTACGTCTTTGTTTACGAAAATATAAGCGATTTTTTCTTCGTCACTTTTAAGTACCATATTTCCGCCACTTTCAGATTGGATGAAGTAATCATATCTGTTTTTTGAACGATTGTAGTATTCGGGATCATAATAGATAATTCCTTCTGCACCTTTTTCAGTAGCGATATCAACACGTTTACTTAAGGTCTCTCTCCAATTAGACCAAACACCTGGTTGATCACTTCCTGTCAGTGTATAGTTGCCATTTTCGTCTTGTGGCTCTCCGGATTTAATAAGTACATATTTTCCTTTTACATCAACACCCTTATAATCTGAATATTCTTCCGTTTCAATACCGTAACCAGCATAGACGATGTCATAGGTTTGATTTGATACATTGGAAAAGGTGATAATGCCTTCTCCTAGTGTGTACTCATTTCCTCCAACAACGATAGATCCACTAGGGATACCATTGATTTCTAAAGGAACTTTTTGGTAGTAGTCATTTCCTCCTTTGGCTGCAGGAACATTGATATCTTGGTAGTGATTTTTAATATATTCAACAGCCTTTTTTTGCCCAGGTTCTCCAGTGTTTCTTCCTTCAAACTCATCTGAAGCGTAGATGTAGAGGTGTTTTTTTAAATCCTCTTGGGTAATGGTTTCGGCATAGGAAATTCTTTGTTCTTTCGTAAGGCCCGTTTCTGGGACTGCTTTACTGCTAGTAGTGCTATCAGTGTGCTGCGCACTATTACATGACATGGCTATAAATAGCCCTGCAAATAAAATTTTATTCATCTTTCGATTGTTATTTAGCGTGTTATTTTCCAAATATAAGTTGACTGTTTGATATATGGGCTATTTTTAATCTAATTACTTGTTAAAATTGCTATTTTTCACTCAAATGGCCTCTAGTTTGGATTATATTTCCTTGTTTTTAAGATTGTTATGAGTTTTTGGGGTTCTTGCTCTTCTGCTGGAATTCTTTGGTTTGATATTTTTTTCTAAAACAGGCAAAACGATACATAAGTTTTTTGTAGCATTCAAAATACGCTATGCCTTTTGAATCCGCAATTACCTGTGTATATTTGTAAGTACCCTGAACCACCACTTTTAAGGTTTTAATGTGGTATGTTAGATAAAAAAAAGTTTACTAGACCCAAATGGCTTAAAGTATTACTGCACGTAGTTGCGGTACTTCTTCTGCTCTTGGTAATACTTGTCATTTTCATTCAAAGTAAATGGGGGCAGGACATCATTGTTTCGAAAGCCGTCACCTATCTTGAAGAGCAAATCGGAACGCATGTTTCTTTAGATAAATTATACCTTACCTACTCAGGAGATCTTTCTATAGAAGGCTTATATATGGAAGACCAAAATGGTGATAGTTTGGTTTATTCCAAGGACCTTCAAGTTTCTTTAGCACTGATGCCTTTAATTAGAGGGACCAAAATCCATATTAAGGATATCGACTGGGTCGGCCTTAATGCCAATATTCAACGGGATTCTCTAGGGAAGTTTAACTTTGATTATATTCTAGAGGCATTTACAACTACGGATACCGCTACAGTTGATACGACCGCTACCATGGCTTTTCAACTAGACCAATTAGAGTTTCATGATTTTAGATTGAATTACAACGATGATCAGCAAGGGACCTTGGCAACTTTAGAGTTAGGTTTATTCACTCTAGCGATGGATAAGCTTGACTTGGAACAAATGGATTTCGATGTTCAGGACTTGGAATTTAAAAACAGTAATTTGGTGTACCGACAAACCAAAATTTTACCCTTGCAGGCTGTTGAGACTCCGCAAACTGAACAAGAAATCGTTCTTCCAAAATTAAAAATACAGGATCTGAATCTAGAAAACCTTCAGATTGATTATAAGGTTCCGCTTAAAAATACTTCCCTAGTCTTGCAGTTAGGGACTTCCGCTTTAGAGGATGCTGATTTCAATCTCTCGGATGCTAAGATTTCCTTAAACTCGTTTTCTTTAGCGGATACACAAATTAACTACACTGACCTTTCAACCAATGAAATAGAAAAGGATACGCTACCCAAGGACACCAACATACCGTTTGAGTGGCCCGATTACCAGATAGCAATTGGAGGTATCTATTTAGTAAATAACAAAATTCACTACAAAAATTCATTGCAAGAGCCTCATAATGATTTTAATCCATCGGATCTTCAAATAGAAGATTTGAATTTTATAGCAGAACACTTAACCTATGCGCCAAAACAGCTCCATGCTAATGTGGAAAAATTCACCTTTAAAGATGGACAACGTTTTTGGTTGAAAAACATCGCTTTCGATCTACAAGTCGATGATAGAGCGGCGCGTTTAACCAATGCTAAAGTATTCACCCAGAGAACAACACTACAAGGTGATGCGTCACTTGAGTATGCCTCAGTTGCTGCCTTTATCAACCAACCAGAAGCTGCTTTTATAACGCTAGATTTTCCATTTGAATTAGACGTCCTGGATTTAGGATATTTTCAAGCAGATCTCTTAAAGAACCCTTATATAAAAGCCCTTAGTTCAGCCCCATTACAAGGGAGGCTTGTATCTAGTGGGAGTTTGGATAGTTTAACGGTAGATACGTTGTCACTTCGATGGCACCATAGTCTGGTAAACCTAAAAGCTTTTGCCACTTCCCTTTCAGAGACTCAAAAGCTACATGTGCAGATTCCTAATTTATCACTTGGGTCAACAAGTTCAGATATCTATCGATTCTTGCCAAAGGAGGATTTAGGACTTGATTTACCAGATAGCCTTCACCTCAGTGGGAATTTATCTGGAGGAAAGCAAGGTGGATTAGCTGATCTGACTCTTAATTCTTCTAAAGGTACCTTGAGTTTAGTTGGGAACTTTTTATATTCCGATGCCATTTCCTATGCCGTTGATTTGCAAACGGCGCAATTTGATCTAGGTAGTATTATCCAAGATCAAAAACTAGAACCGTTGACGGTGTCACTGCAAAGTATGGGTGCAGGGACTTCTTTATATAACATAACCGCATCACTCACCTCTGAATTTGATTCTCTTGTATACGCAGGATATGATCTTAGTCCACTAAGATTAAATGGTCAAATCACCAATGGAGAAGGCGGTATTCATTTAGCATTCAGCGATGACAATGTCGATCTTAGCACCGTGGTGGAAATGGATTTAGACTCGGTAAATTCGGTGATGGATCTTGTGGTCGATTTAAAAGGCGCTAATTTATACCAGCTGGGAATTACAAAAAAAGACATACGAACAGCTTTTCACTTTAGTGCGAATCTAAAGGGTAATTTGGAAAAATTTACCCTGGAAAGTCGCTTAAATGACGGGGTAGTCATAGCGGATAATAATTCCTATGATATAGGGGTAATGGAACTCGATGCGAATGTTTCACAGGATCAAACCAATTTAAATATTGATCACAAAATTCTTCAAGGGAGGTTAAGATCCAATGCAAATCCTCAACTTCTCTCCAGTGCTATCGGATCCTATTTTAAAGGAGTTGTAAGTGATTCCATTGTGGTGGATTCTACGTTGGCCGGGGTCAATGCTATGGTCAATCTGCAGATGAAAGTACAAAATGGGCCTCTTTTAAATAGGGTGTTTCTTCCTGGATTAAATGCTATGGATACCATTTCATTAGCCCTGGATTTTAATCATAGTGAGCAAGTACTCTCAACTCATCTGAATATCCCTCACTTAGATTACCAGGGGAATAAAATAAATCATTTAGATCTAGATGTCACTGGAGCTGAGCAACAAATGAAATTCGCTTTAAATTGGTCAGAGCTGCAAGCTGGGCCAGTAGATATGGGGGATACGGAATTAAAGGGTGTTTACCAAGACAAACATCTTGCCTTACGATTTAAAAGTATGGATTCGCTCGTTCCCGTGGTGGATGTTGGTTCTGAGGTTTCATTTAAAAATGACAGTATTCGTTTTAAGATTGATCCAGATGAACTTACCTTAAATAAGCAACCATGGTTTATCCCTTTGTCTAATGAGATTATTTATTCGGCTGAAGATGTGAATGTTCAGGATTTTAAATTAAGTCATGCAGCGCAGCAAATCACATTAGAGCATAAAGAATCCCTGGATGGAGAGGTTGCCTTGGGATTTAGTTTTGAGCACTTTAATCTGGTAACGGTGATGAATCTATTAAACCCAAATGAGTCCATGGTAAAAGGGATATTAAATGGACAATTGGAGGTGGATCACTTATTTACTCATCCAGGAATGCAGGCTGACTTAACTATTGAACAATTTGAAGCCATTGAGCTTCCTTTAGGAACCTTATCGATAAAAACCCTTGCAGATCAGGACCACAGTTATACGCTTGATCTATCGCTAAAGGAGGGGTATGTTGATCTAGATATGGGAGGGGTATACACCGCTATGAGGGATGATGGTATGTTAGACTTTACAATTGATTTTAACCAAATCCAGATGGAGGCTTTGGAGGTACTTGCCGAGGAATCAATCTCAAATGCTGATGGGTATATCAGTGGAAATGCCCATATTTCAGGGATGGTATCGCAGCCCATCTATGAAGGTGAATTTGAATTTCATCAAATAGGATTTACTCCAAATTCCTTGAGCACGGAATTTAAGCTAGAGGATGAAAGGGTGCGTTTTGATAACGATGGATTTTATTTAAATGCTGTAGAAATTACCGATGCACAAGGAAATACCTTCACTCTTGATGGCACTATTGGAACCGAGCAAATCACTATTCCGAATTTTGATTTAGCCGTCAAGGCAGATCATTTTAAAATCCTTGAAGCTACCGAGGAAGAAAATGAACTTTTCTTTGGGGATGTTAGCTTGAGCACAGCCCTCAACATCACAGGAGATTTGGAAATTCCAATAGTGCGAGGGGATTTGAGTATCGATCAGGGGTCGAGCTTTACGATGGTAGTGCCAGAATCTGAGGTTGATATCAATCAAAGAGAGGGCATAGTGGTATTTGTAGATAAATCCAATACTAATACCATTTTAACTCAAAATCAACCGAACTCACAAGGGGCAAATTTCATGGATGGCTTTGATTTGGATGTCGCGCTAGGGGTTGATAAAGGGTCGACCCTTAAGATTATTATGGATAAACGAACTGGAGACAACTTACAGGTTACGGGAATGGGGGAGTTTTCTTTTTTAATGGAGCCCAATGGAAGAATGAGCCTATCTGGCCAATATGAGGTAGAGGATGGTCATTATGAGGCTAGTTTATACAATATTGTCAAACGAAGGTTTGACATAGCACCTGGCAGTCGTTTGACCTGGAGTGGAGATCCTCTTGAGGCCCAATTAGACCTCAAGGCTATTTATAATGTAGAAACTTCGGCCTCAGCACTTATGGCAAGTCAGACTGTTGGGGTGAGTGAAGAGGTAATGCGGTCTTACCGTCAAGAGCTTCCCTTTATGGTCTACTTAAATATAGACGGGGAGCTATTATCCCCTGAGTTATCATTTCAGCTCGATATGCCTGAGGAAAGTCAGGGTGCCTTGGGTGGAAATGTGTATGGGTATATACAACAGCTAAACAATCAAGAGGAAGAATTAAACAAGCAGGTTTTTTCTTTACTTGTTCTTAATAGGTTCTTCCCAAGCTCTGGAAGCGACGGTAGTGCAGGTGGACCTGCCTCTATTGCACGAGACAATGTCAATAATGTATTATCGGATCAATTGAATACCTTTTCCAATAAACTAATGGGTGATTCAGGGGTGAATTTGAATTTTGGGTTGGATAGTTATACCGATTACCAATCCGCAACGCCACAAGAGCGAACTGAACTCGATATCAATGCCTCTAAAAGCTTATTTGATAATCGACTTATCATACAGGTGGGAAGTGAGGTTGATATACAGGGGAGTAGTGGTGATCAAGGTAGAAATGCTCCAGTGATAGGGAATGTTGCCTTAGAATACTTAATTACAAAGGATGGACGTTATCGTCTTAGAGGATATCGTAAAAATCAATTTGAAAGTGTGGTCGATGGTGAACTCATTGTCACTGGAATTTCACTTATTTTCAGCAAGGAATTCAATAAATTTAAAGAATTGTGGGAACGAGAAATACAGCAGGAACTTCAAAAGCAAAGTACCAAAACAAAAGTAGAAACTACAGATAGCACCAAAACCAAGGTCTTAAAGTAAACGGAAATAAAGGACAACAACCCAGGATGAGACAAAAAATAGATGAAGTATTAAAAAATTATAAAAAGCTTTTGGGAGTGCTGCTTGCGGGATGTCTTTTCTCCTGTAGTGTTAAAAGTTATATTCCCGATGATGAACTTTTGTACACGGGTGCTGAGATTAAGGTCAGTACTCAAAGTGACTCTGTTAAATTACCACGTGCGATCAAAGATGAGCTAGAGGAACTGCTAAGGCCAATTCCTAATGCAACATTTCTAGGAATGCGGTTAGGGCTCAGATCTTATTATAGAGCGCAACGAGAAAATCCTGGTTTTATCAATAAATTTTTCAATAAAAAAATAGGGGAAGCGCCCGTTTATTTGTCCCATGTCGATAGGAAAAAAACGGAAGAGCTTATTAATAATCGTTTGGAGAACAGAGGTTTTTATAGAAATCTTGTCGCCAGTAGCAGTGAAGAGAAAAATTATACTGCTTCGGTGGATTATACCGTTGAAATAAATGCCCCTTATCGTATTGCAAATTATACCTTACTTGCGGATTCAACATTGGTCTATCGGCATATTGCCGCATCATTTCCAAAGACGATTATCACCACTGGAGATCGATTTGATCTAGACTTGTTTAAAAAAGAGCGGGAGCGTATAGATACCTATATGAAGGCGAAAGGGTTTTACAATTTTAACGATGACTTTTTGCTCTTTCAGGCGGATACTAATCAATATAATGGTAAAAAGTTTGACTTATACCTCAAGCTCAAAGAGGATACCCCTGTCTCCTCAAAGCTACCCTATAAACTCAATTCTATTACGGTATATTCCAATTATTCGGTTGACACGGAATCTCAGGCCACCGATACCGTAGAATATCAAGGAGTTTCTTATATACAGCAGGGTGATTTCTTTAGACCTGATCGCCTGGCTCCTTTTATTTTATTAGATACAACACAATATTATAATCCGTTAACCTCTAAATTTACCAGTAATCGCCTTTCTAAAATTGGCGTCTATAAATATACCTCCATTCGTTATGATCAGGTCAAACCACCTGTGGAGGGGGATAGTATGGCCTTACTTGATGCCTCCATTTTCTTATCTCCATTAAACAAGCATGCCTTAAGAGCCGAGCTTCAGGCCAATTCTAAATCGAATAATTTTGTAGGGCCTGCCTTGGCCTTAACCTATACCAATAGAAATTTGTTTAAAGGTGGTGAAATTTTTAGCACCACGGCCCGCTTTGGGTTTGAACAGCAAATTGGAGGAGAAGGAGATAATTCAGGAGCGAGAAGCATGCAATTAGGATTAAAGACAGACTTGATTTTTCCTAGAATTTTATTTCCTTTTCAACTGGACTTGGGATTTGATTATGAGGTTCCAAAGACAAAGATATCTACGGCCATTGAATATTTAAATAGACAGGATCTATACCGTTCCACATCGCTTCTTGCTGGTTTTGGATATACCTGGAATGCTAATGAATATGTGTATCACGAATTCACGCCAATTAGTTTTAATTATAGTAGCCTCTCAAATACCTCCGAGGCTTTTGAGGAACTCTTGGCCAATAATCCCTATTTGAGAAATAGTTTTGAGCAGAAATTTATTGCGGGATTAAACTACAGCTTTGTATACAATGAGGTAAATGATCTTCAAAAGCAGTCTCCTGTATATTTTGCGGCTAATATTGAAGTTGCAGGGAATGCCTTAAGTCTCATTAGTGGGTCTTCCAATGAAAATGGTACCGAAAGTATTTTGGGAATGGAATACGCTCAGTTCATCCGATCTGATATTGATTTTAGGTATCAGTACCGATTTGATAAACAACAGGCTCTAGTGGCCCGGTTATTCGGTGGAATTGGATACGCTTATGGAAATTCTATTAGTATGCCATACTCTAAACAGTATTACGCTGGAGGGCCGTTCAGTGTTCGGGCTTTTAGAATACGTGCTCTTGGTCCTGGAACCTATCAGCCAAATGCCGATAATAGCGAATTAGGTAGTGCTTCCTATATTGATCAAACAGGCGATATTCGATTAGAGGCCAATTTGGAATACCGTTTTCCAATCATGTCATTTGTAAAAGGGGCGCTTTTTGCGGATGCAGGCAATGTGTGGTTATTAAAGCACAATCCAGCGCTTCCTGGTGGAGAGATCTCTTCTGGATTTATGAAAGAGTTGGGTGTAGGGGTAGGCGCTGGTGTGCGGGTAGATGTCCAGGGTTTTGTAATTCGGTTCGATTTGGCGGCGCCAATCCATAAACCCTACCAAGATCACTATGATCTGGACCTGAGCAAACCTATCTTAAATTTTGCATTTGGATATCCCTTTTAAGGTAAGTTATTGGTATCTAGGGGGAAACGATATTTTGATTCCTTGTCTTTTGTTTGTATTTTAGAAGCAAACTAACCACCACCGTAAAAAATGATGCGTAACTACTTGAGTGAGTTTTTCTCCACCCCAAAGGGGTACAGGAAAAATTTGGTTTCTCCCCATAACGAAATACGGCAAATTGATACCGCTACATTAGCACACCATATAAATTCCTATTGGAGTTTTGATAATTCACATTATTTATGATATCTAACCGAATTCTCTCCATTGATATCATGAGAGGCATTACTCTTTTTTTAATGCTTTTTGTGAATGATTTGTACATTCCAGGTGTTCCAAAGTGGCTGGTTCATACCCAGGAATGGGAAGATGGAATGGGGCTTGCTGATTGGGTGTTTCCTGGTTTTTTATTTATGGTAGGGCTTTCCATTCCCTTTGCCATGAAAACTAGGATCAAGAAAGGACAAAATAAAACCCGCCTGTGGAGCCATGTCATCATACGAACACTGAGCCTTCTTCTTATAGGGGTTTTGATGGTCAATATTTCAAGGGTAAATCCAGCGTTAACAACGATCTCTTCAGGGTTATGGGCAGTGCTGGTTTATACTTGTGTCTTTTTAATTTTCAATCGTTATCCAAAGCCTTCGAAAAACACCAAGATTTTTCGATTGCTTAGAATACTCGGGATAGTGGGCTTAATGGTTCTTGTGGCAATGTTTACCGCTGGAACTCCTGAGAACCCACAATGGATTCAGACGCTTTGGTGGGGGATATTGGGACTTATCGGATGGGGTTATTTCGTAGGGGCTACCACTTTTTTAACCCTTCGTGGAAGTTTTGTGGGAACGGGGCTTATTTGGCTGCTTTTTTTGCTTGTAAATATATGCTCTCAACTTGGATATTTTCAAGCGCTTGATCCGTTGGATCCTTTCATAGGTGTTCTTCTTGCAGGAAATATACCTTTGATTGTATTAAGTGGACTTTTAATGGGGTTATTGTTAAAGAAATACCGCATGGTAACTGTAAAGCTTTTGGGTACTTTTGTTTTTGTAGGACTGTTTTTTCTTTTACTTGGCTTTGTTCTGCACCAATATTTTATTGTATCTAAACTTCTGGGAACACCTAGTTGGGCAATGTATTGTAGTGGAATAAGTGTGCTCTTGTTCTGCGTACTGTATCTGATTGTCGATGTCTATAAATGGGTGGCTTGGGCTCGGATATTTTTACCCGCAGGACAAAATTCCTTGACAACTTATCTGGCACCGGATTTTATCTATTACGGGGTTTGGGGATTAGGATTAGAAGTTTTTTTTTATAAGCAATCGGAATCTGCCTTATTAGCAGTTGCCGGTTCCTTTGTTTGGGCATTCCTAATGATAGGTTTTGCCGCTTTATTATCAAAAATTCATGTTCAACTAAAACTATAGCATATGCGTTTTTTTCTGGTTATCTTTTTCTTTATTGGATCCTTGGTTTATGGGCAGGAACAGTTGCCTCTTCGAGGCTTAGCCATTGCAGCACCTTCACCTGAGCATGTGGATCGTTTTGTGGATTTCATTGACAGGGAATTGAGTCTGATAAATATCAATACGCTTATTCTACGTGTGGACTATAATTATCAATATACCTCGCACCCAGAACTAGTCGATAAGAACCCTCTATCTAAGAGTGAGGTGCGTAAAATTGTTGATATCTGTGCTAAACATGGAATTTCTATAATTCCGCAGATTAACCTTTTAGGACATCAATCGTGGGCGGAAGATGTAGGGAAATTGCTAGAAGTTTATCCGCAGTTTGACGAAACCCCAGGAATTCAAATGCCAGAGAACTATCAGTGGCCAAATACAGATGGTTTGTATTGTAAAAGTTATTGTCCGCAACACCCAGACTTACATAAGATTATTTTTGCGCTAGTGGATGAAGTGACAGCAGCCTTTAAGGCAGATGCGTTTCACGCGGGTATGGATGAGGTGTTTTACATCGGCGATCAGCATTGCCCAAGATGTTCTGGTATGGACAAAGCCGAATTGTTTGCCGCTGAGGTTACTAGAATTAGGAACCATTTAGCCGATACTGGGAAAAGGCTTTGGATTTGGGGTGATCGATTAATCGATGGAAAAGTAACTGGTCTAGGAATGTGGGAGGCAAGTATGAATACTACCCATAGGGCCATTGACTTAATCCCCAAAGATGTATTTATTTGTGATTGGCATTATGAGCGTGCTGATCCGACAGCGGTTTATTTTGCCATGAAAGGTTTTGATGTAGCAAGTTGTTCATGGCGAAATTCAGCGGTTGCAACACAACAACAGGCTCTTTTACACACCCTTCGGTCTTCAGCCACCGCTGCTATGAAAGCTCGATATCAAGGCATGATTCAAACCGTATGGGGAAGCCCAGAGGGTTTCATGGACATGTGGGAGCAAAAGGATCTAAAAACGCCTAATGAGGCCAATACCATGAGGGCACTGTTTAATTAAAACATTCAAACTACATGGGTAAATTTCCAGCGAGTGCTTTTAATGAAATTTCTGAAAGTTTAGCTTTAAACACCGCATTGCTATGGCGCAATTGTGCATTGATGTAATTGAGTTGAGCTGTTCTAAATTCTATCGTTGGAATTATACCGATACGATACTTCTCCATGGTTATTTCCAAATTCTCCTTCGCTATGGATTCATTTTTGTGTTCTAGCGCAATGAGTTGGAGGTTGGTGAGATAGGTCTTATGAGCAACACTCAACTGGGCAAGTAATGTTTTTTCTTGTTGTTGGATGAGTAATTCACTATTGTTAATTCTCAATTTGGCGATCTTTTCACTTCTGTTTTGGTTAAACCCGTCAAAGATATTTAGGTTTACACCTACGCCGTATCGCAACCCGTGTGATGATGAACTCGTGGTAAAGCCCAAGCTCGATTCTGATTCGCTAAAATTATAAGAGGTGGTGGCTGTAACGGTGGGATATCTGGAAGCTCTGATTTCTTTAAACCTTAGCTTGGCGATTTTATTTTGGATAATATGGCTTAAAAGTTGGGGATTGTTCTCTACAGCCATCGCCTTTAGATCTGGTAAAAATAGACCACTGTCAATTTTGATCGCTGGATCTACAGTAAAATCAGCCTGGATGTCTCTAGCAAGTAAGCGGTTTAACTCTACTTTGGTATTGGTATACAATTCTTCTTGTTCTAATAAAAGAGTTTGATCAGTGTTTAAGTCGACTTCGGCATTTAGGACCTCTAATTTGGATGCTTTTCCGATGTCGAATCTATTTTGAGCTAAAGTCACTCGTTGTTTTGATATCACAACTGTACTATCTAAGGCAGCGAGTTGTTGCTGTTGTTGTACTAGATCATAATAGGTAATGAGCACTTCGCTAAGATTCGTAATAATGGCTTCTTTTAGCTCATTACTCCCAAGGTTTATCTGTTCTTTTAAGCGTTCGTTTGTGGCAAACATTTTAAAACCATCAAATAGAGTCCAACCTAATTCCACGCCATAGGCAAAACTGTTGTTCTTAGCGTCGTCTTGTGAGTTTACCGTACCGTCTGACCTGGTTTGTTCTAGATTTTGTATACTATTATTGTCATCCAAAAAGGCATTGACCCTTGGGAGCATCCCTGCGAACCCTGGGCTTTGGCTAAGACTATCGATGTGAAGTTCGTTCTTAGCCATTCGGATCTCATAATTGTTTTCAAGTGCAATGGAGATTGCTTGCTCTACCGTTAGAAGTTCTTGTGTATATCCCAACATTGAACAAGTTCCAAAAAATAGTACTAAGATGTATTTATAACTAGACATAGGGGTTAATTTAACTAGCTTGATAAGTTGTTCTAAGTTTCTTTTTACCAGACCACATGGCGTAGATGGCAGGGATGATATATAAAGTTAGCATCAAAGAGAACATGGTTCCTCCGATAATCACCACTCCCATACCAATTCTACTAGTGGATGCTGCTCCTAGTGATAATGCGATAGGCATCGCTCCTAGAGCAATGGTTAAACTCGTCATTAAAATTGGTCTTAAACGTGAAACGGCTGCTTTGTGAATTGCTTCTTCTTTCGGCATGCCTTCTTCCCTGAGCTGATTGGCAAATTCAACGATTAAAATTCCGTTTTTAGTCACTAGACCAATGAGCATTATAGTTCCAATTTGACTAAATATGTTCCAGCTCTGGCCAAACAGCCACAATGAAAATAATGCTCCCGCTACGGCCATTGGAACCGTCAAAATAATTATAAAAGGATCGATAAAGCTCTCAAATTGTGCTGATAGAATCAAGAATATAAGTAGTAATGCCAAGCAAAACGCGTATAGGGTATTAGAGCTACTCTCAACGAAGTCTCTTGATTCTCCACCTAAATCGGTGGTAAAAGATTCATCGAGTACCCTTTCTTTAATTTCGTTCATAGCGGCAATCCCATCTCCTATACTTTGTCCGTTTGCCAAGTTGGCCGAAACTGTCGCAGACATATAGCGATTGTTGTGGAAGAGCTGAGGTGGACTACTAAATTCCGTGGTAGTTACTAGGTTGTCCAGTTGGATAAGCTGCCCTTGATTGTTCTTGACATAAATTGAGGTGAGATCCGTTGGAGTTTGCCGATCGGCCTTATCGAATTGACCGATTACTTGGTATTGTTTACCATTTCTAATAAAGTAACCAAAACGTTGTCCACTTAAGGATAGCTGCAGCGTTTCCGCTACGTCTTTTACGCTCACCCCTACACTTTCTGCCTTTTCTCTGTTAATGCTTACGTAAAGTTCGGGTTTGTCAAATTTTAAGTTAACATCGACATAGGAGAAGGCTGGATGATTTTCTGCCTCCTTCATAAAGAGTGGTATTTTTTCTTCTAATTTTTCAAAATTTGGTGCTTGTATAATATACTGAATAGGTGGACCGCCACGTCTATTCACGGCAATTGTAGGTGTTTGTGATACGCTGACCTTTGCTCCGTGATATTTCTTGGTCCAGTTGCTTAAATCCGTAGCGATTTCATCTTGGGAACGTTCTCGAAGATGCGGTTCAACTAAGGCTATATTTGCTCTTCCACTATTGACCGAAGAAGTACCAAAGCTAGGGGAGGTAAGGATTAAACTTACTTTTTTCTCTGGAACCGAATCGTTGATAAGGTTGGTGATATCAGTCATATACCGATCCATGTACTCATAAGAGGAGCCTTCTGGAGCTGTAACATTTAAACTTACATAACTTCTATCTTCGTAGGGTGCAGTTTCTTTCTTTAACAAAGTATAAAACAACCCAATCATGATGATGCATAAAAATAATATTGGGAAACTGAGCCACTTGCGTTTCATGAAATTTCCCAAGGAGGAGGCATAGCTGTTATTCATGTTTACAAAATAACGTTCAGTTACCATGTAAAACTTGGAATGTTTTTGCTTTCCGGTTTTGATCATGTATGCATTTAGCATAGGGGTTAATGTAAGGGAAACGAAAGCCGATACCATTACCGCTGATGCGATTACTACTCCGAACTCTCTAAATAAGCGTCCTACAAACCCCTCTAAGAAGATCACAGGGAGGAATACCGCTGCCAAGGTGACCGAAATGGAGATCACGGCAAAAAAGATTTCTTTAGCTCCTTGAATTGCGGCATCGATAGGTTTGAGTCCTTCTTCTATTTTTTTATAGATGTTTTCAGTAACTACAATACCATCGTCCACTACAAGTCCAGTGGCTAGAACAATAGCTAGTAATGTTAATACGTTAATCGAGTAGCCGAGCATCCACATGATAAAAAATGTAGCAATCAAGGATACTGGGATATCAATAAGTGGACGTAATGCCATTGACCAATTCCTAAAGAAAATAAAAATCACAAGGATCACTAGCACAATGGAGATCATTAATGTTTCGACAACCTCGCTTACTGCCTTGCGGACAAAGGCGGTGTCATCAATTACAACATTTAAGGTATAGCCCTGTGGTAAATCTTTTTTTAATTGTTCAAACTCTTGATAGAATTCATCGGCTATATCAAGGTAATTGGTTCCAGGCTGGGGGACAATTGCAATGGCAACCATGGGTTGACCCGAATCGCTCATTTTGGTCTCCATGTTTTCTCCCTCTAGGGAGGCTTCTCCAACATCGCTCAACCGAACAATCGTACCGTTTTTAGCGAGAATGATAATATTGTTAAATTCTTCTTCAGAATCTAAATTTCCAATGGTTTTGACCGTTAATTCTGTGTTCTGACCTGTTAATTTACCAGAGGGTAATTCCACATTTTGTGCCATAAGTGCAGCCTTAACATCTGCCACTGTGGCTCCATAGGAAGCCAGTTTCATGGGGTCGATCCAAAGACGCATCGCATAGCGCCGCTGCCCCCATATTTGGACACTACTAACTCCTGAAATGGTTTCTATTCGCTGAGCAATCACGTTTTCGGCATAATCCGAAAGTTCCAAAATATTTTTGGTGTCACTTTGAATGGTCATTGCGATAATACGCCTTGCATCAGCATCAGCCTTGGATACCACAGGAGGTGCGTCGATATCCTCAGGTAATCTTCTTATAGCTTGGGACACTTTATCTCTTACATCATTGGCTGCTTCTTCGAGATCTTTTCCAAGTTCAAATTCGATATTAATTCGACTAGCCCCTTGAATACTCGAAGAACTAATGTTTCGAATTCCATCAATAGAGTTTATGGATTTCTCTAGAGGTTCCGTAATTTGAGATTCTATAATATCAGCATTGGCTCCTGTGTAGTTTGTTCGTACTGAAACTTGTGCAGGGTCAATGGATGGAAATTCTCTTACGCCAAGGAATAGGTACCCTATTATCCCGAAAAGAATAATAAAGATATTCATTACAATTGTAAGCACCGGGCGCTTTATACTTATAGTAGACAAGTTCATCTTTAAAGTTGCTTAAGAAGGGTTTTTTAAACGTAACTTCACAGGTGTTCCATTCTCTAAAGCCATAACACCATAGGTCAAAATAGTGTCACCGGGTTTTAAGCCCGATAGCACACGGACCATATTGCTAGTTCTCGCTCCTGTTTGAACTTCTCGTTCTATAGCCTTTCCGTCGTTGTAAACAAATATTTTCTTCCCGTTCTGTATCGGTATTAAGGACTCAGATGGGACCATTAGTGCATCCGTAATAATCTCCAGAGGGAGCGCAATGTTTACAAACATTCCAGGGTAAAGCGTTTGGTCTTCATTATCTGTATAACCCCTCATTTTTAGCGTACGAGTTTGCAGGTCAAGTTTAGGTTCTATAGCGTAGATCTTAGCTTGATATACTTTTTGGGTATTTGAGGAAGTGAAATCAAAAACATCCTCAATTTTAACTCTCGAGGCGTACTTTTCTGGAATTGAAAAGGTGAGTTTTAACTGATCGGTATTCACTAAATTGGCAATGACATCATTTGAAGTGAGGTATTCTCCAACAGAGATATTCCTAAGACCGATAGTACCTGCGAAGGGTGCGTATATGCTAGTTTTTTGTAATTGTGCTTCAATGAGTTCAGTCTCCGCTTTAGCAGAAAAATAGTCAGCACTGGCCAAGTCATATTCCTCTTGACTAATCGCTTGCTTATCTAGTAGTAATGCTGCTCGTCGTTCATTTTCTTGAGCTAATTTTTGTGCCGTGGTCGCTTTAGATAGTCTTGCTCTGAGTTCAATATCATTAATTTTCACTAAAAGTTGCCCTTTGGTTACTTTGCTACCTTCCTTAAAGTTTATGCGTTCCACCAGTCCAGGAACCTCACTGCGAATAGCAATTTGTTCATTAGCCTCCAGTGTACCCGAGAGTGAAAGGTCTTCTTCAAACTGAGTTGGAAGTAAAACCATTCCTTCTATTGTTGGAATATTTTTGCTTTGAGCACTGCTCTTGATCGCTTGTTTTGATTGCTGATTACTGGTAATTCGGTATGCGACAAGTCCACCTATACCTATGATTAGTAACAGGTATATAATGTATTTCATTTTCATAGTAGTTATTAGGAATTGCTTCTTAATTTAGATTCGTATAGTGTCGGGTATTCGGAAGACCAAAAAGAAGGGAAATTTAGTAAGATTGCAAGTTAAAGTATGTTAAAGTTTAAAGTTTAACACAGTTTTTGAGGCCATAGCATCGTTTTTATGAAGAAGGTTACGGTATAATTATAATTTATGTTTATATAATTTTCTAATATCGATAATAATCGTTTATAGTAAACTATCGTGCTACCTTAGCATTGAATTTAAAAACTAAATAGAACGAATTATGAAATTAGCTGCAATTAGTAAAATAGGACTGGAAAAAAACGATTCAGAAAAGGTAGCAGAAAAACTTAATGAGTTACTTTCTAATTATCAGATTTTTTACATGAACGTCAGAGGTTTTCATTGGAATATTAAAGGAAGTGATTTCTTTGTATATCATGAGAAGTTTGAAGAACTCTACAATGATTCTCTTCATAATATTGACGAAATTGCCGAACGTATCTTAACCCTTGGGTTGGTGCCGTTGCACTCCTTTAGCGCCTATAAGAAAGTCTCGAGTATCTCTGAGGTAGAGCATGTGGTGGATAGTAAAGAATCGCTTAAGATTATTTTAGAGGGGCTTAAACAGCTTTTGATTATTGAACGTGAAATTTTAATGTTGTCTTCCTCTATTGGAGATGAAGGTACGGTATCTCTAATGAGTGAATATATCTCTGAACAAGAGAAGCTGGTTTGGATGTTCTCGGCTTCGCTGAAATAATCACTACCTTTTAAGAGGACACACTTTGATATGAACAAAAATTAGCGTATATGAGATTTCATACAAGAAAATGGGTAAAACCCGAAGATTTAAATGCTAACGGAACCTTGTTTGGAGGGAAATTATTGGCTTGGATTGATGAAGAGGCCGCCTTATACAGTATTATTCAACTAGAGAATAATTTTGTGGTGACTAAGTATATTTCTGAAATTAACTTTGTTTCTTCGGCTAAGCAAGGGGACATTGTTGAGATTGGTATTGATGTAGTTAAATTTGGTAAATCTTCCATAACCTTATGTTGTGAAGTTCGAAATAAAATGACGCGTCAAACCATCATTACTATTGATAAAATTATTATGGTAAATTTGGATAAAGATGGCAAACCCGCCCCGCATCATAAAAAAGAAATTGAGTATGTGCATGATCGATTAAAACAATCAAAAAATACGAATGCTAAAAATTAAAGGTGGACGCTAAGTGTGACCTATGATCACTGCTTTGATAGTGGTTTTTTATTACCTAAAAAAACAAAAACTTTTCAAGAAATTGAAAAGTTTTTGTGTTGGTGGGCGATACTGGATTCGAACCAGTGACCCCCTGCTTGTAAGGCAGGTGCTCTGAACCAGCTGAGCTAATCGCCCGATCAATATTTTTATAAAAAAAGACTCCCGCTTGGAAGTCTGAAAGGTTGTGGGCGATACTGGATTCGAACCAGTGACCCCCTGCTTGTAAGGCAGGTGCTCTGAACCAACTGAGCTAATCGCCCT
>NZ_DATGNU010000096.1:0-37990 GCF_035306585.1 Galbibacter sp.
ACCCTGTTTTTAAATAATACTAAAGTATAGAAGCATGTCAAGAGTTTGTGAACTTACAGGAAAGAAGGCAATGGTGGGAAATAACGTTTCTCACGCTATGAATAGAACAAAGCGTAAATTTGACGCTAACCTAATTAAAAAGCGTTTCTTTCTTCCAGAAGAGGATCGTTGGGTTACGCTTAAAATTTCTACTGCTGCATTAAAAACTATTAATAAAAAAGGGATTACTGCAGTATTAAAAGAGGCAAAAGAAAAAGGGTTTATTAAGTAATTGGTAATCCGCTAAATAAGGAATAAAATGGCAAAGAAAGGTAATAGAATACAGGTGATATTAGAATGTACCGAGCATAAAGAGTCTGGGCAGCCAGGAACTTCTCGTTACATCACTACTAAAAATAAAAAGAACACTCCGGATCGTATGGAATTGAAAAAATTCAATCCTATCCTTAAGAAAATGACTGTTCATAAAGAAATAAAATAATTAAGCCATGGCAAAGAAATCAGTAGCAACGTTACAGACAAATTCAAAGAGATTAACCAAAGCAATTAAAATGGTTAGGTCTCCTAAAACAGGTGCTTATACTTTTGTTGAAGCTGTGATGGCTCCAGAGTTAGTTAATGACTGGGTGAATAAAAAATAAAAGTTCACAACTTTTTTATCGATAAGAGCTGCTTTCTATCCTGGAAGTGGCTTTTTTGATTTATTATACTTTTTAAGAGTAAGTTTAAAATTACTTAAGCGTCATAATAGTATCACAAATGTTAATTTAGTTGTATGTTTGTATTGTAGGGTCATTCTTTTTTTTGAATGATTGCCATTTTATGGAGAACGATTCTTGTAAGTTTAATTAAGGAGAATAACCAATCTTCTGATCCTAGGTGAGAAGAATACCAATGAATTAATTGCAATAAATGAGTTTTTTTAAAAAAATATTTTCCTCAGAAAAGAAACAAACTTTAGACAGAGGACTTGAAAAATCAAAGACAAGTTTCTTTGGTAAATTAAGCAAAGCTGTAGCGGGTAAGTCTAAGGTGGACGATGAGGTTCTGGATGATCTGGAAGAAGTATTAGTCAGCAGTGATGTAGGGGTTGACACTACCTTAAAAATTATTCAGCGTATTGAGGCTAGGGTTGCAAAAGATAAGTATCTAGGGACCGATGAACTCAATGGGATCTTAAGAGAAGAAATCGCTGGTTTGCTGTCAGAGACTAACACTGGTGAGCTAGAGGACTTTGTACTCCCTGCAGATAAAAAGCCATATGTCTTAATGGTTGTAGGTGTGAATGGTGTGGGTAAAACCACTACCATAGGAAAGCTGGCCTACCAGTTTAAAAAACAGGGTAAAAAGGTTGTATTGGGAGCTGCGGATACCTTTAGAGCAGCTGCTATTGATCAGCTCCAAGTCTGGGCGGATCGTGTGGATGTACCGATTGTAAAACAGCAAATGGGTAGTGATCCCGCTTCGGTGGCCTTTGATACCTTAAAATCTGCGGTGAATCAAGATGCCGATGTTGTAATCATTGATACAGCTGGTCGATTACACAATAAAATAAACCTGATGAATGAACTTACTAAAGTTAAGCGTGTTATGCAAAAAGTAGTTGCGGATGCACCTAATGAAGTATTGTTAGTTCTAGATGGTTCAACTGGACAGAACGCCTTTGAACAAGCAAAACAGTTTACCAAGGCTACCGAGGTGAGTTCCTTAGCCGTCACCAAGTTAGACGGTACAGCCAAAGGTGGAGTGGTTATTGGAATTTCTGACCAATTTAAGATCCCAGTGAAATACATTGGGGTTGGAGAGGCCATAGAGGATCTTCAAGTATTTAATAAGTATGAATTCGTCGATTCCTTCTTCAAGTGATAGGTAGTTCTAGATTCCTGATAACCCTAACTCGGGTATTGGCTTACTTTAGTTTGTTCTATGCTCTATTAAAAGCTGTAGCAATCTTTGGGGGTCATTGGTTTTGGCCTAATTTTATTCTTGGGATAGTTGGTGCTATAGTTGCTTATTTACTTTTTAGAGTTATTAGAACAGCAGACTATAAATGGATCTATGCGGTGATTTGTATTGTGTTATTTTCTGTTATTCGATTTTATGAAGAGCAATTGATGGCTTATATATATAATTTACTGTCATAATTTTTAAATTCCTTTAAGATACTCGTTTTATACGCTATCAAAAGCGTAATTTTGCCCATTGTTTACTAAAGTTAATTGGACTACTTTCTAGGACTCTGAAACAGGAGAATAGGAAGGTGTTAATATTTATATGTAAGGTATGAGAACCAAGTCATTGAAAAAGAACAAAATAAATGTAGTGACCCTAGGGTGTTCAAAGAATGTATATGATAGTGAAGTGCTCATGGGGCAGCTTAAAGCCAGTGGCAAAGAGGTGGTGCATGAAAAAGAAGGTAATGTGGTGGTTATCAATACCTGCGGATTTATCAATAACGCTAAGGAGGAAAGTGTCAATACCATTTTAACGTATTTACAAAAGAAAGAACAAGGGGAGGTTGATAAGGTGTTTGTTACCGGTTGTCTTAGTGAACGCTACAAGCCAGATCTTCAAAAAGAGATTCCAGATGTGGATCAATATTTTGGGACGACCGAACTACCAAGTCTTTTAAAAGCATTGGGAGCAGATTACCGTCATGAACTTATTGGTGAACGACTTACTACCACCCCTAAGAATTA
Source organism: Galbibacter sp. (assembly GCF_035306585.1). Classification (GTDB taxonomy): domain Bacteria; phylum Bacteroidota; class Bacteroidia; order Flavobacteriales; family Flavobacteriaceae; genus Galbibacter. Next base: position 2,700 of record NZ_DATGNU010000096.1, read on the forward strand.
CGCATATCTGAAGATAGCAGAGGGATGTGATCGCCCTTGTAGTTTTTGTGCGATCCCACTAATGCGAGGTAAACACAAAAGTACTCCTATTGAGGCCCTGGTAATAGAAGCAGAAAAATTGGCAGCTAGCGGAGTAAAAGAGTTAATATTAATTGCTCAAGATCTGACCTATTACGGCCTTGATATTTATAAAAAACGTGCGTTGGCTGACCTTTTAAGAGCCCTTGTTAAAATAGATGGTGTGGAGTGGATTCGGCTGCATTATGCTTTTCCTACCGGCTTTCCAATGGATGTGTTGGAGGTGATAAAACAAGAGCCTAAGGTCTGTAATTACATAGATATTCCACTTCAGCATATTTCTGATTCAATTTTGAAATCCATGCGTAGAGGGACCACTTATAATAAAACAACACAGCTTTTAAAAGACTTTAGAGCAGCAGTTCCGCAAATGGCCATTCGCACCACCCTTATTGTAGGGTACCCGGACGAAACTGAGGAAGATTTTAATTTACTCAAGCAATGGGTTAAAGAAATGCGCTTTGAACGACTTGGCTGTTTTACTTATAGTCATGAAGAAAACACCCATGCTTATCAATTGGATGACAATGTTCCAGAAGAAGTTAAACAACAACGTGCCTCAGAAATTATGGATATCCAATCGCAGATTTCTTGGGAGCTGAATCAAGAGAAAGTAGGACAGATTTTCCGATGTGTCATCGATCGAAAAGAAGGTAATTATTTTGTAGGGAGAACGGAGTTTGATTCTCCAGATGTGGATAATGAAGTTCTTATTGATGCTAGTACGTATTATTTGAAAACTGGTGAATTTGCGATGATTAAGATTATTGAGGCAGCAGATTTTGACCTTTATGGAGAGCCAGTGGTCTAAATTTAGTGAGCTAAATGTCCTGTTGTACAAAACAAACAGGACTATAAATAGAAATGCCATCTAAAAATTACTTTTTTAGATGGCATTATTTTAATTTTAAAAAAGGATTGATTTTACTCTACGATATAATCGATTTCCATAAAATCCACCACTTCTTTATCCCAAACATTTTTAACAAATGCCACGTGGTCTGGATGATTTGAATAGGTGTCGTAATCCGCTTGATTTTTGAACTGCATCGTGAGTCCTAAATCAAAATCATTTTTTTGTCCAATTTCAGTAACTTGTGTCATATTCATTACTGTGTTGATGGACTTTAAAGCCACGGCTTGTTCTAAAAATTTCTTTTCAGCTTCACTACCCTTTGGATGCTTTAATTTAAAAAATACCGTGTGGGTGATAATTCCCTTCTCCGGTGAATCGGTCGATGATCCGCATGAGGTGATCATAAACATTGCTATAGTAGCAAGTAGGACAATTGGTTGATAAAATTTCATAGTTGTTGATTTTAAAAACGAATATAGTCATTTCTACTTTAATTGGAAACGAATTTTAACCCTACAACAGACATTATTAAAGTTGTGATAAAGAACATCCTCCAAAAGGTGGTTGGCTCGTTAAAAACAAAGATGCCCATTAAAACGGTACCTACGGCTCCTATACCGGTCCATACAGCATAGGCAGTTCCTAACGGAAGGGTCTGGGTAGCCTTAATTAAAAGGACCATACTGATGGTTAAACAAATTATAAAACCAGCATACCAGTACATGGCCTCATTGCCAGTGGTTGATTTAGCCTTGCCTAGACAGGTAGCAAAACCTACTTCAAAGAGCCCTGCTATAATTAATATGATCCAATTCATAAATGGTAAATTTTGGCTATAAATATACAGTAGATTTTTTTATCTCTACCTCTAGTGAAGACAAATCAAAAATAAATGACACACTGTTTAAAGGGGGTACTACACACTATTATTTTGATATATCCAAAACGTTTTTATACAAAAGACCAGCGATGATGGCCCCTAAAATTGGAGCAATCCAAAACAACCATAATTGTCCTAAGGCCCAATCTCCAACAAATAGTGCCTGGCTAGTACTACGCGCTGGATTAACAGAGGTATTTGTTACTGGGATACTGATCAGGTGAATCAAGGTAAGTGAAAATCCAATAGCGATACCCGCTAGACCCTTTGGGGCATTTTTGTGAGTTGCACCAAGGATAATAAATAGAAAAATAAAGGTCATAACGATTTCACAAATCATAGCAGTAGTCATATTGTAGCCACCCGGAGAATGTTCCCCAAAACCATTGGCTGCAAAACTTCCAATACTCGCCCCTGGTTTGCCCATCACAATTAAGTATATAATAGCTGCCCCAGCAATTCCACCTAGTACTTGAGCAATGATGTAAGGAATTAAGTCCTTTGACTTAAAACGCCCCGCAATCCAAAGTCCGATGGAAACAGCGGGATTGAGATGACATCCTGAAATGTGGCCAATAGCATACACCATGGTTAAAACGGTGAGTCCAAAGGCTAGAGCCACCCCTAAGAATCCGATACCGAGTTCTGGAAATCCAGCAGCAAGCACTGCACTTCCACATCCACCGAGCACAAGCCATAATGTGCCGATAAATTCTGCAATTAACTTTTTCATTTTAAATTTAGGTTTGGTTAGTAAATGTTGTAGGTTGTAATGGGGGTACTGTTAAATTTAGTAAAAGAAAGTAAAACATTGATTTAATTTCGAAATTTATGGGTTATTTATTCAAGTGATCATAAATAATCTTCTATCAATATTATTTCAAGCCATCGCTATACAATATCTTTGTATAAAATTACTTTAGGCAGATGCAAGAACTACAGACATTTATTCGAGAGGTACAGGATTTTCCAAAGTCAGGTGTTGTGTTTAAGGATATCACCCCTTTGTTAGCAGATCATAAAATGAGGGAACAGGCTTTAAAGTCACTGATTTCTTTGGTGCCAGAAAAACATATAGATGTTGTGGTGGGGGTAGAGAGTCGTGGTTTCTTTTTTGGAACCTTATTGGCTGCTGCTTTAAAATGTAGTTTTGTCCCTGTTCGCAAGCCTGGAAAATTACCATTTGAGACTTTGACTCAAGTATATGATTTGGAATATGGACAAGACAGTCTTCAAATCCATACCGATGTGATTAAAAAGGGTGATAAGGTTCTAATTCACGATGACGTGTTGGCCACTGGAGGAACGGCAAAGGCCGTGTGTGATTTGGTGGAAGCACTCGGGGGTGATGTTGTTCAATGTAATTTTTTACTAGAACTCTCTTTTTTAAATGGCAGAGATAAGCTAAATGGGTTTAACGCTAGGGCAGTAGTGACCTATTAATCTAAAGCGTTTTTAGTAACAAATGCTTTCCAACCTATAATTGCCAATTGTATTTTACTGGCCTTTGCGAGATCTAGACCTTTTTTGGTGTAGGAAGGTAGGATGACTCGATTAATTTTAGTTAATATTTTAAAGAGTTGTTTTTTCATAAGTTAAAGTAAAATACCCATGGTGGTATTACATGGAGAACGAAACGGCGGTACTTTTTTTATACTTTTTACATTTATGCAGTCTTTTCTCTAACAAGCGGTTAACTAAACCGATTACAAAGTAAAGATACTAATATTCTTCTAGGCTGACCAAAATTTGTCATAATCGTTTTACCTTTTATTCGCTATTTCTAGAGTCTACGATATTGGTTTGCAGGGATCTTAAGGGCTGGTGTATATTTGAATTTTAGGACTGAATCTTAGTTCTTTAATAGAAAGTATATATTTTAGTTGTCAAATTAAACAATCCGAATTTAATTAACATGAGCAAAACCATTTTAATTGCCTTCATCCTAACATTTCATTTAAGTATAGTTTCAGCGAAGGATGCACCATCGAAAAGTAGTAATATTGGACAAAGGACATTTGAATTTTTTGACAATTCTAGAGATCGAAAACTAATTACAGAAGTTTGGTATCCAACCCACGATGCCATTTTAGAAAAAGATAAGGTGTTTTCACCTTTTAAAAGATCCTTCACTATTCGGGATGCACAATTAAGCAAAGGGCAATTCCCATTGGTGTTATTTTCGCATGGAAACGGAGGGAGTCGATTGTCTTTGGAGTGGTTAGCCCAAGAGTTAGTGAAACAGGGATATATTGTAGCAGCGGTCGATCATTGGGGTAATACGCACGATAACAAAATTGGAATTGAATTTATAAAGCCATGGGAGCGTCCTTTGGATGTAAGCTTTATCCTAACGGCACTACTTGAGAACCATACTTTTTCCAATAGCATTGATCAAAAACGTATTGGCGCACTGGGATTCTCCTACGGTGGGTATACTGTTATAGCACTCTCTGGTGGTGTACTAAATTACAACACACTTCGGGAATACTTTAATACAGATCAAGGTAGGAGAGATTTGGCGAATATTAGGGAGTTTCCAAACTTAGCGGGACTTATTCAAGGAAATTCTGTAATTGAAATGACCCAAAACCTACCCGATTTAAAGGACGATAGAATCAATGCTTTTTTTGCTATATCCCCTGGGACTGCCCAAGGATTTAGTGAACCACAGCAATTTGAAAAAGTAAATGACCCTGTTTTTATCATTGGCTGCAAAGCCGACCAGGTAACGCCAGTGAAAAGTTATGCTAGGCATTACCACGATTTAATTGATCATAGTAACTATTTTGAGTTCGGGGGAAAAGTAGGGCATTATGTGATGCTAGCTGAGGCTAATGAGGAAGTAAAAAAGGAAGTTCCTGCTATTTTTATGGATCACCCTTCTGTTGACAGAAATGCAGTTCATCAAAAAATTGCGGAATTAGCTACCAGTTTTTTTGAAAAAAATCTAAAGTAACCCCCGATACAATTTAATCCTAAATTGTTTCGAGGTGTTACGAAATTATATCAAAGGCCTTGATATTAAATAACTTGTAGTACGCCAGAGTCAGCACGTATGCTTGCACCATTAGTCGCTAATGCTAATGGACTTGCCAAATAGGTGGCTAGTGTGGCGATTTCAGAAGGTTTTATAAAGCGTTGTAAGAGGATATGTGGATTTGTCTGTTGTATGATATCAGCTTTCATTTTCTCAATCGTACTATTTTGCGTTTTAGCAATTTGTCTAATGACCTTGGCGACACCATCAGTATAGGTAGGTCCACCTAGGATCGTGTTCACCGTGACTTGCGTTTCTTTTGTGAGCTTTGAAAGCCCATTTGAGATGGCGGATATCGCCGACTTGGTCATACCATAGTGGATCATGTTTTCAGGAACATTTACCCCAGATTCGCTACTGATGAAAATGATTCGCCCCCACTTTTTAGCCAACATGTTAGGTAAGAGTTTTTTACATAGGCGAACAGAGCTCATAACATTGACCTCGAAAAATCGATACCAATCCTCATCGGTGATCTCTTCAAAGGATCTTGTTTCAAATATACCAACATTATTAATCAGAATGTCGATGTCGCTCAAATCAGGAAGGATCTGTGCTACCTGTTCTTTTTTTGAAAAGTCAGCTGCTATAGCTTGGATTTTAGCTGAGGGAAACTCTTCGAGTAACTTCTCTCTTGCATTCCGTGTTTTCTCAGGTTCTCTTCCGTTGATTGTTACCAAAACACCTTCTTTGAGTAGTTCTTGGGCAATGGCATACCCTATTCCTTGGGTTGAGCCGCTTATGAAGGCGGTTTTTCCTTTTAATTTTAAATCCATAGATATATTTGTAATGAGTGTTCCAAAAATATTTAAAAAAAATCTAGTTAATCAGTTGAAGGTGAAGCGCTATCTGCTGTTTTAGAATTTGGGTATCAGGATAAATTCTTCTTAAAGAATTAATTCCACACCAAAATGTGATCAGATATCTGCCCAGAACATCTGCTGGTATCTTAGATTTGATCGTTCCTTTGTGTTGCTCAGCTTGAATGGTTTGGGTATAAAAGTTTTCGGTGTCTTTTAATAACTGAATTGATTGCTGTTCTAATTCATGGTCAACAAACGTCATTTCTACCAACGTATTGGCGATTATACAACCTTTCAAATGGGTCTTTTCATCACAATCTGCTTGTTCCATGAAAAAAGCTTTTATTAATTCGATAGGATTGTCACTTTTTGCTACCAAATCTTTAAAAGCATTCAGTGCTTGCCTTCTCTGTTGCAGTGATTTTTTAAAAAGCTCTTTTTTACCGCCTTTGAATTTGTTGTATAAACTCCCTGACCCAGCTCCCGTTACCTGACTTAAATCTGATAGGGAAGTGGCTGTATAACCTTTCTCCCAGAATAATTCCTGGGCTTTAAGAATTAACTCCTCCTGCTGATGAATAGTTGGTCGTCCTTTCATATTATTGTAATGATTGTTACAAATATATAATTTAAATTTATTTTTGACCTTAGCAATGCAACGTATTATTAAAAAAAAACAGTTATGGATGTGTACCATAGCTGCGTGCCTTAAGATTCTGTGGTGGACTTTTTTAATTTTTTTTCTGGTCTTTTGTGTAGATTTTAATAATCCCTGTAGTTGCCTTTATGCCGTATTTTGCAGTAGCATTTTTGTCTTTAATTACTTCTATTGATTTGATGTTGTTTTGGGCGATAGTATTTATATCAGAATCCGAAGGCATTTGTTCATCGTCGACCAATATGATTGGCTGCCCTGCAGTTTCCTTATTTACTACCCCTAAAGTGGTGGCTTTGGAGACTTTCTTAAAACTGCTATTGGCCTTTAAGATGATTTGGATGACTCCGTTCTTTCCTTGATCACCATATAGTAGTTTAGCGGAATCATTTTTTAGGACTGTAATACTTTCGATATCATCCACAGCAATGCTATTGATGTTAAAATCAACAGGTTGTTTTTCTCCATTGATGACATAAAGCGGTGGTAAGGAGTCTTGCTTTATAAGGCTTTTACTAGTGGAGTTTATCGTCGCAGAATTAACTGGCTGATAATATACCTGGGTTTGAAAGCTAAAGAGCAGCATAAACCCTGCTAAAAGTGGAAATACAACGATGTATTTCCAAGTACTCCTTTTGTTTGATCTTTGTTTTTGTAACATAATGATTCGTTTTTTGATTAATGAATTAAAAAATGGATTGATAACCGAATACGAGATTCCGGATAATTGTTTTAAGAGTAAATATTGGTAATCTTTTTTACTAGTACCGAAATGGTTGCAACTCAGATCATCTGCGATATATTCAAGGTTTTGAGCGAGTTGTTTTTTGTAAATCCAGCTGATGGGATTAAACCAAAGAATGATTTGAGTCATACTGATTAGCAGCATATCCACAGAATGCTTTTGCGAGATATGAATGTTCTCATGCTGTAGTATCGTCTTTAATTCGGACGCCTGGTGTAGATCAGGGTTGTAAACAATGGTGTTAAAAAAGGAAAATGGACTGATGTTTTGCGTTACCTCGATCATGGAAACCTTGCCGTATTTCTTAACAAGCCTTCCATTTCCAATAATTTTTTTTAGTGACAATAGCTCCAAGATGAATCGAAAACCAACAACCATTGCACCGATCATATAAATTCCAAAAAGGATCCTCCAGTAGTTGGTTTGTTCTGCTGTAGTTGTTGTTATTACCGTTAGGGATTCTTCAAAAGGAAGTTTACTAGGAAGTTGTAGGTGTACCACTGGCTGAAATTCAACAAGAGGGAGTAGAAATGCCGTTAAGATGCCTAGCATTAAAAACCAGCGATTGAGCGTGAAGAAGGTTTCATTCTTTAGAAAAACGGTGTAGATCATCCAGAAAATGCTCTGTAATAATGCGGATTTGAGAACAAAAGTCAGATAGAGTTCCATTACTTGTTGTTTTCAATTTGATGAATGATTTCCTTTAATTCTTCCACGGATATTTTTTCTTCCTTGGCAAAATGACTCACTAGATTTTTATAGGAGTTGTTGAAGTAATCTTCCATGGCTTTGGTTATAAACCTTGAACGATAGCTTTCTTTTTTTATAATGGGGTAATATTGGTGGGTATTTCCAAAAGCTTTATGACCTACAAATCCCTTATCTTCCAGATTTCGAATAATAGTAGATAGGGTATTGTAGTGTGGTTTAGCATCCTGGAGCTCGGCCATGACTTCTTTGACAAAGGCCTTTTCAAGGCGCCAAAGAATCTTCATAATATCTTCTTCTTTGTTGGTTAACTTTTGCATAAATAATAATAGATGTATATGATATGATAAAACAAATGTGTAACTATTTTTATAGTTATACAACTATTTATTTAGTTATGCAACTACATTTGTAGTAGCTTGTGTAATGGGGCATAAAAAAGAGGCTGCGATATGCAGCCCCCTTCGTAATTGTGATGTAGAATTGTAATTATGCTTCCACTGGAATTTTCACAGTCTTTACTGTTTCTATGATTCTTGCAGCGACTTTATAAGGGTCAGCATTTGATGCTGGTCTTCGATCTTCTAACCATCCTTTATAGCCTTTCTCAACAGTGATAATTGGGATACGGATAGAGGCTCCTCTATCGGAAACACCATAAGAGAAGTCATCGATAGAAGCTGTCTCATGTTTTCCTGTCAAACGTTCATTGTTAAATTCTCCGTACACATCGATATGCTCCTTTGTTACAGGTCTAAAGGCTTCACAAACTTTCTCGTATACTTCTTTAGAACCGCAGGTTCTAAGTAAAGTGTTTGAGAAGTTGGCATGCATTCCTGAACCATTCCAGTCTCCTTTAACTGGTTTTGGATGGTACTCTATATAATAATTATACTCTTCACATAATCTGTCTAGTAAGTAACGAGCTATCCATATTTCATCTCCAGCTTTCTTTCCGCCTTTGGCAAAGATTTGGAACTCCCATTGACCGCAAGCTACCTCTTGGTTAATACCTTCGAAATTAATACCTGCTTCAATACATAAATCTGCATGTCGTTCTACGATTTCTCTCCCATGGGTGTTTTTGCCTCCCACAGAACAGTAATACAGCCCTTGTGGTCCTGGATATCCCCCTACAGGGAAACCAAGTGGTAATTCTGTTTTGCAATCCATAATAAAGTATTCTTGCTCGAATCCAAACCAAAAATCCTCATCGTTCTCATCGTCAATAGTGGCCCTTGAATTGCTTTTGTGTGCTGTTCCATCCGCATTGAGTACCTCAGCCATCACTAAATACCCATTCTTTCTTGCCGGGTCTGGATAAATTGCAACTGGTTTTAACAAGCAGTCAGAAGAACCTCCTAATGCTTGCTTGGTTGAAGATCCGTCAAAAGACCAAATAGGACAGTCTTCTAATTTCCCACTAAAATTGTCTTCGATCTTCGTTTTGCTTCTCATGTTTTGGGTGGGAAAATATCCATCCAACCAAATGTATTCAAGTTTTGCCTTGCTCATAATTTTATAGTTTTAATTGAACTTTACTTTGACAAAAGTAGTTTTTTTGAAAATTTCTCGATAAAACACGGGGTGTTTTTTTTAAATACACTATTAATTTTTATTAATGCCCTATTTTTGGAGGGGGTATTTTTTTTATATAGACAATTTGAACGAATTTTGTTGACAAATAATTAAAAAATATTATCTCAGTATTTTCTACAGTGAGAAATATTTAGGTTATTTGTTAATTAGTAATAATAAACGAAGTATTAATACTTTATATACCATTTATCTGTATGTCTACAATTAGATTTGAAGCAATTAAGCAAACTTTTGAACGCACGCCCGTTCATGTTGATACACCAGATCCTGACCATCGTTCAGATCAATTCGGTGCCAATGTGTTTAATGCGGTTGTCATGAGACAAGTAATGTCCAAAGAGGCCTATAATAGTGTCATGGATGCTATTGAAGGCGGAGGAAAAATAAACAGAAAATTAGCTGATGAGATTGCCACTTATATGAAAATATGGGCAATATCTAAAGGAGCCACGCATTATACACACTGGTTTCAACCATTAACGGGAACAACAGCGGAGAAACACGATGCATTCTTCGAACCTATTAGCACAACGGATGCTGTGGATAGGTTTGGGGGGGCGCAACTTGTGCAGCAGGAGCCTGATGCTTCTAGTTTCCCAAATGGGGGTATCCGAAATACTTTTGAGGCTCGGGGATATACGGCTTGGGATCCTACTTCTCCAGCCTTTATTCATGGAACCACACTATGTATTCCGACCGTTTTTGTATCCTATACAGGAGAAGCACTAGATAATAAAGCACCTTTGCTGAGGTCGCTTCTGGCTATCGATCAAGCTGCCACAGAGGTGGCCAGATATTTTGATAAAACCGTCACCAAGGTCAACGCTACCTTAGGTTGGGAACAAGAATATTTCTTAATTGATAAAGCACTTACTCTTTCTAGGCCTGATTTATTGTTAGCTGGTAGAACCTTACTTGGACATTCACCTGCAAAGGGGCAGCAATTAGATGATCATTACTTTGGATCCATTCCTGACCGTGTGCTTAACTATATGATAGAATTGGAGAATGAGTGTGTTCGTTTAGGGATCCCTGTGAAGACTCGACATAATGAGGTAGCGCCAAATCAATTTGAATTGGCTCCTATTTATGAAGAGGCGAATCTTGCGGTGGATCACAATTCACTTCTGATGGATCTGATGGATAAAATGGCAGACAAGCATAATTTTAAAGTACTGTTTCATGAAAAACCATTTGCGGGAATTAATGGATCAGGAAAACATAATAATTGGTCTTTGGCCACAAACAAAGGAGTCAACTTGTTAAGTCCTGGTACCACACCGACCAAGAACTTACAGTTCTTGACTTTCTTTATAAATACCATAAAAGCGGTTCATGATAATGAAGAGCTGCTCAGAGCTTCAGTGGCTTCTGCAACAAACGATCATCGTTTAGGTGCCAATGAGGCTCCTCCTGCGATTGTATCCGTCTTTATTGGAAGTCAGCTGAATAAAGTGTTAGAGGAACTGGAGGATGTTTCTAAAGGAAAGTTGTCACCAGAGGAGAAAACGGATCTAAAACTAAATGTGGTTGGTAAAATTCCTGAGATTTTACTGGATAACACCGATAGAAATCGTACGTCAAGTTTCGCTTTTACGGGTAATAAATTTGAATTTAGAGCGGTGGGATCTAAGGCCAATTGTGCCAAACCAATGATGATTTTAAATACTATTGTAGCCAAACAACTCAAGGCTTTTAAAGTTGAGGTGGATGCTTTGATTGATAAAAAAGGCCTGAAAAAAGATGAGGCGATATTTAATGTGCTTAGAGAGTATATTAAATCTTCTAAAAAAATCAGGTTCGAAGGTGATGGATACAGTGCAGCTTGGGAAAAAGAAGCCATGAAGAGAGGCCTGAGCAACAATAAAACCACTCCTGAGGCTCTTAAGGTATATCTAAAGAAAAGTACCATCGAATTGTTTGAGCAGATGGAGGTGATGAGTGAGGTTGAAATTAAAGCCCGTTACGAAATAGAATTAGAAGAGTATGTACACAAGGTACAAATAGAGAGTAGAGTCCTAGGAGACATTGCCAGAAATCATGTCATTCCAACGGCTATTCGCTATCAAAATGTATTAATTGCAAATGTTCAAGGGATTAAAGATGTTTTTGGGAGTGATTTTAAGAAATTGGCGCCAGAGCAGCTAGATCTAATTGAAGAGATTTCAGAGCATATCTCTGAGATTAATTCTAAGGTTAACATGATGATAGAGGCTAGAAAATATGCTAACAAATTGGACAAAGCGCAGCTTAAGGCCGAGGCATATTGCGAGCGGGTGTTGCCGTTTTTTGAAGACATTCGTTACCATTGCGATAAATTGGAGCTAATGGTGGAGGATAATTTATGGCCACTTACTAAATATAGAGAACTGTTGTTTACCAAGTAATTTTTGCCTTGGTGTAACTTACAGGACGTGCTTTGTCTTTAAACCGATATTTATAAGCCTTTGTCGAAAACAATCTAAGTGTCTGTAAATAAGGGGCTTTTTCCTGATTATTCAATTGATTGTTTTCTTATATTTGGAGTGCTATTAATCAATTTAATGATGTAGTTCTTAAGTTTTGCGACACAAAACTTTTGAATTACGGAAGATAGAAGGGCCTAACCAACCTTCTAAAGTATAAGCACACAAACTTTTGTTTGTGTGCTTTTTATTTATGGCTATTTTTGTTTAAAATTTCATTCAATGAGTTCTCAGATAAGTAAACGATATTCACAAAGAGGTGTTTCTGCTTCTAAGGAAGATGTACATGCTGCCATTAAAAATGTTGATAAAGGATTGTTTCCAAAAGCATTTTGTAAAATCATTCCAGATCATTTAACTGGTAGCCAGGATCATTGCTTGATCATGCATGCCGATGGAGCTGGGACCAAGTCTTCTTTGGCCTATATGTATTGGAAGGAGACAGGAGATATCTCCGTATGGAAGGGGATCGCTCAAGATGCCCTGATTATGAATATTGATGATCTACTATGCGTAGGAGCTACAAGTGATATCTTGCTCTCTTCGACCATTGGGAGAAATAAGAATTTGATCACACCTGAGGTGATCGCAGCCATTATCAACGGAACTGAAGAGCTTATCGCTGAAATGAAACAGTACGGAGTGCATATTTATTCCACTGGAGGGGAAACGGCTGATGTGGGTGATTTGGTGAGAACCATTATCGTTGATTCGACTGTGACTGCTAGAATAAAGCGGTCTGATGTTATTGATAACGCGAATATTAAGGCTGGTAATGTTATTGTTGGATTGGCCTCCTATGGTCAAGCTTCTTATGAAAAACAATACAATGGGGGGATGGGAAGTAATGGCCTGACCTCTGCTAGACATGATGTGTTTGGAAAATACTTGGCAGAAAAATATCCTGAGAGTTTTGATCACAGTGTACCCGAGGAACTAGTATACTCTGGAGATACACAACTAACGGATGCTGTGGAGGGTTCTCCACTAGATGCTGGAAAATTAGTGCTATCTCCAACAAGAACCTATGCTCCGATCATCCAAGCAATACTTCAAAAAATTGGCGCATCCAAGATTGATGGGATGATTCATTGTAGTGGTGGAGCACAGACTAAAATATTGCATTTTATTGACAACCTGCATGTTATTAAAGATAATATGTTTGATGTACCTCCGCTTTTTAAACTTATCCAACAGCAATCCAAAACCTCTTGGAAAGAAATGTATCAGGTCTTTAACTGTGGACATCGTATGGAGTTGTACGTGGATCCAAGTTTAGCGGACGATATCATAGCCATTTCAAAATCTTTTGATGTGGACGCTCAAGTTGTGGGAAGGGTAGAGGCCTCACCAACTAAGAAGTTGAGCATTTTTTCAGATAAAGGAACCTTTGAGTATTATTAACTGCATTTTTCATAAGAAATAGTCTGTTTGGTTGTAAATGGGGTATTTGTAGCAGATCGTGGACTCCTTAATTGTTCTGGGAGAAGTACGCCATGGACTGCGTTACCTTAAAAAAGAATACTAAAATTTATATGGGATTGTTATACCAAGGCAGACACTTATCAAATTCCATCAAAATAATCGTAAATTTGTGCTGCCAATTTTAAAGAAGTTATGTTAGATAAATTAAATGCTGTAAAGCAACGCTTTGATGAGATTTCAGATTTGATTATCCAACCAGATGTCATTGCTGATCAAAAGCGTTATGTGCAACTCAATAAGGAGTATAAAGATCTTAAAGAACTTGTTGAGAAGCGGGAAGAATATAAGGTGGTTTTAGACAACATTGCTGAGGCTGAGGAGATCATTGCAGATGCAAGTGATGCAGAGATGGTAGAAATGGCCAAGATGCAGTTGGAGGAGGCCAAAGAGAAACTTCCTGGTTTGGAGGAACAGATAAAATATATGCTAATTCCTAAGGATCCAGAGGATGCTAAAAATGTCGTTGTTGAGATCCGGGCTGGAACAGGAGGAGATGAGGCCAGTATTTTTGCAGGTGACTTGCAAAGGATGTACACAAAATATTGCGAGAGTAAAGGATGGAAAGTAGGCGTTGTAGACTATAATGAGGGGACCTCTGGAGGGTATAAGGAAATTATTTTTGAAGTGAATGGTAGCGACGTTTACGGAACGTTAAAATTTGAAGCTGGGGTGCACCGGGTTCAACGCGTTCCACAAACCGAGACCCAAGGACGGGTACATACCTCTGCAGCTACTGTTATGGTATTGCCAGAGGCAGAGGAGTTCGATGTTGAACTTGATATGGGGGATGTAAAGATAATTAGAACCACTTCCACTGGTCCTGGAGGTCAGTCGGTAAACACGACTTATTCTGCAATCCAATTACAGCACATTCCTACAGGGATAGAGGTGCGATGTCAGGATGAGAAATCCCAGCACAAAAACTTAGAAAAAGCCATCAAAGTCCTTCGGTCTCGATTGTATGAAAGAGAATTGGCGAAAAAACAGGAAGCGGATGCGGCTAGACGAAAGAGTATGGTCTCTAGCGGTGATCGTAGTGCAAAAATTAGAACCTATAATTACCCTCAGGGAAGAGTGACTGATCACCGTATAGGGCTAACCCTTTACGACCTTTCTAATATTGTAAACGGTGATTTGGATAAAATAATTGAAGAACTAAAATTGGCAGAAAATACGGAGAAGCTTAAAGAAGCAAACGAAACCATATAAATCCAAATGCTGATTCATCATAACATTTGGTGAAAGAATTTTAGTAAGAACTTTGGATATAGGAGCTTTAAGTAAATGCAATCATTACTATGGAATTAACCCAGCTTGTAGAACAGATACGAAAGAAAAAATCATTTTTATGTATTGGTTTAGATGTCGATTTAGAGAAGATTCCTCCTCATTTATTAGAATTACAAGACCCTGTTTTTGAATTTAATAAAGCGATTATTGATGCCACCCACCATTTAGCCGTGGCCTTAAAACCGAATATTGCATTCTACGAGGCTCTTGGAATTAAAGGCTGGGAGAGCCTTAAGAAAACCATCGATTATATAAATGAGCATTATCCACAGATGTTTACCATAGCCGATGCCAAAAGAGGTGATATTGGGAATACATCCACTATGTATGCCAAAGCCTTCTTTGAGGATCTCAACTTTGATTCGGTGACCATAGCTCCATATATGGGAAAAGATTCTGTGGAACCATTCTTAGCTTTTAAGGATCGGCATACCATTTTACTTGCCCTAACTTCCAATCCTGGCGCTTTTGATTTTCAGACCAAAGAATTTGACGGAAAACCGCTTTATCAGAAGGTTCTTGAGACTTCAAAGTCTTATGTGAATTCTGAAAACTTAATGTATGTCATTGGCGCCACCAAAGCATCATATTTAAAAGATATTCGAGCAATCGTCCCAGCATCCTTTTTATTAGTTCCTGGTGTAGGAGCGCAAGGAGGAAGTCTTGAAGAGGTTTGTAAATACGGGCTTAATGACCAAGTAGGGCTTTTGGTGAATTCCTCTAGAGGGATCTTATATGCTTCCAAAGGTGAAGACTTTGCACAAAAGGCGGCAGAGAAAGCGCAGGAACTACAATTGCAAATGGCTAATTTTCTTTAATTCTTTTGACTGATCAGCTAGGCAGATATATCGATACATCAATTCCTTTTAAAAGGATCGTCTGTCTTGTTCCATCTCAAACAGCGCTTTTGTATGATTTGGGTCTAGAGCATTTACTTGTGGGTATTACCAAATTTTGTGTTCATCCACCTCACCTTAAGGACCATCTTGCAATAGTGGGAGGTACCAAAAATATTCATTGGGATTCCCTTAAGTCCCTTAAACCCGATATTGTACTTTGTAATAAGGAGGAGAATACGCAGCAAATTGTTGCGCAATTAGAAACCTTTACCCAGGTTCATATTGCAGATATCTACACCCTGGAAGATTGTTATGAATTAATTCAGCAATATGGTGTGCTATTTAATGTAGTGCAGAAAGGGGAATGTATCATTGAACAAATTAGGGTAAGTGCAAAAGAATACCACTCCTTTCTCGCTGAAAAAACACCGGAAAAAGTAGCTTATTTGATCTGGAGAAAACCGTGGATGCTCGCTGGTGGAGATACCTTTATAAACCATATGCTTGAGGTGGCTGGCTTTGACAATGTTTTTAAAGATCTTTCAAGGTATCCCGAAGTTGAGTTGTCGGATATACAAAAATCAGCGATTGATTTCCTTTTCTTATCCTCAGAGCCCTATCCTTTTAAAGAAAAACATAAGGCAGAATTGAGGGAAGAATTTACCAATGCAGAAATTGTATTAGTTAATGGAGAATTTTTCTCGTGGTATGGGTCGCGTCTCACGAGTGCTTTTGATTATTTCAAAACATTAAAGCTACAATTAAAATCGAAAAAAGCCGACTGAAATCGGCTTTAAAACTAAACTAACTAATCTGTTCTGCTAACTCAAAACTTATTCAATGCGAAACTGATGGTGCAAATGTCAACATTAAATTTCTAGTTAGTGTTAAGGCTAAATTACCAAACGATTAAATCGAAGACTTCGTTGCCTTTTTACATACGCTGCATGTAGGCTCACTACAAGGATGAACTTAACTTCCCATCCCACTTAAATAAGAATTCTAAGAATCACCGCGTTGCTCGCAGTAGCAAGGGTGAATAATTACTGCGTTTTAATTGTTACGATATCTTTTTGTAATCCATTTGATTTAACGGTTACTTTTATGGTTCCCTTTTCTTCTAATTTAGACCGAACTATAGCCAATGCCAGGCCATTAAAAGCATTTCGTTTTTTGGAAACAAACGATGTTAGATCGGAGGGGTCTCCATTATCGGTGGCTATAATCTCTCCAGGTCCTTCAATACTGAATTCAAGCTCATTATTGGCCGTTGGAACCATTAAATCATTTTTGTCAGTTATTTGAACTGTGATATAGGATAAGTCCTTTCCGTCAGCCTTGATCGCCGGCCTATCCGCTTTTGCTGTTAGTTTGAAAGGCTTTTCAGTTGTTTTCACTATTTTTTCATCCCATTTTTCTCCATTTTTGTAGGCTATTACTTTTAATTCTCCTGGTTGATATTTTACCTCATCCCAACGCAAACGGTATTCAAATTCACCTTTTTTCTTTCTGCCAAGTGATTTTCCATTTAAAAAAAGTTCCGCTTCATCCCCAGAGGTGAACACATGAACGGGGGTGATTTTTCCCTCGCGTTGGGGCCAATTCCAATGGGGCAAAATGTGAACCATTGGCAAATCTGGTCGCCATCTGGCTTGATATAAATAATAGCGATTTTTTGGAAATCCAGCTAAGTCAATTATGCCATTATAAGAGCTTCTTGAATCATAATAAGGCGTAGGTTCCCCTAAATAATCAAAACCTGTCCATACGAATTCCCCAGCCGAATACGGGTGTTTGTCTAGTGATGCAAAAACCTTATCAGGGGAGGATCCAAAGTCTACGGCATAAAGTTCGTAAGCACTGACTTGTTGAATTTTCGAATCCCCGCCCATTCCATCGCGAATGGGTGAGCTGATCAGATCCGTTACAGGAAATAAATAGACGCCACGACTACTGGCTGCCGAGGCAGTTTCACTACTAAGGATGACTTTGTTTGGAAACTTTTTATGGTAAGGTTCATACTGTGGTTTTGTTTTAATTCTATCGGTAACATTATCAAAAATGGGATCTTGACGAATGCCCTCTCCTTGATAATTAAAACTAATGATGTCCATTACTGTTGGGAAAGGCATGTCAGATTTTGCCCAATTCATGGCGCTAGTGGTGGGCCTGGTAGGGTCTTCATCTTTAATGATGTCAGACAATTCTTTTCCAATGGCAGCTCCATCTTCACCTGTGTACTGTTCGCCCACTTCATTTCCGTAGCTCCAGATAATAATGGACGGATGATTTTTATCTCTTCGAACCATAGCTCTGGTATCAGCCTCATACCAATCTGGGAAAATTAAATGAAAGTCGTGAGGCGTTTTTTTTCGTTCCCAAGAATCGAACACTTCATTCATCACCAAGAAGCCCATTTTATCTGTCAAGTCTAAAAACCCTGGGGCTGGAGGATTATGCGCCATACGAATGGCATTTACACCCATTTCCCTTAATATTTCTAACTTCCTTTCTGCTGCACGCATATTAAATGCCGCACCGATAGCACCCAAATCATGATGTTCATTTACCCCTTGAATTTTAATTAATTTTCCATTAACTATCATACCCTGGTCGGGGTCAAGTTTGATATCCCTTATGCCGAATGTGGTTTCATACTGATCTATTGGGCCCTTTTCATTTCTTATGGAAGTTATGGCTTTATATAGATAGGGGGTTTGTGATGGGGGAGGACCCCATAGTTTTGGATTTACTACGGTGGCCGAACCTTGAATAGTTCGATTTCCTCCAGCAGAAATGCTAATGTTCTTTTGATCGATTGTAGCAATATGCGCTTGGATTTGATCATTGTTGAATTCGTATATTTTTGTCAGCACACTTATATTGGAATTGGAATCCGAATTGTTTTCTACCTTAACCTCAAGATCTATCTTTGCGGAATCTTTAGAAACATTCGAAGTGGAAACGGTTGTTCCCCAGTGTGATACATGTACTTTATTGGTTTTAGTTAACCACACATTTCTGTAAAGGCCACCCCCAGGATACCAACGGGCAGAATAATTGGGGTTATCCAATCGAATCGCCAATTGATTTTCCCCATCAAAATTAAGATAAGGTGTTAAATCCAATCGAAACGAATTATATCCATAAGGCCAACCGCCAACTAAATTTCCATTAAGCCAGACAATGGCATAAGACATGGCTCCCTCAACATCCAAATAAATGGATTTGTTAAGGTCATTTTCTGTGATATCAATTTTTCTTCTATACCATGCCACACCATTACTAGGTAAACGTCCCATTCCACCTCCAACTTCCGTATCTGCACCTTCTTGAAAGGGCCCTTTAATGGCCCAGTCATGTGGTAAATTTACACTTTCCCATTGGCTGTCATCAAAGTGTGCTTGTACAAAAGGGAAATCCTTTCCGGGGTGTCCTTTAGGGCGTTTATAGTGTTTTGTTGAATCCTTGATAAAGGCATTGGCCATTGGTAAAATATACGGTTTTAGCGCTTTTTTTGAGGTTTGTAATTTCTCGGCCTCAGTGGCTGGAGTATCAGCTTCTTTACGATCATTTGTACTCACAACCTCTGGGCGAACATCATAAAATAAATCATCTGCTTGTGCTTTTGAGGCATATTTAAAAAATTTCCATCCCTGATTGATGGATGTTCTTTCTCTTAAAGCAGTATCATTCTCTGCTTTTATGTTATTGCAACTAGTGGTAAGGAAAGCAAAAAGGAATAAGGATAAGACTATAATTCTAGGGTACATGGTTATTTAGTTGGATTAATATGGTCGAATTCAGAATTGAATTCAAGTTTTAAAATGATAAATTAATCATAATATTTAAAATAGAAGATTACTGGACAAGATTTATTGGATTTGGCCACTGCCCTATAAGGTGTGCTATTTATACAGAGGATCAATAAAAAGAGATGTTCTCTAATGCTATGCCATTTGGATCATTGTTAGATTGGAAAAATCAGGAATATGGATAAAAGCCCAAACCAATCAAAGATCCGATCGCTTCGGGCCTTTAACTAAAAATAATGGTTTTATTGTTATACACCATAGTTTTACGATCTACATGTAGTTTGATACCACGAGCTAGGACGATTTTTTCAAGATCTCTTCCTTTGGCTACCATGTCCTCAATTGAATGGGCATGCGTAACCCGGGTTACATCTTGTTCAATAATGGGTCCAGCATCCAATTCTTCGGTAACGTAATGACTGGTAGCACCGATAATTTTCACCCCTCTTCTATAGGCAGAATGGTACGGCTTGGCACCGACAAAGGCAGGTAGGAAAGAATGGTGAATGTTGATAATTTTATTCTGGTAACGCTCGATTATTGTCGGTGATATAATTTGCATATATCGGGCCAATACAATGAAATCTATTTGATGCTCCTGCAGTAGTTCCAATTGTTTTAATTGAGCCTCTTGGCGAATCTCTTTAGAATAAGGGACATGAAAAAATGGAATTTTAAATGCCTCAGCTATTGGCCTTAAATCTGGATGATTACTTATGATAAAAGGGATTTCTACATTTAATTCCCCAGAGTTATATCTTCCCAATAGGTCGTATAAGCAATGGTCGTATTTTGAAACAAAGATGGCCATTTTTGGACAGTAATCATCTGAATGCAACTGCCATTTCATTTGATAGGGCACTGCGATACGATGTTTGAATTCAGATCTAAAACTATCCAAATTAAAATTGTCTTGTGCAAATTCACTTTCGGATCTCATAAAAAAGATCCCGTTTTGCCGATCTACATGTTGATCTATATAGATGATGTTTCCATGGTTTTGATGGATGAAACTCGTTACCGATGCAATGATTCCTGAAGTATCCTTACAGTGAATAAGAATCGTAATTTTGGTCATATGAATTGTTGTTTACAAGGATAAAATTACGGTATTTTGGGGATCAAAAAATTTTACTTTGTTGTAATTGTGAATTTTTAACAAGGGTATTTTATAAACAAAATTCCTAGTTCGTTGCAAATTCTTTAAATTGCAGCTATTAATACCTCATATTTTTGAAAATGAATCAAACAAAACCATATATTCCTAAGAATAAAATAAGAATTGTAACTGCAGCCTCACTTTTCGACGGACACGATGCAGCGATCAATATCATGCGTCGAATCATCCAATCTTCTGGTGTAGAGGTGATACATTTAGGCCATGATAGAAGTGTAGAAGAGGTTGTAAACACAGCCATTGAGGAGGATGTGAATGCCATCGCAATGACTTCCTATCAGGGAGGACACAACGAATATTTTAGGTATATGTACGATCTCTTGCAAGAGAGAGGGGCGACTCACATCAAGATATTTGGAGGTGGCGGTGGTGTTATCTTGCCAGAAGAAATCAAAGAATTGATGGATTATGGGATAACTAAAATTTATGCTCCAGACGATGGTAGGGCCCTTGGTCTTCAGGGTATGATCAACCATTTGGTTGAACAATCTGATTTTCCAATTGATTCAATAGACCCTGCAAGTATTGCATCAGGACTTAAAGAGAAGGATAGTGGCGTAATTGCTAGACTGATCAGTTTAACGGAAAACAAGCATGATTTGTTCCAAGAGCTTTTCGCAGAACTAGATCTTTCTACATCTAATCAGGTGCCAGTTCTTGGCATTACAGGGACAGGAGGTTCAGGAAAAAGTAGTTTAGTAGATGAGGTGGTCAGACGATTTTTAAATGACTTTGAAGATAAAACGGTAGGAATTATCTCTGTGGATCCCTCTAAACGCAAAACTGGAGGCGCTCTTTTAGGAGATCGCATCCGAATGAATGCTATTAACGACCCCAGGGTGTATATGAGAAGTCTGGCAACACGTCAGTCTAACTTAGCGCTTTCCAAGAATGTGGCGGAGGCGGTGGAGGTTCTTAAAGCTGCAAACTTTGATTTAATAATTCTCGAGACCTCTGGGATTGGTCAAAGCGATACCGAGATTTTAGATCATTCTGATGTGTCGTTATATGTAATGACTCCGGAGTTTGGTGCCGCCACCCAATTAGAAAAAATAGATATGTTGGATTTTGCGGATCTGGTGGCCATCAATAAGTTTGATAAAAGGGGGGCTTTGGATGCGCTGCGTGATGTGAAGAAGCAATACCAACGCAACCATCTTCTGTGGGATGCCAATCCAGATGATATGCCTGTATATGGAACCATTGCTTCGCAGTTCAACGACCCTGGGATGAATCGGCTCTATATGGCGATAATGCAAGTTTTAAAAGAAAAGACGAACACTTCGCTTGATTCAGATTTCCATATCACCATGGAGAAAAGTGAAAAAACCTATGTGATTCCGCCTAATAGAACAAGGTATCTTTCTGAGATCTCCGAAAACATTCGTGATTACGATTCTAGGGTTGAACACCAAGTAGAAGTTGCCCAGAATCTTTATGGGATCTTTAAAGCCATATGCAGTATAACAAAGGTGGATCAAGCGAATCAAGAGCGCAATTATTTAACGGAAGTAGGGCTTCATGAAGGTTTGCTCAAAGAATCGATTGCTCAGGCCAGTGATACCAAATTAGTTGAATTACTGCTCGATCAATTTAATCGCGTGAAAAAAGATTTGGATCCTCACCATTGGGATATGCTCCTCCAGTGGGAGGAGAAAAAGGCACGTTACAAAAATCCGGTATACGAATTTAACGTTCGAGATAAAAAACTCCGTATTCCAACCCATACAAATACCCTGTCAGGGAGTCAGGTGCCTAAAGTTGCCTTACCAAAGTACAAGGCATGGGGAGATATATTGCGATGGGTGTTACAAGAAAATGTTCCTGGAGAATTTCCATTTACCGCTGGGTTATATCCTTTTAAACGCACTGGTGAAGACCCAACCAGGATGTTTGCTGGGGAAGGAGGGCCTGAACGCACAAACAGAAGGTTCCATTATGTAAGTTTGGGAATGGAAGCAAAACGCCTCTCTACGGCCTTCGACTCAGTAACCTTGTATGGGAACGATCCAGATATTCGACCTGATATTTACGGTAAAATTGGTAATGCTGGCGTATCTATCTGTTGTTTGGACGATGCCAAAAAGCTCTATAGTGGTTTTAACCTAGCAGACCCAATGACCTCGGTGAGTATGACAATTAATGGCCCGGCACCTATGCTACTTGGATTTTTCATGAATGCCGCCATCGATCAGCAGTGTGAACTTTATATTAAGGAAAATGGGCTAGAGCAACAGGTTTCAGATAAAATTGAGGCTCTTTATAAAGAAAAAGGACAAAAGCGCCCTACCTATCACGGTTTTTCAGTTGATGGAAGTAAACAAGACAATGGGCAGTTGCCAGAGGGCAATGACGGTCTAGGGCTAATGCTGTTAGGGGTGACGGGTGATATGGTCTTGGAGCAGGAGGTGTACAACAATATAAAAGCTCGAACATTGGCCCAAGTAAGGGGAACCGTTCAAGCAGATATACTAAAAGAAGACCAAGCGCAAAATACATGTATATTTTCCACGGAATTTGCGTTAAAATTAATGGGGGATGTCCAGAGTTATTTTATCGCTAATGAGGTTAGAAACTTTTATTCTGTTTCCATTTCTGGATATCACATCGCGGAGGCAGGAGCCAATCCAATCACACAATTAGCCTTTACCTTAGCCAATGGTTTTACCTATGTAGAGTACTATTTGAGCAGGGGTATGGATATCAATAAATTTGGTCCCAATTTATCCTTTTTCTTCTCCAATGGGGTGGATGCGGAATATGCGGTAATAGGACGTGTGGCTAGAAAAATATGGGCCAAGGCCATGCGTGATAAGTATGGTGCCAACCCGCGGTCTCAGATGTTGAAATATCACATTCAAACCTCTGGTAGGTCTTTGCATGCACAGGAGATCGATTTTAATGATATTCGTACGACCCTGCAAGCGCTATATGCTGTTTACGATAACTGTAACTCATTGCATACTAACGCTTATGATGAGGCTATTACAACACCTACAGAGGAGTCTGTTCGAAGAGCGATGGCCATACAACTTATTATTAATAAAGAATTAGGACTCACTAAAAATGAAAATCCCATACAGGGCAGTTTCATCATTGAGGAGCTCACGGATCTAGTGGAAGAAGCGGTGCTTTTAGAATTTGATAGAATTACAGAGCGAGGAGGGGTCCTGGGAGCGATGGAAACGATGTATCAACGCTCGAAAATTCAAGAAGAAAGTCTGTATTATGAAACCCTTAAGCACAAAGGCGAGTATCCTATCATAGGTGTAAATACCTTCCTAAGTAGTAAAGGTTCCTTAACCGTAATTCCAAAAGAAGTCATTCGGGCAACGGAGGCGGAAAAACAACTACAGTTGAACACTTTAGCTACTTTGCACAGTACTTTTCAGCAGGAAGCTCAAAAGGCTTTACAGGAGATTAAACAAGCAGCTATTGAAAACAACAATATATTTGAGACCTTAATGGAGGCTACTAAGTACTGTTCGCTTGGCCAAATTACCACGGCCCTTTTTGAAGTCGGTGGACAGTACAGAAGAAATATGTAGGTCTACCAGTGGAGGTCATGGCGATGGTGTGCTGAATTTTGATTACTTTCGAGGCTTAATTGAATTTACAAAAGTATGATTTCGGATTACCCTAAGCTGAGACTTGAAAAGGCCTCACTTTTATATAAAAGCACTCAGGTATTAAAGGACATTTCATTGGAGTTAACCCCTGGAGAATCACTAGCAATTATAGGGGAGTCTGGAAGTGGTAAGACTTCCCTTGCCAAACTAATATCCCAATCGGCCTATCCAACTTCAGGGGAGGTTGAAAACTCCTTTCGTACCGTGTTTGTTTCTCAACAGGACCATTTTAGTGAAATCGCAGGACTTGCTAGCACCTATTACAGTAAGCGGTATGAGTTTCACGATTATGAGAACCCTATGACGGTTCCTGGGTTTTTGCAGCAACTTTTTAAGCGGTTAGGAAATGAGCAGCGGTCCGTAGCGGAGCTGGAACTTTTAGACACCTTTAAAGTGCGGTATCTTTTGGATAGAAACCTTATGCAACTCAGTAATGGGGAACGTAAGCGACTGCAGCTAATAGCGGCCATCTTAGAGGAGCCAGAATTACTGATCATGGATCAGCCTTTTACCGGTTTAGACCTTGCAGCTCGGGTGCAATTATCGGAGTTACTTAGGCAGCTCAATAAAGAGGGGCTTAGTCTTGTAATAATTTGTGGGAAACGTGAAATTCCTGACTTTATAGATAGGGTGGTGCTTTTAAAGGATGGACAAATAGCTTTGGAGGGAAATCCACAACAAATAAGCGCATCCAACCAGAGGAATCCTATGATTAACTCAGCTATTGCGGTCGATGCTATACTGGGGCAAGAACCCGAGTACTTCGAGACCATCATCTCCATGAAAGATGTGAATGTGCAAATGAGGGGCAATCCAATTCTTATAGATATTAATTGGGAGGTAAAACAAGGGGAATGCTGGGCTTTACTTGGACACAATGGGGCGGGAAAATCGACACTTCTCAGTATGGTGACAGCCGATAATCCACAAGGCTATACGAATGATTTGATTCTCTTTGATAGGAAAAGAGGTAGTGGAGAGAGTATTTGGGATATAAAAAGTCGCATAGGCTACTTATCTCCTGAACTCCATTTATATTTTATGAGAGGTAAAGGCGTTTTGAGCAGTGTGCCTGGAATTAGTACCGATGCAAAGCCGTATAGTACCTTGAGTTGCTTGGATGTAATTATCTCGGGATACCTCGATGAAATTGGCACGGTATCGCCATCCACACCTCATCAAAGGGCAGTGGCCTATTCTTGGCTTGAAATGGTAAGGCTTACCAAACTTGAAAACACCCTCTTTTTAGATGCCTCCCTTGGGGAACAACGGGTTATATTACTCCTTAGGGCGCTCATTAAAGCTCCAGCATTATTAATTTTAGATGAGCCTTGTCAAGGCATGGATGCAGATCAAATAGACTACTTCAAAGGTTTATTGGACCATATTTGCAGTTCCAAGCATATTACCATGGTCTATGTGTCACATCAAGCCGATGAAATTCCTGAATGTGTACAAAAAGTATTGGTGCTAGAAAAAGGGAAGGTTATTGAAAATGGACCAAGAAAGAAGGTCTAGTTTTTGTTATGCAGACCAATAGCCCATTTGTCATGAAGGTGACCAAATTTCCGAACCTCTTTGCGAAGTAGGTTTAAAAACTCGCTACTTTGTTTATGAGAACTTTCTAGCTTTTCACAATAGTGAAGAATCGCCGCGGTTGTACGCTCAATGGAAGAAATAGAGGCGTGTTTTACGGTCGGGTCTGGTGAGCTTTCTGCCATGGCAATCTTTGGTGCTAGACCAAGAGAAGCCATAATTAGTTTCTCAGAAAACTGATCTGATGAACATGAAGATTTATGAAGCTCTAGTACCGATTTATCACCACGTAGAAAATCAACTATTTGACGGCTAAGCTTAAAAATTTGCAGTGCCTTGCGATAAACAGGTAACTTAGTGACATGACGTCTTTTATAATATGAATAGTGCTTTTTCATCGGTTTGCTTTCTAATCCAAAAATACTACAGATTTATGGATTTTAAATTTTGATTTTAAGGATAAATAGTTAATTTGCGTTAATAATTAAAGTAATATCCGAAATTTTATTTAAAATGAAAAATGACACCTTAAACTGGTCAATTTTAAGGCTTTTACAAGAAAATGCACGCTATACCAATGCTGAAATAGGGAGGAAAGTTGGGTTATCTTCTCCAGCGGTTGCAGAGCGAATAAAAAAAATGGAAGATTTCGGTATTATTACGGGCTATAAAGTAGCGATTAATCACATTCAGTCTGGATATCAGCTAAAGGCTTTTGTAACTTTAAAGGCATTTATGGGGAAGCTAAAACCATTTATGGAACAAGTAAAAACTTATAAAGAAGTTCGCAACTGTTATCGCATTACCGGTAATGAGAATTTATTAATGGAAGTAGTTTTAGCCGATCAGTTCCATTTGGAGGAATTTATCGATCGTTTATTGACCTATGGTGAGGTGCGAACCTCCATAGTGCTTTCAAAAGTCGTTGAGCATAATCCTATTGAACACAACAGTAGAACCTCTAGTTTTCTAGGGAAATTGCGATAAGGTTACCGCTATGTTGTTAGGGAAGATTATCGATTTTAAGGTAGCCAATATGGAGCTTGTCTTCTAATTTTTCTGAGGACTTAGTGAAACTTAGTTGATACTTTTGTTTTATGGAATCAGATAAGATTTCCTCTATGGTATAAATATCGTCAACATCCACCCCATATTTATCATCGATGTGCGATGGTGCCCCTTCAAATCCACAGTGTTTATAGAATGTAGATTCTTTGGCATTTTTAATGGCCTGGGACTTAGATTTTGTGATGGTCAGGACTTTGTAATGGTACTCCTCGAATTCGTTCTTTTTATAACCTCCTAGATTGAGGAAAAATAATTGATGAGCATCGGTGTCTTGTTCTCGTTTTTTTACCTGGATCTGGTAGCCATCCACATGGGTTACTTCCCTGTAGGCATCCACATGGATCTTGCCCTTGGCCTCGGGCCAAAATTCAATCATCTGAGGCAATAACTCCTTAAGAGAGGATCCAATCCCAAAGAATATATCATGTTGTTCGGTGAATCTTCCTTGGGGCTTACAGCCCAACATTACCATAAATAATTTTAAATCCTTTCTCATAATAGTTTTGCAAAAACACAAAGGTATTGTATTTTAACCTCAGTAAAAACGGAGTTATGTATTATTTTCAACTGCCTTAACTCTGATAGAAATTTAACATGAAAAAAATTACGTTGATCCTGTGTTTGTTAGGCGTTTACTTCTCAAATGGCCAACTTATGGATGGTGTACAAATCCCAAATTCATCAGACACCTACGCCGTTTATCTTCCTGAGCGCTATAGTGAAGTTAAAAAATGGCCAGTTATTATGGTCTTCTCCCCAGTAGGTAAAGCAATTGAGGCGGTAGAACATTTTCGAGAATCAGCTGACCGTTATGGCTATGTGATTGCCTCACCGAACGCAGTTAAAAATGGTAATTATCAAGAGAATTTACTAAGATCAAGGACGTTTTATAGTGAGGTGATCAATCGGTTTTCTATCGATAAAAATGCCATTTATTTGGCTGGATTCTCTGGTGGTGCACGTCTGGCTGTTAGTATAGCCGTGATGTCTTCACAAATTAAAGGGGTTATTGCCTCTGGGGCTTCGTTTTCAAATGTACCGGGATACATGCCCAAGGAGAACAAATTCTTTTACATTGGAATGGTCGGAGATCAGGATTTCAATTATAATGAGATGCTACAAGCCATGGATTATCTAGAGCAGAAGAAGTTTGATGCTAATTTATTAGTCTTCTCTGGAGGACATAAGTGGCCTCCAGCTAATTATATTGATAAGGCTGTTCGACTGGTAAGCGTTAAGGCGATCAATAAAGGGATCATGGAAGCAGGCAAGGACAAATTGGATGAATATTTTAAGATGGAACTCGGGTTTAACCAAGATCTAATGAACGAAAACCTCATTTATAGAGCCTATAAAGATATGGAGCTCAACCAAACGAATTATAGATTTAACATTGAAAAAGACAGTTTAAGAGACTTGGTAAAAACCATTCGAAAGCATAAAAATTTTAGAAAACAACGCAATAACTGGAATGAGATTCGAAGAATCGAGCCTTATAAATATATGGATTATTTGCGTTTCCTTCCACAAGATATTTCAAGCGGGGAATTAGAATCGATGCCTTATTGGGAACAGCAAGTGGATAGTATTAAAAATAACTTCCTCAGATCGCCTATAAGAGCGCGTAGAAATTTCGGATCAAGATTACTTAGTTTTCTGGAAGTTGCATGTGTTGAACTGGCAACCTCTTATACCTCAGATCAACAACTGGATAATTTATTGTATATCGCCATTTTACAGACCTTGATAGATGAAAAAAATTACGATGCCTACCTTCGTATACTGAGAATTACAGTTAAAAAAAGTCAATATGGAATGGCGTTGTATTATTTGGATAAAATGCTTAAAAATGGTTTTAAAGATACTCCATTGTTGGACCATCAGGACGAAATAGCATTACTAAGGATTCAGCCAGAATACAATGACCTATTAGAATCTTATGGGCTAGAGGTACGTTATTGAAATATAACTTAAATCAGAAGTTTAGTTGTAACTTTGCAGCTAAATTTAAGTATTATGAGAGTTTGGATAGTTTTAGTTTCGATTTTAATGGTGAGCTATAGCTGTAAGGATGATAAAAAATATCATGACCAAAAAACGGATACCCAAGAAAGATTAGAGGTCGAAGCTGTGGGGGGCAATAATCCATATGACCAGGCGGTGCTGTTTCAAAAGAAAATAAATGAGGAATTCTCCAATCCTGAAAGTTCTCCTTTAAAGGAGAAAGATCTTCAGAATTTTAAAGGATTGCCATTTTTCCCTATTGATACAACCTTCAGTGTTGTTGCCAAGTTGCAGCGCACGCCAAATGAACAGCCATTTTTTATGCCAACGACCACCGAGAGAATGAGCCAAGAGGTTCTCTATGGTATCGTTCGTTTTGAAATTCACGGGAAAGCCTTTGAGCTTAATGTCTATCAAAATCTTCAATTAAGAGAAACAGAAGAGTTTAAAGATTACTTGTTTTTGCCTTTCTCAGACCTCACCAACGGGGAGGAAACCTATGGAGGAGGACGTTATATAGATTTGACAATTCCTAAGGGGGATTTTATTGTAATCAATTTTAATAAGGCCTACAATCCTTACTGTGCGTATGATGAAAAATATTCTTGCCCAATCGTTCCAAAAGAAAACCACTTGGATTACGCGATAAAGGCAGGGGTAAAAGATTTTAAAAATGCTAAGTTATAAGCTTTATTTATATCTCATTTTATATTAAAACACCCTCTTGGAATGATACGAGCCAAGAGGGTGTTTTATTTATGTTCTACTTACAAAGCTTTCACTGACAGCTACAACCTGGTGCTGTAAAACTATGCGTACTTTGGTGCCAAGGGAAGGCAGCATTGCTCTTTGCGTTTTCCCAATAAAACGCACCTCTTTCTTTGGGGTGATTTCCAATTTCGTTCATATTTTCTGCCTCATACAATCTACCATTGACCATGGTATAAATGATGGTATTAGAATTGGAAATATCCTCCAATGGATCTTTTTCTAATACGATAAGATCGGCGAGTTTACCTTCCTCTAATGAACCGATTTCCTTATCCATTCCAATGTATTGAGCGCCATTGATAGTGGCTGCTTGCAGGGCTTCAAAATTGCTCATGCCCCCCATTTGCAATAGCCAAAGCTCCCAGTGGGCCCCTAAACCATGAAGTTGCCCATGAGCCCCTAGGTTTATCTTAACTCCTGCATCTGATAATCTTTTAACGGTTTGAGAAACTAGTATAGGACCATTTTCATATTCCTGATCTGGAATTTTTGTTCGGTGTCTTGACCTAGAATCTATCAGTGCTCGAGGTGTGAAATTTAAGAGTTTTTCGTTCTCCCAAACATTGGTCTTATCGTACCAATAATATTCCCCATTAATACCTCCGTAGTTGACAATTAGGGTAGGTGTGTATCCTGTATTACTTTCTCCCCATAGGGTTAGTACATCTTTGTATATAGGTGCTATCGGAATATTATGCTCCACACCAGTATGCCCATCCATTATCATCGTCATATTGTGATAGAAGGTACTTCCTCCCTCAGGGACCACATTGATGTCGTAGGCTTTGGCTGCTTGCATTATTTGCTGACGTTGTTCTCTTCGTGGTTGGTTGTAACTCTTCACTGATGTGGCACCAAAGGCTTTCGTTCGACGAATGGCAGACTTAGCGTCCTCCAAACTGTTGATCTCGGCTTTAAAGTCTCCATCGGCACCATAGAGGATAATACCAGTGGAGAAGATTCGCGGACCAACCATTTGGCCACTTTTAACCAGTTCTGCCATACTAAAAATAGTTTCACTCAATGCAGAAGGATCGTGTACTGTAGTCACACCATAGGCTAGATTTGCAAAGGATGGCCAGTGTTGTTGAGGGGTTAATCCGTAACGAAATGCGCCAATATGGGCATGTGCATCTATAATACCTGGCATGATGGTTTTACCTCGAAGATCATAAACTTTGGCATCGGTAGGAAGTACTACCTCATCTGAAGATCCTATTTTTTCGATTTTGTTCTCACGTATGACGATTGTACCATTCTCAATTATTTTATCGCCTTCCATGGTGATAATATGTGCGTTGGTAAAAGCGATAGCCCCAGTGGGAACATCGGTTACTACTTCTAGACCAATGGTGATTCCTTTTTCTGTAATTGGGCCAACTTTCTTAGGAGAACCTTCTAAGAAAGTAAATCGCTGTGAGACTTCATTGGTATAGTATTGGTCACCAAGTGTCCAATGAATCTTTTGACTATCATTTGACCAATGCAAATTCAGTCCTGCATCTTTGGAGATTTGGGTAACCGGAACGGACTTTGTTTTTGGGTCTAACTCAATAGTCTGACCTGTGGTAATAAGAGGTGCGATGTACGCTTTATGTAGATTGGTAAAGGCAATCCATTTATTATCTGGACTAGGAACTAATCTGTTAGCATATTTAGAGCTCACTAATATGCGCTCATCTTTCCCGTGGAGGTCGATGCTTTTTAGGGTTTTGGTGATACTCCCCATCATAGCCCCACCAGTTTGAATAAATACACGACTGTCATCGACATTAAATACTGGAAAATCTCCTTGATGGTAAATTCTTCTAATATTTTCTCCCTGGGCCGACATTAAATAAACTCCAGATTCTTTGCCGAAGGTGTGTCCTAAATCGTTGTTACCGCTCTTTTTTACAAAAGCAATCATTTTGCCGTCATTTGAAAATGAGGGGTTTCTGTAGATTCCCTTTTCAGTGGTTAATGCTGTTACCGATCCGTTTTTTAAGGATATCTTGCGAATAGTAGACATGTTTTTGTCGCTCCAGGTCACATAGACCAGCTGTGTTCCATCGGGTGAGAAGGAAGGTTCGAATTCAAATTCTTTGCCTTTTGTTAATCTAACGGGCTTGCCCTTGGGTAAGGTTTTTTTCCATAAGTACCCTACAGCGTGAAAGACCATAGTTTTCCCATCTGGAGAAGTGGTTGCATTTCGGATCACTTTTACCTTGAATTTATCTTGGAAAACAGGATGCTCTACTAAATGAGTATCGGCAATCCTAATGACATTATCTACCTCAAAAGGGATCTCATTAACCGTTAAATCATCAATATTAATCCTTTTAATTTTTCCTTCACTCCAGAATATTAGTTCCTTGTTATTTGGCATCCAATCAAATCCAGGATATACGCCAAAAATAGCCCAAGCCTCTTGTTGATCTTTACTTAACTGATCATAGATGGGCCATTCTTCACCAGTGTTTAAATCGTGGATAAATAGTACTGATTTGGTTCTAACACGCTTCACAAAAGCTAATAGATTGCCATCAGGAGACACCTGTGGCCTTGCAGCTCCGCCTGGTCCACCGCTAACCGTAATAGTTTTTCCTGTTTTGAAGTCGTATCGTTTGATCACATATATTTGTGAGTTCGGGTCTTTATTATATTGAAAATATCCCCCAGGATACATGTCTTCGCTGTAATATAAATAACGTCCATCAGGTGATGTACTAGGTTCATTCACATCTTGTTGATCGTTCTTCCTTTTAGTTAGTTGAAAACCTTCCTCACCGGCAATGTGGTATTGCCACATCTCACCAGCACCCAAGGATCGTGATGAAGTAAAATGTTTACGAGCGATAATAGAATGACCATCTGCGGTCCATTCGGCGTTGTTTAGCAATCTAAAACTTTCTTTTGTTAGTTGCTTAGCTTGGCTACCGTCAGCATCCATAATCCAAATATTGTCACCCCCACCTGCATCACTTGTGAATGCTATTTTCTTTCCATTAGGACTGAATCGTGGCTGTATTTCATAAGGCATTCCTGAACGAAGGGCTTTCGCTTTACCACCCGTTACTGGCATTTTGTAGATATCTCCCAATAGGTCAAATACGATGAACTTTCCATCTGGACTTACATCCAGATTCATCCATGTACCCTCATTAGTTTTTAAGGGAACTTCTTTTATTTTCCACTGATCTGTATAGGGATCAGCAACATTCCATTGCTCGTCATTTTGTTTGTTTTCTTGAGCAATAAGATACATAGGAGCTGTGCAGAGTAGCAGCATCCAAAGAAACTTTCTTAGCATAATGTATGATTTAAAACGATCAAATATACAGTTTCTTTTCTAGGGATGAAAAGCTATTTTACTACAAGGTACCATTTGATTTTAATTTCCTTTAACCAACAATGAAAAGGGATGCCAGTTCTGAAATGCTTATGGTTTATGCTGTATCGAATCTTTTTCTGCCAAGGATTTTAGATTTGGCAAGAAATAGGCAACAAGGCCTAAAAGTAGCATGAAAGAGCACAAGTAATACACAAAGTAAATATCCTTATAATCCGCTAATACACCTAAAAGGGCAGCCATGATTCCGCCAATACCAAAGGAGAGACCGTAGAACAATCCTGAAATCATTCCAATTTTTCCAGGCATGAGTTCTTGGGCATACACGATGATGGCGGGGAATGCGGAGGATAGAATAAAACCAATAATAATACTAAATGCGGAGGTTAAGAACAAACTATCGAGATAGGGCATTAATAATGCAAATGGAGCCGCACCAAGTATGGAAAACCATATAACATACTTTCGGCCATAGCGATCACCTAAGGGACCACCGAAAAAGGTTCCTATAGCTGCTGCAGCAAGAAAACCAAATAAAAACAGTTGGGAGTTTGCTACAGATACATCAAACTTCTCAATAAGGTAGAAAGTGAAGTAGCTACTTATACTTGCCATATAGATGTATTTGGAAAAAATAAGGATAAATAGAATACCCACAGATCGGTATACCATCTTTTTGGATAAGTGGGTGTTGAAGTCTTCTGTGAGCGTGTTTTTCTTTAATGATTTAAATTCCTCAAGTCTTCTCTTTGTCCAGCGCCCTGTGTAAATAAGAACCACGATGGCTACCAAGGCAAATATGGCAAAATAGGCGGCATAATTTCTTCCATAAGCGACCACAATTGCTGCTGCAATCACAGGACCGATTGCGCTACCTGTGTTTCCACCAACTTGAAATATAGATTGTGCCAAGCCTCGTTTTCCTCCTGAGGCCATGTTGGCCAATTTAGATGATTCTGGGTGGAATACTGATGATCCCGCACCAATAAGGGCTGCGGAAAGTAATATTCCAGTATAATCGGTAGCAAAGGCTATATACACAAGGCCTGCTAGGGATAAAAACATTCCAAAAGCAATGGAGTAGGGTTGTGGATGCTTATCTGTATAGGCTCCTACAAAGGGTTGGAGTATGCTCGCAGTGAATTGAAACGTTAGTTGAATTAGACCAATCTGAGCAAATGAAAGCGTAAATTCGTCTTTTAACAGTGGGTAAATAGCTGGTATTAATGATTGAATGGCGTCGTTGAGTAAATGTGCAAAACTAATTCCTATTAATATACTATATGCTGTAACGTGATTTACTTGTTTTTGAATCCCCATAATTCCTCTAAAATAGGTTATAAAAGAAACTGCAAAATTAAGAGATGTAATTCAATTTTTAAGCTAGTGTAATTAGTTTGTTTTAGGGAAACTACTAACACTCTAGTAATGAAAATATTAAAGTAATTTTGATTCGGCAATAAGAACTTAAAATTAGCCCCTTTTCAATCTTTGAACTAATCAAGGGAACAGTATTACCGTGATGTTAGTATGACCACTTCTCTTCTCTTATATTTCTAGGGTTGTTTTGTCCTGTATGGATAAAGTAATGATGCTACAGAAATAAGAATTGCTACAATAAATGTAATCACCACCTATCTGGTATAGACCCTGGCTTTTTTCAAGCAATGCTCCATCTTTGTATAAAACCGATCCTGGTGCTCTCTTTGCTTTTTCAGTTGGCTACTATGTTGCCATTAATTCAGTTTATGAAGTTAACAACTTTATTCCTTCTGAGCACGTTCAATTATGAGAGTTTGAAAAAGACTTAAAAACCGAAATAAAAACTCCTAAAGCAAATTCAATTTTTGGATTTATTTCAAGTCAAGTGCTTTGTTCAAATCATATAAATAGAAATTCTGTTCATCGTTCATGGCCACAAAAAGCCCGTTTGGAAATGTATCGTTCAATGGAACGGTGACCGCAGGGGATTTTGTTTTATATTAATAAGCGACGCTTGGTTCTTTCCACTTGACACTACCCCGCCAAATCGTCTAACTCTTTTTCCATCGCTTTCAATTTGATGTTTAAATCGACCTTTTCATTGAATTGTTTGCTTTTTGATATAGCAGATTTGAGTTTGGATATTTCTTTTTTTAACCGATCTATTTCTTGTTGGTTCTTTAGGATAGCGTCCATTGACTGTTTTCCTAAATCAGGTTTTCCGGTGAGTTGAACACAAAAGTCTTTGAATACAGCATCCAAACTACCCTTTAAATTGAAGGAAAAATTATTTTCTTCCTTATTGAACCAGTCAGAAGTGAACGTCCAATCAATTACGGCAATATTATCATTTGTAGGGTGTGGATGTTTTGAAGCGGTAGAGATGTAGGCTTCCCGGTCATGCTCCACCCAGAATACTATGTGGTATGGAATGGATTTATTGATGATTTCAAGGAGTTTAAGGATGTCTGTTTTCTGTTTGAGTTCTACCTTGAAAACCTGAACTTCTTGAATATCCTTGGCATCTAGGTTAAT
>NZ_DATGNU010000097.1:0-14233 GCF_035306585.1 Galbibacter sp.
TGATGTGGCCACGGACGATGCGGTTAGTAATGCTGTTGGTACGGTAAATAGTAACAACTACCGCGAGGTTGCCACTGGGCAGTGGACCGCTCAAAACAATCCTTTTGATCAATGGAGAAACGCACGTGCCGCAATTCAGTATATCAACATCTTCTTAGCAGAGGCCGATAAAGTTACTTGGTCTACAGATGAGCAAATTAGTCAGATGTTTAACGATCGACTTAAAGGAGAGGCATACGGGTTAAGAGCATTGTATATGTACTACCTTTTACGTACTTCCTCTGGGTGGGCTAACGGTGAACTTTTAGGGGTGCCGATTTTATTGGAACCAGAAGAAACTGGATCTGATTTTAATCAGCCAAGAGCCACATTCGAGCAGTGTATGCAACAATTATATCAGGATGTAGCCCAAGCAGAGATACTACTCCCTTTGGATTATGAAACCGTAGAAACACTTCCAGAAGGTTATTCAAACCTAGCGGATTACAACCGAGTTTTTGGGGAGTATGCCAAACAGAGGATGACTGGAAGAATAGCTAAAACCATTAGAGCGCAAGCCGCTTTACTGGCTGCTAGTCCAGCTTACGCGCAAGGAAGTACTACCACTTGGGCTGATGTAGCCAATTACGCCGCTGAGGTGCTAGTTGAAAATGGAGGCGTAGCTGGTATTGCAGAAAACGGACATACCTGGTATAAAAATACTTCCATCATAAGTGGAATTGGAGGTGGTAACAACCCACCAGAGATTATTTGGAGAACTGATGTGGTAGAAACCAATGATTTGGAGAGACGTAATTTCCCACCAACACTATTTGGTGAGGGAGAGATTAATCCAACTCAAAACTTAGTGGATGCATTCCCAATGGCAAATGGTTATCCTATTGATGATCCAGCTAGTGGATTTGATCCTTCAAATCCTTATGCTAATAGAGATCCAAGATTAAACCACTATGTGGTGGTGAATCAAAGTACTGCAGGAGCCAATAATGTGACCATTACTACAGCAGCCGATGGCACCACCAACGATGCCTTAAATGCTGTTGAAACTTCAACTAGGACAGGTTATTATCTAAGAAAACTGCTAAGGCAAGACGTTAATTTAGACCCTGTGGTGAATAATACACAGCAACATTATACCTCAAGAATGCGCTATACTGAGTTATATCTGATTTACGCTGAGGCAGCTAATGAAGCTTGGGGACCAAAAGGTACTGGAGCCCATGGTTTCTCAGCCTATGATGTTATCTCTAGAATACGTGAGCGTGCAGGGATTACCCAACCAGATGCGTATCTAGAGGCTATGGCACAAGATCCAACGAGCATGCGAGAACTTATTAGAAACGAACGTCGATTAGAACTCTGTTTTGAAGGATTCCGTTTTTGGGATATACGTCGCTGGGGAAATGATTTAACCACTCCAGCTAGTGGAGTAAGTATCACTAATAATACTCATCAAACCATAACGGTAGAAAATAGGGTTTTTGAAGATTATATGCAATATGGTCCAATCCCTTTTAGTGAGGTTTTAAAATATGATAAGCTTATTCAAAACCAAGGATGGTAGTAAGTCCGTCCCTTTTATAAACAAAGAAAACAATATGAAAATCAAACTCTATATAGCAGCATTACTTATTTTTTCAGGTTTGACTTCTTGTCATAATGATAAGGCTGAATTTGATGACTATCAGTTCCAAACGGTTTATTTTGCTTACCAATACCCGGTGAGGACAATTACCTTTGGTGAAGATATTTTTGATACCACATTAGACAACCAAGGAAAGACCAAAATAATGGCAACCATTGGAGGGACTTACCACAATGATCGCGATGTTCGTATCAATTTTCAGGTCGATAACACTATAACCGAAAACCTACTTTTCGAGGAGGGTGGTGAGAAGATCCTACCTATGCCAGAGAATTATTATACTCTTAATTCCAACGAGATCAAAATACCAAAAGGCGAGATTGCTGGTGGTGTGGAGGTTCAATTTAGCGATGCTTTTTTTGCGGATCCACTGGCCACTAGTAGAAACTATGTTATCCCGCTTCAAATGACCAATGTGGTCAATGCAGATTCTGTTTTGTCAGGAAGACCTCTTGCGGCCAATCCTAGAAAAGCAGTTGCGGATGATTGGGATGTTTTACCTAAGGATTACATCTTATACGCAGTAAAATATATCAACACTTGGGAAGGAAATTATTTGCGTCGTGGTGTTGATGTCATTAAAGGAACCCCAGGAAATGAAAGTCTTGACGATACAGTGGTTAGACATCAACAATATGTTGAGGATGATCAAGTCATAGGGCTTTCAACGCGTAGTCTAACTGAAACTTCATTGGACTTGACTTTTCAAAATAGCGAAGGATACGCAGTGAACTGTACCTTAATCTTAAGCTTTGATGATGCTGGGAACTGTACCATTAGTGCAGGTTCTGATCAGTATACCGCTAGCGGAAGTGGGAAGTTTGTGAAAGATGGAGAGAAGGAAAGTTGGGGAGGCGAAGACCGTGATGCCCTTTACCTAGAGTATCAAGTGAACATGGATGAAATTTCTGTAAGTACCATAGATACGCTAGTTCTTAGAGATCGTGGTGTGGCCATGGAGACCTTTTCACCTGTAGTAGAATAAAATTTAAAACAAAATCGATTATGCAATATATAAATCGTTTTCTCGTATATAGCGGCGTTTTAGCTATGGTCTTTTCCTGCGCCGACCTAGATCCATTAGAATTTGCAGTGGAAAAACCAAAAGCTATTCAGGCGCAAGAAGAATTAAATGAATATGAACCTCTTAAAAGTTATATCGACAGTAGTTCAAATCCTAAGTTTAAATTAGGCGGAGCCGTTTCATTATCTGACTATGTCAATAAAGGCCTTGCCTACCGATTGATCAATAAAAACTTCCATGAACTAACCTTAGGTTACGGAATGAAGCATGGTGCTGTGGTACAAGCTGACGGAACCATAGAACTAAGGCAGGTCAATGAACTTATCGCGGCGGCAGAAGCCGTAGGAACCTCGGTATTTGGACACACTCTTACCTGGCACGCCAATCAAAATGCAAGTTATTTAAACGGGACACTTGCTCCTCTTGTTATTGAATCTCCTTCTTTTCCAAATGATTTGGATAAAGCAGGGTTGGAAGATGGGAGTCTATCTGGATATACCACTAATAGCCAAGGATTAAGTATCGTAGATGGACAAGGAATTGGAGAAGGGACCAATGCTATTGAAATTCAAGTAGCCTCAGCAAATGAGGACCCTGGAGCTGTTCGATTGACCACTCCAGATATTCCAGTGGTTGCGGGACATGAATACGAAGTGATATTTTATATAAAATCAGACCAGCCTGGACAAGGACGAATATCATTCGAAGGTTTAAATGAGAATACCCCCGCGTTGGACTATGATTCAGATGGAGAAGCAACTGAATTCTTTCAAACAGGTTTTTCTTGGAATGAAGTACGATTCAAAGTGAAGGATTTTGCAGGGGATAGTTTTAGCTTAAACTTTGATTTTGGTTATAGCGCTGGAGTAACCTATACAATTGATGTTAATAACCTTTATGTATACGATACCCAGGGTGACCTGATTGTTAGCAATTTGGTTGAAAACGGAGATTTTGAAACAGGAACTGGCTGGGGAGGCTGGGGTAATAATGCTCAAATGGGCGTAACCCAAGATGGTCTTGGATATGGGAATCAAGGAAAGGCATTTTTCTTAACCAATCCATCGATAACAGGGGGATTTTGGGAAGTACAATCTGTCTACGAATTTCCAGAAGCTTTGACTAATGGAGAAATGTATACCCTGAGTTTTTGGGTAAAAGGGGATGCAGAAGGTATCATCCGACCAGAATTACAAAGCCCTGATTACAGCTCCAATGGATTTGGACAAGTAAACGTAAACCAAGAATGGCAACGCGTTGAACTTTCCACAACCGCAACGGCAGCTGACCGTCAAAGACTCATCGTTAGTTATGGAGAATTTGCAGGAACAGTATATATCGATAATGTATCTCTGACTAGCGCCTCTGGAGGTGGCGGGTCTACCACCATACTAATAAGAGACGATGAGGTGAAAAAAGCCATCGTTGAACAAGAATTAGAACGCTGGATTGAAACTATGGTTACGGGACTTCCCTATGTCAATGCATGGGATGTAGTTAATGAACCAATGGATGACGGAAATCCCTATGAGTTAAAAAGCGCCCAAACCGATTCCGATATAAGTAGCGATGAATTTTACTGGCAAGATTATCTAGGAAAAGATTATGCCGTAAAAGCATTTAATCTTGCTCGGGAATTCGGAAAACCGGAAGACCTCTTATTTATAAATGACTATAATTTAGAGTACAATTTAGACAAATGTAAGGGTCTGATTGACTATGTGTCCTACATTGAAAGTCAAGGGGCTACAGTGGATGGAATTGGAACTCAAATGCACATTAGTATTGATTCTGATAAAGATAAAATTACTGAAATGTTTAAGCTTCTGGCTCAAACAGGAAAATTAGTTAAGGTATCGGAACTTGATGTTAGAACAAATACTTCAGAGGCCACAGAGGAGATTCTTCAACTTCAAGCGGAGATGTACGCCTATGTGGTACAAGCATATATTGATAATGTCCCAAAAGAACAACGCTATGGTATTACCGTATGGGGAATCAGTGATAGTCCAGAGGACGCAAGCTGGTTACCAGGAGAATTTCAAGGTCTATGGGATATTAATTTGAACAGAAAGCCAGCGTACCAAAGTTTCGCTGAAGCATTAAAAGGACTTTAATAGCTATAGTTTTATGAATTAGATACTTAAAATAACCATACATATATTTAATTTTAGTCAAGTGTAGTTTTACACACCATAGTTCTCCTAACCTAAGGAAGCTTGTTTATTGGAAAGCGCGGTGACGCTAAAATCCAGTATACTAATAAGCTTTCCTGGGCTTAGGAGACCTGTTTGATAGTAATAAAGAAAAAACCAACAATACTCAACCTTGATAAAAGATCATTACAATAACAAGGTTAGCGCATTTTTAAATAAACAACGGTATGTTAAAAAGAACCCATATGAGGATTATGACACTAATGTGCTATGCAGTAATAAGCTTTTCTATCTGTACGATCCAAAAAGCAGTAGCCCAAAGTGAGCCTAGCACGCAAATGACCCTTAAAGACGCTTACAAGGATAAATTTTACATAGGAACAGCCCTAAACGCATGGCAGCTAATGGGAAATAAACCAAGCGAAATGCACATTGCTCAGAGTCAATTTAATTCTATAGTTGCTGAGAATGTCATGAAGAGTGGAAGAATACAAGCAAAAGAAGGCGAATTTAACTTTGAGCTTGCCGATAAATTTGTAGAATTTGGGGAGAAAAACAATATGCATATACACGGACACACTCTAATATGGCATTCCCAGGCTCCAAGATGGTTCTTTACAGATCAACAAGGTAATTTGGTGTCCAAAGAAGTACTTACCGAGCGAATGAAAACCCATATTTTCACCGTTGTTGGAAGGTATAAAGGAAGAATAGATTCTTGGGATGTGGTCAATGAAGCCATTGAGGATGATGGGAGCTACCGCAATAGTAAGTTCTATCAAATTTTAGGAGAAGATTTTATTAAACTTGCTTTTAAATTTGCTCATCAAGCCGATCCAGAGGCTGAGCTGTATTACAATGATTATTCGATGGCTATTCCAAGTAAGCGAAATGGGGTCGTTAAAATGGTTAAAAAATTAAAAGATGAAGGCATTCCTATCCATGGTATCGGAATGCAAGGGCATATAGGGTTAAACCATCCAGATATAAAAGAATTTGATAAAAGTTTAGAGACTTATTCTCAATTAGGGAAGGTTATGATTACCGAACTAGAACTCAGCGTGCTTCCGTCTCCATGGGGTGATGCTGGAGCAGAACTCTCAGACACCTACACCTATGAGGATAAGATGAATCCATTTCCCAATGGACTGCCTGAGGATGTCCAAAGACAGTTTACCCAGCGATATGTAAAATTTTTCAAACTTTTCTTAAAGCATAGTGACCATATAAGTAGGGTTGCACTTTGGGGAATTAACGATGGCAATTCATGGAAAAATAACTGGCCTGTTAGAGGAAGAACAGATTATCCGCTACTTTTTGATCGTGATAACCAAGCTAAGCCCGTAGTGAAAGAACTAATAGAATTAGTGCGATAATTTCTCAAAACAACCTGGGTATTAAAAGATAATAAGATGAGACAACGATCACTAATTACTTTGATGTTATTTGTGTTTTCAGGAACATTGACCGCCCAATTTTCACAGCATGCCTTGGACAGTATTAATCGTTTAAATACTGCAGATCATAAATTGATGATGGATAAATTGGGTATTGAATCTTTAAGACCGGGACCTTCAGGGGATCCAAATGCACCAAATGCTGCAAATTCAGATGAATCAAAGGTACGCTCCTTTGAACTGCCAGAATTACTGAACTTTAATAATGGCACTACTGTCAGTTCTGTTTCCCAGTGGGAAGAGCGTCGTTTAGAAATATATGAAGCTTTTGACACTGAGGTTTATGGACGTTTTCCAGAGAAGATACCAGAAGTACACTGGAAGGTGATTGCCGAAAAAGATTCCGTAATTGGTCAATACCCAGTTGTTGTTCAAAAGCTTTTAGGGGTTGTTGACAATACCTCTTACCCTAATATTAAGGTGTGTATTGAAATGACTTTAACCCTTCCAACGGATTATAAAAAGGTACCCGTAATATTAAAATTTGATTGGCAGTTCCCAGCAGGATTTAATCCAGCAAGGCAGCAGAAAATCCCATGGCAAGAACAATTGTTAGCCGAAGGATTTGGTTATGCTTCCTTGATTCCCACAAGTTATCAAGCAGATAATGGTGCTGGACTTTCATCGGGAATCATAGGTCTGGTAAATAAGGGAGAACCTCGAAAATTAGAGGATTGGGGCACCTTAAAAGCTTGGGCATGGGGTGCAAGTAGAGCACTCGATTATTTTAAGAGTCACCCGAGGGTAAATGAGAAAAAGGTTGCCATAGAAGGACTTTCACGTTATGGTAAGGCCGCCATGGTAACCATGGCCTATGACAAGCGATTTGCTGCAGGATTTATCGGTTCTGCTGGAGCTGGTGGAACAAAGATCCTCAGACGTAATTTTGGGGAGCAGTTAGAAAATTTGGCCTCTAGTTTCGAGTACCATTGGTTTGCTCCTAATTTTATAAAATACGCAGGGCCCTTAACGGTTGATGATTTGCCTGTGGATGCTCATCATTTAATAGCGCTCGCTGCCCCAAGACCAGTGTTCATAAGTGCTGGGGATCCAAGTGTTGAGGGCAATTGGGTCGATGCTAAAGGAATGTTTTTAGCCAGTTTGCATGCAAGTGAGGCCTACAAACTCTACGCAGAAAAAGGGTTGTCAGCATTACAATACCCCGAAGTAGGAGAATTTCTTTCCCAAGGAAAGCTCGTTTTTAGGATCCATGAAGGTGGACATACAGTAGAGCCGAATTGGCAATATTTTATAAGCTTTATTAAACCAATTTTTAAATCCTCAAAATAAAAGAAAAGTAACGTCAACTAAATAATAATAACAGCCATTACAATGAAAACAAAAATGCTTATCTATCTTGGAATGTTTATGGTAATTTGCCAAGCTACTGCCCAAGATCCCAATTTCCATATATACCTTGCTTTTGGTCAGTCCAATATGGAAGGTCATGCTAGAATACAGCCTCAGGATACTGTAGACACAGATCCGAGGTTTAAGATACTTCAAGGGGTAGACTGCCCAGAATTAAACCGGGTAATGGGTCATTGGTATACTGCTAAACCGCCATTAGTTCGATGTAGTACAGGGATGACCCCAACAGATTTTTTCGGAAGAGAAATGATCAAATACTTACCAGATAATATACAGGTTGGTGTTATTAACGTAGCTGTTGGTGGTTGTAAAATTGAGCTATTTGATAAGGAAAATTACCAATCTTATGTGGATACATCACCAGATTGGTTAAAAAACATGGTAAAAGAATATGATGGTAATCCCTATGGTAGATTGGTTGAACTTGCTAAAATCGCCCAAAAAGACGGCGTGATAAAAGGGATTTTGGTTCACCAAGGTGAATCCAATACAGGGGATACTACATGGCCACAAAAACTAAAAGGGGTTTATGATAATTTAATTAAAGACCTTAATCTAGATCCTAAACAAGTACCTCTTCTAGCAGGTGAAATGGTCAGTGAAGAGCAAGGAGGTGCTTGTTGGAGCATGAATGAAATAATAGCCAC
Source organism: Galbibacter sp. (assembly GCF_035306585.1). GTDB lineage: Bacteria > Bacteroidota > Bacteroidia > Flavobacteriales > Flavobacteriaceae > Galbibacter. The sequence continues at coordinate 8,301 of NZ_DATGNU010000097.1, forward strand.
CTTGCCAGATCACATCCCAAACAGCTATGTGATTTCATCCGAAGGCTGCGATGCGGTAACTGATCGATTACATTTTTCAACCAAAGGTTATCAAAAACTTGGAAAAAGATATGCAAGACAAATGCTTGAGCTTCAAGAAATAAAACTGCCCGCAATCCCAAGTATCTCTAATCCGATTATTCAAACCAATTACACTGCAGATCCAGCCCCAATGGTTTACAATGGGACATTGTATTTATACACCTCACATGATGAAGATGAGTCTACGTGGTTTACTATGAATGATTGGAGATTATACACCACCCAGGATATGGTAAATTGGACGGATCATGGAACGGTGCTATCGTATAGAGATTTTAGTTGGGGTAAACAAAACGCTTGGGCACCTCAGGCCATTGAACGGGATGGAAAATTTTACATGTATGTACCCATTACCTCTAAAGAGGGTAAAAATGGCATTGGAGTGGCGGTTGCAGACTCTCCTTATGGTCCTTTTAGGGATCCACTAGGCAAACCTTTAATTAGCAATAGTAATGCAGATATAGACCCTACGGTTTTTATAGACGATCATGGTCAGGGATATCTTTTTTGGGGAAATCCTGAGTGTTATTACGTCAAACTAAATGAAGACATGATCAGCATAGAAGGGGAGATAAGTAAAATTCCAAATACTATTAAATCCTTTGGAAAGCGAGAGGGTGAGAAAGATGAGCTACGACCCACAACCTATGAAGAAGGTCCATGGCTCTATAAGAGAGATGATCTTTATTATTTGTTATTCGCAGCTGGGCCAATTCCAGAGCATATCGGATACTCGACGAGCAAGAACATAACTGGGCCTTATACCTACAGAGGGAAAGTAATGCCTCAAGAAGGAAGATCTTTTACAAATCACCCTGCTATTATTGATTTTAAAGGAAACACCTACTTTTTCTACCACAGTGGTGCACTACCTGGAGGAAGTGGGTTTACAAGATCAGTAGCAGTAGAAAAGGCTAATTTCAACTCCAAAGGGGAGATTGAACAAATGAGTATGACTGCTGGAATTCAGCAGGCTCTACAAACTTTAAATCCCTATCGTAAAAATGAAGCAGAAACAATCGCCTGGTCAGAAAAGGTAAAAGCTAAAGAAAATGAGACTGTAGGAGTATATGTCACCGGGGAAGCTAAAGGGGCTTTTACAATGGTTAGATCCGTTGATTTTCAAAATACAGGAGCCAAAGAATTTACCGCTCGTGTCGGGACAGTTCATAATGGTGATGTGAGTATAGAAGTGCGACTTGATTCGAAAGACGGACAAAAGATTGCAGAGATTAAGGTACCACTCACTGGAGGGGAAGACCGTTGGGAGCTAGTAAGGTCAGAAATTTCAGAGAAAGTCACAGGTGTTCACGATGTGTATTTTATATTTAAAGCAAAAGCCCCAAGTAAAATTTTGCATTTTGATTACTGGATGTTTTCTAGATAGGTAGGCTTCCCTTGTATGGTTAGAAAAATATTCAAGACAATGATAACAGGCATTTGCCATTATTTTATATCTTTGCCAAATAAGTTACTTTGATATTTTTTTGAACTTTATATAAGTTCACCACTTATTATAATATAATGTGAATTCCTTTTTTTAAAATAATCTATTGTTAAAGAGGATTGTAAAGCGCTGAATTAGATCAGTGACTTGAATCACATAAAGATAGTTGTGTTGTTCAGTAGCAGGAGTGCTGCTGAAGGTTTAATAGTTAAACCAATGAAAGGCTTTCCTTTTTAGCAATAGCTAGAAAGTTGAAGGCTTTTTTTGTTTTTGACCATTATGGAATTATCCCAGTGTAAACAAGTCTTTTAGTTCCTTATTGCTCAGGTTACCAATCCAATTCTCACCAGTAGAAACCGTCATCTCTGCCAATGCCTTTTTAGAATTAATCATCGCATTGATACGCTCCTCAAAGGTGTTTTTTGTAATTAGTCGATGAACCATTACATTTTTTTTCTGTCCGATGCGATAAGCTCTATCGGTAGCTTGTGCCTCCACAGCAGGATTCCACCACAGATCATAATGAATTACGTGATTGGCAGCTGTGAGGTTGAGCCCAGTTCCAGCGGCTTTCAAGGATAAAATAAAAATTTTGTCCGCAGGGTTGTCTTGAAAATCTTTTACCATTTGTGTGCGCTGTTTTAACGAGCATCCACCATGATAGAACATCGGCGACTCTCCGTAACGCTCAGCAATGAAGTGTTGCAATAGTTCACCCATTTCTCGGAACTGGGTGAAGATTAATACTTTTTCAGAGGTATTTACAATACTGTCTAGTTTTTCAAAAAGTAAATCAAGCTTGCCGCTAAGAGTAGAATCCATATTCTTATCCTTAAGATATTGGGAGGGATGGTTGCAAATTTGCTTGAGTGCTAAAATCATCTGAAGTACAAGACCTTGACGAGCAAAAAGTTTCTTTTTGTCACTTGGATCGATGTTTTCAATCTCATTCATAGCTGCTTCCAATGTTTTCTCATATAAACTTGCCTGTTGTGCTACTAAGTAACCATAAGAATCCATTTCAATTTTATCTGGTAAATCACTGATTATGGATTTATCAGTTTTAAGCCTTCGTAATAAAAAAGGTGCAGATATTTTTTTGAGTTTATCTGCAACATTTGAATCGTTATAGATTTCAATGGGTTTGCTGAAGTTATCTTGAAAATCTTTTATTTTCCCTAAAACGCCTCGGTTACTAAAATCCATAATACTCCATAACTCACTTAATCGATTTTCAACAGGAGTCCCACTCATTGCTATGAAATTGTCAGCCTTAATGCTTTTAATAGCTTTTGTTTGGGCAGTCTGTTGATTTTTTATGTTTTGAGCCTCATCAATAATCACAGAATACCATGGTAATTTTTTCAATTTAGCTGCATCACTACGCGCTACACCATAGGAAGTTAATAACATATCGAAAGAATCAGGTATTTTCCTAGAAGATCCGTGAAATAAAGCCACCTTTAGTGATGGTGCAAATTTGTCAATTTCTGACAACCAGTTAGCTATTAGGCCGGTGGGTACAATGACTAAAATCTTTTTATCATCTAACAACCCCTCTTCTTTATATTTAAGCATTGTAGTGATGACTTGCAATGTTTTTCCTAGTCCCATATCATCTGCAATTACAGAACCGAAGCCAATTTTTGCATTGCGATATATCCAAGAATAACCGCTATGCTGATAGGGCCGGAGCTGTGCATGTAATCCCTTTGGAAGCGGTTCCTGCTCGATTTGGCTGAGCTGCTTTATCAGCTTTATTACTTGGTTGTCTAAGGCTACTTTAGCACCTTGATATTCTCCGCTTAATGCAGCACGAAGTACCTCAAAGGAGGAAAGTGTATGGTTTTCCTTTGAAAAATGTTTGTGTAATTTCTCTAAATCAGCTTGGCTAACATAAATGTATTCTGATTTAAATTTTAATAAGGTATCAGAGTGAATGAGTAGTTTTTTAAATTCTTCCTCACTCATGATTGTATCACCAAGAGCCACCTGCCAACTGAAATCAAATAGCTTATCGAGTTGTATAAATGATTTTCCTTTGGTGGCGGATACTTTTACGGTGGATTTTGGTTTGAGGATGTTTTGAAGTGATTTAGGTAGAAGAATATCTATATCCAATAAACGGATAGCAGGTATCATTTGAAATAAAAAGGGTGTGAATCTCCTAATATCGAGAACTATCTTTTCTTTCCCTTTTGAATTTACGTAGTTTTCCAAGCCTGGAAGAAAATCTATCAGATTTGACAAGGTCTGGAGAATCTCTAATCTAGATTTGTCGAATTTTTTTAAACTTAGAATTTGTTTTAACGAAACGGGATCCTGCCCTATATTTAAAACATTTACCTCAATTAGAAAATCGTCATTTGGAGTTTCTGAAACTACCACCTGCGGTTTGTATACCCCTTGATTGAGATAGAATTTCTGCAACCAGGTTTGTATACCTCCAGGTCTTCCTCCCTCACCGGGATCTGTAAAAGAGTATGAGTTGTTTTTAAAGAAAAAATTGTGAAAAAAATCTGATGATTCCTTGCCAGATAGTTCATGAATTAAAGGCGTTAGAAAAATAGATAGCAAATTCAATGCGGCATTTTGTTGTATTGCTTCTTGTTTTTTCGGTACCCAATAGCATAAAATGTCTGGAGGAAGGACTTCAGCAAGCTTATCAACCAATTGACGAACATCCTTACTGATCATCGCTGGTAACCAGCGAATAGCATATTTTTGGTTTGGCAGCATGACAATTTGTGGTGTCACGGCACCATTGGCAATAAGATGAAGTGCAAGTTGCAATACTGTATACAGCGATGCAGTTGAAGGCTGATAGTCTAACAATTTTGTCCCTTGGACAGCCTCTAACTCGACTATGAGTTCCATTGGCGTAAGAGCGCTACAATCTACCTGAATAAAAGCTTCAAGATTTTCATCGACAAATACTTCGATAACTGCATGGGGATTCACGTGAATTTTGTTCTCTTGGTATTGCCCAGCGATTGCTTTCAGCTCTATTTTTCCATCTAGAATGCGTTTAGCATTTCGAACGATTCTATTTAAGGTAGTGAGGTATTTTGTTTTGAAATCCCCAGAGCCATTATAAAAAACTGGATATTCACTCAATAAGGCCATTAATGCCTGGTCCAGAGGGATCAAACTTGCATATGATAACTTTTCATAGGCATTATTAGAATCAAATGTTCTAGGAGCTTGTTTTACCTTCTGGTCTTTAAGATAGAAACTAGATAAAGGTTCAACAACAGCATTCGAAGTATCTAAGTACAATCCGCGATTAGTGAGCTCGGATATTAAATCTACCTTATGTAGCTCAAAAGCTAAAAAAGGATTGTTATCAATCTCCGCACTGATTTTGTATATAACGGCAGCTAAGTGTTTGCAGGGAACTGCCCAATCTGGGCAATTACAGTTCATTTCAATGTCCGACCACTGTTTTGGAAAAATCTTTAAACCGTTCTTCTCGGCAAAGGTTAATAATGTTGGGTCCAACTCTCTATTAAACAATTTAGAAATCAATAAAGGCTTTTCGGCAAGTTTGTCTATAAAATCATTTAAGGCTACCCCAGAGAATTCAGGAAGTTTGAGCTGCACCTTATAGGGTGTCATTCTGCTCCCTTGTACAAAAGCGTCGATGTGATTTCCTTGTATTTTAATTTTGGTTACATAACCTTTTCTAGCATAAGTACTCCCACGTGGAAGACGATTACTATAGTCAATATTGTTAAGGGATTGAAGCCACTTCTGACCCCACCAAGTTTTACCGAATTTCTCTGCCATTAGTGATTGAAATAATAAATGTAAAAGTTTTTGCCAAAGTTTGAAAGATTCTACTCAATTCATTAGGGTTTAGTCAACCTAAAATGTAGGTGGATTATTGTTTTAAATTTATTCTATCCGCACTATTGCCAGGGAATGACAATACTAAAAAGCGCAAGTCTGTAGAAGAGGTGTTGGCAATTTTGTGAACCTGCTCTCTTTTAATCTCAATGCCCTCTCCTTTAGATACTGAAACATTTTTCTGATCTATATTAAAGGTAGCTTCACCTTCTAAAATATAAAAGAATTGGTCTGTTTTATGGTGGAAATGCAGTTGTTCTTGTGTTTGTGGAGGCATAAGTTCCTCTTTGATAATCACCTGATCAGATAAGAGTAATTCCCATGCCTTGCACTGATCACCCCAAGTGTATGACTTTGTATTACTATTATTTACAACCATAATGGTTTTTTATTTAAAATGCGTATTTCAAAAATAAAAGAATTATGAGCTGTTTGGAAAATGAATTTTTAAAAAGTTTCGCCATCCTTAATTTCATTTTGTTATTAGAAGGAGCAAAAGTCTTTGTTTGATCCATGTAGATTCAGGGTAATTACATTGTTATTTACTACCTTTGAG
>NZ_DATGNU010000098.1:0-84597 GCF_035306585.1 Galbibacter sp.
TGGCACGATTTATAATTAAACAGAAAATAATATAATAAATATGGCGGAAGGAGAAAAGCTGATCCCTATTAATATAGAGGATGAGATGAAATCGGCGTATATCGATTACTCGATGTCAGTCATTGTGTCACGTGCTTTACCGGATGTTAGGGACGGTTTAAAGCCAGTTCATCGACGTGTGTTGTTTGGAATGCATGAACTGGGGGTTAGGTCGAATAGTTCTTACAAAAAATCTGCGAGAATTGTAGGTGAGGTTCTTGGTAAATACCACCCACACGGTGATAGCTCAGTCTATGACACTATGGTGCGTATGGCACAATCCTGGAGTTTACGGTATATGCTGGTCGATGGCCAAGGAAACTTCGGGTCGATAGATGGCGATAGTCCAGCTGCGATGCGTTATACTGAGGCACGTATGCGAAAGATATCCGAAGACATGTTGGCAGATATCGATAAGGATACGGTAGACCACCAATTAAATTTTGACGATACTTTAAAGGAGCCTAAGGTGCTTCCAACAAGGGTGCCAAATTTGCTCGTTAATGGAGCCTCTGGTATTGCAGTTGGAATGGCAACCAATATGCCTCCACACAATCTTTCTGAAGTAGTGGATGGTACCATTGCTTATATAAACAATTATGATATCGAGGTCGATGAGCTTATGGAGCACATCAAAGCTCCAGATTTCCCGACCGGTGGTGTGATATACGGTTATGACGGTGTTCGTGAAGCCTTTAAAACAGGGCGTGGACGTATTGTGATCAGAGCCAAGGCTCGCATTGAAGAGGTCAATGGAAGAGAATGTATCATCGTAACTGAAATTCCATATCAAGTGAACAAAGCGGATATGATTAAAAAGACCGCTGACCTTGTTAATGAGAAAAAAATAGAAGGGATTTCAAATATCCGTGATGAATCGGATAGAAAAGGAATGCGCGTTGTTTATATTCTAAAAAAAGACGCTATTCCGAACATCGTACTAAACAATTTGTTCAAATACACGGCTCTTCAATCTTCTTTTAGTGTAAACAACATTGCACTTGTTAACGGGAAACCACATATGTTGAATCTCAAGGATATGATTCACCACTTTGTGGAACATCGTCATGAGGTGGTTGTTCGAAGAACAGAGTATGAGTTGCGTAAGGCAGAAGAGCGTGCTCATATCCTGGAAGGACTTATAATTGCTTCTGATAATATTGACGAGGTGATTGCTATTATTCGAGGTTCCAAAAATGCTGAGGAGGCTCGTGCCAAATTAATGGAACGCTTTAAGCTTTCAGAAATCCAGGCCAAGGCTATTGTTGAAATGCGTTTACGTCAACTTACTGGTCTAGAGCAGGATAAATTAAGACTTGAATACGAAGAGACCATTAAGTTCATCGAAGATTGTAAAGATATCCTTGCTAGAAAAGAGCGTAGGATGGAAATTATCAAAGAGGAACTTGAAGAAATAAAAGCAAAATACGGGGACGAAAGACGTTCTCAAATCGAATACGCTGGAGGTGATTTAAGTATTGAAGATATGATCCCAGATGAGCAGGTGGTTATTACCATTTCTCATGCAGGTTATATTAAAAGAACACCCTTAAGTGAATATAAAACTCAAAATAGAGGTGGGGTAGGACAAAAAGGATCTTCTACTCGTAATGAAGATTTCTTAGAGCATTTATTTGTTGGGACCAACCACCAGTATATGTTGTTCTTTACCCAGAAAGGTAAATGTTTCTGGATGCGCGTTTATGAGATACCTGAAGGCAGTAAAACCTCAAAAGGCCGTGCAATTCAAAACCTTATTAACATCGAACAAGATGATAAGGTAAAAGCCTTTATTTGCACCAAGGATTTAAAAGACAATGACTATATCAACAGCCACTTTGTCATTATGGCTACCAAAAAAGGAGTGGTTAAAAAGACTTCCTTAGAACAGTATTCTCGTCCTAGACAAAATGGAATTAATGCCATCACAATTCGTGAAGAGGATGAGTTACTAGAAGCTAAATTAACCACTGGAAACAGTCAAATATTATTGGCCGTTAAATCCGGTAAAGCGATTCGTTTTGAAGAGAGTAAAACCCGCCCGATGGGCAGAAATGCCTCTGGAGTTCGCGGTATAACTCTAGCAGATGATCATGATGAGGTAATAGGAATGGTTTCTGTAAACAATTTAGACGACCATATCCTAGTGGTCTCAGAAAATGGTTATGGAAAACGAACCTATTTAGATGATCCAGAGGATGGTGAAGCGGTTTATCGTATTACTAACCGTGGAGGAAAAGGAGTTAAGACCATGTCCATTACGGAGAAGACTGGTGCCTTAGTAGCCATTAAAAATGTTAGTGATGAGGACGATTTAATGATTATCACAAAAAGTGGTGTAGCCATCCGAATGGCTATAGAAGACTTACGTGTTATGGGTCGTGCAACTCAAGGTGTAAAATTGATCAATCTTAAGAATGATTCCATTGCTGCTGTAGCCAAAGTAATGAAAGAAGATGAACTAGACCAGGAGGATGTCAATGACATCGAAGTTCAAGAAAAAGGCATAGATTTAGATAGTAATAACGAGATACAACCTGATAACAACAATAATTAACACTTTAAAAACAAATTTCAAATTAAGAACAATGAAAAAGAGAGTTATAATAGCGTCAGCTTTATTAGTTTCTTCTTTTGCAATCGCTCAGAAAAGCGAATTAAGAGATGCCGATAAAGCATTGGATAAAGGAAGTACGGCAGAGGCCAAGAGTACTTTGCAAAGTCTGGCCTCCACAATAGAGTCCGCAGATGATAAATACAAAGCACAATATTATTTTCTTTTAGGTAAAACTCACGCTGATTTAGCCAAAAAGAGTGGAAATGATGCAGATTATCAAAAGGCTGTAGAAAATCTAAATAAACTTATAGCGTTTGAAAAAACATTTAAGACTAAATATACCGACGAAGCAACTGAGATACTTAATGGCTTGTCTGGAGATATCGTAAATGCTGCTATTGAGGATAATAACAATAAAGAATTTTCCAAAGCAGCGAACAAATTATTTATGGCTTATCAAATGACTGATAACCAAGATTATTTGTATTATGCAGCCTCTAGTGCCGTTCAGGGAGGTGATTACGACACAGCTTTGGAGTATTATCTTAAATTAAATGAATTAGGTTATACAGGAGAGAGCACTGCGTACTTAGCTGTAAACAAAGAAACTGGGGAAACCGAGAATCTTGGTTCAGAGCAAAACCGTGACCTAATGGTTAAAACTGGGCAATATACGGATCCTTCTGAAGAAGAAACGGAATCTAGATATCCAGAGATCATTAAAAACATTGCGTTGATCTACAACGAGAAGGGTGAAACTGAAAAGGCAGCGGCAGCTATTAAAGATGCCCGTGAGGCGAATCCAGATGATATGAATTTGCTATTAACAGAAGCAAATATGTATGTTCAAGCTGGGGATAAAGCAAAGTTCCAGTCATTGATGGAAGAAGCCATTGAGAAAGATCCATCCAATCCAACGCTATATTACAACCTTGGTGTAATTACTGGTGAACAAGGTAATAAAGAGCAAGCTACCAAGTATTACCAAAAAGCTATAGAATTGGACCCACAAAGTGAAAACGCTTATTTGAACTTAGCTTCAATGATCCTTTCTAGTGAGCAGGACTTGGTAAATGAAATGAACAGCCTTGGTAATAGCGCTGCGGATAACAAACGTTATGACGAATTAAAACAAGAGCGAGAGGATCTTTATCGTTCTGCAGTACCTTATCTTGAAAAACTTCTAACAGTAAATCCATCTAATATTGATGCCGTTAGAACTTTAATGAACATTTATGGAACTTTAGGTGAACAAGATAAGTTCATGGAAATGAAAGAAAAATTAGCTGGTCTAGAACAGTAATTTAATCCACTCACCGAATTACATATACTAAAAAGGCACCCCTGGGGTGCCTTTTTAAATTGGTAGGATATTATGTATCGTAAATTATTGTATTAAATAGTTGCTCAAAGGATGTTTAGCGGCTTTAAGCTGTTGTGCCACAAGATTACATACCTCTCTGGCCCCTTTAACTGATAAATGCGTATCATCTTTCTTTCCTTTTGGATAATAAGGGATTTCTCCTTCACTATAATGCAGATGTAATTCTTTGGATTTTTCAACGCCATAGCGCATTTCCAATACCTCTGTGAGGTACTGCAAGTCTATAAAATCAACGCCGTATTGTTGTGCCACTAAACGAGTTTCCAATGGATAGGCACCGTGCGTGTCAATGAGGGTGCCCTGATCATTAAAATTTCTTCTTACTATGGAAGAAAATAATATGGGGATTGCTTCTTTATCGCGTGTTTGATTCACAAATTTTATTAAATGATGACGGTATGCAGTATGTGGATTGGTATATCGATCTGGAGATTTTACTTTTTGATCATTATGACCAAATTGAATAAAAACATAATCTCCTGGTTGAAGCATTTGATAAACCTCTTCCCACCGACCTTCATTTATAAAACTACGCGTACTTCTACCATTGACCGCTTTGTTTACAATGGTAATGTCTTTATTAAAAATTTCAGGTAACATTTGAGCCCATCCACGTTCAGGGTTCTGCTCTGTATCGGGCTTATTAGCCATTGTAGAATCACCTATGGTATAAATAGTAATATTTTGTCCATAGGCAAGGGTGGTAAGACAGAAGAATAATACCGCTGTTAGATGCTTTTTAATGAAGGTACCAATTGTTGTCATTGTTTGATGTTAAGATCGATTCAAGAGTATAATTTGAAAGTTGGCTCTTTGTTAGCTGATAAGACCAAGGAACGCGTTGGTCTGCATGAGCTCCTGGACCCGTTGAATTATATTCAGCATAAAAGCTATTTTTATGACTCTTCGGCTTATTCCAATCGTGCCATCCTTTGGGATTAATATGCTTTCCCATGTGCGTATTAATAAAGACAGTTTTGGCATAATAACGCCAAGGTCGTCCTAAATAGACTCCTTTACTATTTTCTGATCCCGTTAGGGTGCATCCTATAAAAACAAATCCATAGTCCACCCCCTTCGGCGTTGATGCTGCGGTAATATAGGAGCCAGAAACACTGTGAATCAAACAGTTTTCAAATACAGCTGTAGCCTGACCAAATATAAAGTCTGTATTTCCCTCGATGGTGCAATTCTTAAAATATATTTTATTATACGCCCCGCTTAGATATACCGTATCCTGATGCCCAATTATAGCACAGTTTTCTACCTTTACCTTATTTGCGGTAATGGAAAGCGCAATAGCTTGTCCAACTGCACCAGCAGTATTGAGGATTCTTAAATTTTTTAAGATAGTACCTGAGGCCTCCACTAAAAGGGTAGGGGTGTGAAAAGTACTGTTTCGTCCTTTATCAATTTTATCAAAATAGTCATCATAAACTATAATGGTTTCCTTAGGATCTTCACCAATTATACTTAAATTGGTGTTCCACTCGTAGATTTTTACTTTTTCCTTATAGATTCCATTTTTAACCCTAATGGTTATCCTTTGATAGGGAAATGATTTGGTGTTATCGATGGCCTCCTGTAAGGAGCGGTAGTCACCACTGCCATCAGTAGCAACTACCACATCTGTCTCCCTGGGAGGAAAACTATAAAGATAATCTGTGGAGCACATAATAAAGGTGCAAAACAGTAGAAATTTCGATATGCTTTTAATTGTGCGGCTCATGATTACTTATCCAATTCTAGCGCTGCTAAAATAAAAGGTCCAGTGGCTTTAGGATCATTATCTTTTTTACGTTCATTAATGTAATATTCATAGGATCCATCCCGGTAAGGATTTCCTCCAAGACCAGCTACGGCACATACTTGAGTGATCGTTATAAGCCCATTTTCATCCACTTTGATAAGATGCTCCGTGAGTCCTTTAAAGCCTAATTCTGCATTTTTCATAAAATGAGCAGGTAAATATCCTTTGTTCACACCCTTTGCCAGAGAATAAACTAACATAGTTGTTCCGGAAGCTTCAAGATAATTACCTTCACGATCTCCCATATTTGTTACCTGGTACCATAGGCCAGTTTCATCCTGTACCTTCACAACAGCAGTTGCAAGCTCATTTAAATAAGTGATGATTTCAGGTCTGCTTGGGTGATCATTTGGGATATAATCAAGAACATCCACTAAAGCCATGGCATACCAGCCTAAGGCTCTAGACCAGAAGTTTGGAGAGGTACCAGTGGTGTCATCGGCCCAATCCATAGCCTTACTCTCATCCCAACCATGATAGAGTAGTCCAGTTTCTTCATCCTTAGCGTGTTTTTGAATTAATGCAAACTGATGTGCGATGTCATCCAGGGCTTTACCTTGCTCAAAAGTCACTGTGTACTGCGCATAAAATGGAGCACCCATATACAGGCCATCCAGCCACATTTGGTTCGGGTAGCGCTTTTTATGCCAAAATCCGTTTGATGCTGTTCTTGGCTGATTCTTCAGTTGCAAACGAAGCGTATCCATGGCCTTTTTATACTTAGGATCATTGGTGTCTTCATAGAGTTTAAAGAGGATCTTGCCAGCATTGATCATATCGATGTTATAATCTTCTATTTTATAGGTTGCTATGGCACCTTGATCATTGATAAGTGTGTCAGCGTAACCTTTTACATAATCGTAGTATTTTTGATCCTTGGTCTTTTCGTACAACTTTTCAAAACCTAACATAACCACCCCATGAACATAATCCCATTTGGGAACCGTCCGGTGGTCGATCTGGTAAGCATCCTCATTACGATGCATGATTGAATTAGCCATTCTCACGGACCACTTATCAGTGCTATCCACAAGGGTAGTGGTGGCAGGGGGTTTGGTGTCGTTTGACTTTTTTGCTTTCTCCTCACAGCTGCTCAAAAGACTCATCGCTACAAAAGCAGTTGTTAAAACATTAATAGCTATTTTCATGTGATATTTGGTTAAGGTAATTTATTATTCGAATTTAATTCCTTTAAAAGCCCATCGATATAGCTTAAGAATTCTTTTTGATTTTTGATTCCGTCTTTTTCCTTTTCCCATGCTCCTAGGAAGTAGAACGATATAGGCTCTGTAGTGGGGTTAAAAACAACGAGGTGGTCATCAGGCCCATCCACAACCTGATCCACTGATGCCGTATTGTAAAACAAGGCCATTCCAAGGTTGTCAGGCACTAAAGTTTGCTCACCATAAGAAGCAATATATGCCCATTTTCCGTTGTCGCTGGTTTTTTTAATTAATTCAATATCCTCAAATTTTACAATCCCAGTTGTAATCCCATTAATTGCTTTACTTGCTTGGATAGTGTGTTTGGTGTAGCGATTAGTTGGTTTGATGGTTAATTCAGAGGTCAAATCAATTTTATCGTTAGCAGTTTTCCAACCCCTATAATTAACATGTACTGTGGACTGTAGATCCGAATTTTCAACACTCGCTGAAGTGGCATCTACATTTTCAAAATGTAACACTTTTCCTTGGTGAAATCTTCCTATGGAACCAATCCCGAGCGATTTTCCAGCCTTTAGAATATCCATACCCCAATCACTCATCTCATGGTAGGAATCAAAATTATCTTGACCGACCTTTGGAAGTACCTTTTGATGTGTTTTCTTTCCAAAGATATCAATGGCATTTCTCCAATCTAAATAGAGGCGATATCCCACTTTGTCACTTTCCCAACCTGGTCCTTCGTAACGGATATAATAGGAATGATCGGTATGTTCTTTCGGTACATCAAGCTGGTTTACATTTTTAAAAGCTCCACCTCCTTCGTATTTTCGATCAACCCATTTTCCACCTTCTTTAACGGAAATTTCGGCATAAGATAGACCTTCAGACTTTGGCGTCGCTATAACTTGCTCAACCACTTTTTCCGAAGTGGCAGCTGGTTTTTTCTCTTGTTCTTTACAGGAAAAACAAAGTGTAATACAACAAATGGGAATTAAGAATTGAATTGTTTTCATTTTTATACTATTAAGTTTACTATTTATTTTAAACATCATGAACTTATTGTAAGTTACAATAAGTTCACGAATGCTAACAACATCAATATAATACTATGTGAATTTTTGTCTTATTGATAGGCTGGGTTCTGTGGAAAATCCTTGTTCTGATTTAAATCAATAGCATCTTGTGGGATGGGTCTTAAAATCTTCAACTCACCATTAGCACCAGCAAAATTGCTTTCTTCGATCAAATAGTGATGTAAAGATGCACGCTCTACTAATTTACCAGTGCGTTTAAGATCAAACCATCGATGGTATTCCCCTAGTAATTCTCTTGCTCTTTCATCCAATATATAATCAATATCCAATTCTGCTGCTGTGGCAACAGTGGCATTGGCTCTATTTCTAACTTGATTTAGTCGATCTAAAGCTGTGGTGGGATTACCCGACTGCAAGTACGCCTCTGCAGCGATGAGATATGTTTCCCCTAAGCGAGATAAAATAAGATCACGAGTACTGGTTCTTCCACCTCCAAAAGGAGCTTTAGGATCATCAAATTTCTTTACTGGAATGGTTTGGTAATCCAAGTTTCTACTAACCGAAGGAACATACTCACCATAAGGGTGAATGATCGCTTCGGGATGGAGACTCTGATACGCAGCTAAATCAGCAGCTGAACTAGCCCATTTAGGAGCATAATAGTGTGCTACCACAAGATTGCTATGATCGGTCTGATCGTAATAATCATAATACCGCTCAAAGGCTTGGGTCATAAAAGTAGCTTCCCATCTTTGATCTCCCTGCTCATAAAGACTTATAGCAAATTGGGTGGGGCAGAGGTTGTAGGATCTATAAGGTGCGTCTCCTGAAATTTCAGCCCCTCCTAGATACGAGCTAAAAAATAAATTCTGCATATGTCCAAGATTCGTGGGATCCGTACTAGCGGATTCTTCACTAAACTGAATTGAAAATAGGGTTTCAGCATTCATTTCATTGCCAGGGGCCCAAAGCTCCTCAAAAGGAATTGTCAAGGATTGCCCCGCAATAGCATCATCAGCATAACTGGCTGCTTTTGAAAAATCATCCGAATTACCAAAACTTTCATAAGCTCTTGTTAGGTACACCTTTGCTAGTAAGTGTTGTACGGCACGCTTATTTACCCGCCCGTCGTAGGCGCCACCAGAGACGGATGCGAGCGCCATTTCTAGTTCACTTATAATAAAGGTATAAACTTCTTCCGCAGAATTACGGTCAAAGGTCAAGATTGGACTGTCAATATATTCGGTCACCAGTCCAACTCCACCATAGGTTTGTACCAATAAAAAATAAGCATTGGCTCGTAGGTATCTGACTTCACCTATACGCTGTTTTATCGTTGAATTTTGCGTATTTAATTCACCATAGTGAATTGCCATATTAGCGCTTTGGATAGCGCGGTAGCAACTCGTATACAATTGGTCAACACCCTCAGCAGATGGGGTCAACTGAATGTATTGACTTAATCCAGGTGGCTCTTGATCTCTTCCCTCGGCATAAAGATCTGTGCCAGCACAAAACAACCAAGGTTCATTACCATAGATTTCTTTTAATTGCGCATAATTTGCATTGACAAGGGTTTCAAACCCTGCTTCAGTGGTATAAAAACTTCCACCATCAACATTTGATAAATTTTCTTCTTCAATATAATCGTCGCAAGAAAACAATGTGAATCCAAAAATTGCTGCAGTGTATATGATATGTTTAAATTTCATGATTTCTTAGAATTTTAAGTTGATCCCTAATTGATATGTAACTGAACTTACACGTCCAATTCCCAATGGAGCACTGGCCCATTCTGGGTCATAACCTTCATAATTTGTAAAGACAAATGGATTGATAACATTGGCATAAATCCTTAAATGTTTAAGATTTAATCGATCAATAATGCTATCACTGAAGGTATATCCTAAGGCAATATTTTTTATCTTCACAAAAGATGCATCTTTGTAATATCCCACACCGTCGTTCCTCCAATAAGTCCCCATATTTCTACCTTGTGGGTAACTATTAGAATACTGTGCCGGCAATCCAGCTTGATTCTCTGGCACATACCACTTGATGTCTAGCTTTTGTCTTCCACGGTCTCTTGTGTCTGTGAAGTTGGCATGAAAATTACTATAGGCTAAAACACCTTGATTGGTAATGACAGAGGCTGAAAGATCAACATTTCCTACTTTTAATTGAGTGAAAATACTTCCTGTCCAATCTGGTGAAGGACTACCTAGGATAATACGGTCATCCTCAGGAGTGATCTTCCCGTCATTATTTATATCCTTCACTCGAGCTTGTCCTTCAGACTGATTATAGGACTCCGCTTCTGCTACTTGATTCCCTTGCCAGATTCCATCGAATTTGTAATTGTAATGCGCGTCAATGTCCTCTCCAATGAACCACCCATTTCCAACATCATCAACTTGGTCTTGATTGTATAGCTCTTCAATCTTATTGGTGTTTTTGGTAAAAGTTACATTGGTGGTCCATGTTACATTTTCACCCTCTATTATCCTCCCCATTATACTGGCTTCAACTCCAGTATTTCGAACCGAGGCCACATTCGCTTTGATGTTGGACCATCCTGATTCAATGGGAAGTTTCTGATCCATTATTAAATCATCCGAAAGACGGTCATATACATCTACATTACCTGAGATTCTGTTATTTGCGAATCCAAAGTCTAACCCAAAGTTTATCTCACGTGTTTTTTCCCATCCTAAATTAGAATTGGCAAGAATAGAAGGGAGCCAGCCATTGGCTACACTACCGTTAAAATCATAGAATAGTTGTCTATCTAAAGAATTCATGGTTGCATAAGGAGAAACATTGTTATTTCCCGTATACCCGTAACTGGCACGTAATTTCAAATTACTAATGGTCGATGAATTGGAAAGAAAATCTTCTTCAGAGATTCGCCACGCTACGGCAGCCGATGGGAAGGTATCCCATTTTTTTCCCTCGGACAACAAGGAAGAACCATCCCAACGATTAGAAAGCGTAATGAGATAACGATTATCAAAAGAATAATTCATACGAAGTGCGAATGAATTCATGGTCTGCTTGTAGAAGTTAGAACCGAGATTAAACGTACCTTGTTCTCCAGATCCTATATTGTAGAATCCTGTGTCAAAAGGCATATTACGAGAACTTAAAAAAGAGGTTTCCGTTCTACTATAGTACAAACTCTGTAGGGCAAGAAAATTAAATTGGTGCTTGTCGTTAAAGTTATAATCGATGTTGATTTGATTATCCCAAGTACCATTAATGGTTTCGCCTTTGTCCATTGATGCAGAGGGCATATCTCCATTGGCTACACCGGTATTGGTCATTGCGCCCCAGGATTGCCCTCTTCGGTGGTTTCTATAACTTGCTGAATAAGCCGTTTTAAAAGATAACCAGTCTAGAATATTATATTGGAAGTAAATATTACCAACTCCAGTCCATTTTCTGGTCTCATCCGAGGAGTTCTGAATTTCTAAAATAGGATTGTATGTGGAGGTCTTGTCTACTACCATATTACCATCTAAATCTGTTAATTTACCTGGTAGCGGGAATAGTTCTCCATCGAAACCATATGGTGTCATAAGTGGGCTAAAACGAAATGCTTCACGCATAGCCACACTACTACCGTCTTGTTGCTCAATAAAGGAGACTGTTAGATTAGCACCTATCTCAAATTTTTCATTAAATTTTTTGGTGACGCCAGTTTTGAAACTATATTTTTTTAACGACTCATTATCAATGTTTCCAGTTTCTTTTTGAGCTCCTAAACCAATATTATAGCCTAAGCCATCCTCGGTTCTTCCGGCTGCATTTACATAGGTGTTTTGTTGTATTCCTGATTTTAGTACCGCATCATACCAATCGAAAGACTCTTTGTTTTCAGCTCTTCTAAGTAATTCTGAATTTCTTGTTCCGCTATAGGCATCAAATAAGGTTTCAGGAGTCACATAACCATCTGGTCCTAGGCTCGCTGTAGCCAAATATGCAGATCTATGATAGTACCACCATGTTTCGGAATCCATCATCTTAGGTAATCTTGCCACGTCTCTAATCCCCATATAACTATCAACTGATACTGTAAAGTCAGCAGGAGCAGAAGTACCACTTTTGGTAGTTACAATAACAACTCCATTGGAGCCTCTAGATCCGTAAATGGCAGTGGAGGATGCGTCCTTTAAAACATCCATACGTTCTATATCCTCTGGGTTTAAAAAGTCAATGTTATCAGTTTGAGCACCATCGACGATAAACAACGGATCGCTGTTTCCACTCAGTGAATTCTTTCCCCTGATGACAATGTCATAACCATCTCCTATACGCCCAGTGCTTTGGGATATTTGTACCCCAGGGACATTTCCTTGCATGGCCTCTAAAGGGTTGTTCATGCTACGCTCTGTAAGGGTATTTGCATCCATGCTACCTACGGCTCCCGTTAAATCAGATTTCTTTTGTGTTCCATATCCAATGACCACAACTTCCTCTAACGATTGCGTATCCACCTCTAGAACAATTTGTACTGATGTCCTACCATTAAGATTGACCTCTTGAGATTTAAACCCAATATAAGTAATCTCTAGAATGGCATCGGATGAAGATAATTGTAATTGAAAATTACCATCAAAGTCAGTGGTTGTACCGTTATTGGTTCCTTTTTCTATTACATTCACTCCAGGAAGTGGAGTGTTGCTCTGGTTGTCTACAATGGTTCCACTTACACTGGAACCTTGTTGGCCGTAAACAGCGTTAGCCATTATACAACAGCATACTGCAATAGCAGTTGTAAAAGACCTTAGTCTTGTTTTTACGAGTGTTTCGATTTTCATAATTGCGTCGGCTTGGTTTTAAAAGTTGTTTGACTTGATTTTAATTCATAATGTTAGTTTGATTTGTAATCGATTGCACGAATCTACTAATTTGATATTAAAAAACAAATAAAACCTTAAAAAAAGATAGTATTATAAATTTATTTCTATTTTTTTTAACAAAATAGTACTACTTTTACCAACATAAAGATTACTTAATACTAATCTACGCTCATTTATGGCGTAATAATCTGATTCTATCAATTTAAAGGTAATCGATAACATTAAATTAAATTAAAAATCAAAATGGTTACATTTGTGAGCTGTTAGCGTTAAATACCTGATGAATGAGCGAAAAGACAACGATTTACGATATAGCCAAAGCCTTAAACATTACTGCAGCTACAGTATCGAGAGCTTTGAACAACAACCCTAAAATTAGTCAAGCTACTAAAAAGTTAGTTCTAGAGACTGCTGCTAAGATGAATTACAAGCAAAATAAACTAGCCTTGGCATTAAAGAGTGGTAGGAGTAATACCGTTGGGGTTATTGTTCCTTATATTGACAGAAATTTTTTTTCTTCCATTATTCGTGGTATAGAAGAAGAATTGTACCCATTAGGGTACCATGTAATTATTTGTCAAACCCATGAAGAGGAGGGGACTGAAATAGATAATATCAATGCCCTTTTAAATGCCCAAGTAGATGGAATATTAATGTCGGTATCAAAACACACTACGCAATTGGATCATTTTGATCATGTGCTTAAAAAAGGGATTCCACTGGTGTTTTTTGATAGGAGAAAGGATGTCAAAGGAGTAAGTACAGTGACCATTGACGATTTTCAAGGCGGATATATGGCAACCAAGCATTTAATACAGCAAGGCTGTAAGCGGATCGCACACCTCTCCGGTGATCGTTCCTTAGAGATTTATAAGCATCGTTATGAAGGCTATAAGCAGGCTTTAGAAGACTTTGGTTTAAAGTTTAATAAAGAATATGTCATTCAAAGTAAAAGTGATGTAATATCAGGGCATAAAGCTATCGATAAATTTATGAAATTAGACGATCGTCCAGACGCCATATTCTCCTCGAGTGATTTTTTGGCCCTTGGCGCCATTGAGCAACTTAAAAAAAATGGAATCAAAATTCCTGAAGAATTTTGTGTGGTGGGTTTTAGTAATGAACCCTTTACCAAATTCATGGAACTTTCCATAAGTAGTGTTGATCAATCTCCAGTGCAGATGGGCAACACAGCGGCTAAAGTCTTTTTAGAACAAGTAAAAGATGCCAAAGTAAAAATTGAAAAAAAGGTAGTACTTTCCCCAACGCTTAAGATTAGAAAATCTTCAAGTAGGTCTTAAATTGTCTATTTATTCTATTTTTTATTCATTTAAGGAACATAGAAATCAATAAAAATCATAATTTTAAATTGATTTTCTCTGATAGGGAAGTAGGACGATACTTCTTCCACAGAGAAGTACTTCTAACCAAAAAACACAATTATGAAAACTATTCGATTGATTATGACCTTTGTGATCCTAAGTGGATCCTATTTTATGCATGCTCAAGGAGTGAGCGAAGAAGAAATTGCAGATTGGACACGGGCGAAGGCTTATACATTGGAGTATATGGAAGCCATGCCTGAGGATCAATATGATTACAAACCTACCGAAGAGGTACGTTCCTTTGCAAAACAAATGCTTCATATTGCTGATTCTAATTACGGATTCGGTGCTGTAGCTACTGGTGTAGAAAGTCCTGTGGGAATGGGTGAATCAGAAAAAACAGCGGATACCTCCAAAGAAAATGTTATTAAACTAGTCAATAAAAGTTATGATTTCTTGATCGATCATCTTAAAGGTTTGACAGCGCAACAATTAAGCGAGACCGTTAAATTATTTGATCGATTTGAAATGACTAAGGCAACTGCCTTGGATAAGGCTTTTGAACACCAAACTCATCACCGAGGACAAACAACTATTTACCTAAGGCTTGTTGGGGTTAAACCACCGAACGAGAAATTATTTTAATGGAAACGTGTAACTAATAATTAAACCCACCTCTGAGGAGTTTATTGCAATGCAGAGATGGGTTTTTTTGTGTTTTTTGAATAAGCCTAAAGTGAAACACCGCGTTTCCATGGGATAAAATCGTTTTGATTTAATTCCATGGCCTTTGTGGGTTTACCACTAGCGACCTCAAGGATATATTCCATAAGCTGATCAGCAGTCTGCTCTATAGTTTGTTCGCCTCGAATAATGGCGCCTGTTTCAAAATCAATAATATCTGGCATTTTCTCGGCAAGTTCCGTATTAGATGCCACCTTAATAACAGGGGTAATAGGGTTTCCAGTAGGAGTACCCAAACCTGTTGTAAAGAGAATAATATTTGCTCCTGAACCAGCCATGGCTGTTGTGCTTTCCACATCATTACCAGGGGTACAAAGTAGTGTTAATCCTGGTTTGGTTACATACTCCGTGTAGTCCAATACCTGTGAAACGGGTGATGTTCCACCTTTTTTAGCGGCTCCAGCTGATTTCATCGCGTCGGTTATGAGCCCGTCCTTAATGTTTCCTGGGGAGGGGTTCATATCAAAACCAGATCCAGCATCTACGACGGATTTTTCATAGGCTTTCATCAATTCAAGAAAGCGCTTTCCATCTGCTTCCTCCACACAGCGATTGACAAGTTCTTGCTCTACACCGCAAAGCTCTGGGAATTCAGATAAAATTGCTGACCCTCCCACAGCTGCCATGATATCTGAAATATGGCCTAAGGTAGGGTTCGCAGAAATTCCTGAGAAACCATCAGATCCGCCACATTCTAATCCAATCTTGAGTTTAGAAATGGGAGCTGGTTTGCGGGAGATTTCATTGGCCATTTTAATGGCTTCGAAGGATTCCGTTATGATGGTGTTTAGCATGTTATCTACCGTTCCCATTTGCTGTTGTTCGTAGATGAGTATAGGCTTGGTGTTCTCGGGCGCCACTTGGTTAAGCGCATCTTTAAATATCCGTATTTGTAAATTTTGACACCCTAAACTCAGTACTGTGGCGCCAGCAACATTGGGATTGTTAACATACCCTGCGAGCAATCGAGCAAGAGATTCTGAGTCCTGACGTATGCCACCACAACCGCCTTGGTGGGTAATAAATTGGACTTCTACGTTATCAAATACTGGAACAGCTTGATCAACCGTGGTGGTTTGGCTGGGATCTGAGTTGTTTAAAAGAGACCGCAGTAGCAACTGGTGTTTGCTGACGTTTTGGTTTAGAAGTTCTTTTTCAAAAACTTCTTTGAGTACTTCTATATTTCTATTTTCGCAGAAAACTAACGGAAAGAATAACCAAACGTTTCTGGTTCCTACCTGCCCATCGGCCCTGTGGTATCCCATAAATTCTCTATCCTTCCACTGACTTACCTCTGGTGGAGTCCAAGTGAACTTTTCGGTTTTTCCGAACACCTTCTCACTTTGGTGCTTTACATTCTCAGTGGTAATGACTTCTCCTTTTTTGATAGGTTGACTCGCACTTCCAACAAGTACTCCATACATAATGATTTTATCATCTGTCTTAAAAGTAGTTAAAGCGATTTTATGTTTAGCCTTAACATCGGAGAGGACCTCAATGGATTGTTGTTCAAATTCAATTGGTGTCCCCTTTGTTATATTTTTCAAAGCCACCGCAACATTGTCATTTGGATGTACTTTAATTAATTGCTTTTCCATAATTCATTCTTTTCATCTATTATAACGTTACTTACCTACCTGCTTGATAAATTCTTGAAAACCTTCTTCAATACCTTTGGTGTCAATAAGTGATAAACCTTTGGATACAGCAGCGCAAAGCCCATTTATTTTTGTTAGATCTCGATCCCATAATTCAGTGAACGATAGCGCCTTTTCACTTATTTGGTCGTAAGAGGTCTCTTGCCATAACGCTTTAAATATAGCCACCACTTCAGCATCGTCTTTAACAGGTAACTCCTGATCATTCCATTGTGATTTGTAAAACCGAATTAGACACGCTAGCGCAAAGGTTAAATGAACTGGTAATCTACCTTTAAGTTCTACATAAGCCAATAAACTTGGCAGTACTCGAACTTTAAATTTGGAAATAGAATTCAGCGCAATACTGGAGAGCATGTGTTTTATAAACGGGTTTCTAAAGCGATCCAATACCGCTTGGGCAAATTGCTCCAATTCTTGGCGATCCATCTCTAGGGTAGGGATGATCTCTTGAAAAATTGCCTGCTGCACAAAAGAACCAGTGAATGGATTGTCCACAGTTTGCTTAACAGTCTCATTGCCATAGAGAATTGAAAAAGGAACCATCGTGGTATGTGCTCCATTTAAAATACGCACTTTCCTTGTTCGGTATGGCTGCATATCCGTGACAATTTTCACGTCCAAATCCGTTTTGTGAAACGGTAACTTTGATTTGAGTTTCTCGTCTGCTTCAATAACCCATAAGAAGAATTTCTCTGCACTTACAATTAAGTTGTCTTGGTAGTCCAACTGTGCATTGTAGGCCTCAATATCATCCTTGGGATATCCTGGAACAATTCGATCGACAAGGGTATTATGAAAATCGTTGCACTGAAGGATCCACTGTTTAAACCCGTCTCCCAGGTTCCATAGTTCGATATACTGTAAAATAATCTTTTTTAATGTATGAGCATTGTAATTGATTAACTCACAAGGAATTATTGTAAGTCCTTTGCCTTTTTCACCTTTAAAATACTCAAAGCGTTCATAAAGAAATCGGGTCAATTTTCCAGGAAAAGAACTGGGGGGTTCCATTTCAAATCGATCCTCTGGATTAAAGGAAATTCCTGCCTCGGTCGTATTGGAAATGACAAATTCTAATTCTTCCAATTGGGCAAGGGATAAATAAGCCTTAAAATCTTGATAGGGATTAACACCCTGTACGATACTAGAAATCAATTCTTTTTCCTGTATTTCTTTTCCTTCCCAAATACCCTTCATAAAAAGGGTATATAGACCGTCCTGCTGGTTTAAAAGCTTTACCATACCTTCCGATAAGGGCTGGATCACAGCGACTCCTGCATTAAAATCACATTTCTTATTTAAGGTGTCAATAGCGTAATCGACAAACGCCCTTAAAAAATTCCCTTCTCCAAATTGCAATACTTTAATAGGATAGTTTGGAAGATGGTCCACCGTGGTTCTGTTTAATTCTTTCATTTATTTAGCAAAATTTTATTTTATCATTTAAAACCCAAATAGACTTGGTAGCCATAATGTTAATTGCGGAAAATAGGTTATTAATAATAATGCCACTATCATTGCCGCAAACATTGGAATTAATGGCTTGATGACCTTTTGTATAGAAGTTTTGGCAATTCCGACCCCGACAAAAAGCACTGATCCCACCGGCGGTGTACAAAGGCCGATACAAAGATTCAGGATCATAAGAATTCCAAAGTGCACAGGATCCATTCCTAAGGCAGTTACAATGGGCAGAAAGATAGGAGTAAATATAAGCACCGCTGGTGTCATATCCATAAAGGTTCCAACAGCCAATAGGATGAGATTAATAATTAATAATATGATAATTGGATTTTCACTTATTTGTAAAAGTCCCGTACTAATTTCTTGTGGAATATTTTCATAAGACATTACCCATGACATACTCATAGAAGCTCCAATTAAAAGCATTACCACGGCGGTAGTTGCAGAGGAGTCAAGAAGAATTTGCGGCAGGTTTTTAACGGAAATTTCCTTGTATATAAATCCTAATACTAAGGTGTACAATACAGCAATCGCAGAAGCCTCTGTTGCGGTAAATATACCAATAACGATTCCTCCAATGACTACAACTAAAAGTAGCAAACTTGGTAAGGCATCTATGAAAGTTTTAAATACTTCTTTAAGCGAACTACCTTTACCGATATTATATTTTTTCTTTTTAGCCCAAATAGCCGCTACCATCATAAGGAGTAATCCAGTAAGTATTCCTGGGATATATCCCGCCAAGAAAAGAGCCGCAATAGAAACACCTCCACTAGCTAATGAATATACGATGAGTACATTACTGGGTGGTATTACTAATCCAGTGGTGGCTGAGGTGATATTAACAGCTACTCCAAACTCTTTTGAATACCCTTCTTTCTCCATTTCAGGACCTAAGATGCTTCCCATCGCAGACGCAGATGCCATCGCCGAACCAGCGATGGCACCCATGAGCATCGCGGCAATGACATTAATTAAAGCTAAACCACCAGGGAGTGATCCAACGAGTGTTTTGGCAAAGGCAATAAGCCGATGGGCAATCCCTCCTTTGTTCATCAGTTCACCAGAGAGAATAAAAAAGGGGATGGCCAGTAGCGCAAAACTATCGAGTCCAGTGGCCATTCGTTGTGCTACGGTGGTAAAGGATGCAATGGAGTCAATGGAGACCATCATGGTTAATAAGGATGAGACGGTAATACTCCAAGCAACAGGGGTTCCTATCGCTAGAAGGAATAAGAAACTTATTATAAGTACAAGTACAGGTGTATAGTCCATAATGTTATTTTTTTAGTAAGTCAGCTAATTTGTAATAAACGATCAGTAATCCACTTAGAGGTAAAACCAAATAGACTACAGCTAAGGGCATTCCCAGTGCCGGGGTTGTCTGTCCTAAAGTAAAACTGATGTATACCAACCGGAGACCACCGATCACTAACGCGAAGAGTGCAAATAAAAGCACAATGATATGTACAAATGTGGCTAAACGTTTTCTTGGTTTTTCTTTCAACTTTGACGGGAGGTAGTCGATGGCAACATGCATGTTCTTTCCAGAAACATAGGCTGCCCCTAGAATTCCCAACCAAATCATTAGATACCTCGATAATTCATCGGTAAATGAACTCGGTGAACCCGTTAAATAGCGGGTAAATACTTGCCATAAAACATTTATGACCATTAATGCCATAATGATTATCAGGGTTCTACTTAGAATTAAGTCAATTTTTTGACGAATTGTATTCATAATTATTTGGTGTTTTTGATTTGTTGGATCAGGGTATTTAATTCAGGATCAATTTGATATTGATCATAAATATTTTGAACAGCTTCAATAAAGGGCGCTTTATCTGGGTAATTAATCTGAACTCCCGCTTCTTTAACAGCATCTAAAGCCTCTTTTTCTGAGTTGGCCCACAGTTCTCTTTGATCCTCAACAGATCGGGTCGCGGCTTCTTGAAGCCATTTTTGTTCTTGAGGAGTTAACTTGTCCCATAGATGTGTTCCTACCACCAAAATATCGGGAAGCATCGTGTGCTCATCAATTGAGTAGTATTTACAGACTTCGTAATGTCTGGAAAGATAAAAACTTGGAGGATTGTTTTCGGCACCATCCACAACACCTTGTTGAAGTGCTGTATAGAGCTCTCCCCAAGCAATTGGAGTAGGGGAGCCTCCCAGACTTTGTACCATAGCCATAGAGGTAGCACTTTCCATAACTCTTATTTTTTGGCCTTTTAAATCTTCTGGGGTTTTTATGGGATGATCCTTTGTGTAAAAACTTCTGCTACCCGCATCGTAATAACACAAACCTTTTAGCCAAAATTGGGTGGCTTCATCCAATAATTCTTGTCCGATGGGACCGTCGAGCACCTTAAAAGAGTGTTCCCTATCTCTAAAAAGAAATGGTAGCCCAAATACTTTCATCTTTGGAGCAAAATTCTCCATAACTCCTGCAGAAACCTTAGTCATATCAAGGCTACCAATTTGAAGTAGTTCAAGGCACTCTCTTTCCGATCCTAATTGTTGATTCGGATAAATCTTAATGCTAAGTTGTCCATCGGATATTTCTTCCAAATCTTTGGCCATGATCTCCATAGCTTTATGAACCGAATGATTTATATCAAGCCCGTGAGCGAGCTTAATAACTTTGTGATCACTGTTTGGATTGCACGAGAGAATTGTTGTTAATGCAATTACAACGATTGAGATTTTCATTAAAAGCTTCATGATGGGTAGTTTGTTATTTTCAAGAGGATGATTCTTGAAAAGCTTTACGTTTAGTTTAACATTGGTTTTGGTGGATGATGTTCTTAGGGTTTTATAGAAGCTATGAATTTGAGGGTTTTATCGACCGTCTTTTTCAATGATTCAAAATCTTTATTTTTAATTAGTTCTTTGGTAATGAGTTGAGAACCCAACCCAACGCAACTCACTCCAGCATCGAACCACGATTTTAAGTTTTCCTGGGAAGTATCCACCCCACCTGTAGGCATGATACGAGTCCATGGACAAGGTCCTTTTATTGCTTTTACAAATTCAGCTCCATATACTGCCCCTGGAAATAGCTTTACAATATCACATCCGAGTTCCTCAGCTGTAGCAATCTCAGATAGCGAACCGCAGCCTGGGGACCACAATACTTTTCTTCGATTACATACCCTAGCAATATCTTCTCTAAATACTGGGGTTACAATAAATTGCGCTCCGAGTTGCATATAAAGGGAAGCTGCACCGGCGTCAGTTACCGAACCCACCCCTAGAATCAAGTTTGGACAATTTTTTTGACAGTATTTAACCAAGGTGGTAAATACCTCATGTGCCAAAGCTCCACGCGCTGTAAATTCAAATAATCGTGCCCCGCCTTGGTAGCATGCATCGACCACTTGACACATCAGCTCTACATCTGGATTGTAATATAAAGGAACCAATCCTGTTGTTTCCATGGCATTAAGAACTTCTATTCTAGTATATGTTTTCATCTTGATTTTTTTTTAAAATATCTAACGCTGTACTCTTCCCGTTGCATCACCCTCCATTAGATCCAGGACTTCCTTAGTACTTACTAAATTAGCATCACCATAAATGGTATGTTTTAAACAAGAAGCCGCTACGGCAAACTCTAAAGCCTTCTGATCTTCAAAGTGATTTAAACCGTAAATTAAAGCACCCATAAAGCCATCACCAGCGCCTATGCGATCTACAATATCTGTAATGTCGTAGGATTGTGATTTCAATAATTTTTCTCCGTCGAATAACACAGCGCTCCATTTATTGTGTAAAGCGCTAATGTTTTCCCGATGTGTAATGATTATTTTTTGTGCCACTGGAAAGCGTTGTTTTAATTTATCACAAAGCGACCTATTTAAGAGATCTATTGTGTCTCCTTCGGCTTGGATATCAAAGTACTGTCTTGAGGCGTAATCCCCCGCAAGGATAATATGGCAATGCGATACCATTTTCTCCATAACTTCTCCAGCTGATTTGCCATAGTTCCATAGATTTGCTCTGTAGTTAAAATCCGTGGAAATGGTTAACCCCATTTTATTAGCAATCTCAATAGCCTCTAGGCATACATCAGCAGCTCCCTGAGAAACTCCTGCCGTTATTCCAGACCAGTGAAACCAGGCTGCATCATGAAATACTTCTTCCCAATTAATCATCCCTGGTTTAATTTGTGAAAAACTTGAGTGTGCTCGATCATATATAATTTTGCTTCCACGTACAGAGGCACCTTTTTCTAAAAAATAAAGGCCAAGACGTTCTCCTTCTAATGGGATGTGCTTTGTTCCTATATGAAACTTTCGCATTTGCATTATAGCAGCCATTCCTAGGTCATTATTAGGCAAAACCGTGACCATTTCACAGTTCATTCCAAAATTTGCAGCTGAGGTGAGTACATTGAGTTCACTACCACCATAATCCGCATTAAATGCATTGGATTGCGATATGCGAAGGTGGCCTGTGGTAGAAAACCGAAGTAAAACTTCACCGAATGCAACGACTTTTTTCATAATTTGCTATGGGCGTATAATGATTATTTAAAATTAAAGTATTCTTTAGCGTTGTTATACGAGATATCCTCTATGATTTGTCCAATCCACGGGATATCATTGGGTAACTCACCTTGCTCGATTTCTTGGCCAAATAAATTACACAAGACTCTCCTAAAATACTCGTGCCTTGGAAAAGATAAAAAGCTTCGTGAATCCGTTAACATCCCTATAAAACAACTCACCAGTCCCATGTTGGAAAGGGCGTTTAGTTGTTTGGTCATGCCATCCTTTTGGTCTAAAAACCACCATCCTGATCCGAATTGTACTTTTCCTTTGACAGATCCGTCATTAAAATTCCCGATCATGGAAGCCATTACTTCATTATCAGCAGGATTGAGGTTATAGATAATGGTCTTTGTCAATTGATCTTCAAGATCCAGGCTATTTAAGAACCTTGACAGACTTTCGGCTTGTGGGTAATCCGCAATGGAATCCCAACCTGTATCAGGACCTAATTCTTTTAGCATCCTAGTGTTGTTGTTACGCAGGGCGCCTAGATGAAACTGTTGTACCCAACCGCGAGAATGGTATTCTTGCGATAAAAAGCGAAGTAAGGCCGTTTGGTATTTTAGGATTTCTTCGGCACTTAAGTTTTGTTTCTCTATTCTTTTATTAAATATTTTGGTCACCTCCGCCTCGTTGTAGGATATATAAGGGATATAATTTAAGCCGTGGTCAGAAACGCGACATCCATTTTCGTGAAAGTACTCTATGCGTTTTACAAGCGCATATTTTAGGTTTTGATAATTTTGTATGGCGACTCCTGAAGCCTCTTCTACAGATCTTAAATACCCTATAAATCCTTGGTGATCGATAAAAATAGCCTTATCTGGGCGGAAAGAGGTGCTTATATGCGTTTTGAAATCCGATGTGGCTAACTCCTTATGATATTCCAAAGAATCCGTGGGATCCTCCGTAGTACATACAACCTCGACATTCATCTTTTTTAAGATCCCTTGCGTACTGAAGGCTGTGGTGTTTAACTGCAGTGAAGCTTGATCATAAATCTCTGATGCAGTTTTAGGACTAAGCAACTGATCGATTCCAAAATACCTTGAAAGCTCCAACTGTGTCCAGTGATATAAAGGGTTTCTAAGGGTATAGGGGACCGTTTGTGCCCATTTTTCAAATTTTTCTTTATCGCTTGCGCCTCCGGTGATATATTTTTCCTGGATTCCGAGTGTTCGCATAGCTCTCCACTTATAGTGGTCGCCATAGATCCAGGCTTGAGTGATATTTTCAAAAACCTTATTCTCTGCAATTTCTTTTGGAGGTAAATGACAATGGTAATCAATTATTGGCATTTTGCTCGCATGATCGTGATACAACTCCTGGGCATACTTGTTGCTCAACAAGAAATTTTCATGTATAAAGGTGTCGTTTTTCATTAATTTTCGTTTAAAGGTTTTCCGATTGTGGCAAGGATTCCACCATCGACATAAATGACTTGTCCATTGACAAATTTACTTGCCTCTGAGGCCAGAAATACCGCAGTACCTGCAAGATCTTCAGGATCTCCCCAACGCGCAGCTGGTGTACGGCTAATGATAAATTCGTTAAATGGATTTCCATCTACACGAATAGGGGCGGTTTGTGAGGTAGCAAAATAACCTGGACCAATACCATTGACTTGTATATTGTACTTAGCCCATTCGGTGGCCAGATTTTGGGTAAGCATTTTAAGCCCACCTTTGGCAGCAGCATAGGCTGATACGCTATTTCTTCCAAGCTCGCTCATCATAGAACATATATTGATGATTTTGCCCCCGCCTTTTTCGATCATATCCTTCACAACAAGTTGTGACATGATAAAGGCTCCAACAAGGTCAACATCGATCACTCTTCTAAAGTCCGACACTTTCATATCAATGGCTAACTCACGTTTAATGATTCCTGCATTGTTGACTAAAATGTCAATGGTGCCGTGGTTTGTGTTAATTTCTTTTACTTTTCTAGCAGCTTCTTCCTCATCTGTGATATCAAAGATATATCCCGAGGCGGTATATCCTTTATTATGATAATGCGCAAGGGCTTTTTCAAGTTTTTCAGGAGTGGTACTACTGATCACTAATTCGGCTCCCGCTTCGGCTAAACCTTCTGCCATAGCCATTCCTAATCCATGAGTTCCTCCTGTTACAAGAGCACGTTTCCCTTTTAAATCAAATAGTTTCATTTTCAATTTATTTTAATTCATTTGGGGCGACTCCATCCATATCCCCATAATCTAAATTCTCACCAGCCATACCCCATATAAAGGAATAACTTGCGGTTCCAGCACCGGAGTGAATGGACCACTCAGGGGATAAAACTGCTTGGTGGTTTTGCATAAAAATGTGTCTGGTATGTTGCGGTTCACCCATAAAGTGACAAACGGTTTGCCCTTCTTCGAGGTCAAAATAAAAATAAGCCTCCATCCGTCTATTGTGGGTATGTGCAGGCATGGTATTCCAAACATTACCAGGTTGGAGTTCTGTGAGACCCATTTGTAATTGACAGGTCTCAACAATGCTGTTTACAATTAATTTATTTAAAATTCTTTTATTGGCGTATTTATCATCCCCCAAATTAATAATTTCAGCATCCTCTCGCCCCACTTTTTTAGTTGTAAACCTGTGGTGGGCAGGAGCGGAGTTGATATAAAATAAGGCTTGTTCATCTCCATTTGACTCAAAGATGACCTCTTTGGATTCCTTGGCGATATAGAGCGCTTCTTTTTTTTCTAACGAAAACACTTCTCCATCCACCTTTACCGTACCCGATCCTCCAACATTGATAACACCTAACTCTCTTCGCTCCAAAAAATAGGACGATTTTAAATGGTCAAAGGTTTCTAATTTAAGCGCTTTATTTACGGGCATCACTCCTCCGACGATATAGCGATCATACATGGAGTAGGTGAGGTGAATTTGATCGGCACTAAAAATGGGGTCAAGTAAAAAATGTGATCTTAATTCATCCGTTCCGTAGCTTCTCGCATCCACAGGATGGCTAGCGTATCTAAAGTCTATCTTCATCATAATATTTTGTTTTATGTAATCGATTACACAAATATAAATTAATTTTTCAAATATTGGCAATAATCAAAAAAAACTTCTTATTTAATTTGTGTTTCATAGTTTTTTTGGTAAAAATGTTTGATTTTATACAGTTTATTGTCTTTTTATTGTATTGAGTATACCAAATTCTAATCCTCGTAATTCCGCCAAACCTCTTAGTCTCCCAATAGCCGAATAACCTGGATTAGTCTTTTTATTTAGATCATCGAGCATTTTATGGCCATGATCAGGGCGAATCGGAATACTGACTTGTTGACCATTTTGCTCCCTTCTTCTTAATACCTCCTTTATGAGTGCCTCTACCACGCCATACATATCCACATCACCTTCTAAATGATTGGCCTCGTAGAAATTTCCAGCGTCATCTCTTTGGGTGCTTCTTAGGTGTGCAAAGTGAATGCGTTTTGAAAGTTTGTTAATCATTGCAACTAGGTCATTATCGCCTCGAACACCAAAGGATCCTGTACAGAAAGTCAAACCATTATTTGGACTATCTACCGCTTGATAGATTTCTTGTATGTCCTCAAGAGTGCTCACTATTCTTGGTAACCCTAAAATTGGATAGGGTGGGTCATCTGGGTGAATACACATGCGTACATTAGATTGCTCTGCAACAGGAACAACTTGCTGAAGAAAGTAAAATAAGTGCGATTTTAATTTTTTCTCATCTACCTCCTTGTAGGTATCAAGTATGCTATTAAAATCATCTAAAGTGTAGCCCTCCTCAGCGCCAGGTAATCCAGCGATTATATTGTTGACTAATTGCTTCTTTTGTGACGCATCGCAAGATTCTAAATACGCTAAGGCTAGCTTTTGCTCATCCTCGGTATATACCATCTCAGCCCCGGGCCTTTTTAAAAGATAGAGCTCAAAGGCAGCAAAGGCAATTCTATCAAAACGAAGCGCAGTAGAGCCATCTTCGAGTTTATAATCTAAGTCCGTGCGTGTCCAATCTAGAACAGGCATAAAATTATAACACAGGATGTGGATTCCACATTGACCAAGGTTTTTGATAGTTTGTTTATAATTGGCGATGTATTTTTGGAAATCGCTACCTTGAATTTTAATCGACTCATGAACCGGTACGCTTTCCACTACCGCCCAGCGAAGTCCTTTTTGCTCGATGAGGTGTTTTCGCTTCTCGATTTCACTTACTTGCCAAACTTCCCCATTCGGGATATGGTGTAGGGCAGTGACTACTGCGGTGGCACCAGCTTGCTTAATATCATCTAAGCTAACAGGGTCATTGGGCCCATACCACCGCCATGTTTTTTCAAATACTGTATCTTCTGTATTCATTTTATTTTTTTTAAACTCCGCTAAAGGCGCTAAATCCTCCGTCTATAGGGATAATTACTCCCGTTACAAAACTAGCTTGATCACTTACGAGCCAATTCACAACTCCTTGAAGCTCCTCAGGTTTTCCGAACCGTTTCATAGGGGTCTGGGCTACAATGGTTTTTCCTCGTTCTGTTAAACTACCATCCTCATTAAGTAATAAGGCTCTGTTTTGTTCTCCAATAAAAAAACCAGGTGCTATGGCATTGACCCTGATACCTTCGCCGAACTTTAATGCCATCTCCACAGATAACCACTTTGTAAAGTTATCCACTCCAGCTTTGCTAGCCGAATACCCTACAATCCTAGTAATTGCTTGTTGTGCAGACATGGAAGAAATATTGAGGATACTTCCTTTTCTTTGCTT
Source organism: Galbibacter sp. (assembly GCF_035306585.1). Taxonomy (GTDB): domain Bacteria; phylum Bacteroidota; class Bacteroidia; order Flavobacteriales; family Flavobacteriaceae; genus Galbibacter. The sequence continues at coordinate 27,358 of NZ_DATGNU010000098.1, forward strand.
AGCCATGGATTTTCCAAAAACAAAGGTGGGTAGTAGTGTACCTTTTAAGTTTAATTGAGTGACTTTGTCAAAATCCTCAAAGGAAAGATCAAAGAAGTTGTCTGTATCAGCGATAGTGGCACCTTTAAGATTTCCTCCAGCGGCGTTGATCAAAATGTCGATTTTGCCCCATTTCTTTAAAATGGTTTCATTTGCGCGTTCCAGACTTTCTTGGTCTAACACATCAGCAATCAATGCTATGGATTGCCCTGCTGATTGTTCTATTTGCGCAACACGAGTTTCAACTTTATGTGCGGTCCTTCCTAGTATGGCAATTTTAACTCCTTGAGCCGCTAACCCCATGGCAATCGCTCCTCCTAGTACTCCATTCCCGCCTGTTATAATGGCAACTTTATCTTTTAATCTCATGTGTTTATTTCTTATTTAAAAAGTCCTCTCGTAAAGGGTTAAAAACATCCAAGAGTACCCCAGCCTCAATGCAAACGGCTTCGTGGACAAGTTCAGGAGCTACCAAAAAAGTGTCCCCGGCCTCAAGACGCTGTTTGTGACCATCTATAGTAATTTCAAACACGCCTGAAACCACGTATGAACTTTGGGTATGGGGGTGGTGGTGCGACACCCCTACTGCCCCTTTTTCAAATCTTACCTTAACCATCATAATTTGGTCGTTATACCCTGTTATTTGTCTGCTTATGCCTTCTGATACGGTTTCCCAGTCATTTTTGTTTGTTAAAAAAAAGGCTGTATTCTTATTCATAAATCTATTATCTGTTATATGGTTGGTTCCCAGCCTTCTTGGTAGGTTCTTCCCCAAAGTTTCATGGCAGCAGGGTCTTGGAATCGCCCAGTGTTTTGATCTACTTTAAATCCTTTGCCTATTCTATAAGCGATGTTGGTATAGTGAACTAAGGCCATGCTGATGTTAGCATCATCTATGGGTGCATTTAACTTTTGTTTTCCACGGATGGTTTCAAAGAAGTTCACCATATGATCTGTAGAAATGTCACCGCCACCCCCTAGAGCAGTTCCTGATTCTGAATTTGCAGCATTGTATTCTTTAACAATTTTGCCATAACGGTCGTAAACCACATATCTTCCTCGATCGACAAAAACACTTCCTTCGGTACCATAAATGATCGTTCCACGTCCTGCGCCATAGGTCTGATAGCCATTTCTACTTTGTCCATCCCATTGGATCACCTTCTTTTCCGGAAATTCAAAGGTTGCTAGAATGGAATCATACATTTCCCAGCCATCATCTACAAAATGACGTTTGTCCGCCTTGACAAAGGCGTAGTTCGGATAATGAACATCCAATGCCCAACGTGCAATATCCAGCTCATGTGTCGCATTATTTCCGGCCTCAGCGGTTCCATAATTCCAACCATACCAGTGCCAATTGTAATCCCAAGTTTCTGAAGTATACTCACGATGGATTGCAGGTCCTTGCCATAATTCCCAATCCAGCCCCGTAGGAATAGGTGCTTTTTGTTGTTTGGGGACTTCACCTCTAGAATTGCTATAGAATGCAAGTGCTTTATAAGCATTACCAATTAAGCCATGATGAATTTCATTAATGATCTCTATCGTATGTGGGGCAGATCGCTGTTGATTTCCCATTTGAACTACTTTATCATATTTTTTGGCTGCTTCCACTAATAGTTCATTTTCATTCATATTGTGGCTTGAAGGCTTTTCAACATAAACGTGCTTTCCTCCTTTAAGCGCCATAATCGAACCTGGGGTATGCCAATGATCTGGTGTAGCGTTAATAAGAACATCTACCTTCTTATCATCAATCACCTTCCTAATATCATTCTCTGGAGTTGGCTTGTAATCCAGCAATTTAGAGACATTTTCCATGGCTCTTGTTCTTTGATGCTCCATAACATCGCATAAATAACTAAGACGGACATTGCTTTGTTTGCGAGCAATCGGCTCGTAGAAAGCGCCGACACGTCTTCCTAAACCTGCAATAGCCACATTTAAACGATCGTTTGCACCTATGATATTTCTGTAACTACTTGCTGGCATGGCCATGGCAGATCCACCAAGGGCCACTGCTGTACTACCTAAAATGGTGTTTTTTATGAATTTCCTTCTATTTGTCATGGTATATTATTTTGATGTTTTGATTTTGATATTTTTAAAAGACACTCTATTGCCGTGGTCTTGTAAAAGTATATTTCCAGTTTCTAAGACACCAAAATCTGGCCAGTCTTTGTATTTACTCTCCGCAACCAACTTTTGAAACTCTTCACTAAAGCGATCAAATTCTAGAACTTTCATTCCATTGAGCCAGTGCTCCACTTTACCATCTTTGGATACAATATAAGCCGTATTCCAGCTTCCTATTTCATTGGCTGGTTTGCGTGGATCAGCTTTGATTAAATCGTATAATGAAGCGAGCGTCCTACTACCTTGGTGATTCCCCAATTTTGCATCTGGATGTCTGAGGTCATCTAAGATTTGATACTCCAATCCAATAGCGGAACCAGTTCCTTTATTAAGGTCGGTATCCACATAGTATTTAATACCGCTGTTCGCGCCTTTGGTTATTTTAAAATCTACTTTAAGCTCAAAATCCCCGTATGTTTCTACTGTGACGATATCACCACCAGCAGCAGATTCTTTACCTTCGCTCTCCAGAACGGTTAACTCACCATTTTCAATAACCCAACCTTGCTCAGGAAAACTTTCCAATTTAGCGCCTCTCCATCCCTTGGTAGATGTACCATCCCAAAGTAATTCCCAACCATCGTTTTGTTCGCTAATGGTCAATCGGTTTTTAGTTCCAACCGGAGTTAATGGGCTTTTTCTTGTGTATTTTTGAAGGCTATCTGTAAGAATATTGATATTTCGCCAGTGAATTTCTGTGCCCTCTTTGGCATCTTTTCCAATGCTATGAACTTGAAGAGCAATAAAACCTGAACTAGTTTTGTCATCAATTAGAAAGGAAGCGGGGACATCGTTGATCCATGTTTTAATGGTATCTCCAATGGCTTCGATCCTGTAATGGTTCCATTGTCCTTGTTTAAAGGCATCTTGTGCGGCCTTGTTATCTGTAAGTGGGACAAGCCAACCACGACGTGCTTCATCATAAATTCCAGCACTCCAAGCACGATCAGAGGGATCAATTTCAATTTGATATCCATGAACACGTCCATTTTGATAGGTCGGAGTACTATTGCTGCGAATTTGAATTCCAGAATTCATTGTCGAGTCTACTTTGTATTCTAATTCTAATATAAAATCATCATACATTTTTTCGGTAGCCATAAATGAATTTGGTGTATTATGTACAGTAGCCCCAATGATGGATTCATTTTCGACTCTGTAGTTTGCCTTTCCACCGATTTGAGTCCATCCACTTAGGTCCTTTCCATTGAATAAAGGTTCCCAAGGTATAGGGTCACTCTGAGGTTCACAAGACCCTAGAAGAGCAAGGGTACAAATACTAAGACTGCGTAGTTTGATGTTCTTTACTGTAGTTTTCATGTTTTTATATTATTAGCAGGATTATTCTTTTCTATATGGATGTGTGTACGTACACGTTTTATTCTAAATTCTGATTCTCTTGGTTTTTCTAACCTTACCCCTAATGGGTTCTCAAATCTAGTTTGTACATTTTACAAAATATACTAGACAATGTTAAATTATTTATAGCAAGGTAGTTAAGTATTTCATTCATGGTTGGTTAATTAATCAAAAGTTGTACTGAAAGTTATTACGGTAATATTTTAGATTTTCTTGGGTTATGATATCCAGGGGAAGATAAATATCCTCGGCAACCGCTTGACCTAATACCAAATGTTTATAAAAGCTCGACAGGGCAAAGTATCCTTGATTCTCGGGTCGTTGTCCGATAAGATAGTTAATGGTCCCTTTTTCTAAGTACTTAATATTGTTAGGAATAAGGTCATTTCCAACCATTTTTAAATTTGAAAACTCTTCTGCCCGTTGATCGATAAAAGCAGCCACATAGTGGATCATGGAGCTAGGAACAAATACTCCAGCAGTGGTGCCCTTTAAGCCGACGGCTTTTTCTATGGCCTTTTGCATATCAAGTGATCCAACTTGAATATGTGACTCATTTAAGGATATTTGATCCATAAAGTCACTATTGGTGATGTAATCCTTAAAACCTTCAATTCTTTGCTGTAAGGTGCTGTTGTAATTTTCATTATTCTTAATCGAAATAATAGAAATCGATCCTTTTAAGTTGATCTCCGTGCATAATAACTTGGCTGCAAGTCTACCACTTTGAAAAGCATCCTGCCCAATAAAACTTAAGGGTTCACTATTTTGAATCAGGGAATCAATAAGAACAAAAGGGATGTTGGCTTCCTTTAGTTTTTTAGTTAATTTTAAAGCCTCGAAGTTAATAACAGGGGCTAAAATAACCCCATCTGGTTCATCCTTTAAAAGTTCATCAGCTGCATTATTAAAGGAGGCGATAGCGTTTTGATCAAAGTATAGTAGTTCTAATTTAATGCCAAATTGATGCAGATTCGTAGCAGCACTTTGCATACCTTTAACAGGCATTTCCCAGTATTGTCCTTGGCTAAATTGTGGAACTAGGGCATAAATGCGATATTGTTTATTCAATACTAAGCCACGCGCATAGATATTTGGCGTGTAATTCACTTTTTCAATGATCTCTAGGATCTTTTTTTCCGTTTGCTTGGAAACTTTTCCTCTTTTGTGAATCACCCGATCAACTGTGCCTAAGGATACATTGGCTAGTTTGGCTATTTCTTTAATTGTCAATGTTTTGGTTTTGATTGCTTACCAAATATACAATTAAATTTAAAAATAAGGTACGTACACGCTAATTTAACACTTCTATATTTTCTCGGTTATAACAGCAATTTTAGCGCCTGTTGAATCGGTGCAGAAAAACACATAATCGGTACCACCATCTTTAATTTTAAGTTGCGATCTGAGTTTATCCACTTTCAAAGGGAAGTTTCTGGTAGTGATATTGGCTTTATCTAGCGCTTTTAACTTCTTTAGGCCTTGTTTATTATATGGTAGAACCTGCTTTATTAAAAATCGTCTTCCTGGAAATTCGATTGCGCTGTCACTGGTGTATAAATGAGTGCTTGCATGCAATTTTTTTAGATTGTAGTGCACCGATACCATATGAAAGCCTCCACTTTTTAGAATGGCTGAATTTGGTTCATATAAATAGGTCAGGGGTTGGCTGTATATTGCTTGTATTTGTTGCTCTTGGGTGTATTCGAAGATAAATTCATCGATCGTATTGTCTTTAATATTAACAGCTTTAATTTTGGTGTTTGAAGTTCTGCTTGAGATTAGAAGTAACATCTCTTTAACCTGATTATCTACAGCTACTATATGGATTTCATTGATATTGGGTACATCTGCGATGGCCTTACTTATATCCACAAGAGGGGATACTTTAACCAGTACTGTGGAGGCTTTCTTTAACAATCGCTCGTGTAATTCAGTAATATCAGGAGTGCAATCTTGCAGCAAGAATACCTTCTTTTTAGTGTGATCCCTTCTTGAGGGGTCTAGGTAAATACAGTCAGCCTTATTCGCATGCTCTAAAAACTTCATTCCGTCTACAGCTTGGCAACTAATATTATGCTGCTTTAGCACTTTAAAATTGTGCTGCGCAATTTGTGATAGCTCATGATTGATCTCACAATGGATAACCTCCTTAAAATACTTAGCAAAGTAGTAGGAGTCCACCCCAAAACCTCCAGTGAGATCGAAAAGGGTATTACCTTGAATTAAACTGCTCTTATATAGCGCTGTATTTTCTGAGGAGGTCTGTTCTATGCTTAATTTTGTCGGGTAGTAAATACTAGGAGTTTTAAACCACGTTGGCAGCTTTTTTTTGGACTTTAATTTAGCTTGAATTTGCTCAGCTATAATTTTAGTGTCCACGCCTTCGATTTCTGGGTGTTTAAGTAAAAGTGACGAAATGTCAGTTCTTAAATTTTCGTTTATAAATTTCTGTACCCCAGTATTTAATACATCTTTATTCAAAGCAATACTATAACTAAATTAAGTTTGTTTATTTATAATCGGTTCGGTTATATTTTGGTGGTTTAAATCCTTTTACTCATTCTTTTTACGCCACTTTTTTACGTTTTTTTATCCTGCTACCTTTTAGAATTAGGGGGCATATTCTTGGTATAAATTGGTGAGTTCGTAAAGTGCAATACTGGTAGCTTGAGCGATATTCATACTGCTGTTCTTACCAAACATAGGGATGTGATAACTTTGTTCTACTACATTCAATGCACTAGCACTTACCCCATAATTTTCGTTTCCGATAAATAAATAGGTTGGAAGTTCTGGTAGAATGTTTAGCTTTTGAATAGCCTTACTGGTATTGGTTATCTCTAAGGCTATGGTGTTACTTTCTTTTAGATTCTTTATAAATGGTAATTGTTCCAAGGTAGGGATAAACTCATATGCTACATATTTATGTGTTGATCGCGAGGTCTTCTCAGTTCTTCGATTAAATTCGAATTCCGATTGTAAGAAATAAATCTTTTGAACACCAAAAGCATCGGCTAATCGAAATATGGATCCAATATTGGCCGCACCAGTGAGTTGATCACAAACTAGTGTAATTGGATGTTGTTTGGGGGTAAATGCAATATGATGATGCGTGAGTTGTTGTTGCTCCATTTTTTAGTTTTTAAACACATAAGAAATGATGTTAGCCCCCATTTTTAAGGCTTTTATGCGGATTTCTTCTGGGTCGTTATGTACTTGTTGATTCTCCCAGCCATCCCCTAGATCTGATTCAAATGTAAATAACAACACCAGGCGATTGTTGTTTATAATACCAAAAGCTTGCGGTCTTTTTCCATCGTGCTCGTGGATTTTTGGAAGTCCATTAGGAAAGTCAAAGGGTTCACGAAATATGGGGTGGGTAGCTGGTAGTTCTACAAGTTGATTGTCTGGAAATATCTTTGGAAGCTGCTTTTTGAAATAATCAAACATTCCATAATTGTCGTCGACATGTAAAAAGCCGCCAGATAATAAGTATTGTTGTAGGTTTTTGGCCTCCTGGGCATTAAAGTGCACATTACCATGGCCAGTCATATGAATAAAGGGGTATTGAAATAGATCGCTACTACCTGGCGCTACTGTAGCTGGCTTGGGATCCATGCTGCTGCCAATTTCCGTATTGCAAAATGCAATAAGATTTTCTAGGGAAGTTGGATTAGCGTACCAATCACCTCCGCCACGATATTTTAGAATTGCGATCTGTTGGCCTTGTAGCTGGGCAGTTAGAAAAATAAGAAGACCGAATATTAAGGTGTTTTTCATGGATGCGATTTGAAGCAAATTTACATAATTTTTAAAAGGGGTTAAATCATTGTAAATAATCAATTTAGTGCTAAATTGATATTGTTTAAATCCCTAATGGAATAAAACAAAAAAGATGATAGAAACCAATTCCTATCATCCTTTTAATAATTTTTAGTTCGCCTTTTATTTATTTGAATCCAATTTCTTTAAGACCTTTGTGGCTTATATTGATGGCCTCAATCGGAGTTTCATTAAAAGTCATATCTTGCTCAACCATGTAATACTCCATGCCAGATAGTTCCTTTTTGGCTAGAATTCTTTCAAAATCAATAGTTCCTTCACCCACTGGAGCAAATTTTCCTTCTTCGTCCATGTCCTTCACATGCCATAGTTTGAAACGGCCTGGGTATTCCTCAAAATAAGCAACAGGATCCGCACCTGCTTTGGTTACCCAAAAGAGATCCATTTGAAAATTGACATATTTTGGATCGGTGTTTTCAAGAAAATATTCAATTGGTACAATGTCGTTTTCATTCGGCATGAATTCAAAATCGTGGTTGTGGTAGAGTAGTTGTAAACCAGCGTCAGCACATTTTTTACCTACTGTATTTAAAAAATCCACTACAAAATCCAAATCAGGATCCATTCCCATAGTTTGCGTCTGGGTGTTGAACTTAAAATGGCCCATTGGTGGAACTGGAATCACGAAATACTTAAAGCCTGCAGCCTTTGCTGCTGCGATTTCTTGATCCGCATTATCCAGTGTAGCACTGGATTGGTGGGTACTGATCAAGGACAACCCTTTTGAGGCTGCAAGTTTTTTAAAATCTTCAGGACTCATCCCATAGTATTTCCCATCTTTGTATCCGGCAGCTTCAAGGTTTTTATACCCAGCTTTGGCTACCTCTTCCAAGGTGCCATCCACATCCTTACCCATATCTTCGCGTAAGGTGTATAGTGCAATGCCACCAAATTGATCTTGTGTTGATGGGGTGGTCTGTTGGGTTGTAGTTACCGTAGTTTCGGATTTTTTTTCTGTTTTCTCCTTACAAGATATAACAGTTGTGATAGCCAACACCATGGCGATGGCTGTAAGATTTTTTAGAATTGTTTTTTTCATGTTGAAATTGGATAATAGTTAGTACTTTCAAAAGTAGGGAAATTGAAGCACACTAAAGCAAAGCCGTAGCATTTAATTTAGCTCGTTGTTTATTTTGCACTGTATAAATCTGTAGTCAGGCCAAAATTTATGCACCAAATGAACTACGAGTAACTTGTAAACATTCTAAAGAATTGAATGTTGAAAAAATACTCGTTTTAAGGCTTTCGAATTTCTTATTAAATAGTATTTTTGCGCATGCAAAACAACGTACTCATTTTAGACTTCGGTTCGCAGTTTACGCAACTCATCGCAAGACGCGTTAGAGAATTAAATATCTTCTGCGAAATTTATCCATTCAACAATCCTCCAAAAGACATTTCACAGTACAAAGCGGTGATTCTTTCTGGTAGCCCATTTTCAGTGCGTTCCAAGGAAGCTCCGCACCCTGATTTGTCTCAAATAAGAGGGAAGATACCAACCCTAGCGGTCTGCTATGGAGCACAGTATATCGCTCAATTTAGCGGGGGAGAAGTAGCGCCTTCTGATACCAGAGAATACGGGCGTGCTAAACTTTCTTTTATTGTAGAAAATGAAGTTTTCTTTCAAGGCATTCAAACAGGTAGTCAAGTCTGGATGAGCCATAGTGATTCAATTAAAAAATTACCAGAGAACGGTATAAAACTAGCAAGTACTGAGGATGTTCAGTTTGCTGCCTATAAGATAGAAGGAGAAAAGACCTATGCCATTCAATTCCACCCTGAGGTGTATCATACCACAGATGGTAAACAGCTTTTAGAAAACTTCTTGGTTAAAATTGCTGGCGTTGCTCAGAGTTGGACCCCTGATAACTTTGTTGATATGACAGTAGCAGAGTTGAAAGCAAAAGTCGGAAATGACAGAGTTGTCCTTGGACTCTCTGGTGGGGTGGATTCTACTGTTGCTGCAGTATTGTTAAATAAAGCGATAGGAGATAACTTGTATTGTATTTTTGTCAATAATGGGCTGCTGCGAAAAAATGAATTCGAAACCGTACTCAAGCAGTACGAAGGGATGGGACTGAATGTTAAAGGGGTAGATGCCTCTGCACGATTTTTGAAAGAATTGGAAGGGCAGTCTGATCCTGAACTTAAGCGAAAGGCTATCGGAAAAGTTTTTATAGAAGTGTTTGATGATGAGGCTCATGAGATTAACGATGTGAAATGGTTGGGACAAGGAACCATTTATCCCGATGTAATCGAGTCTATTTCAGTGAATGGTCCTTCAGCCACGATCAAAAGTCACCATAATGTAGGAGGTCTTCCAGACTTTATGAAGTTAAAGATTGTAGAGCCTTTGAGAATGTTATTTAAAGATGAAGTTCGGCGGGTAGGTGCCTCTATGGGGATCAATCCAGAATTATTGGGAAGACATCCATTTCCTGGCCCTGGTTTGGCCATCCGAATTCTTGGAGATATTACTGCTGAAAAAGTACGTATATTGCAAGAGGTTGATGCCATATTTATAAACGGACTTCGAAATGCAGGCCTTTATGATAAAGTATGGCAAGCAGGAGCGATATTATTGCCTGTTAATTCTGTGGGTGTTATGGGCGATGAACGCACCTATGAAAAGTGTGTTGCCCTTAGAGCTGTAGAGAGTACAGACGGAATGACAGCTGACTGGGTAAATTTACCTTATGAATTTTTACAAAAAGTATCTAATGATATAATAAATAAGGTAAAAGGCGTTAATAGAGTAGTATACGATATTAGCTCTAAACCACCGGCAACTATAGAGTGGGAGTAATAACAAAAACATTTGTACTTTTGGATTTCCCTGCTGTGACACCACGGTTGTTAACACAAAATAGAAACCAATTTATATGAATATTAATAAAATAGTTTTTGCCATATTTTTTTTTAGTTGTGTGAGTCTACATGCCCAAAAATATGAGACACACGCAGTTAAACCAGGTGAAACCCTAGAAAGTATTGCCAAGCATTATAGCGTAACACCCTATTCCATTTTAAATTTAAACCCAGAGGTGAAAAATGGAGTAAAGGCGAACACTATTCTTATTGTCCCACTAGCAGAACAGCAAACTACAGGTGATCAGCCTCAAACTGGACAACCTGGAGAAGTAACACGTTTTATCACTCATAAGGTAAGTCGAAAAGAAACGCTTTACGGGATTTCTAAACAATACAATGTCAGTATAGAGGATATTAAGCGATACAATAAAGAATTATACAGTCAGCAATTAGATAGAAATCAAAAGATAAGAATACCAGTATATTCCACGGTGATTACCGAAGGTGAATTTGACAGATCTGATTTACTTCCCTATGTAGTCTCCCCTAAAGAAGGGCCTTGGAGAATCGCTTATGAGCATGGGATCACGGTAGATTCTTTAAAGGTTTTAAATCCTGGAATGCAAGAGGTATTAAAACCAGGGGACACGCTGTGGGTTCCTTTTGTTGCTGGTAATGAAAAGACTCCCGTTCAGATAGAGCAATACAATTATTATACAGTATTGCCAAAAGAAGGATTCTATAGGTTAAAGGTGAAACTAGGTGTTACTCAACAGGAGATCGAAAACCTAAACCCTGAAGTTAGAGAAGATGGCTTAAAGGTAGGGATGGTCTTAAAATTGCCCAAGGAAAAAACTGGTGATATGGCGGTTAATGATGGCCAATTGGTGGAACGGTTTTCTTTATTGGACAGTTTAAATTACAATCAAACCACACGATTATCCTTGGTATTACCTTTTAAACTTAATAGTTTAGATTTTGAGGATCTCAATAATAGCAAAGATAAAATCACTAAAGACCGTTTGATGGGCATTGCTCTTGATTTTTATACAGGTGCTCTAATGGCGATAGACTCAGCAAAACAATTGGGACTTACTGTTGATGTCAATGTGTTTGACAGTCAGGCAGATGCTGGAAGAGTAAATCAAATAGCAACCAGTGGGGATTTAGTAGGTTCCGATGCTGTAATTGGACCAATATTACCTGTTGGTTTCAATAGATTGACTACTTATTTAGGAGCCTCTCAAACGCCGATTTTCTCTCCTTTTTCTAATAAAGGAATTAACCTAGGTCCAAATGTTTTCCAAACACTACCAGCAGATAACCTACTCAGAGAACGGATGTATGCGTATCTTAGAGATTATGGTATTGGTAAAAATGTGATCATAATCGCAGATCTAAAGAGTGCCGCCATTAAAACAAAACTTCAAAGTATTTTTCCTGGTGCAAAAATTATAAATCCAATAGAGGATAAGTTCATTCGATTAGATGAGATAAATCCATTCCTTTCAGCAGAGAAGCAAAATTGGGTGATTGTAGAAACTAACAGTATTCCATTGCTGACTAATATAACTGGAGTTGTAAATTCAGCAAAGAATCAAGAACATGATATTGTATTGTTAACAACCTTCAGAGGAAGTGCTTATGATAGTGGTAATATTTCCAATATGCACTTGTCAAATTTGCAATTTCACTTTCCTTCCATGGATAAGATGTCCAATTTTGAAGGAGCGTTTAGTCTAGCGTATGAAGAAAAATACGGAATCACTCCAAATCGATACGCTACAAGAGGGTTTGACTTAACAATGGATGTTATTCTTCGGCTTTCCTACAATAAGAACCTCAGTTTAGTGGCTTCTAAGGTAAGTGAAACAGAATACCTTGAAAATAAATTTGATTATGTACAGGTGCCCTCTGGCGGGTATATCAACCAAGCCGTGTATATTGTCAAATACGAAAATTTAGAAATTAAAGATGCAGAAAAAAATGTCGACCTCGATAGTGACCTACTTGGGAGCACTCAGAACTAAATGTGTTCACATAAAAAGCAGTAATTCATTTATTACAGATGCACCCGTTGATAACAATGGAAAAGGAGAAGCTTTTTCTCCAACAGATACCGTTGCGACAGCGCTTGCCAGTTGTATGATGACCATAATGGGTATCAAGGCAAATGATCTCGATGTTGATCTTACGGATACCACTGCTACCGTAACGAAAATTATGGATACTAATCCGCGAAGAATTTCAGAAATCAAGGTGATTTTTGATTTTCCTAGTGTTGTTGGGCCAAAACATCGAAAAATCTTAGAAAATGCCGCGTTGACCTGCCCGGTATATTATAGTTTACATCCAGATATTAAAAAGGATATTCAATTTAATTGGCGATAATCCTTTAAAAGGGTTTAAAATTCCTGCCATAAATCTAGTTCTTGTTTACTCGGTTGACTGTTGTAAATAACTATTCGGTACTTTAGGATTGTTGGAGTAGTCCTGGAGATAGGAATTAATTCAGCCCCAGGGTAAACAGGATTTTGCATGCTGTTTTCTGAGCGAAGAATCCATAAGTTATTAGGAATTGGATTTGATTTACTTGCCACAACAAGCACCCCTAGGTTTTGATCAGCATTTATCCTTCCATTGATTTGCATCCCACGCCCCGCTTGAACAGCTTCGTTTTTAGGAAGGATAGTTTTACCCAAAGAGGTGAATTTAATATCAGAGGGAAGTTTAAAACGAGTAGAGAATCCACCGTAACCTTTTACGTCATTTGATCCTCCAATTTGAACATTCTGAGCCAAGGCTGTTAACGCAATTTCAAAGTCTATCATCCTATAGTTGTCATCCCTTGGGTATATCGTGATTTTAGTGTATTCTTCCACAAAAGGGAGTTCTTGTCCATTAGGTTTATAATGCGGTGAACCCCAATGTGTTTTAATTTGAAGTTGCAGATTTTCGCCTACTTGGTCCGCGATGACGTCTTTTACATCCCATGAGAAATCTTTACACTCCCAAGCATCGCCCATTGGTTGCCCATTAACCACCACTTGGTGCCATGTCCAGAAGATCCCACGATGATGTTTGTGATCTTCAGGGAAATCCTCTGTTATAACTTTGCCTTGTAAATCGTATAGCGGGTGAATGTAATTGGCACGAGGATACCGTCCATCTAGGGATGTGGTCTCTTTTTGATAAAATAAAACTTTTTGACCATATTCAGTTATTAAAACACCTTGTGGGGTGTTTTGCGACTCAAACCCTTGAGCCCATCCATAAATAGATAATACAAAACATGAAATAGTAACTAGTGTTGTCTTCATTTTATTTTGGTATGATTAAACAGCTGCATGAAGTTAAACTTTTCCTATAATTTTATAGGTTAAAGGAGAAAAATTTTAAAGATACTTATCTTTAAAACTTTTCTAAACCTCATTCTAGAGTTGAAATTTGATTATTTTTGAGTAACCCTGTATCATTTTGGGATTTGCCTTCCAATTAAATTAAAACTGGCGGTAAGTTCTCGTTTTAGTAAACGACTTAAATCGATAAATTATAAGAACCCTGTGTATTAGCAAAGGGAGATATTTTAAATATACTATGCCAACATCCTATTTATCTTTTCAACAAACAAATTATTTTTCAAAACTTATATGTGATTACCTCGATCAGAAGAAGGAGTTACAACCATTCTATAATCGATTTCCACATCTTGAAAATTTTGCAGAACAACTAAAGGAAAAGAAAAGGTCGTTTTCTCACGAAAATAGAAAGGTACTAACCAAGGTGTTGGCGGATCAATATAAAGATTTTCAAACATCCGATTTAACGTCAGAAAATATCACCGCCTTAGCCGATGAAAATACTTTTACGGTCGTTACAGGACATCAGTTAAACTTATTTACAGGACCGCTTTATTTTCTTTACAAAATTGTGAGTACCATAAATCTTTGTAGAGCATTGCAAAAACAACATCCCGATAACCGTTTTGTACCAGTGTATTGGATGGCCAGTGAGGACCATGATTTTGAGGAGATTAATTTTTTTAATTTCAATGGAAAGAAATTCCAATGGCAAGGTCCTGGGACTAAGGAGCAAGGTGGTATGGTGGGAGCTTATCCCACCGAAGGTTTGGATTCCGTTCTGGAGCTTTTCTCATCAGAGATCGGAAAGGGTGTACAGGCCAAGGCGCTGGTGGAGCTATTTCGAAATGCCTATATGAAACATAAGAACTTAACGGATGCAACACGATACATGGTAAATCAGTTATTTTCCAACCAAGGACTGGTTATTTTAGATGCTTCGGATAAGGTATTAAAACACCATTTTATTCCATATATGAGACAGGAGCTCTTCGAAGCTACATCCCAAAAGACAGTGGAGCAGACCATCTCAAATTTAAATAAAGTAGATGCTTCTTATAAGATCCAAGTGAATCCAAGAGAGATTAATTTATTTTACTTACAGACGGGCTTAAGGGAGCGCATTATAAAAACCCAAACTGGCTTTAGGGTAAACAATACTGAGTTAGGTTGGAGTGATCAAGAATTGGAGGAGGAGCTTACTAATTACCCGGAGCGGTTCTCGCCCAATGTGATGACTAGACCATTGTATCAAGAGGTTATTTTACCGAATCTTTGTTATATAGGAGGGGGAGGTGAATTGGCTTATTGGCTGGAGCTCAAAGAATTTTTTAAAACTCAAAAGGTGACCTTTCCAATGTTACTCCTTAGAAATTCTGTATTAATAATCTCAGAGAAACAATCCAAAAAGCTACAAAAGTTGAACATTAGTGATGCGCAGCTTTTCTTAGATAAGAATTCTTTTATAAATAGTAAGATAAGAGAAATCAGCAATATTGATATTGATTTCAGCAAACAAAAAAAATATCTTCAGGAGCAATTCCAAGATATGTATAAGATCGCTGAACAAACTGATAAGACTTTTTTGGGCGCGGTAAAGGCTCAAGAAGTCAAACAACTCCAAGGCCTTGACCGCTTGGAAAAACGCCTGTTAAAGGCCCAAAAGAATAAACTGTCAGATGAAGTGCGAAGGTTAGTATCACTTCAAAATGAACTATTTCCTAATGGAAACCTACAGGAGCGAACTGATAATTTTTCCAACTTATATGTGCAATACGGCCCCTTATTTATCGAACGTCTTTTAAAAGAGCTTGATCCTTTGCGTGGAGCTTTTGCTGTTATTCGAATGTAAGCTGCTTTTCTTCTAGTATCCTTCATTTCGAGATCAAACACTTTGATCTTAAGGACTCACATTCAGTTAGAAAGTACCTAGGCGGTTATTTTTCTTAGAAGGATGGCCGTAATTTTCGTCTAAAAACGGTTCAAAAGGCTACCTTTGTCCAAAATAGTGTTTATGTACGATATTGACATGGAAAGCGTAGAAATGACCCTCGATGTCATGAAATACGTTTTAAATAGGATTACTACTGTTTCTCCAGAGTTAGGACATCCGAAATCTGAGGATGAATTAAGAGCCTTGGTAGGCGAAACCATTACCGAACAAGGAATAGGCGGGGAGCGCGCATTTGAGTTGTTTAAAGATGTTTTAATTAAGGCCACGGTTCCAATTGACCACCCAAGACACCTGGCATTTGTTCCAGCTTCGCCAACGAGAGCTTCCATTATGTTTGATTTAGTGACCTCTGCTTCTAGTATCCATGGAGCGTATTGGATGGAAGGTGCAGGTGGCATATTTTGTGAAATGGAAGCTATGAAATGGTTGGTGTCATTAACTGGACTTCCAAAGGGCGCTTTTGGAGTCTTTACAAGTGGAGGAACCGCTGCAAACTTGTCAGCCATGGTAACGGCACGTGAAAATTGGCGAAAAGACCCAGAGAATATCGGTCAAAAGGGGTTGATGATTACCTCTGTTGGAGCGCACTCATCCATAAAAGCGATGGCTAAGGTCATCGATGTGGATGTATTGTTAGTGGAGACCGAAGACCGTATGAATAAAGAGGATTTAAAAGAAAAAATCGCTAGCCTTCATCCAGAGCAACGCCGGCGTCTTTTTGCAGTGGTGGCCACAGGAGGTACTACCAATGCAGGGATTATTGATGATTTAGATGGTGTTGCAAGCATTTGTGAGGCGGAGAATCTTTGGTTTCATGTGGATGCCGCATATGGGGGAGGAGCTTTGGCTGCTGATTCCGTTCGACATTTGTTCAATGGAATTGAAAGAGCAGATAGTATCACGATAGATCCTCATAAATGGCTATTTTCACCCTATGACTGCGGTGCGATCATTTATAAAAACCCAGAGTTAGCCAAAGAAGCCCATTCTCAGGAAGGATCCTATTTAGAGATTTTTAAAGACTCAGGTGCACATGGCTTTAACCCCTCTGATTATCAAATTCAATTAACGCGTAGAGTCCGAGGTTTACCGCTTTGGTTTTCTTTAGCAATGCATGGTACGGATAAATATAAATCATCCGTTGAACAGGGCATAAGCCTGGCCTTACTCGCCGGAGAGCTCATCACAGAAAATCCAAACGTTGAACTAGTCAGAGAGCCTAGTTTGTCTTGCGTTCTTTTTAGAAGAAAAGGATGGACTCCTGATGACTACCGTAATTGGACCTATAAAAATCACCGCGAAGGATTTGCACTTGTCACACCGACTAAGTGGAGAACAGGGGATAATTTTGAAACTGTGGCAAGATTTTGTTTTATAAACCCAGATACCACAAAGGAGGATGTTCTGGCGATCTTAAATTCCATGAATTAGAATGAATACTCTTGAAAACAGGACATTTCTTTTGCAACTAGCTAAGACTAAAATGCCTTTTGGAAAGTACAAGGATTACTATTTGGTGGATATTCCTGAATATTACTATGTGTGGTTTAAACAAAAAGGTTTCCCAAAAGGAAAACTAGGACAACAACTCGAGGCCATGTACGAGATTAAAGTTAATGGCCTTGAGCATCTTGTTCGAAAAATTAAAAGTCAAATGCACTGACTTTTAGGTAAAATCAAATCCCTTTAAAAGTGTTTATTTAATTCTTATTTGTATTTTTGCCGCGACTATTTCGGTCATCCTTATTAAAGCGTTTAAAATCAATTAAGTAGATATAATGGCAGCTACCAAATACATTTTTGTGACCGGTGGAGTTACGTCTTCATTAGGTAAAGGAATTATTGCAGCATCGTTGGCAAAATTATTACAAGCACGAGGCTACAAAGCGACAATTCAAAAACTTGATCCATACATTAATGTAGACCCTGGAACTTTGAATCCATATGAGCATGGAGAATGCTATGTAACGGACGATGGAGCTGAAACAGATTTAGATCTAGGTCATTATGAACGTTTTTTGAATGTGAACACCTCTCAGGCCAACAATGTGACCACTGGACGTATTTACCAAAGTGTGATAGAGAAAGAGCGCCGTGGCGAATTCTTGGGAAAAACGGTTCAGGTAGTTCCGCATATCACCAATGAAATTAAAGAACGGATTCAGCTTCTAGGTAAAAGTGGTGAATATGATATTGTAATCACAGAAATTGGAGGAACCGTAGGTGATATTGAATCCTTGCCATATATTGAATCCGTTAGACAGTTAATGTGGGAATTAGGAGATAATAACAGTATTGTGATTCATCTCACCCTGGTACCATATCTATCTGCAGCAGGGGAATTAAAGACTAAACCAACGCAACATTCTGTTAAAACTTTAATGGAAAGCGGTATAAAGGCGGATATTTTAGTATGTCGTACTGAGCATGAACTCTCTGCGGACTTAAGAGAGAAATTAGCTTTGTTCTGTAATGTCAAACCAGAGGCTGTAATTCAATCCATAGATGCATCCACCATTTACGATGTTCCAAATTATATGTTGGAAGAAGGATTGGATAAGGTCGTTCTGAAAAAATTAAACCTTGAGGAAAAAGCGCATCCAGATTTAGAGCGTTGGAATCAATTCCTTGGTCGACACAAAAATCCTAGACACGAAGTTCACATTGGGCTTGTTGGGAAATATGTGGAACTTCAAGACAGTTACAAATCGATCCTTGAATCCTTTATACATGCGGGAGCTGAAAATGAAGTCAAAGTCAAAGTGGAATACATACACTCAGAGCACATTACAAAAGATATTCTCGAGAACAAAATTGCACACCTAGACGGTGTACTGGTAGCACCTGGATTTGGGGAAAGAGGTATAGAAGGCAAGATTGAAGTAATTCAATATGTACGTACTCATAAGATTCCATTTTTAGGAATCTGCTTGGGTATGCAAATGGCTGTCATTGAATTTGCTAGAAATGTACTTCAACTCAACGATGCCAACTCTACAGAGATGAATCCCAATACAACCAATCCTGTTATCGATCTTATGGAAGAGCAAAAGAATATCACTCAAATGGGTGGGACGATGAGGTTAGGAGCATGGGATTGTGCCTTAGAAGAAGGAACTTTAGCTTATCAGATCTATGGATCAACCCTAATATCAGAGCGTCATAGACATCGTTATGAGTTCAATGATACCTATAAGGATCAAATTGAAGCTGCTGGTTTAAAGGCTAGTGGTGTTAACCCAGATACCGGCCTTGTTGAGGTAATTGAAATACCTGATCATCCTTGGTTTGTGGGAGTTCAATATCATCCAGAATACAAAAGTACCGTTGCCAGCCCACATCCATTGTTTGTAGCTTTTGTGAAAGCTACATTAGACTATAAAAATAGCAAATAATATAAATGTCACTTTGACAGACAACTAGCGTTTGGACACATCTTTGAGTACACTTGATTCAGGGTATTCCAAATGAAAAAAATTTAATGATTAGATTACATGGAAGAAAAAAAGTTTGACCTAAACTCTATTATTGGTTTTGTACTTATAGGTGCTATACTTATTTGGGTGTTATACAACAATGCACCGACAGAACAGGAGATTCAAGAACAAAAGGCTAAACAAGAGCAAGTTCAGGCTCAGGAGCAAGCAAATAAGAGCAATGTATTAACTGAGCAAACGCCACAAGTGAATTTACAAGATTCCACTGCTCTGGCTGCATACAAAGGTAGTTTAGGGTCTTTCGCATATTCCGCCTCCTTACCTTCGGCAACAAAGAATGTGACTACCCTGGAAAATGACAAAGTTCGTTTTAAGGTCAGTAATAAAGGTGGTCAAATCGTTGAAGTTCTTTTGAAAAATTTTAGCCGGTATGATTCTGTACCCGTTTATCTGGTAGAGGATGGCAATGCATCTTTTAATTTGACCTTTTCAACGACAGATAACAGAACACTCAACACACAAGATTTATATTTTGAACCTAGTTTGACTAAAAATGGAGACACGCAAGTACTCTCTATGAAACTAAAGGCTTCCGATAATCAATATTTGGAGTACCGTTACGAGTTGAAGCCAGGGGAGTATATGATGGATTATACGATCCGTTCCCAAGGGCTCTCTAATGTGTTAAACAGTTCTCAACCAGTAGAGCTGAACTGGAAACAAAAATCGATTCGTCAAAGCCAAAGTATCCAATATGAGAATCGTTACACCCGTTTATCCTATTTAGAAGATGGGAACAGTAACAAACTATCTCAAGGGGGGGATGATGAAGATACCGTTAATGATGTAAAATGGATTTCTTATAGACAGCACTTTTTTAGTTCGATATTAATTAATCCAAATGAATTTTCAAGTGTCAGTTTAACTTCAGAACAATTATTTGAAGATGAATCTATTGAAGAGAAGTTTACGAAACTTTATACCTCTAGCCTTCCTTTGCAGATACAAGGGGGAGAGTTAAATTCAAATTTAAAATGGTACTACGGACCAACGGATGCTAGGATTTTTAATGATTATAAAGGACTTGATCTTTCTGAATCTATCCCATTTGGATGGGGAATCTTTGGGTTTATTAACAAACATATTTTCACCCCACTTTTTGGATTTTTGAGTACAGTCTTTCCCTATGGAATTGCCATTATTGTAATGACTATATTGGTTCGAATTGTGCTCTCACCAGTGACTTACAAATCGTACTTGTCACAGGCTAAAATGAAAGTGCTACGTCCAGAGATTCAGGAAATTAACGATAAGTTTAAAGACAACCCAATGAAGCGTCAACAGGAGACTATGAAGCTTTATGGTAAAGCAGGAGTAAGCCCAATGAGTGGATGCGTCCCTGCCTTACTGCAGTTACCAGTATTCTATGCCCTGTTCATGTTCTTCCCAACGGCCATTATGTTAAGACATAAGTCGTTCCTATGGGCAGATGATCTTTCCTCCTACGATATTATTTACAAATTCCCTGAAGGGTTTAGCATACCATTCTATGGAGATCATGTAAGTTTGTTCCCTATCTTAGCCTCTGTTGCCATTTTCTTTTATATGAAAATGACCACAGGGCAACAACAAGCTATGCAACAACCTACCCAAGAAGGAATGCCTGATATGAGTAGTATCATGAAAATCATGATATACATCTCTCCGGTTATGATGTTGTTCTTCTTTAACAATTATGCTAGTGGATTGAGTTTGTATTACTTCATTTCCAATTTGATCACAATAGTTATAATGCTTGTGATTAAAAATTATATCATTGACGAAGATAAAATCCATGATAAGATCCAGGAGAATAAGAAAAAGCCTAAAAAAGAAAATAAGTTCCAACGTAAAATGCGTGAGATGATGGAACAGGCGGAAGCCCAGCAGAAAAAGAAAAAATAATTCCTGTAGGTGAGTATTTTAGGGATACTAGGTAAGCATATAAATTAGATTTAAAAGGACGAGAATTATAAAATTTTTCGTCCTTTTAATTTTAAAAAAGATTTTAAAATCTTTAGGCAAGTAGAATTGAAAGGTAACATGGGTGGGTTCGACTATAACGTATAGGTGAATTTTGTAATTTTGCCCCTAATAAATTAAGGAGGATGAAAAGAGTGATCGTTGGTTTGTCTGGAGGAGTAGACTCTAGTGTAGCTGCATACCTTTTAAAACAACAAGGGTATGAGGTGATTGGCCTATTTATGAAAAATTGGCATGATGATTCTGTAACCATTTCAAATGAGTGTCCTTGGTTAGAGGATAGCAATGACGCTATGATGGTAGCAGAAAAACTAGGGATTCCTTTTCAGACTGTGGATTTAAGTGAGCAGTACAAAGAGCGTATCGTTGATTATATGTTTAACGAGTACGAAAGAGGGCGTACACCAAATCCTGATGTGCTTTGTAATAGAGAGATCAAATTTGATGTGTTCCTTAAAATTGCGCTTAGTTTAGGAGCAGACTATGTAGCCACTGGACATTATTGTAGAAAGGACACCATCACAGTGGATGGAAAAGAAATTCATCGTCTATTGGCAGGAAAGGATCCCAATAAGGATCAATCTTATTTCTTATGTCAATTATCCCAAGAACAACTCAGTAAAACACTCTTTCCAATAGGAGAGCTTATTAAACCTCAGGTTCGGAAAATAGCCCAAGAAAATGAATTGATCACCGCTGATAAAAAGGACTCACAAGGACTCTGTTTTATTGGAAAAGTCAGACTACCGGAATTTTTACAACAAAAACTAAAACCCAAAGAGGGGCAGATCGTAGAGATTGATTCCGAAAGCGTCCTTAAGAAAAAAGAGCTGCGAATTTTTGAAAATAAAATTGACGAATTAGCCTACAATTCGAAACGCCTTACATACAATGTCTCCGAAGGAAAAGTTGTTGGGAAACATCAAGGCGCTCATTATTTTACAAAAGGTCAACGAAAAGGTTTAGCAGTGGGAGGTACACCTGAACCACTTTTTGTGATAGAGACAGACGTGGATCAAAATGTAATTTATACAGGACAGGGGAAGGACCACCCTGGCTTGTTTAGAAAAGCATTGTTTGTGAGTAAAGAAGAATTGCATTGGGTTCGTGAGGATTTAGCATTAGCACCAGATCAGCAACTTGAAGTAATGGCGCGCATACGATACCGTCAGCCTCTTCAAAAAGCAACCCTTTACCAAGTAGAAAGTGGTTTATATGTTGATTTTGATCAGCCACAAAGTGCGATCACCGAAGGGCAATTTGTAGCCTTTTATTCTGGTGATGAATTGATTGGTTCTGGCGTTATTGGCTAAAAGCGGTAGCTTTTGCTGGGTTTAATTTATCGTTCTTAGGTTCAAAATGCTTTCTTATCTTTGAGCTATGGACAATAGAATCACACAACTTTTTGGAATTAAATACCCGATTGTTCAAGCGGGTATGGTTTGGACCAGTGGTTGGAGACTTGCCTCAGCAGCTTCGAATGCTGGTATTTTAGGAATCATTGGGGCGGGATCTATGTATCCTCCTGTGCTAGAGGAGCATATTGCTAAATGCAAACAGGCAACCAAAGCACCCTTTGGTGTTAATATTCCTTTACTTTACCCAAATATTGAGGAGTTGCTCAAAATTGTAGTAGAGCAAGGGGTTAAAATTGTATTTACCTCGGCAGGTAATCCTAGTACTTGGACGCCATTTTTAAAAGAACATGGTGTAACAGTGGTTCACGTGGTAAGTAGCGTAAAGTTTGCATTAAAAGCGCAGCAATCTGGAGTAGATGCCGTTGTGGCTGAAGGATTCGAGGCTGGAGGTCATAATGGAAGAGAAGAGACCACTACCATGAGTTTAATACCTATGGTCAGAAGGGTGTTGGACATTCCTTTAATTGCCGCTGGAGGAATAGCAACAGGTAGGGCCATGCTAGCGGCTATAGTCCTTGGAGCTGAAGGAGTACAAATCGGAAGTCGGTTTGTGGCAAGTGATGAGGCTTCAGCACATCAAAATTTCAAAGAAATGGTGGTTGCCTCCAAAGAGGGCGATACTAAACTCACCTTAAAAGAACTCACGCCAGTGAGGTTACTGAAGAACAAATTTTTTCATGAAATTGAAGATTTATACTCCCAAGGTGCTTCAAAAGAAGTTTTAGCCACTCATCTAGGTAGAGGTCGAGCAAAAAAGGGCATGTTTGAGGGCGATCTCGAACAAGGTGAACTTGAAATTGGTCAGATAAGTGGGCTGATTAATGCTATTAAGCCTGTCGCAACCATTGTCCAAGAAATTGTTTCAGAGTATCGGTCTTGTTTACAAGAAATTAAAAGTAGAGGTTATGATATATAGGGATGAAACTATTCAACAATGTATTTTCAATAATCCCACATTATTACAACCATATGAACGATCTGGATTTACACCCTTGTCCAAATGTTGATAGCGGTTCCATTATATGTATTAAAATACGGACCCCAAAAAAATAGCTGCTGACTAAAAGTGTACAACAGCTATTCTCACCCTCTATGAAATATATTATTAAAACTTTCTAAAAGCAATATGCATTCTCCTGGATAACTTTGTCGGCCACAGTATTTCGGAGGTCTACAATGTTAGGGAAGTTGGTATATTTTGTATAGCGTTTAAGCCCCATAAGCATCATTCGTTGTTCATCTGAATCAGCAATTGAAATGATAGCTTCCTTACCTTTTGCATTTACTTTTTCTACTGCGTTAAAGAGGTAAAGTTTTGCCATCGCTATGTGATGCTTTTGTGAATCCTCACCAAATCTATTAGCATTTTTTTGTGTTCTCAAAAGGGCTGATTCAGCCATATAAATTTGAATAAGAATATCTGATGCTGCCATTAAAATCTGTTGATGTTCCTCTAGATCTTGCCCAAATTTTTGAACAGCGGAACCTGCAATCATTAAAAATGCTTTTTTAAGATTTGCGATGATTTGTTTTTCTTCTGCAAATAGTTCAGAGTAATCAGGAGTGTTAAAGTCTGGGATCCCCATTAGCTCCTCTTTCACTGCCATTGCAGGACCTAGTAAATCTACATGACCCTTCATCGCTTTTTTGATCAACATGCCCACAGAGAGCATTCTATTGATTTCGTTGGTTCCTTCGTATATTCTTGAAATACGAGCATCTCGCCATGCAGACTCCATGGGAGTGTCTGCAGAAAAGCCCATTCCTCCAAATATTTGGATTCCTTCATCAGTGCAGTCTTGACAGTGCTCAGAAGCTGCTACTTTTAGAATTGAACATTCAATAGCAAATTCTTCAAATCCTTTGAGTTCCGCTTCCTGATGGCTCTCCCCATTGCTTATTCGGATCGCAATTCTGTCCTCTATATTTTTAGCCGCTCTATATACCGCAGATTCATCCACATAGGCTGCTGTTGCCATTTGGGCTATTTTTGCTTTAATGGCACCAAACTGACTTATAGGCGTTTTAAACTGAATGCGATCATTGGCATACTTTATAGCCTCAGTGATCACACGGCGCTGTGCATCTAAACACGCTCCAGCCAATTTAATTCTACCAACATTAAGAGCATTCATAGCAATTTTAAATCCATTTCCTCGTTCGGATAACATGTTCTCAACGGGCACCTTGGTCTGGTTAAAAAACACTTGGCGGGTGGAAGAAGAATGAATCCCTAGTTTTTTCTCTTCTTCGCCAAAAGTAATACCATTTTCAGGATCGTTCTCTACAATAAATCCAGTGATATACTTATCGTCTTCAATTCTGGCGAAAACGATAAAAAGATTTGCAAAGCCTGCATTGGATATCCACATTTTTTGCCCACTGATTAAATAATGTTTTCCATCATCGGACAATACCGCTTTGGTTTTACCACTATTGGCATCAGAACCTGCACCAGGTTCTGTTAAACAGTATGCACCAAACCATTCACCTGTGGCCAGTTTGGGAACATATTTTTGCTTTTGTTCTTCTGTTCCATATAATAGAATTGGCATTGTCCCGATACCAGTATGTGCTCCAAATGCCGTAGCCAATGAACCAGTGGCACCTGAGATATAGTCACACACTAGCATGGTGGTTACAAAACTCATTCCTAAACCACCGTACTGCTCAGGTACAGCGGTTCCTAATAATCCAAGCTCTGCAGCTTTACCCATAATCTCTTCTGTAAAGCCGTAGTCTTTATTTTCGAATCGATCCTTATGTGGCCATACCTCTCGATCTACAAATTCTTTTACTGCATCGCGCATCATCTGTTGTTCTTCCGAAAAATCTTCTGGAGTAAAAACATCCGCTGCCTTGGTCTGTTTTACTAAAAATTGACCACCTCTAATTGTTTCTTGTTTGGTTTCCATCACACTTTGTTTTTTTAGTTTAAAAACTCATAAACGCCGGCAGCACCCTGCCCAGTACCTACACACATGGTAACAATACCATATTTGTTTTTACGTTTTCTCATCTCATCAAATAATTGAACGGAGAGTTTTGCCCCTGTACATCCAAGTGGATGTCCTAAAGCAATAGCTCCACCATTGACATTGACAATATCAGGATTTAAACCTGTCTCTCTAATAACAGCTACAGATTGCGAAGCAAAAGCTTCATTTAACTCCACTAGGTCGATGTCGTTTAATTTCAACCCTGCTTGATCTAGTGCCTTTGGAATAGCTCTAATAGGGCCTATTCCCATAATCCTGGGTGGCACACCAACAGCTGAAAATGAAACTAACCTTGCGATGGGTTCTAAATTGAGCTCCTTGACCATTTTTTCACTCATCACTAAAGTAAACGCCGCTCCGTCACTCATTTGTGATGAATTTCCAGCAGTTACGCTTCCATTTTGAGCAAATACAGGACGAAGTTTGGCTAATATTTCTTTGGAAGTATCTGCCCTAGGACCTTCATCAGTATCGAAAATGTATTGTTTGGTAGCCTTTTTACCTGCTTTATCGACATAGACCTGTTCTATATTTATGGGAACAATTTGATTTTTAAATCGATTCTCTTTAATGGCTTTTAAAGCTTTTTGGTGAGAGTTATAAGAAAATTCATCTTGTTCCTCACGTGATATTTTGTATTGATTTGCAACTGCCTCAGCAGTTAACCCCATTCCCCAATAATAATCCTCATGTCCCTTTTTGGCCACTTCATAATTAGGTACTGGTTTATAACCTCCCATTGGAATATAACTCATGCTTTCTGCTCCACCAGCGATGATGCAATCGGCCATCCCTGATTGTATTTTTGCAGTTGCGATGCTGATGGTCTCTAAACCAGAAGCACAATATCTGTTGACCGTTACTCCAGGAACTTCCTCAACACCTAATCCCATTAAGGAGATCAAGCGTCCCATGTTTAATCCTTGTTCTGCTTCTGGCATGGCATTTCCAACAATGACATCATCGATTCGTTTAACATCAAGCTGGGGTACCTGCTTTAACATGTGTTGGATCGTCTCTGCAGCTAATTCATCGGGTCTTTTAAAACGGAGTAAGCCTCGGGGTGCTTTTCCAACCGCAGTCCTGTAAGCTTGTACTATATATGCTGTATTTTTCATGTTCTAATTTTTTGATTTGAAAATTTAATTTCTAAGTGGTTTACCTGTTTTCAACATATGTTGTATTCTCTCCAAGGTTTTTCGTTCCGTACATAGGGATAGGAAAGCTTCACGTTCTAGATCGAGTAAATACTGCTCTGAAACCAAAGTGGCTTCAGATAAGTCACCTCCCGCCATTACATAGGCCAATTTGTTGGCAATTTTCAAATCGTGTTCTGAGATGTATCCTCCAGCCTTCATGGCATCGGTTCCTACCAGAAACATACCGAGAGCTTGTTTTCCTAATACCTTAATATCTTTTCGTTTAACAGGTTGGGTATATCCAGCCTCTGCCATAATTAGGGCATGCTTTTTGGCCTCGGCAATCAATCGATCATTATTTACCACAACGATGTCTTTTCCTTTTTGGAGTATATTCAAATCAAAGGCTTCATAGGCAGAAGTAGATACTTTAGCCATTCCAATATTTAAGAAGTGTTCCCGAAGGACATTGAGTTCAACATCATCCTTTCTAAAGAGATCAGCAGCTCGTAAGGTCATTTCTTTTGATCCACCACCGCCTGGAATGACCCCTACACCAAATTCAACTAATCCTATATAAGTTTCAGCAGCTGCGACTACCTTATCGGCATGCATGGATAATTCACAACCTCCTCCTAGTGTCATGCCGTGTGGAGCGGCCACTGTAGGGATGGCGGAGTATCGCATTCTCATCATGGTATCCTGGAAGGTCTTAATGGCAAAATTAAGCTCATCATATTCCTGTTCCACAGCCATCATAAAGATCATTCCGATATTGGCTCCCACGGAGAAATTGGCACCTTGGTTTCCAATGACTAATCCCTGAAAATCCTTTTCAGCGATATCGATCGCTTTGTTTAGCCCTTGGATAACTTCACCTCCGAGGGTATTCATTTTTGAAATAAACTCAACATTGAGTATACCATCACCCAGATCTTCAATCACTATCCCTGGGTTTTTCCATACTTCTTTTGTGGTTCTTATGTTGTCTAGAATAACAAAGGCGTCTTGTCCGGGCTTTTTCAGATAGTGCTTTTTAGGGATATCATAGTAATAAGTAGCTCCTTCTTTAACGGTATAGAATGAAGTAGAACCCGCGTTCACCATCTCAGTCACCCAAGAGGCTACTTCGAGGTTTTCATTTTTCATTAGTGCTATTCCCTTCTCGACTCCTATAGCATCCCAAATCTCAAAAGGACCATGTTGCCACCCAAAACCAGCTTTCATTGCATCGTCGATACGATACAACTCATCTGATATTTCAGGGATTCTATTTTGCACATAGGCAAAAAGAGAGGCAAAGTTCTTTCGGTAAAATTCACCAGCTTTATCTTTGCCACCAACCAGTATTGGAAATCTATCTGAGACGCGTTCTACGGACTTGGTGAGCTCCAAAGTATCAAAATGTGTCTTTTTACTTTCTTGGTATTCTAGGGTATCTAAATTGAGTTCTAGTATAGTGCTCTTGCCACTTTTATTTTTTATCTTTTTATAAAATCCTTGACCAGTTTTACTACCCAACCAATTGTTGTGCATCATAGTTTGGATGAAATCAGGTAGTTTGAATAATTCTCTTGCCTGATCTTGTGGACAATTTTCATATAAACCATTAGCTACATGTACAAGGGTATCTAGTCCTACTACATCTACCGTTCTAAATGTAGCCGATTTTGGTCGTCCAATTACGGGACCAGTCAATTTATCAACCTCAGATACCGTTAGTCCCATCTCTTTAACCTGATGGAATAAGCTTTGTATCCCAAATATACCAATACGATTTCCGATAAAGGCTGGGGTGTCTTTGGCTAGCACAGAAGTTTTACCAAGGAATTTCTCTCCGTACTCCATTAAAAAAGAGACCACCTCACTTTTACAATTAGGACCTGGAACCACTTCAAAGAGTTTTAAATATCGGGGAGGATTAAAAAAGTGGGTTACAGCAAAATGTTTTTGGAAATCTTCACTTCTCCCTTGATTCATAAATTGGATTGGGATCCCAGAGGTATTGGAGGTAATAAGGGTTCCCGGACTTCGATGTTTTTCTATGGATTCAAAAACCGACTTTTTAATGTCGAGTCTTTCAATTACGACCTCTATAATCCAGTCTACATGTTTAATTTTAGAAATATCATCTTCGAGATTTCCAGTGGAAATACGATCCGCAAACTTTTTATTATAAATAGGAGAGGGGTTCGATTTTAATGCAGCTTGTAGGTTCTCGTTTACCACACGATTTCTAACAACGGCATCCTCCATCGAAAGGCCTTTTGCCTTTTCCTTGTCATTGAGTTCTCTTGGTAGAATGTCTAACAATAAAACTTCCACACCAATATTGGCAAAATGACATGCAATTCCGCTCCCCATAATTCCTGAGCCGATCACCGCTACTTTTTTAATATGTCTTTTCATTTTGTGTTTGGGTTTTTAATATTTATCTGTGGTAATATGGCTTTTTCCAATTTTTTAATTGGAATATATTTTTTTCTCTGATATCAATTCATGGATCACACTAGTGACCTTATAGAATCCTTTTAAATCCTCCTGGGTAACATGATTTCGAACGATGTCGTTAAATCTAAGAACAACCTCTTTCGAAAAGTCTCTTTTTTGTTTTCCAAATTCGGTTAAACATATCAGCACACCGCGTCCATCATTGGGGTTTGGTCGCCGGACAATTAAACCTTTCTCTTCCATACTTTTTAAAATCCTAGAGAGGCTTGTGCCTTCCATCCCCATTTTCGGTCCTAATGTAGTGGACGAAGATCCAGACTCAGGATCAATACTCAACAAGGTAAATCCGATGGCCATGGTACTTTGTTCTTTGGCAGCTTCTTCATTATACATCTTGGCTACTGCTTGCCAAGTAGCTCTTAATACAAAATCTATAGTCTTATCCTTCATTATTCTAATGTGGTCATACCCAAATATACGAATAATTTATTATGCATGCATAGTAAATAGATGAATTTTTTGATAATATTTTAAAACCCTGATTTAAGATCGCTATACAAAAAAACGCTTCCGATGGGAAGCGTTCAATTTGTTGGTATATTATTCTGGTTTATACATGGATTTATAGAGATCCATATATTTTTCTTTTATGATTCTCCTCTTGAGTTTTAAAGTAGGTGTGAGATGCCCCTGCTCCACACTCCATTCATCTGGAGTTAATTCAAATTTCTTAACTTGTTCCCATCGCCCAAATTGTTGGTTGTATTTGGAAACTTCTTCCCCGATGCGTTCGATTACTTTTGGGTTTTTAACAAGCGCTTGATTATCGGCGATGTCGATTTTTTGTCGTCTGGCCCATTTGTAAACAAATTCAAAATTAGGTTGAATCAGTGCGCAAGGCATTTTTTCACCTTCTCCAACAACCATGATCTGCTCAATAAATCGGGATTGTTTCATTTGATTTTCTATCATTTGGGGTGCGACATACTTACCGCCTGAGGTTTTAAAGATTTCTTTTTTACGATCGGTTATTTTTAGAAAGCCGTCAGGATCAACTTGCCCGATATCACCCGTGTGGAAATATTCACCTTCCATGGCCTCTTTGGTCTTTTCTTCATCTTTATAATAACCTAACATGATGTTGGGCCCTTTACACAGAATTTCTCCGTCTTCTGCAATTTTAACTTCGACATTGGGAAGCATACGACCAACGGTCCCGATTTTCCAACCGCGGTTGTTCTGGTCATTTACCGCAATCACAGGAGAGGTTTCAGTGAGTCCATACCCTTCCATCACAGGTATTCCAGCAGCGCCGAATATTCGAGCTAACCTAGGTTGAAGAGCTGCACTTCCTGAGACCAATATTTTTAAGTTCCCCCCAAGACCTTCTTGCCACTTACTGAAAATGAGCTTACGCGCTATCTTTAATTTAAATTCATACCAAGGACCATTGGCTCCATAGGGTTCGAAAACTTCTCCTAATTCAATAGCCCAGAAGAATAATTTCTTCTTGATTCCACTTAATTCACTTCCTTTGGCCTGTATTTTATCATATACTTTTTCAATAAGGCGCGGTACAACCGTCATTACATGCGGTTTAACTTCTTTTAAATTATCACTCATCTTGTCTATGGATTCGGCAAAATGAATGCTAATACCACAGTACTGATAAAGGTAAACCACCATACGCTCGAATATGTGACAGATGGGTAAAAAACTAAGTGCTTTGTCCCCTGTTGTAAGTGGTACGCGCTCCTCACTGCCCAATACATTGGATACAATATTATTATGTGAGAGCATGACAGCTTTTGGCTTTCCTGTGGTCCCTGAGGTATATATAAGTGTCGCTAAATCTTCGGTAGATACTGCATCCATTCTCGATTGAACTTCGTGTTGGTTGCTTTGATCTTCACCCAGAGTGTATACTTCCTTTAGACTTTTAACCCCTTCTAATTCTCTAAAAGAATAAACTTCCTTTAAAGAGGGAACTTTTTCCTTTATCGAATTCAACTTCTCTAAAATTTCCATATCACTCACAATACAGTACTTCGACTCCGAGTGATTTAAAATATACAAGTAATCCTCTGCGGATATGGTAGGGTAGATGGGGACGTTCTGTGCACCAATTTGTAAAATGCCAATATCTGCAATATTCCAATCCGCACTATTGTTATGCGAGATTATGGCAATTTTATCATTAGGCTGTACCCCTAATCGAAGAAGACCACGACTCAATTGATTGGCCCGATCGACATAATTTTGAGAGGAAACAGTCTCCCATTTGTTATTGTGTTTGGTTGCAAATGCAGTTTCTAAGTTGAATTTCTCCAGCTGATAATGTGGGAAATCAAACAAACGGGTTACCTTAGTCATGATTATTAGTAATAAGAATTATACTATGCAAAATATGAAATTTGCTGACTATTTTCAAAAGAAGATATAAAAAAAGGAGTTGTTGGCCAACAACTCCTTTTTTTATATGGGAAGGTATCTGTTCCTTCTTTATTTGTCTTCCAGCCATTTTCTAGCGTTGATAAACGCCTCTAGCCATGGAGAAACTTCATCGTTTCTATTTTCTGGGTAATTCGCCCAGTTCCACTGAAAAATGGATCTTTCAAAATGTGGCATGGTAACCAGGTGTCTTCCATCATCAGAAACCATCATAGCGGTGTTGTAATCCGATCCATTCGGGTTGGCTGGATATTCTTGGTACCCGTATTTAGCGACAATGTTGTATCGATCTTCTGGATATGGGAGTGTAAACCTACCTTCTCCGTGGGAAACCCAAATTCCCAAAGTGCTTCCAGCTAAAGATTTTAACATTACTGAATTGTTTTCTTGGATGGTTACCGAGGTGAAAATACTCTCGTGTTTCCCACTTTTGTTAGGATGCATTTGTGGTTTTTGCTCGTGATCTGGATAAACCAACCCGAGTTCCATCCAAAGTTGACATCCATTACAAATACCTACCGAAAGAGTATCTGGTCTTTTAAAGAATTTCTTAAGTGCTTGGTTGGCTTTTTCATTATATAAAAATGCTCCTGCCCATCCTTTTGCTGATCCCAATACATCGGAATTAGAAAAGCCTCCTACTGATCCTATGAATTGGATATCTTCTAATGTTTCACGACCACTTATTAAATCAGTCATGTGAACGTCTTTAACATCAAATCCAGCTAAATACATGGCATGGGCCATCTCGCGCTCAGAATTACTTCCTTTTTCACGTAAGATAGCCGCTTTAGGCCTCTTTCCACTGACAGGTTGAAGTTTTCCAGTAAAGTGTTTTGGGAATTCATAACGCAATGGTTGAACTTTATAATTGTTATATCGCTGCGTTGCAAGATCATTCTTGGTTTGTTTTTGATCTAAAAGATAGGAGGTTTTAAACCACACATCCCTAAGTTGGCTTACGCTAAAGGAGAAACTATCTTGATTATTTAGTATTTGAAGTCGATCTCCCTCAACTGCTTTACCAATTTTATGTGCTTTGACTCCATTATTTTTAAAAGCTGTTTCAACAGCAGTATCATCCTTGGCCTGGATGACTACACCTGTGTTCTCACTAAAGAGGACTTTAATAGAATCCTCCTCTCCAAGCAATGAAAGGTTAAGTTGAGCTCCCAGATCCGTATTTGAAAAACACATCTCCAATAAAGTAGTAATTAATCCACCACTACCTATATCGTGGCCTGCAGCAATCTTATCGTTTTTGATAAGCTCCTGCAAGGTGTTAAATGCTGCTTTAAA
This sequence comes from Galbibacter sp., assembly GCF_035306585.1. Lineage (GTDB taxonomy): Bacteria > Bacteroidota > Bacteroidia > Flavobacteriales > Flavobacteriaceae > Galbibacter. Next base: position 60,081 of record NZ_DATGNU010000098.1, read on the forward strand.
TCCTTCAGGGTTGGTTACCGTCGGCGCTTGGCTTCCGATGGTTTTAATAATTTGACCAAAAGAAGAACCTCCTAATTTAAACTGATCTTCTGATAAGTTGATATAATACAAGCTTCCTGCATTTGGTTTAAGGACTGGCTCGACTACTTTTTTAATATCACTGCAATGACCTCCAGCTGATATAATCACGGTCCCTGGAGCAATAATTTCGCCATCTGGATACTTTTGTTTCATCGAAAGGGAATCTTTGCCTGTAGGTATATTAATTCCAAGGGCAATGGCAAACTCAGAACAGCCTTCTACTGCGTTGTATAATCGAGCATCTTCTCCTTCATTTTTACAAGCCCACATCCAGTTGGCTGATAGGGAAACCGATTTAAGACCCTGCTCAAGTGGTGCCCAAACAATGTTGGTCAGCGCTTCTGCGATGGCGTTTCTACTCCCAGCAACAGGATCAATAAGTGCAGCTACTGGAGAATGACCTATGGCGGTTGCAATGCCATCTTTTCCCTTATAATCCAAAGCCATTACCCCACAGTTGTTTAAAGGCAGTTGAAGTTCCCCAACACACTGTTGTTTGGCAACAAGTCCTGAGACACATCGGTCCACCTTGTTAGTTAACCAATCTTTACATCCAACAGCTTCCAATTGTAAAAGCGCTTCTAGGTAGCTATGAAGGTTCTCTAAGGAGTATGGTTGATCTTTATAAGTTCTTTCAATAGTGGCATCGGTCATAACTGTTTTAGGTGAGCTACCGAACATATCGGAAAGCGCTAAATCCATCGGTTTTTCACCACTGGTTTTAGATTGAAAACTAAACACCTGATCTTCCGATACCTCACCTACTTCGTAGAGAGGGGTGCGTTCGCGTTCTGCGATCTTAATGAGTTTATTCTTATTTTCTTCGGCAATAATAAGGCCCATTCGTTCTTGGGATTCATTACCGATGATTTCTTTAGCAGATAGCGTAGGGTCACCCACTGGTAGTTTATCCAGATCAATGTGTCCACCAGTATCTTCAACTAGTTCTGAGAGACAGTTTAAATGGCCTCCTGCTCCGTGATCATGAATGGAAACAATGTGGTTCTCTTGACTCTCTACCATCCCTCTAACTGCATTGGCTACACGTTTTTGCATCTCAGGATTGGAGCGTTGTACAGCATTAAGTTCGATCCCGCTGCTGAATTCTCCAGTATCTGCAGAGGAAACAGCGGCGCCTCCCATACCTATACGGTAATTTTCACCTCCTAATACAATAATTTTATCACTAGGTTCTGGCTTTCCTTTTATAGCTTGGGATTGTTTTCCATAGCCAATCCCACCAGCTAGCATAATGACTTTATCGAAACCGAGTTTTCTGGCCTTGTCTCCTAATTCATCATGAGCCTCGTCATGTTCAAAAGTAAGGACTGAACCATTAATTAAAGGTTGTCCGAATTTGTTTCCAAAATCAGACGCTCCATTGGAGGCTTTTATTAGGATATCGATAGGGGTTTGGTATAACCACTTTCGCTCTTCCATATTGTTTTCCCAGGGACGGTCTTTTTCCAATCGTGAGTATGAGGTCATATAAACTGCAGAGCCTGCTAATGGCAATGAACCTTTTCCTCCAGCTAAACGATCTCGTATTTCTCCTCCCGATCCTGTTGCAGCGCCATTAAATGGCTCTACAGTGGTAGGGAAGTTATGAGTTTCTGCTTTTATAGATAATACCGAATCGTATTGTTGTTCCTGATAGAAGTCAGGATGTTCTGCGCTTTTAGGTGCAAATTGAGTTGCTTTAGGCCCTTTTAAAAATGCAACGTTATCCTTGTAGGCAGAAACAATTGTATTGGGATTTTCTTCAGAAGTTTTTTTAATCAATTTAAAAAGGGAAAGCTCTTTTTCTTGACCATCGATAATAAAAGTACCATTAAAAATCTTATGCCTACAGTGTTCAGAATTGACCTGAGAGAAACCAAAAACTTCTGAATCAGTTAATTTACGGCCTAATTTTTCTGCTAGTTGATTGAGATAATCAACCTCTTCTTCATTTAATGACAACCCTTCTTGAATATTGTATGCGGCGATGTCATCAATCTCTTTAATTGATTCTGGCTCAATATCCACTTGGAAGATGGATTGATTTAAGGAATCAAATTTTTGAGATAGCATCACATCAAAATCGGTAGTATCACTGGAGCATGAGAGAAATTCTTCGATTCGAATAATTCCTCGAATGTCCATGTTTTGTGTGATTTCCACGGCATTGGTACTCCATGGTGTGATCATTGCTGCTCTAGGGCCAATAAAAAAAGCGTCAATGGACGCCGAATCTATTTGTGGCTGATTGCCAAATAACCAAACAAGTTTTGAGGTATCTTCCTGAGAAAGTTCGCTATTTGTTTGAACGGCGTAAACCTTAATTTTCGGGTTTCCGAAGAAAAGAATCATAGGGTTGCGGTGTTTATGTCCTTTAATGAGACCTGTTCTATAAAAATAAAGTGCAAATTTAAGTAATTCTATCCTATTTCAGGCTACTTATAATTGGTGATTTTAAATTCAAAATTAAGGCATTAAATTGCATTTCCACTTTATGGTGATTGACAGCTGTAGTATACCTTATTGGCGCTTGATCCTAGTATTAGTTACAGGCGCGATTGGTTTATTTTTTTAACGCTTTTTGGATACCTTCCTTTACCAGTGGTTCCATAATGGCATATCCTTTGACAGTGGGGTGAACTCCATCATGAGCGAGCTCTGGGCTTAATCCATTTTGATCATTCACCATAGCAGTGAAATAATCCACATAAACTAGCTCGTTTTTCTCAGCGTACTGCTTCAAGAGCTTGTTTAATTCAATTACTTTTTCAGCAGGTTTAATGGATGGCCTCCAAGGAAAGTTGTTCGCTGGTAGGACCGAACAAATTACTGGCTTAATGTCATTGGCTTGAGCCAGTTCTACCATAGAGATAATGTTTCCAAAAACGTCTTCCAATGCGATGGGTCCTGTATTTTCCGCAATATCATTGATTCCAGCTAAAAACACCACAACCTTTGGGTTGAGGTCAATGACATCTCTGCGAAAACGGAGTAACATCTGAGAGGTGGTTTGCCCGCTGATTCCCCGATCGATATAAGGGTTTGTTTCGAAAAACGCAGGGCGTGCATTTATCCAACCTTCTGTAATGGAATTTCCCATAAAGACAACCCTGTCTTCAGTTGCTTTTACTGGAGCGAGTGCGGCATTTTGAGCTGCATATCTATCAAAATTAGCAAATTCGGTTGCGGATTCTTGGCCGAAGGATTGTGAAAGACTAAGCATGAGAATGATCGAAAGTATTTTTTTCATTTTTATTTTATTAAAGGTTTTCAAGTGTTATCAAAGTTACTCAAAATTAGAAAGATTAAATTGTAAAGTAACCAATTTGATGGCGGTGATCAGGTGAAATTTTTCCTGCTTGAAAGGGTCGCAAAATAGCCAAGTGATTTAATCCCAAAGATTCTCTGCCTTCGGGCCACCCCATATCATAGTAGCCAAATACGGATTGTCTATAAAAGGATTGCGATTTCCTTGGACTTTTTCGATCCGATTATTTCGCTGGATTTCAAAATCATCTACGGGGTCTTCAGCGTTCCATTTTAAGAAGAGTTCTAGGGATCCAACATCCTCAAAAGACTCTGCGTATCGAAGATTTAAATACATTATCATTCTAGCAACATCACCCTTCCATTGATCCCCTGGGTACCACGAGTTGTTTTTTAGTTTATAGCTTCCTTTGCCTTGAGTAAAGGGATGGTTGCTTCGTTTCGAATTCAAGCGGATATCACAAACCCTTAAATGGTGTAAATCTCCCTTGGCTGTATTGACTATTAAGGATTGCGGATATACGTGTTCGGTGTTAAAGGTTTGTGGTTGGTAGTTGTTAGCGCCAGAGTGGAACTCCTTCCTATACCGACGTTCTCCTGAATAGATTAGCACAACACTATCGCGTTGTCCCACCTGGGCATCAATGTCGTAGAGTTGTTTGTGCCGAGCACTATAGCTTTGGATATTTACATGTTTAGAAATTGTGGTGGTAGCCAACCCTTCATATAACGCCATATTATCTTGAGTAAAATCAACTTGGCTGTAGTAGGATTCTAAATTAGCAGGGATTTTAAGATAGCCGACACGATTTTGCGATTCCGTATCACTGGTCGACTTTTCAACTCGGGCTCGATCCTTACAACTAAAAACCAAGGAAGAGGTCCAAATAACTAGCAGTAATATCTTTGCTGAGCTGTATTGAAAGTTAGTCATGTAATGGAACTTATTTTTAGTTAGTTCTCTCTAATAGGGCCATGTAGAAACCGTCAAATCCTGAGGTAGATGCAAGGATTTTTTTGTCTTTTAAAAGTCTGAAATTTTGCCCTTCCGGCGAGGTTAAAAATGCGGTGACCTGATCTTGATTCTCTGATGGAAGAATGGAACAGGTAGCATAAACCATTTTTCCACTCACCTTTAGCATTTTGGAATAATTTCTTAAGATCTCTTGTTGTACCTCTTTGATGGTATCTAGAAATTCAGGCTGAAGTTTCCACTTAGCATCTGGATTTCTTCTTAGAACACCAAGTCCGCTACAGGGAGCATCAATAAGAACTCTATCCATGGAATTGTGAAGCTTCTTAATTACCTTACTAGAATCAATTTCTCTAGTTTCTATATTATGAGCACCGTTTCTTCGAGCACGTCTTTTGAGCTCTTTTAATTTGTTGGCATAGATATCTAGGGCGATAATCTGCCCTTTATTATTCATTTTCGAAGCTAGGTGAAGCGTTTTACCTCCAGCGCCAGCACAGCTATCAACCACTCGCATCCCTGGTTCAACATCCAATAATTCCGCAACAAGTTGCGAGGAGGCATCTTGTACCTCGAAAAGGCCATTTTGAAAAGCGTCCGTTTTAAAGATATTTGATCGTTCCTTTAAGAGTAGCGCATCAGGATAATTTGTTATAAATGCAGTGTCGATATTTTCTTGTCGTAGCAATTTTTGGAGTGTTTTCTTATCGGTTTTTAACCTGTTCACCCTTAATATAACAGCTGCTTGTTGGTTTAAGGCATGTATTTCACTTTCCCAGACTTTTTCACCGAGTTCTTTAACAGCTACTTCATCCATCCAATCCGGGATGGATTCGCGGTATTTTCGGATTTTACTAAGCTCGTCAAATTTCCCTTTAATTCGTCTACTTGGTGTTCCTTCTAATTGCTTCCAATCGGGTAGTTGTATGCCTTTTAAAACCGCCCATACGGCAAAAATTCGCCATAGATTTTCTCTAGTGAAAGGTTCGTGAACCTCGGCAATCTGCGCATACAAGCGTTTCCACCGTACGATTTCATAGGAAGTTTCCGCAATAAAACCACGATCTCGTACACCCCAACGCTTATCTCTTTTAAGGAGTTGTTCTACCACCTTATCAGCATACTTATCTTCATTAAAAATAAGCTGGAGCCCGTCAATGACGGCATATACAAGATTTCTGTGAAGTCGCATAAATAATTATAATAATTTTAATTCAACCACTTTTTGGTGGTATAATTTGAATGCAAAGGTATTGTTTTGTGAACTATTAAACTTATTTTTAGCAAAAGAAATATAGTCATATTATGCAGAAGCTTATTGTCATTTTTTTGGGGCTCTTTGTGGGTTCCTGTATCAATCAAACCTATCAACCTCATCAGTACACAAAAGTTGAGATTAAGGACATTTACTTGGATACTACAAGTATAAGAGCCATAACCTTGATGCAAGGAAATCTTGGCTTTGCTGGTTCTAACAATACCTTTGGCATCTACAATACCCAAGGCAACAAAACAGCTTCCAAACAAATAACATACGATAGCCTTGAATTGGAGTTCAGGGCCGTGGCATCTACCAGTACAGACTTTTTTATGCTTAGTATTGAGAGTCCTGCTTTGTTGTATAAAACCGGAGATCACGGGCAGATGGAAGTAGTTTATAAAGAAGAAGGAGCGGGTGTGTTTTACAATGCTATGGCATTTTGGAATGATCAGGAAGGGATTGCAGTAGGGGATCCAACGGACGGTTGTTTGTCCATTATCATAACTAGAGATGGAGGGAATAGCTGGAATAAACTAAACTGTGGAGTGCTGCCAGCACAGGTGGAAGGGGAGTACGCCTTTGCTGCAAGTAACACAAATATTGCAGTGGTAGGTAATCATACCTGGATTGCAACGGGAGGATCAAAGGCACGGGTTTTTTATTCACCAGATAAAGGAGTGAACTGGGAGGTCTACGACACTCCTATAGTTCAAGGAGAACCTACTGAAGGGATCTACTCTATTGCATTTTACGATGAAAAAACGGGCTTTATTATAGGCGGAGATTATACGAAGCCACAGGACAACATGGCTAATAAAGCCATTACTAAAGACGGCGGAAAAACTTGGCAACTTGTGGGGCAAGGGGAAGATCCTGGATATCGTTCATGTGTACAATACTTGCCAGGAAGCCGGGCAAATGAACTAGTTGCAGTAGGTTTTAAAGGTATATCTTTTAGTAATGATTCAGGAGAAGATTGGAAGCAATTATCAGATGAACCCTTCTATACATTAAAGTTTACCAGTGATAGTACCGCATTTGCGGCGGGCAACGGAAGGATCGCTAAATTAACTTTTAAATAAGTCCAGGTTTATTTCTTTTTCTTAGCAATGGCAAAAAGCAATATCGTAACAGCAAGGAATACGGCGATTCTGGCAATGTAATCCCCGTACTTCACATAGAATGTTTTTTTGTCATTGGTGGTGATCTCCCCTGAGAGCGTTCCCTTTAAGCCATAGCCCAATTGTTTGGTTATTTCACCTTTTTCATTGATAAAAGCAGAAATACCTGTGTTGGCACTTCGCGCGATGCTTTTTCTTGTTTCTATGGCTCTAAGACGAGCGTAACTCAAATGTTGTTGATGACCTTGTGTGTCACTCCACCAAGCATCATTAGTGATAATTGCTAAAAAATTGGCACCATTTTGAACATATCCAGTTACAAACTCCCCATAGATGGATTCATAACAGATAATAGGAGCTGCACTGATCTCAGCGGTGCTATTGGTAAAAACCGACCGATCTTCCTGAGTTGCTCTCATGGCGACAGTACCTCCTAGGTCCAACATCACATTGCCTAATAATGGCTCGAGTATACTTTTAAATGGAAAGGTTTCAACGCCAACCACTAATTTAGACTTGATGTATTTTTGGCTACTACCTGAATGATTAATTTGTACGGCAGCATTGTAAAAATCAAACCATCCTTGAGGGTAATAGTTTGCAGAAATGGAGGGTCTCTGGCCACTAGGATATTTTTGATAAAAGTCAACACCTGTAATAAATTGTAAATCAGGATAATGACTGATAAGCTGTTGTAAGATTCGTTTCTCCGCAGAATGGTCAAAGTTCTTTATTGAAGTCCCTCTGGAGAGCGCTGTCTCGGGAGCGATTACATAATCTGTTTGTTTGGTGATATCCTTTTGAGCTAAGGTTATAAGATCCTGAGCCATCTGGGTATTTTTAATGGTGTATTTTTCAGAATAGGGGTCAATATTTGGTTGTAGGAGGGTAATTTGGATTCTATTTGTTCCGGATTCATATTTTTGAAAGATCCATAACGAGATCATAATAGGAATAGCAATGATTAGTATATTTTTTCCAATTCCAATACCTAATTGCCTTTTGTCAGCATCCATATGAAATCGACTCACCGCTCTAAAAAGTCCGATGTTAACGATCCAAATCCAGAGGCTACCACCAAATACTCCTGTATATTGATACCATTGAATCCAATGAATGTTTTCAGAGAAGACATTTCCTAGGTTTAACCATGGCCATGAAAAGTCCCAATTCAAGTGAAATTTTTCAAAAGCGATCCAAATGGCAACTAAAAAAAACAAATGAATCTTTGCTGGTAAACCTTTAGCCACCAAGTGGTAAATTAAAAACACTATGGTCATTAATAGGGAATTCACTAAAATTGCAAAGAGCATCCCAAAAGGGGTGGAGTACCAAATCCACCATGTGGTAATGGAATTCCATATTAAAAATGTGATGTAAGCAGTAATAAATACCTTGCTATTTTTCTTACCTGAATCGGAGTTCCGAATTTCTTGTTCCGCAAGTAATAAGGGAACAAATCCTATAAATGTTAATAAGGCTAATCCATAAGTTGGCCAAGAGAGGCCAAGGAGCACACCTGATAACATGGCTAGAATGATTTGTTTCTTCATTATAGTGAATTAGAACACGAATATCTTAATAATAATTGAAACAACATAGTGAATTAGCCTCGTATGAAGGCCTTTAATTAGATCTGGCTGGTGTTTTTATCAATTTTTTGATATAAAAATTTACCCTTAAGTCTTGTGTGGAATTAAATAGGCAAATTAAAATTAAATTGTAATTTTACTTATTCGAATCTCGAAGAAAAAATTATGAAGCGATATATTCCGAATGCTCTTACCTTATTAAATTTATCTGCTGGTATTATTGCAGTTATATTAGCTGTGCAAGGAAATCTTGTATTGGCATCCTATTTTGTTTTTGCAGGAATATTCTTTGACTTCTTCGATGGAATGGCTGCTAGGCTATTACATGTTGAAGGTGAATTAGGTTTACAATTAGACTCTTTGGCAGATGTGGTTACCTCAGGTGTAGTGCCTGGAATTGTGTTGTATCAATTGTTTCAGCTAAGCTTGGGTGAAAATTTTATTCCAGGAGCAACCATTCTTGGAGCTCATCCTAATGATAGCTTTGAAACTTTACAGTGGTTGCCATTTTTTGGAATCCTTGTGAGTTTAGGATCGGCCTATCGTTTGGCTAAATTCAATATCGACCAGCAGCAGACCACTTCTTTTATTGGACTTCCGACTCCAGCCAACGCGCTTTTAATTTTATCGCTTCCACTGATGTTGTATTATCAGCCAGGTCTTTTTGATTCGATTATTTTAAATCAATGGTTCTTGATTGCCTTAACTATTTTTTCCACCTATATATTAAATGCCAAGATCCCGTTATTTGCCTTAAAGTTTAAGACATGGCGATTTAAAGACAATACGATACGCTATGTGTTTTTAATATTGGCCTTACTATTACTAATTTTATTGCAGTATGCTGCAATTCCCCTCATAATTATCCTGTATATCCTTCTATCTGTTTGGTCAAATTTCGCCAAAGCAGCGGTCTAGAGGAATAAGAAAGAAAATTCCTTTTTTTAATAAAAAGTATTGTGCAGTTTGAAACAGCTTAATTTTCCAGTTTGAATTCAGCTAATGGAGCCATTTTGGCTTTGGTAATTTGTAGCGTGTTTCCATTTATTATATAAGTATCTGCTCTTTGAATTATACCCATGAATTGATCCTCAATTTCCATGTTTTCACAAGCCATCATCGTACTGATTAATTGACTTGTCTCGAAACGATTACCTTCCTTTAAGGTATAGGTTCCACCAAATGAATTACAACCAGAATTTCCAACTAATCGATTTTCCTCTGTGGAAAATTGAATAAAAACTTTTTGTGCACTGTTATCCAATTCTGATACATCTTGACCCAATAGCTTGGTGAGCTTCCATTTCTTATCCACCAATTGCTTTTGCGAATTTTCCTGATCTGTACTTACCTGCACCTTTGAAGTACTTTTTGATGGTTCATCTTGAGAACCCTTCTTAGTTGCATTTCCATTACAGTTTAAGAATAATGCTAGGCTTAGGGAGGCGAAAAATAGTCCAAATGTTTTCATGATAGTAAATCGTTTAAAGTTTTAATGGAAGTCTAATTTCTTTTTACGAAGTTCAAAGTTTTGACCTAAATACACTTTTCGTACCATTTCATCTGCCGCTAATTCCTCTGGCTCACCAGCCTTTAAAATACTTCCTTCAAACATCAGGTATGAACGCTCTGTAATTGCAAGGGTCTCTTGTACATTGTGATCGGTAATTAAGATTCCGATATTTTTATTTTTTAGTTGCGCTACAATTCGTTGAATATCTTCCACCGCCACAGGGTCAACACCAGCAAAAGGCTCATCGAGTAAAATAAAGCTGGGATCCGTGGCTAATGCTCGGGCGATCTCAGTTCTCCTTCTCTCCCCACCTGAAAGCAAATCTCCACGATTTTTTCGAATATGTCCCAGGCTGAATTCATCGATCAGCGCTTCCATTTTCATTTTTTGTTCCTTTTTCGAAAGTTTAGTAAGTTGAAGGACACTCATTATGTTGTCCTCGATACTTAACTTTCTAAAAACGGAAGCCTCTTGAGCCAAATATCCAATCCCGTTTTGTGCTCGTTTGTACATAGGGAATTTGGTAATTTCCATATTATCTAAAAAAATCTTTCCACTATTGGGTTTAATCAATCCCACGATCATATAGAATGAGGTTGTTTTACCAGCTCCATTTGGTCCTAACAACCCAACGATTTCACCACGATTGACCTCTAGCGATATTCCCTTTACAACTTTTCGCCCTTTGTAGGACTTCATTATGTTTTCAGCTCTTAACTTCATAGTTATGTTTTGAAACGCTTAACTTAATTGCGAAATACCAAAAATATGGAATTCGAAATTACATTTTCTTAATTTCACTTCATTTTATGATTTTTCTTCCTCTAGCGCATCCCAAAATTCATAGGCTCTTCTAAGATGAGGTATAACGATTGTCCCACCTACTACCGTTGCAATTCCTAGGGCTTCTACCACTTGTTCTTTCGTAAGACCTTCTTTGTAACAAGTCTCTAGATGATACTTTATACAATCGTCACAACGAAGTACAGTGGAGGCCACAAGACCTAATAGCTCCTTGGTCTTTACATCCAAAGCCCCTGGCATATAGGCATTGGTATCTAAATTAAAAATACGTTTAATCACTTTGTTGTTATCCGACAATATGCGGTCATTCATTTTCTTACGGTAGGCATTGAATTCCTCCACTTGATTGGCCATAATTATGCTTTATTTTTCGCTTTTTCTCTCTTAAGTTTCCTTTCCTCTCTTTTTAGTACGATTTTTGAGATATAAATACTCAATTCATAAAGTAATAAGATCGGGATAGCCACGATAATTTGACTGGCTACGTCTGGGGGGGTAATTACTGCTGACAAAATAAGAACAACTACAATGGAAATTTTCCTGTATTTTCTTAGAAATTCAGGAGTTACTAATCCTATTTTGGTCAGAAAGTACATTAAAATGGGCAATTCGAATATAAGTCCACATGCAATAACAGAGGATCTTACTGTCGAGATATAGGATGCCAAATCAATGTCATTAAAGACCTCTTGGCTCACCTTGTAATTGGCAAGAAAGTTAATAGATAAAGGAGAGATGACATAATAACCAAATAGAACCCCTACAAAGAATAATAAAGAAGCAATAAGGATAAAACCTCTTGAATTTTTTCGTTCGTTTTCATAAAGTCCAGGACTGATAAAACGCCATACTTCCCAAAGAATATAAGGAAAGGCTAAAATAAATCCTGCCCAAATCGATGTCCAAATGTGGGCAGAGAACTGTCCAGCCATTTGCCTACTTTGAATTCTAAAGTCTGGGCCGTCACAAAAGGATTCATCGAGTCCTAGTGATCTTGAGATCTGACAGAAGAATTGATAGGTAGGAAATTCTGCTTTTTTAGGTCCAAATAAAATGGTATCAAATATAAAATCTTTTGCAATAAAAGCAACAATCCCGACAATAACAACTGCCAGGGTTGATCTTATTAAATGCCACCTTAGTACTTCAAGGTGATCGAGGAAAGACATTTCGTTTTCATCTTTTCCAGTTCCAATCTTCTTTGTCATTATATGATTCCTTCTTTAATGAGGTCATGCAAGTGAATGACCCCGTAATAATGTTCATTTTTTTCCACTAAAAGCTGTGAAATACCAAATTCATCCATGACATCTAGTGCATCCACAGCAAGTATGTCGGCATTGACGGTTTTGGGATGCTCGGACATGATGTCTTTGGCCTTAAGGTCATTGATATAATCGTATTTGCTTAGCATCCTACGAATGTCACCATCGGTTATAATACCTATGATCTTTTCATCCCTTGTAACGGCTGTCACCCCCATGAGCTTTTCAGAGATCTCGACGATGACATCCTTTACACTACTTTGTTCAGTTACTTGTGGTTTTAAGTTCATTCGAGCGATATCTTTGACCCGTAAATATAGTTTTTTTCCCAAAGCACCCCCTGGATGATATTTGGCAAAATCAGCGCTACTAAACTTACGAAGACTTAAAAGGCAAATCGCCAGGGCATCCCCGAGAACTAATTGTGCTGTTGTACTTGTGGTTGGGGCGAGGTTGTTTGGGCAAGCTTCTTTTTCCACATAGGCATTTAATATATAATCTGCCTCTTGACCTAAATATGAATCTGGGTTTGCCGTAATTGCGATGAGTTTATTAGGACCTTCTTTTAGAAAAGGCACCAATACTTTGATCTCTGCGGTGTTCCCACTTTTTGAAATACAGATCACTACATCGTCCTTTAATATGGTACCTAGATCGCCATGAATGGCATCTGCAGCGTGCATAAAAACGGCAGGCGTACCTGTTGAATTTAATGTTGCGACGATTTTTGTGCCAATTATTGCACTCTTTCCAACGCCAGTAATAATTACTCTACCGTTGGAGTTATAAATGTACTCTACAGCTTCAGCGAAAGCGTCGTCCACAAATTGGGCAAGGTTTTTGATGGCATTACTCTCAGTATCAATGACCTTGATAGCATTAGCTATAATCGCATCTTTGGTGCTCAAATTTTTAAAATTTTATATTTGCAAAAACTAAAGATTAATTAGTATCTTTAGTAGTGCAAATGTATATAAAATAGTAAAACGAAAGGATGAGTTCAGCTGAAATTGACTTACAGGGGGCGCTAAAAGAATATTTTGGATTCAGTCAGTTTAAGGGATTACAGGAAAAGGTAATAAAGAGTATCGTTAATGATCACAATACGTTTGTTATAATGCCTACAGGTGGAGGGAAATCCCTCTGCTATCAACTGCCTGCTTTAGTGAAAGACGGGACAGCGATTGTAATATCTCCCTTAATTGCGTTAATGAAAAACCAGGTGGATGCCATTAGAGGGATATCCTCCAATAAGGGGATTGCACATGTGCTAAACTCTTCATTAAATAAATCGGAAATTCGACAAGTTAAAGAGGATATCACAAATGGGGTAACCAAGTTGCTATATGTGGCACCGGAGTCCTTGACTAAGGAAGAGTATATAGAGTTCTTTAGAACTGTAAAAATTTCTTTTGTTGCGGTAGACGAGGCACACTGTATTTCAGAATGGGGGCATGACTTTCGGCCTGAATACAGAAATATTCGAACTATCATTCAACGCCTAGGCGACGATATACCTATTATAGCGCTGACTGCTACAGCGACAGAGAAAGTTCAGGAGGACATCCTAAAGAACCTTGGAATTGGGCAGGCCAATGTGTTTAAAGCTTCTTTTAATAGACCTAACCTTTATTATGAGGTTCGACCTAAAACAAAAAATGTAGATGTCGATATTATTCGATTTGTTAAACAAAATGCTGGTAAATCTGGTATTATCTATTGTTTGAGTCGTAAAAAAGTAGAGGAACTGGCACAAACCCTTGAAGTTAACGGAATAAAAGCAGTTCCTTATCATGCTGGTTTAGATGCCAAAACAAGAGCGAAGCACCAAGATATGTTTTTAATGGAGGATGTGGATGTAGTGGTTGCTACGATCGCTTTTGGTATGGGGATTGACAAACCCGATGTACGATTTGTAATTCATCACGATATTCCCAAAAGTATTGAAAGCTATTATCAAGAGACCGGTAGGGCAGGACGTGATGGAGGTGAAGGACATTGTTTGGCTTTTTATTCCTATAAAGACATCGAAAAGTTAGAAAAGTTCATGAGTGGTAAACCTGTTGCAGAGCAGGAGATAGGTCATGCTTTACTTCAGGATATGGTGGCTTATGCCGAGACATCGATGTCAAGAAGAATGTATATACTACATTATTTTGGTGAAGAATTTGATCCTGAGACGGGAGAAGGAGCCTCTATGGATGACAATGTTCGTTATCCGAAGAAGAAAAAGGAGGCCATGGATGATGTGGTTAAACTCCTTAAGGTTATCAAAGGAACCAAAGAAAAATACAAGGCAAAAGAGATTGTCAACACGTTAATTGGAAAGGTGAATGCCCTGATAAAATCTCATAAAACGGATGAGCGTCCATTTTTTGGAATTGGAAAAGAAAACGATGCGGCTTATTGGATGGCACTTATTCGCCAAGTACTTGTGCAAGGGTATATTCGAAAAGAAATTGAGCAATATGGAGTACTGCATTTAAATGACAAAGGAGTGGAGTTTTTAAAACATCCAGAATCCTTTAAAATGACCGAAGACCATAGTTATGTCGATAAAAATGTCGATACTATCGTATCGGCTGCCAAAGCAGGTGGAGCAGTGGCAGATACCAAATTATTGGGTCTTTTAAAAGATTTAAGAAAACAACAGGCAAAGAAGTTGGAAATACCTCCTTTTGTGATCTTCCAAGACCCCTCCTTAGAGGACATGGCTCTTAAATATCCAGTAAACGTGGAGGAGCTGTTGAATATTCACGGTGTGGGTGAAGGAAAAGCAAAAAAATATGGTACACCTTTTCTACAGCTTATACAACAGTATGTGGAAGAAAATGACATCATTAGACCAGATGATCTGGTGGTCAAATCCACCGGGGCTAATTCCGCTTTAAAACTGTACGTGATTCAAAACATTGACCGCAAATTGCCTTTGGATGACATTGCCTCTGCCAAAGGAATTTCTATGGACGATTTAATTAAAGAAATGGAGCAGATCGTCTATATGGGTACGAAACTCAATTTAGATTATTGGATCGATGAGATCCTTGACGAAGATCAACAGGAAGAGTTACAAGATTACTTCTTAGAGGCACAAGATGATAAGATTTCTCATGCTATGGAAGAGTTTGATGGAGATTATGAGGATGATGAAATAAGGTTATACCGTATAAAATTCATAAGTGATGTCGCTAATTAGGTCAATTTACATCTAAACTCCGTGGTTAATTAGAGAGCTTGTAGTATCGGTCGATGCAATTGTCCTGTTCATTGTAAATTTCCTTAATAAAATTAAAGGTACTATCTAAGATTCGAACTGAGGTAATATTGTTTTTGTCTACATAAGCAACAATTTCTTTTAGATGCAATTCTTCAAAGGCATATTTAATAAGCCCATTACTTCTTCTTTTCCATACCCTTGTCTCCAATATGTTTTAAGCAGTCGATACCCTATTTCGTATTCACCTTTTTGGTTTTTTACAAGGGCAACTGTACCTATAAAATCACGGTTACTTTTTAGGGCAATAGCCCATACCCAGAAATCATTTTTAGGAGTATTATAAAATTTAAGGATGTTTTCCAGGTCTTTTTTGTTCTCTTGATAGGATGATACCTTCCCACCTATGTAACGCATCACTTGTTGGTCATTTTGCATTTTGTGAAACAGGTCAAGATCCGCAAGGGTAAGTCGTCTAATTTGTAGTCGTTGTGTTGTAAAAACCATGGGTCAAATTTATGCCAAAATATTCTAGGATGTTAATCTTGTATCGCTCTTTGAAGGAGTTCAATTGAAAATGTATCGGTATTTAAGGTGGCATTAATACCAATAGGTAATGTGAGATTGTGATCAATATGTCCTATGGAAAATCCGTAAATCGAAGGAATATTAAGTGGTTTGATTCGATCCAATATGACTTCTTTTAGTGTAAAGGACACCCTTTTCGGCTCATTACATCCTTTAAAAACACCAAGAACGATGCCTGCTGCATGCTTAAAAGTAGGGGCGCTAAGGAGTTGGGTAAACATTCGATCAATTCGATATGGATCTTCTTCGATGTCCTCTATAAATACCAGTTTTCCTGTGTAATCTAGGTCGTATTGAGTACCACACATGGCCGAGAGTAACGATAAATTACCCCCTAGAAGTGGTGCTGTTATAACACCAGGATTAATTACATATTGCTCAAAGGTATCATCACTTTGTACCACCTCGGGAGTGTAATGCTCTGACTTAATCGTAAAAAGCTCTTTGGGTTGGGTGATAATTCTATATAAATTATCCCGGTTGTAAGTGTTCTCAAGTGTAGTGGCCACAGGACCGTGGAAAGTAACCAATCCTGTTTTGCGATGGATGGTATTGGCTAAAGCAGTTATATCACTAAACCCTACGAGTACTTTGGGGTTTTGTGCAATATAATCGTAGTTGATAAGATCTAATATACGGGTACAACCATATCCACCCCTTGCGCAAATGATTCCGTCAACCTGAGGGTCTAGAAACATTTCCTCTACATCCGCTGCTCTTAACTTATCGGTATTACTGAAATATCCATCCCTTCCTTTAATTCTTGAGGTGTGGTATGGCTTAAACCCCATAGCTTGTACATTGCTAATGGCGTTTTCCAAAGCTTTTGAAGACAAAGAATACCCAGGAGCAATTAATCCAACAGTATCGCCTTTATTCAACTTTTTAGGAAGTATGGTGGCTATTTCTTTTGAGTTATATAAGGGATCGATCGAGGGTGATGGTGCTAGACTTGCGGCAGGGAACGCGGATAACACCGATAGTTGGGCACCTGTTGAAATAAAGGATCTTCTATTCATTATTTACTGGGTTTAAAACTCAAATCTACTCAAGAGTTATAAAAATTAAAAATTGTTTCAGTAATTTATCCGTATTGTTTTTAAATAGAGTGTTTGTGCAAATCACTGATTTTCAAGCAACCTTACACCGTTGAATTTTTACTTTTAATCGAAATTTATGTGAAAAAATAGATTTTTAAGAACTGTTTTGTTAATCTAAACTGTTAATTTTGAATTAATTACACTTTATGACTATAATTCAGTACAAGTGGGTGCTCCACTTTTTTAGAGTATCTTCGTGATAAATTTTAAATACTGAATAACAATTTATTAGGATTAAATTCATTAACCAAATTTGTTAAAAATGAAAACCAACCAATTGAAATTAATCTTGACATCCGTTATTGTTGTCGGATCATTGATTAGTTCTTCCTGCACACAACCACAAGGCGGGGTATTAAACTACAACCCTGTCGAATTATCTAAGCATAAATTACCTCCCTCAAAGGCGGAGAATATGAGCAAACGCTATATAAAAGATATGGAGTTATTGTTTGCACAGTCGGATTCATTAGCATACTATAAGGAGATCAATGCTAAACTCATGGCAGCTCTGGAAAATAAAGTGAATCTTAAAGAGGTACAGGAGCTGAAAGCCCCCATCAACGTGAAGCCAAGAAAACCTAAGTTTGAACTTGCAGTTTCTGATTGGTACTCTGTAGATCAACTGCTTACTTATATTGATAATTCCATTGAGAAGGTAGAGAAAAGCGGAGGAAAAGTGGATGGCTTTCGGGTGTATATAGGAGTGTTTCCAAAAAAGGGTCATGGAGAAAAAGATAATATGCTAACCACATTCATCACTCCAACTGGGACAATGGGTAAGGAACAACAAGAGGGTAATATGGTTTCGTTGAGTTTGCCGCTATATGCAGTATCACGTGATATAACTGCTGTAGACCCCTTGGAGTACGGAAGTGATGGGGATCCGCCATCAGCGAATTATCCTCAATAAATGATTTTTTGGATTGATGTTGAGTTTTGAGTTTTTATTAAAAAAGACCATCATTTTTGCTGTTTTTTTAACAGCAATTATTGCGACGATTACTTATAAAAAATATAAAGGGTCACAATCTTGGATCTTTATGCCTTTTTTATGGTTTACTTTTTTGATAGAATTACTGAACTTATTGCCCACAGCACGGCTTTTCTATCCCCATTGGAATTTTCTAAAGTTAATGTCATATATTCTCCCTGATCAGCTTATCGCATCGAGCATATGGGTTGGAAGTATGTATTCCATCGTTTCATTCTATGTCTATCTGTGGTACTACAAATCAATCTTAGGATGTAGAAGATCGGCCAGGACAATTGATGTGTGTATTGTGATTTATTCCGCTCTTGTGATTCACAGTCTTTTAAACTTTGAGGATCT
This sequence comes from Galbibacter sp., assembly GCF_035306585.1. Lineage (GTDB taxonomy): Bacteria > Bacteroidota > Bacteroidia > Flavobacteriales > Flavobacteriaceae > Galbibacter. Next base: position 78,193 of record NZ_DATGNU010000098.1, read on the forward strand.
GATGGTTTCTTGGCTACAGCCTCATATGTTTGCAGGTGTTGTGTTTACCGTGGTAGCCATTTGTTTTTATTTTATGACCATTCTTAAGAGTGATAAGATCTTGAGCTTTTATCAAACGTTACCTTTTTGGCTTACCATGGGAATCCTATTCTTTAATTTGGTGACCATGCCTATTTTTATTTTTGCCAAACAACTCAATTTTTCAGCCTCCATCTATGTATATATCTTAGTACTATCGAGTTATGTAATGTATGGCTGTTTTATTGTAGGTTTTATTGTGAGTGTGAAATACTATGGCCAAGAAAAAAAGTTGCAACATCTTTGATGTAAAATAGGGAAAAACACCCCTTTTAATGATAAGTGTAAGAGTTAGTTTTGTGTCATTAATAATTTCGAGCACTTAATTTGTGAAAGATTAAACAAAATGCTCAATAGTTCCCTACCACCCTATGGAAAACCAGAAGGAAATAATTAGTCTCATTGTATATGTTAGTATACTTATTGTGATTTTGTTAGCTTTTTTTATAAGCTTTTTTTTAGCATATCAAAGAAGGAAAACGCAATTGCTTATTGAAAATGCTGAGGAAAAACAAAAGTTTGAGCAAGAATTGGCAAAGGCTCAAACGGAGATCCAGGAGCAGACATTTAGAAATATTAGTTGGGAATTACACGATAATATAGGTCAGCTACTATCAGTGGCAAAGTTGCAACTCAATATGCTGCAGAATGAAGTTCCAGAGGATAAAATGAAATCCTTTAAGGAAGCCTCGGATGTTTTGGGACAAGGTTTAAAGGAACTCAGGCAGTTATCGCATACCCTGAATAATGATTTTGTTTCTAGTAGAGGTCTTCAGGAATCCCTTGAGCTGGAAATTAACCGTTTCAAGCGCTTAAATTTCCTTGAGATAGAATACAATGTACAAGGTGAGCCGTACCATATAAACAAAAAGGACGAGATCATTATATTTAGAATATTTCAAGAGTGCTTCTCTAATGTGGTCAAGTATTCCAAAGCTTCTTTACTGACCATTAATTTGAACTATCTTCCAGAAGAATTATACGTCAATGCGACGGATAATGGCGTAGGATTTGATCTGGAATTCGAAAAAAAAGGGAGTGGTATTATGAACATGCAACGTAGAAGTGAACTTATTGGAGCAGATTTTTCAATCAAAACAGGAAAAAATAAAGGAGTTTCAGTAACTTTGAACTATCCAACCAAGCCAACCTGATTATGGACCAGAAACATACCATAGCTGTAGTAGATGATCATTTGTTATTCGCCAAATCATTAACCTCGTTAATAGAATCCTTTAAAGGATATCAAGTGAGTTTTCACGCTACAAATGGTCAGCATTTTATCGAATGTATGCAAAAATATGGTGCGCCAGATATTGTTTTGTTAGATATCAATATGCCTATTATGAGTGGCATCGAAACCATGGAGTGGTTAAATGATAATGCACCTGAACAGAAAGCTATTGCTCTTTCTATGGATGATAGTGAAGAGACAATTATAAAGATGCTTCGCTTGGGCGCGAAGGGATACCTGCTTAAAGACATTCATCCAAAGATTTTTGAAGGCGCTTTGAATGATGTGATTTATAACGGTTTCTATTATTCGGATAAAATTACCAATAAGCTTCTTGATACCATTGATCGCAAGGAACAAAATGAAACTGGTAGTGGAATCAAATTAAAAGACAGAGAAATAGAGTTTCTCAAATTAGCCTGTACAGAGATGACTTATAAAGAAATTGCTACACAAATGTTTCTTTCCCCAAAAACGGTCGATGGGTATAGAGAAAGTCTCTTCGATAAACTTGAAGTTAAAAGTAGAATTGGACTTGTATTATACGGTATTAAGCATAAATACATTGAAGTATAAACGAGATATCGATTTAAGTAATATCTGTCCATAAATGCATGACAAGTTATAACTCCCAAAAGCAATCCTGCAAAGAATTAAAGTCCATTAGGTTCAACTTTTAGAGGACAAATTGTAAAGGGTCTGATTTTTATTTTAGCTATTCGGTTGAAAATGGCACAGCAATTGCCTATATAATTTAACGAAAAAAAAGCTATTGCGATTACCATAGCTAGGAAGCAATAAGTGAACGCTTTATAAAATTATTAAAAAGTCAAATGTCCTCTGTTAGTAATGACAGATTGACCCATGTAAAACTATGAGTAGGAATAATTTTTTTAACATTGACAATTTGTCACTTCAACATATTGATGACGACGCCGAGTTAATTCCGTTAATGACACCTGAAGATGAGGAGGAGATAAACAACGAATCCTTACCGGTGAGTTTACCGATTTTACCACTTCGAAATACGGTTTTATTTCCAGGGGTAGTCATACCTATTACTGCGGGTAGAGATAAATCTATAAAACTAATTAAAGACGCCTCTAACGGTAGCAAGGTTATTGGAGTGGTAGCGCAAAAGGATGAGTCGATCGAGAACCCAGAGGTCAAAGATCTCAATCAAGTGGGGACCGTGGCTAGGATTTTAAGAGTGCTAAAGATGCCAGATGGAAACACCACTGTGATCATTCAGGGTAAAAAGCGCTTTGAGATTGATCAAATTTTAGAAACTGAGCCTTACATCACTGCGACCATTAAGGGTTTGCCTGAGGAGAAACCGGAAAAGGATAATGAAGAATTTACCACCATCATTGATTCGGTAAAGGATTTGGCACTTCAGATTATAAAGGAGAGTCCAAACATCCCTTCGGAGGCATCGTTCGCCATTAAGAATATTGAGAGTAATTCATTTTTAGTAAACTTCATTTCATCGAATTTAAATCTGGAAGTGGTTGATAAACAGAAGTTGCTTGAGAATTCAAAGTTAATGGAGCGTGCATTAGCAACCTTGAAGTACATGAATGTCGAACTTCAGAAGCTGGCTCTTAGAAATGACATCCAATCACGAGTGAGATCTGATATGGATCAACAACAACGAGAATACTTTCTACATCAGCAAATGAAAACTATTCAAGAGGAACTTGGTGGTGGTTCTTACGAAGAGGAAGTAGAACAAATGCGTCTTAAAGCGAAAGATAAAAAATGGGATGCTAAAGTAAAGGAACATTTTGAAAAGGAGCTGGCGAAATTACAACGCATGAATCCACAAGTTGCGGAATATTCCATTCAGCGAAATTACCTGGATTTATTTTTAGATCTACCTTGGGGTGAATTTTCAAAAGACAAATTTGATTTAAAACGTGCTCAAAAAATCCTGGACAGGGATCATTATGGCCTAGAGGATGTCAAAAAGAGAATTATTGAATATTTGGCAGTTCTAAAGCTTCGAAATGACATGAAGTCACCAATATTATGTCTTTATGGTCCTCCAGGTGTGGGTAAGACTTCATTGGGGAAATCTGTTGCAGAGGCTCTTGGTAGAGAATATGTGAGAATTTCACTGGGAGGATTACGTGATGAGGCTGAGATTCGTGGTCATCGTAAAACCTATATCGGTGCAATGCCAGGACGTATCATTCAATCTTTGAAAAAAGCGGGCACATCTAATCCGGTGTTTATTCTTGATGAAATTGATAAGCTTTCTGTGAGTCATAGTGGAGATCCATCCTCGGCGATGTTAGAGGTGTTGGATCCAGAACAAAACAGTGAGTTTTACGATAATTTCTTGGAAATGGGATATGATTTGTCCAAAGTGATGTTTATTGCTACGGCAAACAACTTGGGGCCTATTCAACCAGCTTTAAGAGATCGTATGGAGATCATTAATGTCTCTGGTTACACCATTGAGGAGAAGGTAGAAATCGCCAAGCGCCATTTATTACCAAAACAGCTGGAAGAACATGGGATGGATTCTAGCCAATTAAAGATCGGAAAACGAGAATTAGAAAAGATCGTAGAGGGTTATACCCGTGAATCTGGAGTCAGAGGACTAGAGAAGCAAATCGCGAAAATGGTTCGTTTTGCTGCAAAGTCCCTTGCGATGGAACAGGAATATAATGTGAAGGTTAGTGTAAAAGATGTGGAGGAGGTTTTAGGTCCACCGAGATTGGAGCGCGATAAATACGAAAACAACGATGTGGCTGGAGTGGTTACAGGTCTGGCCTGGACCAGTGTTGGAGGAGATATTTTATTCATTGAATCGATCCTCTCTAAAGGTAAAGGGGCCCTAAGTATTACTGGGAATCTAGGAAAGGTAATGAAGGAGTCTGCCACTATTGCCATGGAATATATCAAGTCCAACGCAGAATCAATAGGCATTGATCCTACTATTTTTGATAACTATAACGTTCATATCCACGTTCCTGAAGGGGCAACTCCGAAGGACGGTCCAAGTGCTGGGATAACCATGCTCACTTCTCTTGTTTCGCTTTTTACCCAGCGTAAGGTGAAGAAGAGTTTGGCTATGACTGGAGAAATTACCCTTAGAGGGAAGGTCTTACCTGTAGGGGGTATTAAGGAGAAGATTCTCGCAGCGAAAAGAGCACGGATTAAAGAGATTATTTTGTGTGAAGAAAACAGACGTGATATTGAGGAAATCAAGGAAGAATACTTGAAAGGATTGACCTTTCACTATGTAAAAGAGATGAGTGAGGTCATTGATTTGGCCATCACGCAGGTCAAGGTCAAAAATGCTAAAAAGCTATAACATTTATAGAATTGAATATCCACGTATTGAGGGTGAGTGTTTCAATACGTGGAAACAATGATACAACTATTGAGATGCGAAAAATTACCATTGCCATTGACGGATATTCCTCCACTGGTAAGAGTACCATAGCCAAGAAATTGGCTAAATCTTTAGGATATGTTTATGTCGATACAGGGGCGATGTATAGAGCGGTTTCATATTATGCTCTGTCAAACGATATGTTTCGCAATCAAAAGCTTCAAAAAGAACAATTAATTCAAGCACTTGATAAGATTCATTTGGAGTTTAGGTTAAACAACACTACTGGGCTTCCTGAGATTTACCTCAATGGAGATCTTATAGAGAAGCAAATTAGGACCCTTGAAGTTTCTCAGGTGGTTAGTGAGATAGCTGCTATATCGGAGGTTCGACACAAACTGGTCCAACAGCAAAAGGCCATGGGGAATAACAAAGCGATCGTTATGGATGGTAGGGATGTGGGGACGGTTATTTTTCCTGATGCCGAATTAAAACTATTCATGACAGCCTCAGCAAATGTGAGAGCGCAGCGGCGTTATATGGAACTCACAGAGAGAGGAGACAAGGTTACCTATCAAGAGGTTCTTGAAAATGTTCAAAAACGGGATTTAATTGATACCACCAGAGCAGACTCTCCTTTAGTGAAAGCCGATGGGGCTATTGAAATTGACAGTACGAACCTTAGTTTAGAAGAGACTTTTCAAAAATGCTTAGAACTTGTCAATAAGACACTGCAAGCACTTGGGTGATCCACCTATAGCTATCAAAAATGATTATTTAGATAATTGTTTGTAAATCAATTAATATAATTGTAAATTTGCACTCCTTTTTACTAAGCCAGGAGGGAAAAGGGATTATATAAAAAATTAATAACAACATCTTCTGTGATTAAATATTGTTAACCTCCTGATTTAATACAGAATACAAATTATTCTCAGCAAATGGCTGAAGCTAAAGAAACACAAAAAGAACAAGCAGCAGAAGCAACCTCTGCTCAAGTACAAACGGAAGTAAAAGAAACTGTATCTACTGAGGAGTTTCTAAAAAACTTTAACTGGCACAATTACGAAGAAGGAATTGACCAAGTTGAAGATGAAAAATTAAAAGAATTCGAAAACTTAGTTGAAGAGAATTTTGTTGATACAGCTGATGAAGAGGTTGTTGAGGGAACTGTTGTTCACCTTACTGACAGAGAGGCTATTATCGATATTAACGCCAAATCTGAAGGTGTTATTTCTTTAAACGAGTTTCGTTACAACCCTAATTTAAGTGTAGGGGACAAGGTTGAAGTTTTAATCGATGTTCGCGAAGATAAATCAGGACAACTAGTATTGTCTCACCGTAAAGCTAGAACAATCAAAGCTTGGGATCGCGTTAATGCTGCTCATGATAAAGGAGAGATTGTTAACGGTTTTGTTAAGTGTAGAACTAAAGGAGGTATGATTGTAGATGTATTCGGAATCGAAGCGTTCTTACCTGGTTCTCAAATTGATGTGAAGCCTATCCGTGATTACGATGCATACGTAGGTAAAACAATGGAATTCAAGGTAGTTAAAATCAATCACGAATTCAAAAACGTTGTTGTTTCTCACAAAGCTCTTATCGAGGCTGATATCGAAGAACAGAAAAAAGAAATCATCGGACAACTTGAAAAAGGTCAAGTTCTTGAAGGTACTGTTAAAAACATCACTTCTTACGGAGTGTTTATCGACCTTGGAGGTGTGGATGGACTTATCCATATCACAGA
>NZ_DATGNU010000099.1:0-38204 GCF_035306585.1 Galbibacter sp.
CTGGTTTCAGCTATACAATCCCGTGGAGGATTCCATACGAAAGGATATTATTAATAGAGCAGCCTCGGCCCAATGTCCAGTACTGGTATTACTTTGTGATGTACCCACCTTTGGTTATCGTCCCAAAGATTTTAGGAATGGATTAGCCCTGCCACCAAAAATGACCTTGACAAATATTTTACAAATACTCCAAAAACCAAGATGGGCTTTTGAAACCCTAAAACATGGTCAACCTAATTTTGAAAACCTGAAGCCCTATATGCCAGATGGCTTAAACCTCACGCAATTAGGGAGGTTTATGGATCAAACCTTCAGTGGAAGACTCAATAAGGAACGAATCGCACCCATACGAGACCAATGGAAAGGTAAGTTAGTGCTTAAAGGCGTTAGTTCAGAGGCAGATACCCTTGATGCTATACAATTGGGCTTTGATGGCATTATTGTCTCTAACCACGGAGGACGACAGTTGGACGCTGGCGAATCTACCATAAAACCGTTGCACCATATAGCCGCTAAGTACGGGGACCAAATTGAAGTTATGATGGACAGTGGAATTCGCTCAGGTCCTGATATAGCACGAAGTCTAGCCAGTGGTGCGAAGTTCACTTTTATGGGTAGGTCTTTTATGTATGGTGCCGCAGCCCTCGGGGCAAAGGGTGGAGATCATACTATCTCCATGTTAAAAGTTCAGTTAAAACAGGTTTTAGATCAATTATGCTGTGAAAAGGTAAGCGATCTACCTAAACATTTAATTTAAAATACGAAGTAACCTATGACCACACCACATACCGCAGTAGAAAATATGGAACAAATCCAATCAGGAGAATACGAAAGACAACCGGTGCCTGATTCGAAATTAAAAGGTTGGAAAAGCTTTTTAGGCATGTATGCTGGAGAGCATGCCGCAGGAACCGAATTTGTGATAGGTCCTTTGTTTTTAACTACTGGAGTTTCAGCCTTTGATCTTATTGTCGGCCTTTTATTAGGAAATTTCATGGCTGTACTGAGCTGGCGATTTTTAACGGCAGAAATCGGTACAAAGTTTCGATACACCCTTTATTTTCATTTGGAGAAAATCTGTGGTAAAAAATTAGTGACCTATTATAATGTGGCCAACGGCGTCCTATTTTGCTTTTTAGCTGGTGCAATGATTACGGTTTCAGCCACAGCTGTCGGAATTCCATTTAATATGGAAATGCCACAACTCACCGACACCCTGCCCAATGGAATGACTTGGATAATAATTGTCCTTGTGTTAGGAGCCCTTATTTCAATAATCGCTGCCAAAGGTTATGCAACAGTTGCAAAGGCGGCCAATTGGATGTCTCCATTTATCGTCTTAGCCTTTATCGCTAGTGGAATTGTTGCACTCTACCAATTAGAGGTCAGAAGTTTTTCTGATTTTTGGAACCTTTGGGGAGAAGGGAGCGATCCTTTTCCGGGTCAAATAAAATACACCTTTTGGCACGTATTTCTATGGTCGTGGTTCGCCAATGCGGCCATGCATATTGGAATGTCGGATTTATCGGTGTTCCGTTTTGCCAAATCTCCTAAACTAGGATGGACTACCGCTGGTGGTATTTATCTAGGACATTATATCGCCTGGATTGCTGCGGCTCTTTTATATGCAGTGTATTTAAAATCACCTGAAGCACAAGGATTTTTAGCCAATGGTCAAGCACCCACCGTTGCACCTGGTCCCCTGGCCTATAACGCCCTAGGGGTCTTTGGAATTCTCGCAGTGATACTAGCGGGTTGGACCACGGCGAATCCAACAATTTACAGAGCGGGATTAGCCTTTCAAGCAGTAATGCCCAAATTATCCACATTTCGGGTAACCATGTTAGCAGGAAGTTTGGCTACCATCGCTGGTTTATTCCCAGCCTTTGCCATGAAATTATTAGACTTTGTATCGCTTTATGGATTTATTTTAGCGCCCATAGGAGCCGTTATCGTCTTTGATTATTTCTTCTCAGAAAAGGCTGGCATCCAAGCCTTCTATGCAGAGAAGTCTATGAGTAATTTCAACCCAGCTGTATTATGGGCTTGGCTTATAAGCTTCGGGATATTTTACTTTATTTCCATTAAATTTGATATCTTTTTATCATTTGTAACATTACCCACATGGATTTTCTGCGGGATTTTATTCCTGGCTTTTAGCAAGTATTACCAAAAGAAGAAGAATTAACCTCTTTTTAAACTACGCCTTCATCCAGAAGGTATTTTTGGAACACTATTTTAAACATTCCCCCAAGGAGGTATTACTTATGAAGAAAGACGAACCCTTTACAACCTAAGTTCAGATGAGATTCAACAGAGGTCTTCTTACAATACTTTGCCTAGCATTTATAGGCGTTTCTACGGCACAAAACAACGGCTTTTGGCATGATAGCATACGATCGGTTCACTACCTCCCTAAAGGAGATGGTTTTGAGCTAATTCAAGGTCAGCGAAGATTTAATAGAGCCCTTTATGGGACCAATACTGGCTTTAGAGTGGAGGCTGGTGATTTGCCAGAATTCGCCATGTATATGCCTGGTATGGGCGGAAATTTTAAATTGGGAATTGTCTTTGAAAATAGCGTGAGCAAATGGATTACCGCTGCAGATCATATTCAGACCCTCTATCGCTTTGGTGTGATGAGCTATCGCATCAAAGATCCCTTACTTAAAGGTGGTGAGATTCTTCTTACCCTTGCCGCCTTAGCAGATTCTGAAGGTTTCATACTTAAACTAGAGCCCCAAAACCTTCCTGAAACGGTCTCACTGCATTGGGTTTATGGCGGTGCTAGTGGTAAAAAGTTTTGGCGAAATGGTGATATTGGTGCAGATTCAGAATCCGTTTTCTATTTACATCCTGAGTACTGTATAGACAATAATTACCAAATTAAGCAGACTTCGTTTAAGGTTCATTACGGGTCCCAGCATAACAAACAAAAAACGGGTAACAACAGAAGCATGTATGGCGTATTTCCTGAGTCAGAAGTGAGACTCGCCTCTGCAAGTGACCAGCGAAACCCTTTCGTAGTTTATCATTCCAAAGAGGATCGTTATCCCTTGATCACGGGAAGGTTGCATAGCACCAAAAAAGTACAGTACTGGAAATTTGAGAATGGTGAAAAATTTCCAGATCAAACGCAACAGACACTTGAAAATGAATTCACCTCCGCCCTGCAAACAGCGAACAGAAAAGCTTCTATTGTAAAGGTCCATACTCCCGATCCCTTTATCAATACTTTGGGTGGAGCACTATCTACCGCAGCAGACGCTATTTGGGAGGATCCTGCTTTTTTACACGGATCCGTTGCATGGCGTATGCATTTAAATGCTTGGAGGGGTGCTTCGGTAGCGGATCCATTGGGTTGGAAAGACCGTGCAAAATCTCATTTTTACAGCTATGCGAACTCCCAGGTATTGCATCCTGTTACAGGACCAGTAGTACCGGATACCACTAGGAATTTTGCCAGACAAAAGGAAGAAATTGGAACCTCCATGTTCAGTAGTGGTTACATCAGTAGGCACCCCAACAAAAACACCGTTGCCCATCATTACGATATGAATTCAGTATTTTTTAATCAAGTACTGCGACATTACCTATGGTCAGCAGATATGGAATTTATGGAAAAGATGTGGCCCTATCTCAAACGGCACCTCGCATGGGAGAAAAGAAATTTTGACACCGATAATAACCACCTCTATGACGCTTATGCTTGTATTTGGGCAAGTGATGCCCTTCAATACAGTGGAGGGTCGGTTAGCTATTCGAGCGCCTATAATTTAAATGCCAACAAATTAGCATATGCTATTGGTAAAAAATTGAATAAACCATCACAGGAAATTGCGCCCTATAAGCTAGAGGCTCAGAAGATTCATAAGGCAATGAACGATCAATTATGGGTTCCACATAAGGGGATCTTCGCCGAATATAAAGACATTCTAGGAAACCAATTATTACACGATCAACCAGGGGTATGGTCAATTTACCATCCCATTGATGAAGGTGCCGCTACTCCCTTTCAGGCCTATCAAATGCTCCGATACATAGATACGGAAATACCCCATATTCCAGTAAAAGCCAAAGGATTATATTTGGAAGATTTAGCTTTAATATCCACCACCAACTGGCAACCCTACACCTGGTCAGTTAACAATGTGGCACTAGCTGAAAATTTGCATACTTCCTTAGCCTACTGGCAAGGAAATCGACCTGAAGCGGCCTTTAAGCTCTGGCAAAGTGCCATTGTAGAGAGCATGTACCTCGGGGCTTCACCAGGAGGCTTTCAGCAACTTTCTTTCTATGATGCCATGCGAGGAGAACTTTACCGAGACTTCGCTGATCCGATCGCAATGGCAGCTCGCAGTTTAGCAGAGGGCTTATTTGGTATAAAGCCTGATGCCTTATCAGATACCTTAAATATCCAACCAGGATTTCCATCCAAGTGGAAGCATGCATCGATTTCATTACCTGACCTACACTACAGTTACACCTACCAACATTCTAGTAGTCATTACCGTATTACCCCAAGATTGGAAAATCCCATGGCACTAAAGCTAATTGTTCCAGCTAAAAAACAACAGGTAGCCTATATTAAAATTAATCAACAAATCACCACCAATTGGCTTGTGGACACTACAGCTCTAGTTACTCCAAAATTAATTATCAATGCTCCTTACACCCCTGAATATGCTATTGAAATTAAATGGAAAGAAGACCATATCAAAGAACTTGAATACAAGAAGAAAATTACTGTAGGAGAACCTTTCGAGCTATCAAATGATGATGTAAACTTTATTGATCTCTACGACCCTCAAGGCGTATTTCAATCGACGCAACTTAAGGACCACCACCTAAAAGGGAACCTTGAAAATAACACCGGGCACAAGACCTTTTTTATAAAGCTCCAACAAGGAGCCTTTCAGTGGTGGGAGCCCATTAATATGCTAATTAGCCCAACGATAGAAGTAACAAAATCATCCTCATCATCCAAAGGATCACACATAAGCTTTCAAAACAACCAAAAGTCAGTGTCTGAACATGCGCTGATACTGAATCATAAAGCCCTTGATAAAAATAAAGTATCCCTAGAAAAAGGAGCATTATACTTAAATGCCGAGCAGCTTGTTCCTGGAACGAATAAGGTAACTATCAAAGGATCCTCAGAACACCATTTTTCAGTACAAAATTGGGATATCAAGGCCAAGGCAAAGGATAAATTCATAACCATTGACCTAGCGCCTTATTACAATCAAAAGGTGCGTGAGATATTTAATCAACAATACAGTTCCCCAAGGGTAAATTCCCCTACGCTTCAGTTACCCTTACAGGGAATCGGTAACTGGTGCTACCCTAATATCGCACCCGAAATAGATGATACGGGGCTTAAAAATATGGCTGCAAAAAACAAGGGAACAATTTATTTTCAAAACATCCCATTTGCCATTGCACCTAAGGATCGTAACGATATTGTCTTTACCTCCATGTGGGATAATTATCCAGAAACCATAAAAATTCCACTTTCTGGAAAAGCTAAACATCTTTATTTCTTAATGGCTGGTACTACAAATCCGATGCAATCTCAATTAGTAAACGGGCACATCAGGGTACATTATAAAGATGGAAGCACCTCAGAACTATTGCTTAAAAATCCAGATAACTGGTGGCCTATTGAACAGGATTATTACATGGATCAATACGCTTTTAAAATCTCCGCAGATCCTCCTTTGAGACTTCATTTGAAAACCGGAACATTCCATCGTCAATTCAGTGAATATAGCTCCATAAAAGGTTTTACCAATTATGCTATAGAGGGCGGAGCTGCCACAGTGTTGGATTTGAGCATAGATCCAACGAAAGAACTCGACCACTTAGAATTAACCACCATAGCAAACGAGGTAATTATAGGCCTTATGAGTCTCACTTTACTAAAATAGAATACCATGAAAACGATCACGCAATTCTCCCTGAAAACCACCTTCATTCTATTAATGACAACCACCTTTGTGCTTGCTCAAAAGATTGACCGAAGAGCCTTAGTAGATCGTCACCAAGTAGCAGTTACTACAATGGATACTTTGGCTTCACTCAGTATTGGCAATGGTCAGTTTGCCTTTACTGTGGATGCAACAGGGCTGCAAAGTTTTCCAGGGTATTACCAAGGTGGGATTGCATTGGGAACACAAGCTTCTTGGGGCTGGGATAGTTTTAAAAACCCCAAGGATTATACCTTTGATTTGACCAATAAGGAATACGATCAATACGGCCGAAAAGTACCCTATTCGGTACAAATAAAATCCCCAGAGCGACAAAAAAATGCGGTAAATTGGTTTCGCGAAAACCCACATCGTTTACAACTGGGCAATCTTGGTTTTGAGATTATCAAAGAAAACGGCCAGCTAGCAAGACCTGAGGATATAGATGCTATTGACCAACGCTTAGATCTATGGAGTGGTATTATCTACAGCGAATTCAAAGTAGAAGGTTCTTTAGTTCAAGTAGAAACCATAGCCCATCAAAACCAGGATGTGGTTTCTTTTAAAGTCACCTCTGATTTAATTACAAAAGATAGGCTTCAAATTCGATTTCGCATCCCCTATCCTAGCGGACAGTGGAAAGACACAGGGGTACGCTGGCAAGCGGACTTGAATTATAAAACCACCTTAAAGAAAAATGGGAAAAACAAGGCGCTTGTTACCCATCAAATGGACTCACTTACCTACTATGTTCATTTTCAATGGGATGATCCCAATACTAACCTATCCAAAAAACAGGATCATGATTATCGCATCATACCAGAGAATACTAGTTTTTCAATGAGTGTCGATTTTAGCACTAATGAGACTAAAAAAGACCTTCCTAATTTCAAGCAAACTCGTGTGAACAGTGCTGAAAATTGGGAGGCTTTTTGGGAAAGTGGAGCCGCCGTTGATTTTTCAAAATGTAGTGACCCGAGAGCTTTTGAATTAGAACGTCGCGTGGTATTATCCCAATACCTAACCAAAATACAATGTACTTCCAATGAGCCTCCCCAGGAAACTGGACTCACCTATAACAGCTGGTACGGTAAGCCTCACCTTGAAATGCATTGGTGGCATGGTGTTCACTTTAGTCTGTGGGGTCGTAGTGCGTTACTAAAAAAATCCATGCCTTGGTATGAAAAAGCAAAGCACAAAGCATTCAAGCTAGCTGAACGTCAAGGGTTTAGTGGACTTCGATGGCAAAAGATGACCGATCCTTTCGGTAATGAAAGTCCTTCTTCCGTTGGTTCATTTCTAATTTGGCAACAGCCCCATTATATTACCTTTGCGGAATTATTATATCAAGAAAATCCTTCAAAGGACATACTAGACCAATATAAAGACAAGGTATTTGCCACCGCAGAATTTATGGCTTCCTTTGCACATTACAATAAGGAATTGGATCGTTATGAACTGGGCCCAGGAGTTATTCCAGCACAGGAACGCTTTAAAGCTATTGAAACCTATAATCCCACCTATGAATTAAACTATTGGCATTGGGGATTAAAAACAGCAATTGCCTGGAAAAATAGACTTGGAGAAACGCCCCCTGCAAATTGGATAAAAGTAGTGGAGAAACTTTCCGACCTTCCTGTCTTAGCAGATGTATATTTGGCCACAGAGAGTGCCCAGGACTCCTATACCAATGCGGAGTTCAAAACGGATCATCCATCGGTACTAGGGACCTTAGGGATGCTGCCCTTAACAGAAAAGGTCGATTTACAGATTATGAGAAATACCTTTGATTTGGTATGGGAGAAGTGGAGTTGGGAACAGACATGGGGTTGGGACTTTCCAATGACCGCCATGGCCGCCACAAGGTTGCACCTACCAGAAAAAGCGATAGAAGCACTTCTGATGGATGTTCAAACCAATACGTATCTAAAAAATGGACATAATTATCAGGATGAGCGATTAACCCTCTATCTGCCTGGTAACGGTGGCCTGCTAACAGCTGTTGCACTGATGTGCGCTGGCTGGGAGGGGAATACGGTAGAAAACCCAGGATTTCCGAAGGATGGAGGCTGGGAGGTGCAATGGGAGGGTCTTCGCGAAATGTTTTAATTAATATCGGCACCAAATCACCATTTCTGTAACATTCCACTGCCTATAAAAAATGAAGGCCAGGGCGGCTGATTATAACCAGAATTCTGCCATATCACAGCCATGCGATATTGAAGATCCTGCATTAATGTTGGAATTCGCCATGGAGTTAGATCAGTGCTGGTAAATATACGGAGCGCTCGATGATCCTCTGTTCGGAATATAACTTCTTCTCTCCAGTCTCCAAATAAATCCGCCTGAAGACATGGGGTCGCCTTTGTCCCGTTATTGGAGTGACACTGTTCTGCTGTAAAAATTGTTCCAACTCCATATTTGGTAATTTGATTGCCATCGAGTAACTCCCTTTGCAAATCACCATCCCACCAAATGGCAAAATTAATAGAGGGGATGTGCGCAGAAAGCTGTTCTCCATACATATTATACACGCCCATAGGACCCTTGGCCCAGAATTCCGTCCCCATACTAGTGGAATCGATATCAGCAGCTAATGCACGCCCTACGTCAATGGTATTTTTGTGTTGCCATATAATCTCACCTGTCTTTGCCTTACGAAAAGTAACTCCATCGCGTTTATTTTCATGGGGAGAAAAAACCTCTAGGCCAGGAATTGTAGGATCGAAATCAGAAACGTGTAAGGCATCTCCATGTCCTAATCCCGTTGTGTATAGGCCTTGTCCATCATCATCAATGGTCATAGAACCATATATGATCTCTTGTTTGGAATCCTGATCTACATCCGCAATACTAAGGCTATGATTCCCTTGCCCTGCGTAAGCCTTGTTTGCTGGAGTATCTGAATCGAACACCCAGCGTTGTTTCAACTCCCCATTTACCAAGTCCCAGGCTACAATTACACTTCTTGTATAGTACCCTCTGCACATGATTAAACTCGGATGTTTCCCATCTAAATAAGCCGCAGCAGCTAAGAAACGATCGGATCTATTCCCATAATTGTCTCCCCAAGATCCTACCGCTCCCCTCTTTGGAACATAGGCTACGGTAGAGCGCAGCGCGCCTGTTTGACCATCAAATACACTTAAATACTCAGGGCCTTCAATAATCCTACCATCAGTATTGCGATAATCTGCAGTAGGATCTCCTAAAATATTTCCCACCCCATCAATTGTCCCATCAGCAGTTTTACAAGCCACCTCAGCTTTTCCATCTCCATCCAAATCATACACAACAAATTGCGTATAATGCGCACCAGCACGAATATTAACACCTAAATCAATACGCCATTTTCGTTCTCCTGACAAACTATATGCATCTAACAATACATTGCCAGTGTATCCATTATGAGAATTGTCTTTCGCATTGGAGGGGACCCACTTTAAAACAATTTCATATTGGCCATCTCCATCCAAATCACCTACACTGGCATCATTTGCACTATAGGTATAACGCACCCCATCAGGAGTCACTCCTCCTTCAGGTCGCTGGATGGGGATTTCCAAATAATGCTGATCCCAAACCTGGGTTTTTGCAACAACTTTAGCAGATTGAAACAACGTGGGATCTGAAGCAATTTCCAAACTATACAAGCCATTAACCTGAGTTGTATCGATAAAATTGGTAGAATTTACTATAGGAGAATCATTGAGCAGCACCCCATCTCTATATAAATTAAACCCAATTCCTTTAGGATCCTGCTTAAAGAGCCTCCATCCTATATATACTTGGGAATCGCTAGTGCGAACAGCAACCAGGGCCCGTCCTAAATTTTCTATCGGAGCCTGTGAATGAACCACAGACAATCCTAAAATTAAAAACAAGCAAGCAAATAAACCATATTTTATCATTACACAGGTATTTTAAAGAGTAATAGTACCTATTTCTATACTGTAAAACATCCCCATGTATCCCCCAAATAATCATATAATCGACCCCGCTGCCAAAAAAGAAGCGTCTGTTTTCAATCCATTATGCCTCGCGCATTATGGGTGATTTTTCAACCATAAAAATTCACCAAAAACCTTTGTTATTCTTAAAAGAAAGGAAGTGAAACTTATTTAATTGTGAAATAATCCAGAAAAAAATTTCAAACCTTATAATTGATACCTATATTAGTTCGCTTCTTATAAAGAATCAAACTATAAACAATTATTTCAATGAAACTAAACATTAAATTACGGCATCAAACCTTGCTATTGCTCCTAGGTGCTGCCATGGTTTTTTCCTGTAAAAGCAACACAGAGAAAAAAGAAACAATTCCCGTTGAAGAACCCGTTGCTACCACAGAGGATACATCCCAAGAGTGGATCTATCTATTTGATGGAACCTCCACAGAGGGATGGAGGGGATATAATATGGACTCCCTTCCTCCTGGATGGATTGTTAAAGACAGCACCCTGACTTTTGACACCGAACTCGGATTGGAACAAGATTACACTGGCGGAAAGGATATTATTTACGCTAAGGAAGAGTTTGATAATTTCGAATTATACTTGGAATGGAAAATTCCAGCTGGTGGAAACAGTGGTATATTCTACCACGTAAAAGAGGGGTATGATGGACCTCCAGTGGTCTCACCAGAATACCAGTTGATCGATGATGAAAACTATGAAAACATTCATGATCTGACAGAGTACAACCTATCTCTGGGATATACAGAAAATCCAGAACAATTAAAACCACTACAATCTACCGCTGCAGATTACGCCATGCACCCGCCAAAGGCTGATAAAATTTTACATCCTGCAGGAGAATGGAATACATCAAAGATTGTCTTTACTCCAGAGCGCGTTGAACATTGGCTCAACGGAGAAATGGTTCTTTCATTTGTTCCCTGGGATGAGGCTTGGCATGAGAAGAAAAACTCAGACAAATGGAAAAACAGTCCTGATTACGGAAAGTATAAAACAGGGTTTATTGGGCTTCAAGATCATTCAAGTCCAATATGGTTTAAAAATATAAAAATTAAAAAATTATAATCTAATTTCTCTCATCATGGACAAAAGAGAATTTCTCAAAAAATCAAGTTTAGGTACCTTAGGACTTATGTTAGTGCCAACACTAGCAGAAGCCGCTTTAAAAGGTAAAACCATCAGGACAGCACATATTGGATTAGGTGTTATGGGTAAGGAGGATTTAAAAGCGATCGCATCGCATAAATCGGTAGAAGTGGTAGGACTTTGCGATGTGGATTCGAATCTACTAGCCCAAGCCAAAGCCATGTATCCAAATGCTAAAACATATACCGATTACCGCACCATGTTACAAGAGATGGAAAAACAAATAGATGCGGTGGTGGTATCCACTCCAGATCATACCCACGCGCCTGCCTCTATGTTAGCCATGGAATTGGATAAGGCCGTTTATTGTCAAAAACCCTTAACCCATTATGTTTCTGAATCCAGGGCGATGAATAAGTTAGCCGCGGAAAAAGGACTAGTGACACAGATGGGCATACAAGTCCATTCGTTTTACGATTATAAACTTGCCACCTTGCTTATTCAATCCGGGATCATTGGAAAGGTACACACCGTGAGAGCATGGTCCCCTAAAAATTGGGGATATGATGGCGGTGCTCCAGAGGGGCAAGACCCTGTACCGCCAAATTTAGATTGGAACTTATGGCTTGGCACCTCTAAGGACAGGCCTTATAAAGAAGGGGTTTATCATCCAGGAAACTGGCGAAAACTAGTGGATTATGGATGTGGAACACTTGGAGATATGGGGGTTCATATTTTTGATACACCTTATAATGCACTTCAATTAGATGTACCGAGAACCATTACCACGCAATGTAGGCCATCCAATGGTTTTAGTTTTCCAGAGAACAATATAGTAACCTATGAATTCCCTGGAACAAAATATACGACTGATTCTTTAAAATGGGTATGGTATGACGGGCCAGGAGCCCCAGAGGCGCATGAGGATTTATTATTACCGCTAGTGGAAACAACACCAAAGCAAACAGCAGCTAAGGAAGAAAATCAACAAAGTGTTGAGGATAAAACATCCTTGGAGGTGGTAGCCGCTGAAAATGGTACACTACCAGAACAAGGTGCGATGTTTATAGGAGATAAAGGAAGGTTATTACTCCCTCACTTTATGCAGTTACCACAAAAGATTGTCGATGGTCAGTATGTTGATATTTCAAAAGAGATTGAAAAGATTAGCAGAAAGCACAAGCTTGGTAAACCTGTTAGAAATTACAGCACAGAAGGGCCTAAACACTACCATCAGTTTATAGATGCCTGTCTTGGAAAAGACGAATGTACAGCGCCTTTTTCATACTCGGCTCGACTAACAGAAACCATTCTTTTGGGAACCATCGCTGGAAGATTCCCTGGAGAAACGCTGCATTGGGATGCAGAAAATGCTCGATTCAAAGAAGATAAAGCTAATCAATATTTATCTGGTGAATACAGAGATTTTTAATGGATTATCCCATTTAAAAAATAAAAAAAGGTGATTTAAATTGCCGACTTTCTATACAACTGGACCAACATGTATTAAGTTATGTGTTGGTCTTTTTTTTTCTTCCATTTTACCCTTAGAAATCTTTGTTTAAAAAATGTCGTAGAGCGCAACAGCTCCGCCTTAGCAGACTTTGGACAAATCTTCGACATAAATGACAGGGGTTTTGACAAAATTGGCAAGCTTTTGTCAAGTGTCAAAAGACCTATCTCCCTTTAATTTGCCCATAAGAAAATGATCCTGAGGGTGTCAAGCTAACTTCCTCGATGCGCAAAATCATTTTTTAAAACATGCTCATCGCGATTTCATTGGTGTCATTGGGAAGTGGCTCCAATAATCGCAGAGAATTTTTTCTTCCCACAACGTAAATAGCGGTGAACTAGCGGCCTTGGAATTTTATTTCCTTCTCGCCGCAGGGAACCCTGATGTCCAATTTTAATAAGAAAAAAAATGAAAAAATTAGTTTTAGGAGTCCTTCTTTTATCCATCACACTGGCCATGTATTCTTGTAGCCATGATAATGTTTCTGACACAGAAAGCCTTTATCATCATCAAGCCAACGATGATGACGCAAATACTGGAGGAGATCCAGATGACCCAGAAGGCGTTTAATTGAAATTAATTCATAAATTTGAGGAATGCGAAGTACCCTATTCACATTCCTCATATTACTATTAATGATAACCTTACAGATCTCATGTGAAAAAGAAATCAAACATGGCGATCCGCAGGTTTCCATAAGTTATATAGATTCCTTGCATGAGCAAGCATACCAGCTAAAGGATTCCTCTAAAATTGATGCTGCACTTCATACCAACTATAGAGCGCTCCGCCTTATTGAAAACCGTTCCGATTCTGCCCTTACAAAAATACTCCGGCAAAGGATTGTCCTTTTTGGAAACAAAAGATCCTTGGACAGTGCCCTAATTTATGCCAATAAATTGTTCTCCCTTTACCAAAAGTCAAAAGACTCTTTTGGTATGGCCGATGCCATGTATCTAAAAGGTTTCTATTTTAATAAAAGTAATCAGAAAGACTCTGCCTTAATTAATGCCTATCAGAGTGTTGAATTATACAAACAATTAAAGGACAGCTCAAAGGTTTACAGTCGTGCAAAATTACTTACCTTAATTCTACAAACACTCGGCAATTATGAAGAGGCTGAGTTAACTGCCGTTGAAAGTCTTACTTTTTTAACAGATAAATCAGACAAAGAAGAACTCTCTAGAACCTATAATTACATTGCCATACTCACAAAATCTAGAGGGAATTTCAATGAAGCGTTGTACTGGTATGAAAAAGCGTTAGAACTCACCACCGATAAGCACCATAGGAACAACATAAGAAATAATATTGCATTAGTACAAATAGAACTTCAGAATTTTAAAATTGCTTTTGATATACTAAGTGACCTTAGGGCAGATTCTATCCATGACTTTTCGAAAGACCTTCGATATAAATCCCGAATACTCAACAACTGGGCATTTGCCAAAAGTAAGCTCGGCCACACAGACGCTGAGTCATACTTATTACAAGCCCTAGCGATGCGCAAACAAAATAACATTGCCTATCGCCTCAATGGAAGTTATATTCGTTTAGCCGAGCACTATGCCGACAGGTTAGATCCCAAGGCAGTTAATATGGCTAAACTAGCTTATCAAACTGCTAAAACTTATAATAATCCTGATGACCAACTAGCGGCCCTTTCTATTCTTATTGAGACAGCGAAAGAACCCAGAGAATATGCTATCTTATACAGAGATCTTAGTGATAGTATTTATAGGGTTAGACAGGGTAGCAAAAACCATTATGCCAAAATTAAATACGACGTCGAGTACAACAGACAAGAAAATAAAAACCTAAAAGCAAACGCCCTTATACAGGAACTTCAAGTATCAAAAGCGCAATCACGTAATTTTTATTTAATACTCATTTTTATATTCACCGTAACGGGTTTTTATCTCTTGTATAGAGGTCTAAAAAGAAAGCATCTACAAGAAAAAGAGATCGCTGCCTATCAAGCAGAACTCTACATTTCAAAAAAAGTTCATGACGAGATAGCAAACGATGTCTTTAATCTCTTGACTCGTACTCAAAATGACGCCTTAAACACCCCTTTTAAATCCTTTCTTTTAAGTGCCATCGATAATCTTTATCGAAAAACCCGAAATATCGCGCGGGACTTCAGTGATATTCCTGTGGGTATAGAATTTAAAGATACCCTCGCTGATCTGCTTTCAAATTACAGTAATAAAGACACCCAAATACTCAATAAAGGTGTGAAAGATATTCCTTGGGAAAATATCAGTGAAGACAAACAAAGAGCCTTGTACCGTATCCTACAAGAACTACTGATCAACATGAAAAAACACAGCCAGGCTAGTTTAATCATGATCAATTTAAAGATGGAGGGCACTTGTTTGACCGTCCGTTATTCTGATAATGGAATTGGGACCACAAAAGAGAGTCTGACCAGTGGTCATGGTATTAAAAATATGCAACAGCGCCTAAAGACCGTTAAGGGGGAAATTAATTATGATCATTCCGAGGGGCCTGGAACTAAAGCCACGATCACCATACCAATTTGATATGCTAATGATCCGCCCTTTAAGCCCTCAAGTTGAGAACCTCGGATCTTGAACATAAGGTTCTTTTCTCATTTTAATCACCTCAAGGGTAAAACACCCAAATTCTTCCACTACTTTGGCATATAAACGATAAATCCCCTTTCCCCTGAAGCTGTATTTTTGCGCTACCTGAGGAAACAACACAGCATCAAAAATATCTCCTTGCTGATCTAAAAATGTCGCAAAGTACATCATATCACCCTTGATTGTACGCGAAGGCTTAATGGTAACCAAATAACCATAGATATCCACATGTCGATATGTCCGGGTTTTAAAATCCATCGCTACACGTTTATTTTCAACGGGATTCAAAAGAAGCGTAAAAGGAGATGCTAGACAAAAGCCTAGAAGTTCAATCTGATCAAAGGCTGCCTCTAAGGCCGTAGTTTTCAACTTTGGAATAGTATGAGAAGACCGGCTTATAGCAAAAAGACGCTGCTGCGCTTGAAAACGCGGTAAGTGTCCCAAAGAAAAATGCGCCTTCCATAGCAACTCATATTTATCAACTCCTGTAAAGGCAAAAGCTCCAATACGAATTAAGATCGAAATTGATTCTATAGAAATTGTTACCCTATCAAGAAAATCTTCCAAAGACAAAAAATCTCCTCCACGGTTGCGTTGGTTTAAAATCCGTAAGCTTACCCTATTTTCAAGTTCCTTTAGATTCCCCAGACCCAGATAGAGGTCTTTCCCATAAATCACATTCTCAATGCGACTTCGATTAATACACGGCAAGTGAATACGAGCACCCCGCATCCGAGTCTCATGAATATAAATCTCCTTTTGATAAAATCCACCTCCGTTATTTAAAACAGCAACCATATATTCTAACGGAAAATAAGCCTTCAGGTATAAGCTTTGATAACTTTCCACCGCATAGGAAGCCGAATGTCCTTTGGCAAAACTATAACCAGCAAAACTTTCAATTTGATTCCACACCTCTAAAATAACTTTTTCTTCATATCCCTTTTCTCGACAATTGGACATAAATTTTTGTTGTACATTCTCAAATTCATTACGACTTCGGTACTTTCCACTCATTCCTCTACGGAACACATCGGCCTCAGCTAAGCTTAAACCCGCAAAATAATGCGCTACCTTAATAACATCTTCCTGATAAACCATAACGCCATAAGTCTCTGGCATTAATTCCAACAACACAGGATGCGCTCGCTTTGCCCGAGAAGGGTCACGGTGCCTAAGAATATACTCCCGCATCATTCCACTTTGAGCTACACCAGGACGTATCACTGAACTAGCCGCTACTAGTGTCAAATAGTTATCCACCTTTAGTTTCTTCATCAAAAGACGCATCGCAGGAGACTCGATATAAAAACACCCTAAACTTTCACCAGATTTTAATAACTGTTTAATCCGTTTATCTTTCTTCAATTTAGGGACCTCATGAATATCCAACACTTTCGCCTCTGGCTGGTTGTATCGAATCACATCCAGGGCTTCTCGTATTTTAGAAAGTCCACGCTGTGCGAGGATATCAAATTTATAGAGCCCCACATCCTCAGCAATATGCATATCAAATTGAACCGTCCTAAAGCCTTTAGGCGGTAGAAAAGTTGCTGAAAAACACTGAAGTGGTTGTTCACTTATCAGTATACCAGAGGAATGCACGCTTACATAATTTGGAAATCCTTCAATGAGACTCCCGTACTTTAACACCAACTGCGAAGAGGTATCGAGCTCAGAGGCATTAAAGTCACCCTTGCTCAACTTATCTATTTCCTCTTTAGGCAGTCCAAATACCTTTCCTAATTCACGCACTACTCCTCGGTAATTAAAAGTGACATAAGTTCCCATAAGCGCGACATTTTGAAAACGGTTAAAGATATAATTGGTAACATCCTCTCTGTCCCTCCAAGAAAAATCAATATCAAAATCGGGAGGACTGCTACGGAAAAGGTTTAAAAAACGTTCAAAGTACAAATCCAACTCCAACGGATCCACATCGGTAATCCCTAATAAGTAAGCCACAATACTATTTGCTCCACTCCCCCTGCCTACGTGAAAATACCCTTTAGATTTCGCATAGGTAACAATATCCCAGTTGATCAAAAAATAAGCAACAAAGTCCATTTTATAAATCAAATCCAACTCTTTTTCGACACGTTCCAAGGCAAAAGAGCTATCCTCAGGATATCGGTATGAAAGATTTTCAAGGCACAGCGCTCGCAATTTATCACAGTCCTCCTGCCTTGTATTAAAATAGGTTGCTTGATTCTGCATTTTAGTCTTTGGACTAAAGTCAAAATGAATGTAGCAATCCTGAAGTAGGTCTTTGGTGTTATTTAAAATAAAATCATAGTCCTGAAAGGCTAAAGAGAGCTCCGAAACAGACAACATTCTCTGATCCATAGAAGCGACCTGTGAAGAAGCAAGCTTGCTGAGCAACGTATTGTTATCAATGGCACGAAGCAATCGATGCGCATTAAAGTCCCTCTTATTCCTAAAGGTGACTGGTTGCAGAACAACCAGTTTATCCCGATAATGAAGATATCCTGAAAAAGGAAGCTTTCGCAGGTCACTTACAGAAACCCCTATAAATTCATGCGGAGCAAAATCAGTAAGTCCCATCAACAACACCTTCTCCAAAGGGTATACAAAATAGGTCTCTTGTAAATTGGGTGCCCGCTCCGGGAAGTCTTTTTTTTGATGTAAATGCAGGGATAAAAAATCATTTAACTGTTTATATCCTTGATTGCTTTTTGCAATGCCTACATAAAGTTGTTCTACCTGGTTTCTAAAATCAATTCCCACAATAGGACGGACTCCAAATTCAGGAGCCTTTCTAATAAAATTAAGACAAGCGGAAGTATTGTTAATATCGGTTAGGACCAATTCTTGAATCGCATTTTCCCGAGCCAAGTCAAGTAAATCCAATTCAGAAAAAGTCCCAAACCGAAGACTGTAATAAGTATGACAATTCAAATACATTATTGTTTACGATGTGCTAAAATGATAGGTGGTTCACCACTAAATGGATTGGTCATCCTTCCAATACTCCTTACGCCCATTGAGGCCGCTCTGATAACACTTCGGTCTCCATAACGCTCTCGTATCTTATCCAAGGCTTGATAAAGGCGTATGCTTTGTTGGGTATCATCAAAAAGGTTAATCTGATAATGCCCGTGAACCAGATGTGTGAAGCGCACTCCAATAAGACGAACAAGTAACCTTCTATTATACAATTGATTAAAAAGATCCTGAATCGCAGGAATTAAAATATGATCGGCACTCGTATAAGGAATCTTCATTTGTTTAGAGCAGGTTTGAAAATCGGAATACCGGAGTTTGACACTCACACAAGCGGTTAACTTCTCACCTCTTCGAAGCTGAAATGCCAGATTCTCAGTCATCGCTGTAAGAATAGATCGCAGGCGGTAAACATCTATGGTGTCACGATCAAAGGTTCGCTCGGTAGATATAGATTTACGCTCCGAGTAAGGAGTAATAGGAGTGTTGTCCACTCCATTAGCTCGATTCCAAATGGTCAATCCATTTTTCCCTAAAACAGTGGAGATCATATCCTTGGGCATTTCCTGCAGGGTTTTTATCTGTTTAATCCCAAGGTTGCGAAGGGTGAGATAGGTCTTATCCCCAACCATAGGGATTTTCCTAATAGACAAGGGAGCCAGGAAAGGTTTTTCTAAACCAAATCCAACTTTCAATTGATTGTTCGGTTTCGCTTCTCCAGTGGCTACCTTCGATACAACCTTGTTTACAGAAAGTCCAAAAGATATGGGTAAACCAGTCTGATTAATAATTCGTTTTCGAAGTTCAGAGGCATATTTATAGGAACCAAAAAACTTATCCATTCCAGAGAGATCTGCATAAAATTCATCAATCGAAGCCTTTTCAAAAAGAGGCACCCCTTCTTTAATGATTTCAGTAACAAGCTCAGAATGTTTGGTATACGTTCCCGCATTACCCTTAATCACAACAGCTTCAGGGCATAAGTTTCGAGCCATTTTCATGGGCATACCACTATGTACTCCAAAAGCTCGAGCTTCATAACTACAAGCAGCTACCACACCTCTATCAGAAACTCCTCCCACTAGTATTGGACGCCCATTTAAGCGAGAATCTAATAAACGCTCTACAGAAACAAAGAAAGTGTCCAGATCAAGATGTAGAATCGTTCTATTCATAAAATTGGAATATTTCCAACAAAATTATGGAATATTTCCAAATTCAGCTATTCTATGCTGTTAAATTTATGTATCAAATACGCCTAGGGTGACACTCAATTTAAAACGAATATCACTTGAGAGAAAGAGCCGATTCAGGCACAAAATCAAGACTGATCGAATTCATACAAAATCGTTTATAGGTCGGTGGCGGACCATCATTGAAGATATGGCCAAGATGAGCATCACAACGTCCACAAAGCACCTCCACACGCTGCATTCCAAAAGAATTATCCTCTTTATAGGTTACGCTATTTTCTCCAATGGGTTCGTAAAAACTCGGCCAACCACAACTACTGGCAAATTTAGCATCTGATTTAAAAAGTGCATTTCCACAGGCCGCGCAATAGTAATGTCCTTTGGCATCGCTATTCCAATATTTTCCAGTAAATGGACGCTCGGTATCCTGCTCCCTTGCCACAGCGTAAAGATCCTCTGGTAATATTTTTTTCCATTGCGCATCGGACACCGCTATCTTAGTAGTATCAGTGGTTGAATAATAAGGATTGTTTTTGTGTCCTCTATCTGTTGGCGGGTTTTGAGCATAGCTCCCTGTAGCTGTCAAAGTAACTAAAATACTTAAAATGATTGCGTTCCCTATCATGGCCTCATTTTTTTAATTTGTCTTTAAAAATTTCTTTAAACCTTTCCAGCTCCGGCTGAATTACGTATCGACAATAACTTTGATCTGGATTATTCTCATAGTACTGTTGATGGTAATCTTCAGCGACGTAAAATTTTGTAAATGGATTTATTTGAGTAACGATCGGTTTATTATATAACAATTGCTGCGTTAAGGCATTGATATAATATTCTGCTTTTTCTTTTTGGGATACATTGTGATAGAAAATTGCGGAGCGATACTGAGTTCCCACATCATTCCCTTGACGGTTGAGCTGTGTGGGGTCGTGCGATAAAAAGAAGGCCTCCAATAATTCATCATAGGAGATCACACGAGGGTCATATACAATATTACAGGCCTCTGCATGCCCTGTGGATCCCGTTAACACCTGTTGGTAGGTTGGGTTGTTAAGGTGTCCTCCTGTATAACCAGCGGTTACCTTTAAAACTCCTTCTAATTGTGAAAATTTAGCCTCCACACACCAGAAGCAGCCCGAGGCGAATGTGGCCGTATCTCTTTGTTGTATCACTGCCTTGTTGTATGGTAAAACCAGCTCCTTAGATAAGGGACTTGCGGCAGCACCCGAGATACTATAAAATAGTAGTGCTCCCAATAAAAGTAATTGATTTCTCATGGTTTGAAGTTTAAGAGTTCTTCGAAAAAAAAATTCTGATTTGCTTTAAAATACAAACCAACACTCTTTTATCACAAGCACCAACTATCATACCAATCTGATACTATTGACACCCATTAACAGAATCAAAAATTTCAAAAGGAAGCTTTTAATAAATAACTTTTTACATCTTACAGTTTAATTTCAAACAAACACCCTGATGCATTGCTATGGTGCCATTCCTTACACGCATTATTAAAAAACTCATATCAAAATCCTTATTAACCAACTGACACCACTGATGACAAAGGTTATTACCAGATCAACAACGCCAGAAAAGGGGATGAAAAAAACAAGCGCAACTCGCGATCAACCTTCCATCCAATCCGATTGTGGAATCACCCCAACGCTTAGTCCTGAAGCAAAAGCAGAGCCCACCCAATTGTTTAAAGCCATTATGATAATACGCTATAAAGACACCCTAGCGCATCGATGAATTACTCCCATCGTTTTCTTTTTTATCATCATTTAAAGCCGTCATTTCACCAATCGAATACCAGCGAATTGCCACCTTTGATGGGACTTAAAAAAGTTACGATACGTGATGCGACTATGTCCCTTGGGAGTAGCTACACTGGCACCTCGTAAAACCATTTGATCCACCATAAATTTTCCATTGTATTCACCAATGGCTCCTGGTGCCTTTTTAAATCTAGGATATGGTAAATAAGCACTTTGAGTCCATTCCCAACGATGCCCCCATTGCAACGATTTACTAGCAATCTCCCATTGAGCCTCTGTTGGCAATTCGCTTCCCTTCCACGCTGCAAAGGCAGCAGCCTCATAGTAACTCACATGGCAAACCGCCTGTTTACCTTCCATTTGTTTTAGGCCATTTAAACCAAATACCATCCATTGTCCATCCATAAAATACCAGTACAAAGGAGCTTTGATATTATTAGTGTTAATCCAATCCCAGCCAGCGGCATGCCAATATCTAAAATCCTCATAACCTCCATCTTCCATAAATTCTAGATATGCTGCATTGCTTACCGGG
Source organism: Galbibacter sp. (assembly GCF_035306585.1). Classification (GTDB taxonomy): domain Bacteria; phylum Bacteroidota; class Bacteroidia; order Flavobacteriales; family Flavobacteriaceae; genus Galbibacter. Next base: position 21,625 of record NZ_DATGNU010000099.1, read on the forward strand.
TAAGTATCCATTTCGAAAGCATCCAAATATACCTGATGTCTTCCTAGCTCATTGTCAAAACAGAACCCCTCCCCTTCAAATCCGATTTTATAAACACCTTGGGAAACACTCACACTCTTCTGTTGTTCCACTACAATTTCATCGAAGACCTTTTGATCGCTATACACTGGAAAAAGAGGATTATGCCCGAGAATATATTTAATATCCATGAATAAAAGCTCCTGATGCTGTTGTTCGTGATGTATTCCGAGCTCTAATAAATCTTTCAGTTTGCCATCTATGTTAACATCCCGGAAAAGTTCACCCATGTGATCATCTACATAGTCCCTATAAGAATATATTTCAGATACCGAAGGTCGACTCAAGTTCCCTCTATGGGTACGAATAACCCGCTTACCTACGGTCTCATAATAGCTATTAAATACATAATTATACTTAGAATCAAACAATTGGTAACCTGGTAAATAAGGAATAAGGATGAAGGTCTCGAAAAACCAGGTCGTATGACCTAAGTGCCATTTTGGAGGACTGACATCGCCAATTGGTTGAACCACATAATCCTCTATTTCTAAATAAGAACAAATGCTTTGCGTTTTCTTGCGAACGATTTCATAATTTTTAACTAATTCCTCAATGTTGTTTTTTATGCCTGTAGTTGACTTCATAACCTTTAATTTAAAACCTTTATCCCATTTTTTCCCAGATCGCATCTACGAACCATTCATTGGAATCCATTATCATGCCGAGGGTTTTAAAACCCGTTGTTGCTGCTAAATCTCGGATGCCATTAAGATCATATTTTTGCGAAATTTCCATTTGGATAACTTCATTCTTTTGAAAATTTACTTGACTCTCCCCGATGTAGACCTGCTGCTGTTTTAAACTCACTAAATAACTTCGACATGCGCCAGTAATAGGATCATATACAGGATAGTGTTCAAATTGATCCATCAAAAAATTGGCACCAAGCTCTCGATTGATTCTCTCCAATAAGTTTAAATTAAATTTAGAAGTAATACCGGATTGATCATTATAAGCTGCCAGCACTTTTTTCGGATCCTTTTTCAGATCAAACCCAATCAGTAAGCGGTCTTTCGGGTAGAGGATGGATTGTACTTTTCTACAAAACTCACCTGCCTGAGAAACCTCCATGTTTCCAATATTAGCCCCGAGAAAAAGTACTACCTTTCTTCGATTGGTTCCTTTACAAGCCTTCGGTAGCATCTCCATATAATCACCCTGAAAACCTTGAATGTTTAATCTCGGCAATTGAGCGTTCAAGGATTCAGTCAAATAAGTTAAAGCTGATTTTGAAATATCAATAGGTATATAAGTGAAATTGGAATTGTTGTGAACTAAATAATCCAGCAAATGCCTTGATTTAAAACCATCGCCAGCTCCCAATTCAATGAGATCAAAGCGATCGTTATCTTGCGTGATGAGCTTGGATAACTCCTGGGTTTTATGTCGAAAAATATCCAATTCACAATCCGTTAAATAATATTCTGGCAACTTCATTATTTCTCTAAACAATTCAGTGCCAAGGTCATCATAAAAGTATTTTGGTTGTAATTCTTTTGGACTTGATTGTAATCCATCCAACACATCCTTCTTAAATTTTATAACGGAATCTTTCTCTGTTGCCGTTGCAATCGTATGTAACAAACGCCTTTCCACTTTTAATGATACTTTTTCTTACGTTTCCTTCCTTTGTAAATTTTTCTGTATATAAAAATACGTATTTTCTTACATTATAAAGTTCGTTATCCAATAGCCTTTTGTGCTTTACCTTAAAATCAACCATTTAAGTCACTACAGGTAGCATAAAATAGCCTTAGGGAAAAAGCTGTTGTTTATTAATGTCTTAAAAACACGATCGAATACTTTAATTACCGTTTTAAGAAGGTGTATTTAAATTAACCTTTCTCAATAAGAGGCATGAGTTTAGTTCCAATAAGCTCAATTGCATCTAACAATTGCCCATGGGTAAGGCCCGCATTATCCATTTGGAAGGTGAACCGGTCGATCCCTCCAAGGGCCTCACTGTGTCTTAATAACTTCTGCGCAGCTTGCTCTGGATTCCCCACAACTAAAACCCCTTTGGGACCTATAAGGGTATCGAACTGTGGCCTAGTTACCGCAGGCCAGCCCCGTTCCTTACCTAGTTTGGTCCACAACTCCGCATATCCAGGATAATAATCTGCGATAGCTTTATCCTGTGTTGCTGCGATATAACCAGGTGAATGGAGTCCCACTTTTAACTCCTCGGAGGAAAATCCTGCCTTTGTTCCGGCCTCACGATACAAATCAACCAGCGGACGAAAGCGTTCTGTTTCTCCTCCAATGACCGCTACCATTAAGGGAAGACCCAAGGAGCCAGCACGTACAAATGAACCTGGGGTGCCTCCCACCCCTAGCCAAATCGGTAGTTTCTCTTGCAATGCTCTTGGATACACAGGTTGATTGTCCAGCGCTGGCCTAAACTTTCCGCTCCAAGTGACAAATTCCTGATCCCTTACCTGAAGTAACAAATCCAATTTTTCTGCAAAAAGCGCATCATAATCATTGAGATCAAATCCAAAAAGAGGAAAAGCCTCCACCGCAGAACCCCGGCCCACTACAAGCTCCGCTCGGCCTTTAGAAATTAAATCAAGCGTCGCAAAACGCTGATAGACCCGAACAGGATCATCCGTACTAAGTACCTTTACTGCACTGGCAAGACGAATCCTATTTGTCCTAGCAGCTGCAGCAGATAAAATAACCGCAGGAGCAGAATCCAAAAACTCCTTTTTATGATGTTCCCCGATACCGTAAACATCGAGCCCCGCTTGATCTGCTTTCACAATACGATCAAGTAACTGTTCCATAGCATCCACACTCCCAAGCTTCCTACCATACATCGCAGAGGCAAAACTATCAATTCCTATTTCCATGTGTTTGATTTAACTGTTTTGTAAAAACATTTTACAAGCTAGTGGTACTACTTCATAAAACAGTATACCTTCTCATGGAAGATACAAAATTCCCCTTACAAAGAAACCATCGATTTAAAATAAACTAAAGACAAGGTCACTACACCTGGACTCACTAATGCTTATCGATGGAACAAGTTGATCATAAAATGGAAAGGTTCTATTGCGAAGATTCCATAGCGATGAAAAATAGTAACGCAGCCATTGCGGTGACAAAGAGCAGTACAAAAGGGCGTAAAAAACTGCCTTTTTATTGCCTGTTCATAAACAACCCATCCGCTATTTCTAATGGATGGGATTGTATGTTCATATAATTTCTGATTATTCTACAAGACTTTTTAAAGCAGATCCGAAGAAGAAGTAACTGGTGTTACCGGCAATAGTTCCCTCGTTTTGCCCCCATAAAAATGGCCATTCATCATAATTCTCAAAATGATCAGGCTTTCTAAATAACACTCCTGGTGCTACATTTCCTGGAATAAAGGAAAAATCTGCACGATTGTTTCCATAAAAAACAGCTTTTGGACGGGTAGCGCCAACGGTAGCCACAAAAGAATAATTATGGTAAGGATGACACCCAAATAACCAACTTGCCGCTTTATACGCGTGGTAGGATTCAATAATTTTAGGAAAATATTTATTAGCCCATATGACATTGGTACCAAAGCTCTGTATCGCTCCATTTCCTGCCCAATTACCAAGTCCAATTGGCACACCATAAGGGTTATCCTTCTCTAAATTCAAAATATAATCCTTGTATTTCAACACATAAGGTCTTAGTTTTTCTTTAAATCCTTCATCCATATGAGGAATTCCTTGTAATGCAGTAAAGATTACAAAACTTACATTCTTATCGAGCGCTGGCCATAAAAGCTCTAAGTATTTATCCGCATATTGTTGTTCGCCAGTGGAGATAAACAATTGTAGATTAGTAGAAACATCAGCAGCTCCACCTCCCCATCCAAAACTACGTGTATCAGGCTTTTTTTCAAGTAATTCCGTTGCTTCTTTTAGAAGCCTTTTGGATTGCACCAATGCTCTATCAGCAAGATCCTCATTATACCCTTCTAAAGCTCTAGAGACAGAGGCAAACATGGTTGCAGCTCTCAAATCACGGGAAGCGTCACGGGAGGTAAAAGCCCACATATCATCCTTTACCCCACTTGATTTTCCATCAGCAGCAACCTCATAAGGTCCAAGGTCTGGATTATACGGAAGCCCATCGGTAATAGAGGCAGCATCCCCGAGGTGGTGGTAGTTGTAAAGCACCGAATTGGAAAGCGTTTGAGCCATATGACCAAGGATTTCTGCCTGTGCAACCAATTGCTGAGCACCATGCTCAATAAACTGAAGCATATCTGGCACGCCATCTGGTCGATTCAGTTCTACATAACGCTGTTCTTGATCTACAAAAGTTTGATCTCTTTCAGGTTTAAAACTCTCCCAGATCCTTACAAAGTTTTGAACAACACTTATATTGGATCCTGTCTCAATATCAAAATCCCCTGCGTCAAAAAATCCACCAATGTTTAAACCTGGAATCAATTCTCCCCCCTTGTATTCCGTATCGGTGGTTGGTCCTTGCCAATGTAGATCAAAGTGATCCGTATTCGGTGGTGCTTGTCGATAACCTTCTTTAAATGGTTCACCATGCCATACTCTATACCCTTCTCTTACAAACATATGATTCATATGAATTGGAATCCAATTATCACTTGTTGCATTAGTTATCTCATCATATACGCCATTATCAATGAGAAAGTTATTAGTTTTAACATCCCCATATTGGATATAATAAATTCCTGGAGTAGTTAGCGCGGAGAAATCAAATTTCGCATATTGATACTTAAAGTAATCTCCCCATAGTGCTACATCTGCTGTAAAAACGGTTGAAGTACTTCCATCGGTATTAATTCTAATGATGGATGCAGTGGGCTCCACTTGATCGTTTTTATCGAGCTCAATTACGGATACCTTTGGCTGATTTGGAAGATAACCTACTTGAGAGAACCCTATATTCGGTTTTCTTACCCATCCTGGGATCGCATTAGGTTCAATGGTCCACCTTAATACCATTCCCGTCTTACCTGTGGGAAGTACACTGCGAACAACATACCAACCGTTCTGTGCTAGAGCACGGCCATCAAATACTAATAATTCCGCACCCTCAGAGGTGATTTTTACCCTGCGCTCTGGATCCTCTGGTGCCATTAAAAGGTGATGTCCAGTCTCAAGCGGAAGCGCTTCGATAAATCTACCTGTTCCTCTGTCATCGGTTGTGCTGTACCCTTTAAACTGTTTTAGTTTTTCGCTATTAGGCTTGGTGGTTGTTGACCCCGCCACATATCTTGAAAAACGATTCAAACGCCCATCCATGAGATAGGTTTTACTCCAATAGCTCGAAGGAAGGAATTCCAAATTAAACCCAGCTTTCCCCTCAAGTATCTCTGGCACTGGCTCCTTGAGGTAAACAGAGAGTTCCAAAGCATCCCCTTTAGCCGTTACCACTATCTTAGAATCAAAGTCGTAATCTTCATATCGCAAAACAGCTTCAATACTTTGCGATTTCTTATCAACCTTTCGATTCAATACCACTGGCACCAAATCCCATTGTTCAGGGGTATTGGAAAGTCTAACGGCGCCACCTTGGGCCGTTCTCACCCCATGCATAATGATCTCTATTCCAGCATTCTTTTCATCGTTAAATCCACCATTAAAAACATTGCTGTATACTAGAAAATTTAAACCTTGTTTTTCAAAATATTCAAGGTCATTTAATTGTAGTTCTTGTCCTTTGATCTGTAATGGTACAGCTATAAAAAGTAGTACAAAAGACAAAAGTAATAACTTCTTCATTGATTTGTATTAGATTAACATTAGTACTAATTCAAGCGCTTAGATCAAAGATCTAATTCAGGCTTGATAAAACTCATTAACGCTCTGTCATGGTTATGTACAATCTTACTCTGGTTATCAAAGTACATTGTGTTACCATTTTCTTTGGTATAAGTATCCCATTGCGGTAATTTACCTGGCACATTCGGGTTGCCCGTTTTAGCGAAATTCAGCCAAGCGTCGCTCATTTTATCTGCTAAGGCCCAAGCCTCTTCGGTATCGCCTGTCCAACCTGGCCGTAAATCCACATTATAGAACGCTAGTGGAATATCTAGTCCATGAAAAGAACCTTTAGAGGCGTTATCCACTTGACTTTTCCATGCTAAAAAATAAACGTATAATGGTGCAGAGGATTCTTCAGCTCTTGCATCAGCAGTTCGAATGGTAAAGGGCCTAAATACCGTATCTACCGAAAGTAAATCTTGAGGAGTGTAGTCTGGATATGCCTCTGCATATAACTCGAGGTACTTATTTGTTTTCCCCCCATATGTTTTTTTCAAACGCTCTTTGGCTTGTTCTAAGGTGAGATCCTTTTCACCGTAAACCGTTGGCATGAGCTCATTAAGAGTACTTCCAATCAGCAGTGGAATATCCTTTGACATTTCAGGAAAGCCAGGACTAAAGGGTTGTTGAACTAGATCAACGCCATCTTGTGATGGAGCAAAGCCAAACATCTGAGGGGATCCAGGTTTTCTCTCTCCATTGATCTGGGCAACGGCCTCATGACCAGCTTTTACCAAATCAGCATAGTCTACGGTTTTTATTTTATCGACCTCTTCTAGAGAAATTTCCAATTTTTCTAAAACCGCTAATCCGAGCTCTTGTGATTTTTCTTGGGTCATTACATTTATAAGAGTTCCACTTTGAATAATACTTTTATGGAAGAGTCCTTTTGCAGCAGGCATCCCCATTAAGGTACCAACTTTACCTCCGCCACCAGATTCACCCAGAATAGTCACATTGTTTGGATCACCACCAAAAGCAGCAATATTTTTTTGAACCCACTCCAAGGCCTTAACTACATCAAGCATTCCTACATTTGCAGAATGAGCATATTTTTCATCTGCTGCGGATAAATCTAAAAATCCTAGAATATTCAAACGATGATTTACAGATACCACAACGACATCTCCTTTATCTGCTAGGGATTTACCATAGGTCATAGGGTCATTACTGCTTCCTACAAAGAAACCGCCCCCATGTAACCAAAACATCACTGGACGTTTTTTGTCATCCGATATTCCTTGTGTCCATACATTGACACTAAAGAGCTTTTCCTCATCCATATTGGATTCATCAATCCACTCCACAACCTGTTTGGCAACAGGGCTAAATTCATTGCAAGGCCTAACATCATCCCAAGGCTCAGGATCTTGAGGTGGCATAAAACGGTCAGCTTGGGCATATGGAATTCCTTTAAAGGCATAAACACCTTGGTCTAAGGTTCCTGAAACCCTACCTGAATTGGTTTCAACTGTTGGAATTCCTTCTTCCACAGTTTTCTTTTTTAGCTGGTCTTTACATCCCGTAAAACAGAAGAACGACACAGCTAGACTGCTTAAAATAAGATTTTTGAAAGTTTTCATGTTTATTATTTATGGTTAGTAATAGTAAATGGCGTGCTTAAGGCAATTAATTATACCCCACCATTTCAATCGATCTTAAAATCACTTATAAAAATGATTTATTTTAATTAAAAGGGGAAATCCCTAGAATTAAAGGCACTGGCGGATCTCTCCCTATTTGTTTTTCTATTTGCATACATCCTTATTCTAAGTTTGAAGGAATCGCACTTAACTGAAATTAGAATAAAAGACATACCTGCTAGGGAAGAACTCTTTTTAGAATTCCCTGTGCAGGACAACGAGTAATGTATATGAATTTGTGTTTAGCAATTAAAGAGTAATGACTACGCAAGAACTGACGTATTCATCTTGAGCATAAACTTATCCAAACTCACAAATCACCATGTCAACTTTAAAATTCAGACTCCATCGTCCGTAGACTGGGAGTGCGATTTTCTTTTTTGAAATAGATAGTCGGCTGGGATTTATGTACTATAGATATAGCTTACAACCACAGCTTGAATTCTAAATCAAAAAGATATGGATGCTAGTTTGGATTGATATTATATATGTAAAGAACACACTTTAATTTGAGAAAAACTAATCATTGCTTTAAAATTTCTTGAGTAATAACAGTATAAACTCTTAACAGGCAGGTTTAAAGCCCCATTGATTATAAGGCCATTTTAATAGCAAATCAAGCGGCAGGTGCAAAAAAAATAATGTAAATAGTTCAATCATTCTTTTCCATATTGTGAAAAAAACCACAAAAAAAAACATCACGCTCTTCCTTGCGAATTACAAACGGCCAGTTTTTGGTTAAACGGTCCCCTTATCACCAAAAACGAGATAAATACTAGGAGATCCAAATAGACTTAATATTTACAAATTCATGGATTCCATAACTTGATAGCTCCCTTCCATAACCACTATTTTTAATTCCACCAAATGGTAGTCGAGGATCTGAAACCACAAGTTTATTGACAAAACTACTTCCTGCCTCAAGTTGTAGGGCTATTTTTTCACCACGCTTCTTATTGGAAGTAATCACCCCAGAACCAAGACCAAATTGAGAATTATTCGCCAATTCGATGGCATGTTGCTCATCCTTAGCACGTACCACTGAAGCCACTGGACCGAAGAGTTCATTATCAAAAGCTTCCATCCCTGGAGTTACATCCGCTAATATGGTTGCAGGATAATACGCGCCTCTACGCTCGGGAATACTCCCCCCGATAACCAGTCGTGCCCCTTGAGCAATACTTTTCTCTACTTGCTGGTGTAGTTCATCCCTTAAGTCAACTCTTGCCAAAGGGCCATAATAGGTAGATTCGTCCATAGGGTCCCCCATTAAAGCGGCTTCCATCTTTTTACTTAAAAGTTCTAGAAACCTCTCATAAACCTGATCTAACACAATAAAACGTTTGGCAGCTATACAGGTCTGTCCATTGTTCTGCAGCCTTCCAAAAGTGGCTAAAGTCGTCGCCTGGTCAAGGTCAGCATCATCTAAAATCAAATAAGCATCGCTTCCACCGAGCTCCATAACAGTTTTCTTCAAGTTTGCTCCAGCTATCGCTGCTACCGAACGTCCAGCGGCATCACTTCCAGTTAAGGTAACAGCGACCACATTTGGATTTTCAATAACCTCTTTAACTTCTTTGGAACCTATATTAAGATTGGTAAATACGCCATCGGGAAATCCTGACTTTCGGAACGCCTCTTCCAAAGCCAAAGCACAGCCTTGTACATTGGTGGCATGTTTTAACACTCCAGTATTTCCGGCCATTATTGCGGGTGTTGCAAAGCGTATCACTTGGTAAAATGGAAAGTTCCATGGCATTACAGCTAGAATCACGCCCATGGGCTGAAATACAACATAGCTTTTTTGCGCTTCTGTTTCCACTGCCCTATCACTTAAAAATTCTGCTGCATGGTCCGCATAATAATGACAAATCCAAGCACATTTTTCAATTTCCTTCCGAGATTGAACGATGGTCTTTCCCATTTCTCGGGTCGCTAACTGAGCATACATTTCTTTATTGTTTTCAAACTCATTCCCTAAGGCGTTAAATAGCCTTGACCGCTGCTGAAAACTTGTACTTTTCCACAATTTAAAAGCAGTCTGGGATTGTTTTAATTTCTCCGCAGCCTGCAGGGCATCAATTCTGATATATTCATCTATTTTTTCTCCCGTAGCGGGATTAATCATTGTTACACTTGCCATATTCGCTGTTTATTTGATGTTTTTTGAATATTCTTTTATCAGCACGTTGAGTATTTCATGATTTAAGGAATAGTCTACCGCCAAATCTATCAGGTGTATTCCTGAAGAGGTTAAAGCTGTCCCTAGTTGCTCTTTAAATTCTTCCACTGAGGTTGGACGGTACCCATTTAACCCGAAACTTTCGGCGTATTTTACAAAGTCTGCATTGGTATAACTCAATCCAAACTTGGCAAATCCATCATCCTTTTGTTTCCATTGTATCATTCCATAAGCGTTATCAGTTAAGATAAGCACCACAAGGTCTAGATTCAATCGCTTGGCAGTCTCAAGTTCTTGTGAGTTCATCATAAATCCCCCATCTCCATTTATGGAGATCACTTTTTTATCTGGGTATAGTTCCTTTACCATAATAGCCGATGGTAAACCAGCTCCCATGGTTGCCAACGCATTATCGAGTATTAGACTATTCTGTACATAGGCAGGATAATTCCTGGAGAACCAAATTTTATACATTCCGTTGTCTAGGGTAATTATACCATCGTCGGGCAGGGTATCTCGCACAATCTTAACGACCCGCTGTGGTAGTACTGGAAAACGATCGTCCTGTTCATATTTGGAAAGATGCCCAGCAATATTTTCTTTGATGCCTTGAAAGAATTCCGTGTCCCAACTCATGGCTATCGGTTTCAATGCAATGGTTAGTTGGGTTATGTTACTAGCGATATCACCAATGATATTGAGTTGCGGGAAATAAACTTGGTCGATTTCTGCAGGGAAGAAATTCAGATGAATTACTTTACGATTTTGGCTAGGATGCATAAAAAATGGTGGTTTTTCAATGGTATCATGCCCCACATTTAAAATCAAATCGGCCCCGTCTACAGCTTCATGAAGAAAGTCATCGTCCGATAAGGCTGCCGTTCCAAGGAATAAAGGGTGGCGCTCGTCTATTATCCCTTTTCCCATTTGGGTATTAAAAAAAGGAATCCCGATAGTATCCACAAAAGTAGTTAAAGCCTCACTAGCTCTTTTTCTATTAGCACCTGCTCCAATTAACAAAATAGGCTTTTGGGCTTCTTTAAATAATTCCAAAGCTTGATTTATGGTTTCATCCCCTGCGATAGGAATTTTATAATCAACTACATCAAACAACCTTGGTTGTTCCACCTCCTCTTTTGCAATATCTTCTGGGAATTCAATATGGACCGCACCAGGGCGCTCTTGTTGGGATAATCGAAATGCTTCTCTGATCACTGCAGGAATATTGCTGCTATGGGTGATCTGTTTGGTATACTTGGTCAAAGGCTGCATCATCTCAACAATATCCAAAATCTGAAACTTCCCTTGTTTACTTGTCTTAATCGGTTTTTGCCCGGTTATCACCACCAATGGCATGGCACCTAACTGCGCATACGCTGTTGGCGTCACCAAATTAGTGGCTCCAGGCCCCAAAGTAGCCAGGCATACCCCAGGTTTACCTGTCATACGTCCATAGGTAGCAGCCATAAAACCAGCCCCTTGTTCATGCCTGGTTAAAACAAATTTAATCGTTCCCGACTTACGGATGGATTCTAAAAAATCTATATTTTCTTCTCCTGGTAGACCAAAGACGTACTCCACTCCTTCATTTTCTAAAGCCTTTATAAACAGATCTGATGCTTTCATTCTCAACTAATTGTTTTGATAATGGTCTTCTAGGCACTATGGCCAAATCACTATTAATAAAGCAGGAGCGTTTAGTTATGTTAAAGTTAGTGATTTTTTATGTGGATAGGTGCTCAGAAAAATAGAGATTTCAAAATCCTCCAGCCCTAGATGCTTTTTTAGTTTTTACTGGAACTCACTCAAGCCTTTAGGGATTGCTAGAAATTCTTTTTAACAGAGGCCTTAAACCAAAAGAAACCAATGCACAGAGAACACTTAAGATGACAAAGACAATAAACCCACGGGCATAACCTATTTCACCATATGCATCAACGAATAAACCTAATATCGGTATTATAATTAAAGTACCTGCGCCTCCCACTCCGCCGATCCAACCGGAGGCACCTCCTACTGCATCTGGAACATACTTTGGCACTAGACCAAATACAGCCGCATTGGCCACACCCATTCCTGTCCCAATGACAATCATCCCAATTAAGGAAAGATAAAACGAGGAAGATAGGCTTAATATTAAGGCTCCAATAGCCATAACGGTAAAACTTATACCAGCCATGGTTTCACCGCCATACCTGTCCGTTAGTTTACCACCGGGCACTCTAATGATGGAACCGTAAATGGTAAATATGGCAGCCAATAGCCCTGCGTTTAGTATATCCATTTTGTGAAACAAGGTCCAGTAGGTAGGAAACCAAGCGGTGAGTGCCGTAAATCCACCGCCAAATGAAATGGTATAGAGAAACACCAAAATCCAGGTTTTATTGTTAGAAGCAGATTTTTTAAGAGACCCCCAAGTACTTCCAGAAGGAAAGACATCCTGACCCAAATCAGCACCTACTTGTTGTGCTACTTCATCTGTCTCGCCTTGCTTTTTAAGTTGAAAATAATACGAGTCCATCGCAAACCAAGCATATACTATAGTAGTGAAAATTAAAAATAATAGCCAACTTAGATATGCCGCAGCTAGTCCAACTATACCAATTAAAACGGGGATCATGTAATTTAAAATACCAGGACCTATATTTCCAAGTCCTGCATAAATTCCAAGGGCATAGCCCTGTTTTTCCTTTGAAAACCAATAAGAGGTTTTAGGAGCCCCAACGGTAAAGGTGGCGCCACCTGCCCCTCCAAGCACTCCTAAGAAAAGTAGCAATGGAAATAGGCTAGCATCAAACTCATCTGGGTAATACAAGTAAAGCATACTTGTTACCCCAGCCAGACCAATGATGCTGCATAATAGTAAAATTAAAAATGGCTTTTTTCCACCCACCTCATCTACCCATGCGCCAAATGGAATTCTTAAAAGAGCTTTACTTAGATGTGGAGAAGATAATAATACTCCGAGAGCTGCCCCTGAAAGCCCCAAAGCTTCTTTGAATTCCGGTCCTGCCGCTCCATAGAGAACAATCGTTGTTAGACCTGCAAAAAGACCGAGTGTAGCAGTCCATAATCCCAAGGTTGGCGATCCAAGTAATCCATACTTTTTCTTAAGTTGTTTATGCATTTAATCTGTTTAGAACTTTAAAAGTAAAAATTAAATGAATCCTAAAAAATTCTCAAACAAGAAAATGCGAATATAAATCTCAGAAACAACTGGTTAAGTATCAATTACTCCCGATGGTATTACCATTGTTAATCCCGCCTTTAATTAAAGCGTGCTCTGAATTCCATGGGGGATTGATTGGTCTTTTTCTTAAATAACTTGCTAAATGATTGCGAATGCTCAAAGCCTAACTCAAAGGCAATTTCACCAATAGACAAATTTGTAGTTGATAGTTTTTCTTTGGCATTTTCAATGAGTTTCTGATGTATGTGTTGTTGCGCGCTTTGACCCGTAAGGGTACGAAGCATATCACTTAAATAACCTGGTGAAATTGATAAATTTTCAGCTAGATAGTTCACCGAAGGGATGCCCTTATGTATGGTTTTTTTATCATTAAAATAATCGTTCAAGATCTGCTCCATTTTCTCAAGCAAAGTGTTATTGACTACTTTACGGGTTATGAATTGTCTTTTATAGAATCGATTCGCATAGTTTAGAAGTAATTCTATTTGAGAAATGATCACATCTTGACTAAACTCATCTATACAGTGACTTAACTCATCTTCAATAATCCTTAAAAGTGAAAGAATAATACCTTTTTCCTTATCAGATAAATGTAAAGCCTCGCTGGTGTCATAAGAAAAATAGCCATAACGCTTTACGTTGGTAGCAAGCGGGTAATTGAGAAAGAAATCTGGATGAATTAGCAAGGTTATTTGCCTACTAACACACTGCTTTTCGGCAGTATCTACCGATTGATCATGACCAATTATTTGGTTGGGGGCGGCAAATAACATTCCTCCATCCTGGAAATCAAAATAAGTCTGTCCGTATTTAACGGTCCCTCCCAAATTGGGTCTGAAAGATACTTTGTAAAAAGTTAGCATATGAGCGTACTTTGGAGGGTCATAGTTCAGCCGATGATCAATCCCATTAATTAGTGCAATAAGCGGATGCTGCGGAGCAGGCATACCAAATGCCTTCATGGCTTGTGTTAAAGATGTAAACTTCTGTGGTATATGAGCATTTTTCTTCACTTTAAAAATGGTGGTTTTTATTAAAAATGTAATTCTAAAGGTAATTAAATATTTTACTTCTTTGAAAAACACAGCTAATACAATAGGGATTATATCAGCTGTATATGAAAAAAGGGTTAGCCCTGAGCTGCATTCGAAATTTCCGCCCAATCCTCCCAAATTTTTAAACGCTCAAAGTACGCTTGGCGAATTTCTGGCAGATTATATCGGCCTAGGGATAAACGTAAAGGGGGGGTATCACTATCAACAATTTTAAATATAGCCGCTGGTGTTGCATTCGGATCACCTTGAATTAAGTTGCTTTTCATATCATCAAAAAATTCCTTTTTATAGGCATCATAGATGCCTAATCCTTCTGCAATATCCAGTGACTTTTGGCTTCCAAATTCTGTGGCATAAGCTCCGGGTTCTACAATGGTTACATTAATACCAAATTGTTTAATTTCTTTTGCTAAACTTTCATGAATCGCTTCAAATGCCCATTTAGAAGAGCAATAATATCCGATTACAGGATAAGCCAAATGACCAAGACCGCTAGAGACCCCCAGAATATGCCCATATCCCTGTTTACGTAATATGGGTAATGCAGCTTGGATTACGGAAACAGGGCCTATTACATTTGTTTCATAAAGTTTTCGAATAGAAGCTATATTGGCCTCTTCGATAGTGCCCACAAGTGAATATCCAGCATTGTTTAAAATAACATCCAACTTACCAAAATGAGCATAAGCAGTTTGCACAACTGAGACTACTTGGTGAGGTTTTGTGACGTCTAGTTTAAGTGTTAATACCTTGTTTCCATACCTTTGCTTGAAGTCCGCAATACTTTCTGGATCCCTAGCCGTGGCAGCAACCATATCACCACGTTTTAATATCGCCTCTGTCCATATACGCCCGAAGCCTCTTGAAGAACCTGTTATAAGCCATACTTTCACGGTGTTTTCTCTTTGATTTTTCATACTAAAAAGTTTAAATAATTATTAGAGGTACAAAGTTTAAAAACCAGCACCCCATTATTGTAGTTTAAATGTGGAAGTTTGTAGCCTAAACAAGGATGAGCCAAAGACTGAGGCTAACGCTGCCTCATTTAAGTGTATATAACTGAAGGAATCTTTAAAAATCAGTGCTTACATGAGTTTTATTTATAGTGTAATTGGCCGATCAATCTTCGTATCATTTCTTGGAGGATTTAAAAAAGTTAACCAATTGTAGCCTATCCCGTTTTGTAGCCTTCCCTAAAAATTTAATGTCTCTCAAATTGAGTTATGAAAACACTGATTGGTAGAACTCTAGGAGGTTAATTGGTTCGATTTTCCCTGAAAAATTGACTTTTAATGGAATCTCATTTCGAACCGCCCGAGTGAATTGTAGCCTTCCCTAAATAATAATGGTTACAAAAAGCCATGCAGTTACTTAAAAACACCAACCAAAGGATACCAGACATAGCTGATAATATTGGGTACAAGAGTACATCCAGTTTCTACAACGCTTTTAAGAAAAGATTTGGTCTTACACCCAGAATGGTTAGAAAAAAAGCTTAAAACCTCTATTACAAATTTTCCTTAAAAAACTCCTAGCTGTGATATAAAAAGGTTTATATAGATGCCCATTTTAGTATTATGGGTACTAAAATATGTTTTTTTTTAACCAAATATTGTCTTGGAAATTATACAAGTTTAATATATTTTTAGGCTAAATCAATTTAAAAAGAGGACAAAAAATGACATTCATAGCTATTTTGGGGTTATGTATAACCATTGCAAGCTTTCTTTTCGGAGATGGGCTTCTTGATAAATACGTAAAGAAAATAAGGCGCTCATACTCAAACGCCCAGCGTAAGACTTCAAATAGGGAAATGGGCGGAAGAGGGATGGTTAAAACCAGAAATGGTAACCATATTTGGAAAGCTAAAAAATTCATAGATGTTACCAAAAATGCAGAAACAGAAGATCTAATTTATAAAGAAGGATTTATACGCTTTAATATATACGGAGAAGAAAGCTTCCTTGTGATATAGTAATACAAATCCTTGGATTCTATCTGTAGAAACGAGATATAAATTAAAGTATTTCATTCACATCTTGCCTTCCGACTATCGCCATTATTTCTATGATATTGCTATTAACTTTATAATAAATACTGTCGGAACCGCATACACAACGCTTGTATCCTTCTTTTATATAATCGACAGCTTCAAATGAATAAGGGCGCTGTGCTATAATTTCAAAATATCCAAAAAAAGAAGCAAAATATTTATCTGCCTGATCCATGCCAAATTTTCGGACACCGTAATGATGGATCCGTATTAAATCCTCTTTTGCAGTATTACTTAATTTGTAATTAGCCATTAAACAAGGACTTGGATTGCTTTAATATTTGTTCTTTACTATCCTCAGTAAATCCACTTTTTTCAGCTTGTTCCAACTTTACTCTTAACCAGTCTACTTGTGATTGTTGTTTTCTGGCTTGCCTTATCAAATCGTTAACAAGTTCACTTTTACTGGAATATTCTTTACTATCCACCTGGGCCTTTAGCCATTCATCATTGGGTTCTGTGAATGATATACTTTGTCTTGACATAATTTTTTTGTTTGATTCAAAATTACACCAAAAACGAACCACGTGCAAATTTGTCGAACATTTCTTTATCAATTACAAATGGAAAATTTCGGAGCCATTACC
>NZ_DATGNU010000100.1:0-7700 GCF_035306585.1 Galbibacter sp.
TGAGAATGAAATCCGTATAATTTTGTGTAGCGAATTAAATAAATGTTTAACCGTATATTCATTTTTAAATCTTTAAATTATGAACAAAACAGAATTAATCGATGCGATGGCTGCTGACGCAGGAATAACCAAAGCTGCAGCGAAAAAAGCACTAGAATCTTTTTTAGGTAGTGTAGAAGGCACATTAAAAAAAGGAGGACGTGTTTCTCTAGTTGGATTTGGATCTTGGTCAGTTTCTAAAAGATCAGCAAGAGAAGGTAGAAACCCTCAAACTGGTAAAACAATTAAAATTGCTGCAAAAAATGTAGTGAAGTTTAAAGCAGGTTCTGAGTTAGCTGACGCTGTAAACTAATCTAACTTATCATTTTATATTCTTTAAAGGTGCTCAATGTGGGTGCCTTTTTTGCTTTATACGATTAAAAAAATCTTACAATTATTTGATGGTTTGTGATTTTTTACTAGATTTAAAAGAAAAATATAGCGCTTATGGTTGCTTTAACTCCAAAGAAAGGCCATTTGCTAATTGCCGAACCCTCCATAATTGGTGATGTAGCTTTTAATCGATCTGTAGTTTTGCTAGCAGAGCATAACAGTGAAGGGTCTATTGGTTTTATATTAAATAAACCACTGGAATTTGATCTCAGTGAACTTATTCCCGAGCTGAACACCTCGCTAAGGGTGTATAATGGCGGTCCTGTAGAGCAGGATAATTTGTACTTTATTCATAAAGTTCCTGAGCTTATTAACAATAGTATTGAGATTTCCAATGGAATATATTGGGGTGGTGATTTTGAAACCATCGTCGAGTTAATAAATAACAAGCGAATTAAGGATTCGGATATCAAATTCTTCTTGGGCTATTCAGGATGGGATACCATGCAACTCGATAAAGAGCTCTCGAGTAGTTCTTGGGTTGTATCGGAAAATAGGTATAAGAGTAACATTATCAAAAAATCCTCTCTATCGTTTTGGAGGGAAAAAATGCTTGAGCTCGGTGGCGATTATTTGATGTGGTCAAATGCTCCTGAGAATCCATTGCTTAATTAAAGCAGTCGCACGTGGGCATTTAATCTTCCAAGTAGCGTTTTAGCCACCTGAGTATCGTATTGTTTTTTACGATACTTGCTCACCGATATGATTCCTGATATCACGTTTGTGATAAACATCTCATCTGCTTTTTGTAATTCAAATGGAGAAATTGGCGCTTCTTCAAGTTCGAATTCGGGTGTCTTTTTGATGATTTCAAGAAGTTGTTTCCTTAACACTCCGTTTAGGCAACCTTCGGTAATAGGTGGGGTTTTAATGGTATTATTTTTAACTAGAAATATGTTGCCATTAGAGGCTTCAATAATGTTCTTATGTTGATTTAGCAGAAGACAATTTTGATAGCCGTTTTCACTTGCATATATTCCAGCTAAAATATGAACTAGCTTATTGCTTGATTTTAAAGTAGATAAAAGACCGGCATGAACATAATGATCTTTGAAAAGCTCCACCTGATAGCCATCTTGAGAGCTAGTGTAAAACGGAGTGTCTAAAGCCGATGCTTCTATAATATATGATACCTTGGTATTGGTTGGGGTGTAGTAGCCACCTGGGTCTCTAAAGACGGTAAGGCGGACTCGAGCGGCTTTTGATTCTAAAGTATTTGCTTTTAAAGTTTCAAGTATTTCTTTTTCAAGCTGCTCCATGGTGAAATGCATTGGAATGGGTAGTCTCATAATACGCATTGAAGCCATGAGTCTTAAGTAGTGCGATTCCCAGAAGAATATTTTTGAGTTTACCACTCGGATCGTATCGAATAACGCGTCTCCATAACGCAAACCGCGATTTGATTCATCCAGAAATGCAGTGCCTTGATCTAATAATTCTCCATTAAAATTTACCATAAAAAAAGCCTTGAAAATTCAAGGCACAAATATACTTGATATGAATTAAGAATCCTAAGCGGAACCCAATACTTGTTTTAGGTCAGATATTTGGTTTTCCCATAGCATTTTAGCTTCTTCTAATTCGTCTTCTTCAGTAAAATCAGTGATCATTAGGGAGACATCTTTGGTTATTTCATCCACTACTATTCTAATTTCAAAAAAAGTGTCGTCTCCACTTTCATCCCATTTAAACTTTACTAGTTCTCCACTTTTTTTTCTAATTAATTTTGCGACCTCTTCTGTGCCGTCCCATATGAAGGTAAAAACTTCTCCTCTTGAGTTAACGTTATCTGCAAACCATTCTGAAAGCCCAGAAGGTGTCGATATGTATTGATAAAGCAATTGCGGGGATGAATGAATAGGGAATTCTAACTCGTATTTAACTTTCTCTTCCATAAATAAATCATAATATTATATAAAGCGACAATATAATTATTTAAGTTCAACTTAACCTATTTTTTAATTAAAATATTTTTACACTTTGATTTGATTGACCGAATTTTGTTTATATATTTGCACCCGCTAAAGCGAAATGGCGAGGTAGCTCAGATGGTTAGAGCGTCGGATTCATAACCCGGAGGTCTCGGGTTCAATTCCCGATCTCGCTACTAGAAATAAAATTTCTGAAGAATTGATAAAGAGGCTTTTAATACTTAAAAAGCCTCTTTTTTTGTGTTCTATTTTAATTGTTAACAAACTTCAATTTAAATGTTAGCGCTATCATAGGACAAGTGCAGTAATTGTTGTTGTAGTAAAGACTTCCAAGGGATGGATTATTTGTATTAACCGATATGTTTTTTTTGACATTTTAGGTTCCTTTTTTGATTGAAGTTTAAAATGATTATTATATTTTTTCTCTTTAAATTTAAAGAGAAAAATAACGGTTTATTTGGGTTTATGAAAAATAGTGAATTTATACCTAAATTTTTCACACTTCTAAAAGAAGGTATTACTAGGCAACAACTCACAAAAGATGTAACAGCCGGAATAATAGTAGGTATCGTAGCATTGCCTTTAGCCATAGCCTTCGCAATCGCTTCAGGTGTTTCACCAGAAAAGGGACTTATAACTGCAGTAATTGCTGGATTGATTATATCGATGCTCGGGGGTAGTCGGGTTCAAATCGGAGGACCCACGGGCGCGTTTATTGTAATTGTATACGGCATAGTTGAGACTCATGGGGTAGGTGGACTTACTATTGCCACATTTATGGCCGGGTTTTTAATTATAGGTCTTGGATTAGCTCGACTCGGCAATTATTTAAAGTTTATACCTTACCCGTTGATTGTAGGTTTTACAAGTGGAATTGCTATTATAATTTTTTCATCTCAAATAAAAGATTTCTTAGGATTAGAGATGGGAGAGGTACCTGCTGATTTTATTGATAAATGGCGGGCCTATTTTCTTAATTTCAAGCACATCAATTGGGGGGCGGTTCTTATTGCCCTTGGAACAGTTTTGATTTCCTTTAACTTCAATAAAGTAACATCTAAAATACCAGGTTCCATAGTAGCTATTTTCATAAGTACCCTTGTGGTTTATTTCTTTGAGCTACCAGTTGAAACTATCGAAACCAAATTTGGTGAAATACCCAGCAACATTGCGCTACCCACCATGCCCAGTATAGACTTTGACACTATACAAGAATTAATTCAACCGGCTATTGCGATCGCCTTGTTGGGTAGTATCGAGTCCTTGCTATCTGCAGTGGTAGCGGATGGTATGATAGGAGGGAGGCATCGTTCCAATATGGAGTTGATCGGTCAAGGGACAGCCAATATATTTTCTGCGCTATTTGGGGGTATTCCAGCAACAGGAGCCATTGCTCGTACCGCTACAAATATTAAAAACGGTGGTAGGACACCCATTTCAGGAATCGTTCACGCAGTTATTTTATTGTTGATTATGTTGCTTTTTGCACCTGTGGCTAAACTAATTCCGCTGTCCTGTTTAGCTGGTGTATTAGTGGTTGTCTCTTGGCATATGGGGGAATGGCATCATTTCCGAATTTTACTTAAGAGTAATCGAATGGATGTGATTGTTTTGCTGACAACCTTCTTTTTAACCGTATTTTTTGATTTAATTATAGCCATTGAAGTTGGGATGATTTTATCTAGTTTTATTTTTATGAAACGCATGAGCGAATCGACTTCCATTAAAGACGCAATGAAATACTTTAGGGCTGAGGAAGGTAATGGTGAGCTACTTTTTGAAGAGGAAATACCTGAAATTCCGCAGGGTGTATTGATTTATGAAATTAATGGACCTTTGTTCTTTGGTGCCTCGCAAAAATTTGAGGAGGTTATCAAAAAAATCAAACATAAACCTGAAATTTTAATATTGCGGGTAAGGCATGTACCCTTTATAGACGCCACAGGGGTGAAACGCTTGAAGGAAATATATACTGGATTAAAGTCCTTAGGGACCACAACCATTATTTCAGGCGCTAATGACGAGATTAAAAAGGAATTACGAAAAATGAATATCTATCAGGATCTTGGGAGTGACAATATATGTGATAATATTGAACAGGCTGTTCTGCAAGCTAAGCGCTTACTAATCCATAAAAATTAACGCAACACTGAAAGCGTTCGCATAAACAAGTTTGCCCTTTGGATTCTCGGATTAGTTGCCTGATGGAAGTATGTTTTGAATTTACCCAAACAGCAGATGATTAGAAAAGCTCCAATACACGCTCTAAGGCCATACCTCTAGAACCCTTTATCAGATATAATTTAGCCTTATTGTCCTTCAAAGCCTTAGGGAAAGCTTCTTTAAACTCATCAAAATTTCTGTACTTTAATTGCATCCCTTGAGTTTGGTAAAAATTTTCACCTATTAGGTAAACATTATCCAATTTATACTCAGCGAGTACCTCCACAATATGTTGGTGTTCTTTAGCAGCGTCAGGGCCAAGTTCAAGCATATCACCAAGGATGACGGCTTTGTTACTTTGATCTACATCCGCGAAATTACTTAAGGCAGCTTGTAGGCTAGAAGGGTTCGCATTATAGGCATCTAAAATGATTTTGACATTACCCTTTTCAACTATTTGCGATCTGTTATTGGAAGGAATGTAATTCGAAATAGCCTCTTTAATTTTATGCGCATCAATTTTAAAATAAGACCCGGCACAAATGGCAGCAGCTATATTGGTGAAATTGTATGCACCTATAAGATTTGTTTGGATTTCAGTAGCATTGAAATGTACGCTGACAAAAGGGTGGCTTTGTACAAGTTCAATATTGATGTCCGATATAGGGTTATCTTTTGCTAACCCGAATCCATATACCTTGGTATAGGCCATTAATTTTTTCTTTTGAATTGGGTCTTCTACGTTGTAAAATATAGTTTTTTCATTTTCGATCAAATATTGGTATAGTTCGCTTTTAGCTTGAATCACTCCCTCCATACTACCGAAGCCTTCTAAGTGAGCCTTTCCAAAATTGGTGATATAACCATAGTCGGGCATGGCTATACCGCATAGAAACGCTATTTCTTTTGCGTGGTTCGCTCCCATTTCCACTATACCGAACTCGGTATGTTGATTCATAGAGAGTAGGGTAAGGGGCACGCCTATATGATTGTTTAAATTGCCAATAGTTGCTACGGTATTAAACCTCCTAGATAAAACGGCATTGAGAAGTTCTTTGGTAGTGGTTTTGCCATTACTTCCAGTAAGTGCTAGAATGGGTATGTTTAGCTGTTGTCTATGATATGTAGCTAGCTCCTGTAATGCTTTTAAGCTATCCTTCACTAATATGGTGCGATCACCAGTGTGGTAGTTGGCATCGTCAACAACCGCGTAACACGCTCCTTTTTCAAGGGCTTGTGCGGCGAATTTATTTCCATTAAAATGCTCTCCTACTAAGGCAAAAAACAAATGGTTTTTTTCTATTTTTCTCGTGTCTGTGACTAGGCCTTTAGAGCCGAGAAAAATCTCGTAAAGTGACGCTATTTCCATAGGGGTAAATGTAAAAAAAAAGCCCCGAATAAATCGAGACTCTTGTATAAATAACAACTATTATTAGTTAATGTCTTGGTGTCTTTTCCTTTTTAGCTTTAGACCCTACTCTTGACATGGCACAACGGAATCCAATATAATCCGTAGCCATATATTGAGGCAGGTATCTACGTTGTGCTGGATCAAGCCAGTAGGCTCTATCTCTCCAGGATCCTCCTTTGTATACGCGAACTTCGTCACTAATCATGGTGGTACGCGTGTTGGAATCGTCGAATTGTTTAATGATGTTTCCTAAAGAATCTCTGGTAATTACGTTTTTAGGGGCATTGTACATTCTTTTGGAGTCTTCCAACTGGTCGTCTTCAGTGAACATATCGTAGTATCTTGAGGAGCTTTTATCTCCATCGCGATAGTTTCTGTTGTCACTTGTGTCGAAGTTTGTTCTTAAAAAGGTATCTTCTCCATCCACAGGAATCATAGCGATTTCTCCAGGAAGATCGCGCGCTACAATTCTTCCGTTGCTCAAGGTGTCATAAACGATTTCATCTTTTCCTACAATTTGCACTTTACCATCTTCTCCAATGGCAGTTTTCATATATACGTTTCCTCTGTAATAGTTAAAATCATTGGCTTGGTCATCGACAATTGGTCTGTAAACATCTGCAACCCATTCAGCAACGTTACCTGCCATATCATATAGCCCCCAATCGTTTGGTGGATAGGATTTTACTTGCGCGGTGATATCCGCTCCATCGTCTGACCATCCAGCAATTCCACCATAATCCCCTTTACCTTGTTTGAAGTTCGCTAATTGGTCACCTCGGTTTTTTCTTTTTCCACTTCTGGTGTATTCCCCTTCCCATGGATATTTTTTCCGCCCTCTATAGTTGTTGTACTCTCTAGAACTAATTAGAGCTGCTGCCGCATATTCCCACTCTGTTTCAGTTGGAAGTCTATAAGATGGCATAATCACACCGCTTGATCGTTTAGCAAACACGTTAGTGGAATCTCTTTTTGCTCTTCCTTGTAGCGAATCAATTTGACCTCCATATACATTCTCAGGACTATTTAGGTAGGTTTCAGTGCTAAAAGTCCCTTGTATTTCACCGTTCACAACAGCGTATTTGCTATTTTTAGCGAGATACCCTTCCCTTTCTAACATTAATTCGTTCACTCGGTCCGTTCTCCATTCGGAGAATTGTACTGCCTGAACCCAATTAACGCCCACCACTGGATATTCCGCATAGGCAGGGTGACGTAAATAGTTGTTGGTCATTACCTCGTTGTAACCCAAACGATTCCTCCATACCAAGGTATCAGGAAGAGCACCTTTGTAGATGTTCGCATATGCTGGATCATCAGGTGGATAAACACTTTTTAGGTAATCGAGGTATTCCATATACATTTTGTTGGTCACCTCTGTTTCATCCATATAAAATGATTGGACATGCTGCCTAGTAGGAGTGTTGTTCCAGTCATGCATAACATCGTCCTGCACTTGACCTCTTACAAAAGTTCCCCCTTCTATAAATACGAGTCCTGGCGCGGTTTCTTGTTCCTTGAAGTTGGTGTTGTATTGAAAGCCACCTTCATTGGAGTTTATCTGCCAACCAGTAGCTCTGGAAGTGTTTTTAGAGGAGTTACTACAGCTAGTAAGTCCCGCCAACGCAACCAAACATAATACGTATGGGTTAAATAGATACTTCTTCATGATTAAGATTTGAGTTGTCTTAAATATGTGTGCAATATAGCAATTAAGTAAATTATTCCAATTTTTTTCATCGAATTTGTAAGTATAATGTTGT
>NZ_DATGNU010000101.1:0-9600 GCF_035306585.1 Galbibacter sp.
AAAAAATTAATCATTTTATTTACGGACAATGGCAGTAGATTTACTACTAGGACTACAATGGGGAGACGAAGGAAAAGGTAAAATCGTAGACGTTCTCACCAAAAACTACAATATTATTGCCCGTTTTCAAGGAGGGCCTAATGCTGGTCATACTTTAGAATTCGACGGCATCAAACACGTTTTAAGAACCATCCCTTCTGGAATTTTTCACCAGGACTCCATAAATGTTATCGGAAACGGAGTGGTAATTGATCCCGTTGTATTTGTCAAGGAACTTGAAGGTCTTCAACAATTCGATATTGATTATAGATCAAAACTTATTATCTCCAGAAAGGCACACCTAATTCTCCCTACGCATCGTCTATTGGATGCCGCCTCGGAAGCATCAAAAGGAAAAGCAAAGATTGGATCCACACTCAAAGGGATTGGGCCAACTTATATGGATAAAACAGGTAGAAATGGTCTTAGAATAGGGGATCTTGAACTAGAAGATTTTAAAGAACGCTATCGAGCACTAGCCGATAAACATCAGGCTATGATTGATTTCTACAATGTAGAAATTCAATACAACCTAGAGGAGTTAGAAGAAGAGTTTTTCCAGGCAGTGGAAGAGCTGAAAACCCTGCAATTTATCGACAGTGAAGAATATTTAAACCAAGCCTTAAAAAATAACAAGACGATCCTTGCAGAGGGCGCACAGGGATCCCTGTTGGATATCGATTTTGGAACCTATCCATTTGTGACCTCCTCAAACACTACGGCTGCGGGAGCTTGTACTGGACTCGGAGTAGCACCCAATAGAATTGGGGAAGTATTTGGTATTTTTAAAGCCTATACCACTAGAGTTGGTAGCGGTCCTTTCCCTACAGAATTATTTGATGAAGTAGGTCAAAAAATGGCTAAAATCGGAAACGAATTTGGCGCAGTAACGGGAAGGCCAAGACGTTGTGGATGGTTAGACCTGGTTGCCTTAAAATACGCTGTTCAAGTCAATGGAGTAACACAACTGATGATGATGAAGGCGGATGTACTTAGCGGTTTTGAAAACCTAAAGGTATGTACCGCATACAAATACAAGGGAGAAATTATTGAGCACTTGCCTTATACCATCGAACCAGAAAATCTAAGTCCTGTGTATACACAGATGAAAGGTTGGGCTAAAGACCTTACCAAACTTGACTCTGCAAAAGACTTTCCAAAAGAATTAAACGACTACATCGAGTTTTTAGAAAAAGAACTTGAGGTGCCTATTAAGATTGTTTCTGTTGGGCCGGATAGAACCCAAACCATTCATAGGTAGTTAAATACGATATATTTAGGTTATATATTTTACACAAATTTAAGCATAAGCCGATCCCTTGGATCGGCTTTGTTTTTTGACCCATATAGCAAGTTTAACAACATTTTAGCACCTCTTACCCCCACAAATTGTAAGTAATTCATGGGAATCAAGACCATTAGAACGATCAATGAATTGCTTTGTTTTAAAACTCAAAAAAGTAGAAAGAAAATAAGTGCATGCAAAAGCTACTATTGGACATTCGAAACTGCACCCATTGTGATAAGTTTCTACCCAATGTTCCAAATCCCGTTATTAGAGCCAGTACCAAATCCAAGATCGTGGTGATAGGACAAGCACCTGGTCGAAAGGTCCATCAAAGCGGCATTCCTTGGGACGATGCTAGTGGTGCCAATCTAAGAGCGTGGATGGGCGTGGATAACCAGACCTTCTACAATGAAGATTTATTTGCCCTTATGCCCATGGGATTTTGTTATCCAGGTACTGGAAAATCGGGTGATTTCCCCCCTCGAAAAGAATGTGCACCATTATGGCATAAGCGATTACTACAGGCAATGCCTGAGGCCAAACTGATTCTTTTAATTGGGCAATATGCCCAGGGGT
The DNA here is from genome assembly GCF_035306585.1 of Galbibacter sp. Lineage (GTDB taxonomy): Bacteria > Bacteroidota > Bacteroidia > Flavobacteriales > Flavobacteriaceae > Galbibacter. The sequence continues at coordinate 1,904 of NZ_DATGNU010000101.1, forward strand.
ATTATTTGAAAAATTTAGATCACAAGAATTTAACCCAGCGAGTAAAAGATTTCCATGAGTATTTACCAGATTATTTCCCGCTTCCGCACCCCTCCCCCAGAAATAATTTATGGCAAAAAAACAACCCGTGGTTTAAATCAGACTTGCTCCCGATCTTAAAAGCCGAAGTTCAACAAATCCTAGAGCAATCGAACTAGAAGTTGAAAAATTTAAAAAAAACACTGCATTTGCTTAAATTCGTTAAAACTTAACTTTAACTACTCCAAAAAGCATTATTTTTGGTGCAAAATTAGAATCACTTTGATTAAGACCATTTTACATATTTTCCTATTTGTTTTTTGTATCCCCTTAATTGCACAGACACCAAATACAGAGGGAAAAAAGAAAATTGAAATTGTATACGGAGGAGACATCAACCTAAATGAACAGCGCTATCCAGGAGCGACCATTTTTAATAAAGACGAAAAGCAACAAGTACAGTTTCGTCATGAAGGCGCCGATATGTGGTGCGATCTAGCCGTTTTATATAGGGCCGATAACAGGATCGAAGCCTATGGCAATGTCTATTTCCAACAAGGCGATTCCATTCGAATGAACAGCGCTTATGTGGAGTACAATGGAGAAACCAAAATTGCCATCGCTAAGGACAGTGTGATCCTTCGAAACAACAGTATGACACTGACCACCGATGAGCTTGAATTTAACAGGGAAACCCAACAGGCTTATTACGAAAATTTTGGAACCATAAAGGACAGCGCCAACACCCTTACTAGTATTAAAGGGCGCTATTATATGGATATTGACAAATACGAATTTAAAACCGATGTCAAGATCACCCATCCTGATTATACGGTGAATTCCGCCAGAATGGACTATTATACCATATCCAAAAACGCCTATATGTATGGCCCCAGTACCATCGTTGGTGAGGATTACAAAATGTATTTTGAACGCGGGTTTTACAACACGGTGGCCGAACAGGGCTATGGCCTAAAAAACACTAGGATCGATTATAGCGAGCGTATTATCTATGGCGATAGTTTATATTTTGACAAGACCACTGAATTTGCCTCCGCCACCAATAATATCAAGGTGATCGATACGGTCAACGATGGTGTATTAAGAGGGCACTACGCCGAGGTCTATAAGGCCAAAGATTCCGTGCTAGTGACCAAAAGAGCCTTAGCGATTACCCTTTATGAAAAGGATTCCATGTATATTCACGCCGATACCCTGATGGTAACCGGTAAGGAAAATGAACGTGTTATTAGAGCCTTTCGAGATGCGCGCTTTTTTAAAACTGATCTCAGTGGTAAATGCGATTCCATTCACACGGATGAGAAAACAGGTCTAATTCAGCTAATTTCTCCAATCCCGCCAGGAGCTCCCGAAAACAAGTTATCGGCTTATATGCCAGTGCTTTGGAGCGGAAACACTCAAATGACAGGAGACAGCATCCACATTGTATCCAATACCAAGACTGAAAAACTGGACTCCTTAAAGGTGTGGAATAATGCCTTTATTATTCAAAAAGATTCCTTGAGTGGGGTAAAATTTAAAGACAGCATAAAACAAGGGTACAACCAAATTAAAGGAAAAACACTCTACGGACTATTTGAAGAAAATGAACTTCGGGTGGTCAATATTATTAAAAATGCCGAATTGATTTATTACCTATGGAATGACGACGACGAATTTGTCGGTATTGACAAAAGAGTATGTGGACTCATACAGATGATCATGGAGCATAATGAAATTGATAATACCACTTCCTTTATCAACGTAGAAGGAAAGATCTATCCCGACTCAGAAATGCCTGTGAACGCACGAAAATTTAGGGGATTCTATTGGCGAGGCGATGAGATGATTCACGGGGTTGAAGACCTGTTCTCCCCAGAGGACAACCAAATTGAACTCCCCGTAATTCGAGGAGTCAATCATGAGATTGATCTAGAGAATCCAAACCTAGCCCCTGAGGAACAACAATTAAACATAGAAGAAGAGAACGAAAATGACGCTGCTCTCACAGCAGAGCAAGAACCATAAAGAAGCTAAAATGAAGGAGGATTTTTTGAAGTACCAAGCGCAGACAGGACCCAGTCCCCTAGCCTTGGAAGTATCACACGCAAAGGGATCCTATATTTACGACCACAATCAAAAAGCACATTTGGATTTTGTCGCAGGAGTCTCAGCAAATACCCTGGGGCATAGCCACCCAAGAATCGTTGAGGCTGTTCAACAACAGGCCGCATCCTATATGCACGTGATGGTATATGGGGAATACATCCAATCACCCGCTGTTGAACTCACCAAGTTACTAGCCGGGCAACTTCCAGAGCCCCTAGAGACCACCTATTTGGTAAATTCAGGAACAGAGGCCATGGAGGGTGCTATGAAACTTGCCAAACGCGCCACTGGACGAAGTGAGATCATCGCAGCCCAAGGAGCCTACCACGGAAACACCCAAGGCTCCCTAAGTTTAATGGATTATCCCGAACGCACCCAGGCTTTTAGACCGCTGCTTCCAGGGATTAAGCACATTGGATTCAATAATGAACAGGATCTTGAGAAAATTACCCAGGCGACCGCAGCGGTGGTTCTAGAGACCATTCAAGGAGGGGCCGGATTTATCCAACCCATAAACCATTACCTGAAAAAGGTAAAAAAACGCTGCGAGCAAGTAGGCGCCCTGTTAATCCTCGATGAAATTCAACCCGGTTTTGGACGCACTGGCAAGTTATTTGCCTTTATGCATTATGACATTGTTCCCGATATTCTGGTACTTGGAAAAGGCATGGCATCCGGAATGCCTATTGGCGCATTCACCGCTAGTTCTGACACGATGGCACTGCTTAAGCAACATCCAAAAATGGGACACATCACCACCTTTGGTGGCAATGCAGTCATTGCAGCTGCAGCACTTGCCACCCTTAAAGAGTTAACCGAATCCAACCTACAAAGGGAAACCTTACGGAAAGAACAACTCTTTAGGAGGCTTTTGGTACACCCTTTGATTAAGGAGATCAGAGGAAAAGGATTAATGCTGGCTCCTATTGTTGAAAGCGAAGAAATTGCCAATTATGTCATCCTAGAGGCGGCTAAAAGAGGATTGATTCTTTTCTGGTTGTTATTTGAAGGAAAAGCGATCCGCATCACTCCACCCCTGACCATTTCGGATCAGGAAATTAAACACGGATGTGCCATAATTATCGCAATTTTAGAGCAGTGGAGAAACCATAATGTTAACTAAATTGTTAATAACAATGCGGAAAAAAGACCAAAAAGTATCTTTAGAAATCCTAATTTTATTAACGTAGAATCTAAAAACGCATGCCTATGCCATTTAGTGCTCACGAAGATCATAACCTTCCATTACAGAAATTCGAGTCCATGTTGAAGACTAATGATGTGTATTTTTTCGACTCAGAAGATTTTCAGGAGATTATACACCATTATTTAGATATCGGAAAGGTATCTTTAGCAAAAAAAGCACTTCAAATAAGTTTAAAACAACATCCAGCCTCTACAGAACTAAAACTCCTCAAGGTAGAAATCCTCGTGTTTGAAAATCAATTCGACCAGGCGGAGAACCTCTTAGAGGAGCTACAATTCTTAGAGTCTAACAATGAAGAAATATACATTCAAAAAGCCAATATATATTCCAAACAAGACAATCACGCAAAGGCCATTGAACTATTAAGCCAAGCGCTTTCTATGACCGATGACAACTCGGATATCTATTCCTTACTCGGGATGGAATACCTGTTTGTGGATGATTACTTGTCGGCTAAAAATGCATTTATACAGTGTCTTTCAGAAGATTTTGAAGATTACACTGCGCTCTACAATGCCATCTATTGTTTCGACTACTTAGAGGACTTTGATGGCGCGATTGGGTTTTTAAACGACTATTTAGATAGAAACCCGTATTGCGAGGTGGCTTGGCATCAATTAGGCAAGCAGTTTGTCATGAAGGGAATGCACAAGGAAGCCCTCTCGTGTTTTGACTTTGCTATTTATTCAGACGATACTTTCGTGGGGGCCTATTTAGAAAAAGGCCGCACCCTGGAGCGTTTAAAACGTTACAATGAGGCCATTGAGCATTACGAGATCACTCTAGAACTTGAGGACCCTACCTCCTTTGCTTACCTTAGAATTGGGAAGTGTCATGAGAAATTAGGAAATGTAAAACTGGCCAAGAAATTTTATTACAAAACCGTACATGAGGATCCACTTTTAGACAAGGGGTGGATCGCCATCACGGATTTTTATTACAGACAAAAGGACTATGAGAAAGCCTTGTATTACATCAACAAGGCCATTAACATCGATAGTGAAAACGTCCTTTATTGGAAGCGATGTGCCAAAATAAATGCGCATATGATGCTGTACACCGAAGCAAGTTACGCCTATGAAAAAACCTTGGAATTAGGCAATTACGAGCTTCAAACGTACCTATCCTGGGCAGATTTGATGTTGGAACACTACGATTACGACATCGCTGTAGATTACCTCTTGCAAGCCTTAGAGTTTTACCCTGAGCAGGCGGATCTCGAATACCGAATTGCAGGAATGTATTATATGCTCCAAGAGCCTTCCAAAGGGGATCGTTACTTAAAAAAAGCACTCGAGCACAATTTCGAAGAAAAGGATATCATCGAAATATTATTCCCAGAGGTTTACAATCAAAATGCGGTAAAAAATATTATTCGTAGTTTTAAAAACCCCTCGATTTAAATTTACTATTTTTGTTCGCCTAAGAACATAAATAATAATGCAGAGATCATTCATTCACTACCTCGTTATTTGCCTTAAAGGCATAGCGATGGGAGCATCAGATGTGGTACCAGGGGTTTCAGGGGGGACCATTGCTTTTATTTCAGGGATTTACGAAGAGCTCATTACCTCCATAAACAACATCAACCTCCAAGCACTCACAATTTTAAGGAAAGAAGGAATTAAAAAAGCATGGCAACATGTCAATGGGAACTTTATGGCTGCCCTACTTCTGGGCATTGCTATCAGTATCTTATCCCTAGCAAAACTAGTACACTACCTCCTTAATGAATATCCTATTATGGTTTGGTCCTTTTTCTTTGGGCTCGTGGTTGCCAGTATCTTTTTTGTCGGAAAACAAATTAAAGTTTGGGACGTAAAGGCAATTGTAGGATTTGCCGGGGCCGCCATACTGGCCTATTATATCACCACACTACCAGCTATGAATCAACACGGAGGATACTTCTATATGTTTATCTCCGGGGCATTAGCGATTTGCGCGATGATCCTCCCTGGAATATCAGGGGCGTTCATATTAGTCCTCCTTGGATCCTACGGAACCATTCTAGGGGCATTAAGTGCTTTTGACTTTAAAACTATTGGGGTATTTATTCTTGGGATAATTGTAGGGATTTTGAGCTTTGCACGGCTGCTTAAATACCTCTTTACCCACTATGAGAATCTCACCCTAGCCATACTAACAGGTTTTATTCTGGGATCATTAAATAAGATATGGCCATGGAAACTCGTTACCGAAATTAAAAAGATCGGCGATAAGACGGTGGTGCTCGATCAAAGCACAAGCCCGTTTAATTACGATGGTGACCCACAAATAATATGGGCTATCGCCTTGGCATTTGTCGGATTTTTAACCATATTTTTACTAGAAAAAGTAGCCATTGTAAAGAACAAGTAAATTCATAGACCAATTCATTAATCATAAAAAAACACCAACAAGTATCCAGAGCAACCAAAGCAATATACCATGATACAACCCACTAGGACACTAACGGATAAATTCTTTTTATTTATAAAAGGATTAGCGATGGGTGCAGCAAATAAGGTGCCTGGCGTATCAGGTGGGGTGGTTGCATTTGTAGCTGGCTTTTATGAAGAGTTTATCTACTCCTTTCAAAAGTTCAATTTAAAGGCGGTTAAACTTTTATTAAATGGTCGCTTTAAAAGCTTTTACACCTATATAAATGGCCGATTCCTCACGCTACTTCTAGCAGGTATGGTGGTGAGCTTTTTCAGTGTTTCCAAAATACTGGATTATTTCATTCAACAAAAAGAGCTCTATGTATGGGCGGCTTTTTTTGGGATGATACTCGGTTCGATTTACTATATCGCCAAAGATTTTGATTATTGGCGCCGAGATACCATCCTCTTCTGCATTCTTGGAGTGATCGTCGGTGCCTCGTTAAGTTATTTGAATCCAGCCAAGGAAAACGACAACTTATTATTTGTTTTCTTCTGTGGTATTATTAGCGTATCAGGAATGACCTTACCTGGCCTCTCTGGCTCTTTTATCCTAATACTCATCGGAAATTACGTACTGCTTTTAGTGGATTCGGTAAACGCCCTCTACGACACCTTGGTCAATCTTATTCAATGGGATTTAGAGCCCATACAAAGCCCAGAACGCATCAGACTATTAAAGATCCTAACGGTCTTTACTCTTGGCTCTGTTGTGGGACTGGTAAGTCTTTCACACCTACTGAGTTATGTCTTAAAGAAATTTAAAAACAGTACCACATCCATTATTTTAGGGTTTATTATAGGATCCCTAGGAGTGGTGTGGCCCTGGAAACAAAACATCTATAAATACAGCCCAAATGGCGAAATCCTACTAGATTCATCAGGAGAAAAAGTCATAGCGAATTACCAGCGCTATATGCCAAGTTTTGATACCCTTGAGACCTGGATTGCCATTGGATTTGTTATTTTTGGAATTGCCATTGTTTTATGGCTTGAATGGTACGGACACAAAACAAGAACAAATGAGTAGAAAATTTGGACTCCTTGGAAGAAACATTTCCTATTCTTTTTCCAAGGGGTATTTCACAGAAAAGTTTAAAAGCCTTGGCCTTAAAGATCATAGTTATGTAAACTTTGATGTGCCTAAAATAGAAGACATCAAGGAAATTGTTAAAAACACCCATGACCTAGTTGGATTTAATATTACCATTCCATATAAAGAAGCCATCCTTCCGTATTTAAGCCAGGTAGATCCTAAAGCCAAAGCCATCGGCGCCATTAACGTGGTCAAGGTACAGGAAAATGGCCTTAAGGGCTATAATACCGATGTTATTGGTTTTGAGCGTTCCATCGCACCACACCTAAAAAGCAGGCACCAAAAGGCGCTCATTCTTGGTACTGGAGGCGCATCCAAAGCAGTAGAATTTGCGTTAAATTCATTGGGTTTAACTTGCCAAAAAGTCTCACGAACTGCCGCGGAAGATAAATGGAGCTACGAGCAGTTAAATAAAGAAGTCATAGCGCAGTATAAGGTAATTGTCAATTGTACCCCCCTTGGAACCTTTCCCAATGTAGAAGACAAGCCTGCGATCCCCTACCAATACATCACCGCAGATCACCTGGTATATGACCTTATTTACAATCCAGAAACAACCAGCTTTATGAAGCACGCCCAAGAGAAGGGCGCCACAGCGGTAAACGGTCATCAAATGCTTAAGCTTCAAGCCGAAGCAGCTTGGGAAATTTGGAATGTTGACACTCGGTAATATTAGGCGTTTCTATCATTTAAAGAAGCTTCTTTTAATCGAGTAGGAAGATAGGGATTATCTTATTAAGACTATTGTTCCCTATCTGTCCTCTCACACCACCGTACGTACGGTTCTCGTATACGGCGGTTTCTTAATTTATGTTTTCGACTTTAGAAAAGAGTCCAGTAAGAAGAC
>NZ_DATGNU010000102.1:0-3998 GCF_035306585.1 Galbibacter sp.
AGTAAGCATAAAATATACTCGCTACATGAGCCAGATGTACTCTGCATTTCCAAAGGTAAAGAGCATAAGAAATATGAGTTCGGAAATAAAGTCTCCATCGTAAAGACGCAAAATACCGGTGTAATCGTTGGTGCAATGGGGGTTCGAAATGAGTTTGATGGACATACATTAAAACCAGCATTAGAGCAAGTTAATAGAATGATAGGGAAGGAACCCAAAACTGTAAGTGTGGATCGGGGTTATCGAGGGAATACCCAGATTGGGGCCACGCAAGTTCAGATCCCCAAACCATTCAATGACAAAAAACAAACCAAGTACCTACAGAAAAAGCTCAAAGAAGCGCATCGAAAAAGAGCAGCCATAGAACCCGTAATTGGACATTTAAAAACTGACCATCGATTGGGAAGAAACTTTTACAAAGGGATTATTGGCGACAATATCAATATTATGCTAGCGGCAGCAGGGGAGTGTAAAATAAACTGTGTCAATGGTTGAATTACCGTCCCGCGGGGCGGTAATTCAACCATTTTTCTTATTGCAAATCTAACACCATTCTTCCCGGAAACCAAATCGCTAATTTTTGAGCTGTTGTACCCCAATTTGCCAGTGGCATCGTCCATTTCTTTTTAATATTTTTATGTGCCAGATAAATCAGCTTCATTAGTGCCATATCCGAGGTAAATGCGCCCTTAGTTTTGGTTACTTTACGAACCTGACGATGGAAACCCTCAATAGTGTTGGTGGTGTAGATCAATTTTCGGATAGATTTATCGTATCTAAAATAGGTGGTCAAACGATCCCAGTTGCGCCGCCAGGAGTCGATGACCACAGGATACTTTTCACCCCATTTATCCTGTAGTTCATCCATCCGTAGTTCGGCAAGATTCAATGTGTCAGCCTGGTAGACGGGCTTTAGATCGTTCATAAACTCCTTTTGGTCCTTACTAGCTACATACTTTAAGCTGTTGCGGATCTGGTGTACTACACAAGTCTGTATTTCAGTATCAGGAAAAACACTCTGTATCGCTTCTGAAAAACCTTTTAGGTTATCGATACATGCAATCAAGATATCCTCTACACCCCGATTCTGTAAATCGGTCAGCACGCTCAACCAAAAGTTTGCACCTTCATTCTCCGAAACATACATACCCAACAGATGCTTATGTCCGTTTCGGTCAACACCTAGGATATTGTATACAGCCCGGGAAACAAATCGATGGTCTTCTTTAACCTTGTAGTGCATGGCGTCCATCCATACAATCGTATAAAGAGAGTCTAGACTTCTTGACTGCCACTCCTTGACCTCAGGAATGATTTTATCAGTAATGGAAGAAAGTGTGCTGTGGCTGATGTCTGTGTCGTACATTTCCTTGATGTGATTCGAAATATCTCGCAGACTCATACCTAGGCCATACATGCCTAAAATCTTCTTCTCCAGGCTCTCGGCTAAAATCGTCTCGCGTTTCTTAACCAGCTGGGGCTCGAAGTTAGATCGACGATCTCGCGGAGTATCGATGTCAATCGTACCATCGGAAGTCCGAATAGCTTTGGTGCTTTTGCCATTACGCCGATTACCTATGGAGCGTTGGGTTTCATCCATATAGCTCTCCATCTCAGCTTCTAGCGCTGCTTCTAAAAATTTTTTCATTAAAGGAGCAAAAGCGCCATTCTTGCCATAAAGCGATTCGCCACTGCGTAATTGCTCTAAGGCTTTGTCCTTCATGGACTCAAAATCAAAATCGTTCTCGTGGATACTCATAATAACTATGTCAAAAATAATACTTCTATTTATTATCATTGACACAGTTTATTTTACAGTCTCGACTCCGCCACCCTTCGGGACTTATAGTGCTTCGTTATCTTATATCCGTTAGCAGAAAGGCTTCCTTTTTTTTCTGTTTTTTCTTTTGGAGTGAATTTTAAGGATTATTCATCTATTTTATTATTTGGTGCAGGCTTATCTTTGGAATCAATACTCTCATAGTACTCTCTCATTGTAGAGTTTACAATTATCTCAATAATAAGGTCTATCAAACGATCTTCTTTTTCTTTCTCCATCTGTTCATGAAACTTATCAAGGTTTTCAGGGTTTCCCTTGGTTGTTGTGTCTGTATTCATAGCATGTTTTTAAATAAACAGTTTTATTCAAAAAGCGAGGTTGTTTATGATATTTTTGTATATTTTTGCCTAAAACATAAACAATTTTGGCTGTAAAAGAACTGAACAGAATTAGAGTTGTTTTGGCTGAGTTGAATAAAAAGAATAAATGGCTCGCCGGAGAACTTGGTAAAAATCAAGCAACTGTTTCTCAATGGTGTAATAATGCAAGGCAACCTTCTGTAGAGACATTGTTTGATATAGCACAGGTACTTAATGTAGATGTAAGAAAGCTGTTAGTGTCAACGAAAAATGATGAATAATGGCTGATGTACATTCTAAAGAAGTAAGAAGCTATAATATGAGTCAGGTAAAAGGGAAGGATACAAAGCCTGAACTTTTAGTAAGGAGATTTTTGTTTTCAAATGGGCTAAGATATAGATTATATGATAAAAAACTTTCCGGAAAACCTGATATAGTATTGCCGAAATATAAAACTGTAATTTTCATACACGGTTGTTTTTGGCATGGACATGAAAATTGTAAGTATTCAGCATTACCTAAAACAAGAACCCAATTTTGGTCAGATAAAATTGAAGGGAATAAGCAGAGAGATAAAAACAATATTGAACAATTAATAAATAAAGGTTGGAATGTTCTGATTGTTTACGGATGTGAACTAAAGAAAGATAAACAAGAACTAACCTTGAATAAGATATTAAATAACATACAAAACCAATTTCATAATTGATTTTAGGAGTATGAATAAAGTAATAGAAAATACAGATAATCACAGAGCATTAAAAGCAGTAGATTTCTTCTGTTCCGGAGGCGGTATGAGTTATGGAATGCAACAAGCTGGAATTGAAATTCTTGCCGGAATTGACTTTGATGAAAACTGTAAAGCAACCTATGAAGCAAACATACAAGGTGCTGAGTTTATTCACGCAGATGTATTCGATTTAAAAGAACAAGAGCTTGAAGAAAAACTGTCATTGAACAAAAATGATGATGAACTTGTCTTAATCGGCTGTAGCCCCTGCCAGTTTTGGAGTATCATAAATACGGATAAAACAAAGTCTAAAAAATCCAAAAATTTGTTAATAGAGTTTAGACGATTTGTAGAGTATTTTAATCCCGGTTATGTGGTAGTTGAAAATGTGCCGGGTGTTCTCAGAAAAAAGAGAGCGAGTGGCTTAGCAGGTTTTGTAAGATGGCTAAATAAAAGCGGATATAAAGTACATTTTGACGTTCATGAAGTAAGTGAGTATGGTGTTCCTCAACATAGAAAAAGATTTACTTTAATAGCTAATCGTGTTACCTCAAAAGAATTGATGCCTGTTCCTGTAAATGGGAAAAAACTTACAGTCAGAGATGTTATAGGCGAACATAACGGATTTCCTAAAATATCTCACGGGCATAAAGACACAACAGAGTTTTTACATACAGTTGCCGGATTACAGAAAATAAACTTAGACAGACTTGCTATTACCCCAAAAAACGGAGGTACAAGATTAGCCTATGTTGATAATGAAGAATTAGCACCCAAGTGCCATAAAGGAAAAACAGATGGCTTTAAGGATGTTTACGGACGTATGTGGTGGGATAAACCATCTCCGACAATAACTACTAAATTTTTCAGTATATCTAACGGACGTTTCGGACATCCGGAGGAAGACAGAGCCATTTCATTAAGAGAAGGTGCAGTTTTACAATCCTTCCCTAAAAATTATATTTTCAAAGCAACGAGTATTGCGAACACCGCAAGAATGATAGGTAATGCCGTCCCGCCCAAATATGCGACTGCCATAGGCAAAGCAATAATTCAAAATCATAGTAATGCAATTTAGAACGAAAGCCAGAGCCGTAGATTTATTAGGAAAGGGACAAATTGCAGATTT
>NZ_DATGNU010000103.1:0-17818 GCF_035306585.1 Galbibacter sp.
TTAAGTTTAATTAAAATTTAGTAACCATAGCAATTAAAAGATTTAACAGAAACGCTCGAAGAAGAGAAGAGAAAAACCCTCATAGAATCAACGGCGAAATTCGTATACCAGAAGTGAGATTGGTTGGCGATAATGTTGAGATGGATGTTTACCCGACAAAAGTGGCCTTAAGCAAGGCTGAAGAGTTGGGGCTTGATCTCGTTGAGATTTCACCAAATGCGAACCCTCCTGTTTGTAAAATAATGGATTATAAAAAATTCTTATACGAACAGAAGAAACGCGATAAAGCTTTAAAGGCAAAAGCCTCTAAGGTTGTGGTAAAAGAGATACGTTTCGGTCCAAATACAGATGATCACGATTATGAGTTTAAAAAGAAACATGCTGAGAAATTCCTTAAAGAAGGTGCAAAATTAAAGGCATATGTTTTCTTTAAAGGTCGTTCGATTGTATATAAAGACCAGGGAGAAATCCTCTTGTTACGTTTGGCTTCCGAGTTAGAAGACCTTGGTAAAGTTGAACAGATGCCCAAATTAGAGGGTAAACGTATGACCATGTTTATTGCTCCTAAGAAGGCAAAGTAAACTAGTTACCTATAAAAGAATGAATTTGGAACTCGTTGAGTATCCAAACAGTAGATAATAAGCGCGATATACATAAATAAATATTAGGAATTATGCCTAAAATGAAAACGAAATCCAGTGCCAAAAAGCGATTCAAGCTAACTGGTTCAGGTAAGATTAAAAGAAAGCATGCTTTTAAGAGTCACATTTTGACTAAAAAATCTAAAAAGCGTAAGCTTGCCCTTACTCATAGTACTTTAGTTGATAAAGCAGATGAGTCGAGCATTAAAGAACAATTACGTTTAAAATAATTGTTCTTTCGGTTCAATTAATATTGTTTAACCCTGGAGTCAGGCTCATTCAAGAATTTTATAAGGCTTCGGCTTTCAAAAGTACTGGAAGTTAACCTATAAAATCGCCTGCTACAAAAAATTAAAATTATGCCAAGATCAGTAAATTCAGTAGCTTCAAGAGCACGAAGAAAAAAAGTGATGAAGCAAGCAAAAGGCTACTACGGTAGACGTAAAAACGTTTGGACGGTTGCCAAAAATGCGGTTGAAAAAGCGATGTTGTATTCGTATAGAGACCGCAGAAATAAGAAAAGAACTTTCCGCGCTTTGTGGATCACCCGTATTAATGCAGGTGCTCGCTTACACGGATTGTCCTATTCACAGTTTATGGGAAAATTAAGAGCTAATAATATCGAACTTAACCGTAAGGTTTTAGCCGATTTAGCTATGAACAACCCAGAGGCTTTTAAGGCAATTGTCAATAAAGTAAAGTAAACGTTTAACAACATATGATATCCGCTTATAAAAATCCAGCTTTTTAGCTGGATTTTTTTTATCGTATATGGACCATCACATCACCTTTGCTTATGCGATCTTCCATTCCAAATCCTAACAAGGACTTAACTAATTTTAAGTAAAGAATGCTTACTTTTGCTAGTTGAAAAAATTGACAAGAAAAATGAATTTAGCGCAAGTTAAACTAGTGGTTACAGATATGGACGGAACTTTACTTAACGACCAAGGTGAAGTAAGTAAGCAGTTCTACTCCTTATTTGAACAGCTCAAGGCTCATAATATTCACTTTGCTGCAGCTAGTGGTAGACAGTATTATAGTATAGCCAATAAATTATCTCCAATTGTGGATGATATCACCATCATTGCAGAAAATGGTGGAATCGCTAGAAGAGGACAAAAAGAGCTATTGGTGACCCAAATGCACAAGGAGAAAGTATTTGAGCTTATCCACTTACTTAGGACCGTTAAGGACTCCTATATTGTTCTCTGTGGTAAAAAATCGTCTTATGTGGAGACTACCAATGAAACTTTCATTAATTTATTTAATGAATATTACGCAAGGTACGAAAGAGTAGAAGATTTAACGGCTGTAGAGGATGATGAGTTTGTAAAGATCGCAATCTATCATTTTGAAAGTTCTGAAACGTTCATATATCCAGCAGTGAAGCATCTTGAAGATAAACTCCAGGTCAAAGTATCTGGTCCAAATTGGGTCGATATTTCACACCCCAATGCACATAAAGGGCATGCCCTGCGACTTTTACAAGAAAAACTGGGTTATACGCCAGAGCAGACCATGGTTTTTGGGGACTACAACAACGACTTAGAAATGTTAGGTTTAGCCACCTTTAGTTACGCTATGGAAAATGCACACCCGGAGGTAAAGAAAGTGGCCAATTATAGCACTAAGAGTAATGAGGAAAATGGGGTGGAATACATTTTAGAACAGCTTATTGATGCAAAAGAATCCGCTAAGCTCCAAAAGCTGTAAGTACCAAAGATCGAGCCCCACCATAATCACGATGTTCACATAGGTAAATACCCTGCCAAATTCCAAGGTTTAATTTTCCATTGGTAATTGGAATATTTACCGAACTTCCTAAAACTGAACTTTTGATATGGGCAGGCATATCATCTGGTCCTTCAAAGGTATGAATGTAGTAGGGTGCCTGCTCTGGTATCATTACATTAAAATGACTCTCAAAATCTACGCGAACACTTGGATCCGCGTTTTCATTTATGGTGAGACTGGCAGAGGTATGCTTTATAAACACCTGTAGCTGGCCCACGTTTATTTTTTTAATCTCTGGAAAGTTCTTTATAATCTCCTGGGTAACGATATGAAAACCTCGTTTTCGTGGCTCAAGCCGTATTTCTTTTTGAAAAATATTCACCAGTAATCGTGTTTGTTAAATTTAAGTCTTTTGCTTTTTCTTTTGGGCAGCTGGAAATAAAACATTATTGAGAATTAACCGGTAACCTGGTGAATTCGGATGTAATTCCAAAGCCGTCTTTGGATCCCCTACCCTGTGCTGGTAATCCTCTGGATCATGACCTCCATAGAAGGTAAAGAATCCACTTCCTTTAACCCCATGGATATAACGTGCCTCACCATTTACCTTATTCTCTGCCATCACTAGGACAGTAGGTTTAATTGTCGCGGGATGATATGCGGTAGTTTGCCCCATAAACCCCTTCACGAGAACGGTGTGGTTTTGGCATAACATTGTAGGTACTGGATCCCATTTGGCAGAAAATTCCATTAAAGTGAAATAGTCTGTATCACGCTGAACTGTTTTTCTTTGAGAGGTCATATCAATGGATGAAAACTCATATTCTAAAGGGTTTCTACTGAGTATAAAGTCTTGAAAAGCGAAAGTGTTATTAAAATCGAGTTTCGATTGATAATTCGGTTCTGATGGATCTCCATCAAACATCGTCTCACAAATATCGACCCCTTGAGCTGCCAGAGCAATATCAAAGCTATCCGTTGCCGAGCACATGGCAAACATAAATCCGCCACCCACAACATAATCACGAATTTTTAAAGCAACCGCTAATTTTTGCTGTGAAACTTTCTGATATCCTAGTTCTTTTGCTAGCGATTCTGCTTCTTGTTTCTCCTTAATATACCAAGGGGTTGCCCGGTAGGCCCCATAAAATTTACCGTATTGCCCTGTAAAGTCTTCGTGATGAAGATGCAACCAATCAAACGCAATTAGACGATCCTCAAGGACTTCTCGATCATAGACCACTTCATAAGGGATCTCTGCATAGGTCAAAACCATCGTAACGGCATCATCCCATGGACGGTTCCCTTTGGGGGAATACACCGCAATTTTAGGAGCTTTTTCCAAAATAACTGCATCTTGATTCTTGGATGGACTGCTGATCTCTTGGAGTAAATCCTGCGCCGCAGCATCACTTAATAATTCAAAAGAAACGCCTCTTATTTTACATTCATGTTGAATTTGTTCATTGTCTTTCATTAAAAAAGCCCCCCCTCTATAATTTAGCAGCCACTTAACTTTTTCATTTTTCGATAATACCCAATAAGTGATACCATAGGCTTTTAAATGATTCTCTTGATCTTGGGCATCCATAGGAATTAAAATATAAGAAGCCCATGCACTCGGCGCATATATGAACAGTAAAAAAAAGAGGCATCCCAATTTTAAGACCCCTCTCCTTTTTTTATTTAATTCTATGTTTTGCATCCTTTTTATTTTACAGATCGAACCCGATATCTTTCCTGTAATACATTCCTTGAAAATCAATTTTTTCAAGGTTCTTATAGGTAATTCTAAGAGCCTCTTTAAAGTTTTCTCCATAAGAGGTAACGGCTAATACGCGTCCCCCAGCGCTCACTACTTTCTCATCTTTTAATGTGGTACCAGCATGGAATACAACCGAATCTTCAACGGTTTCCAGACCCGTAATTACTTTACCCTTTTGATAGGCTTCAGGATATCCCCCCGAAACACCCACAACGGTGGTAGCTGATCGCTTATCAAGCTCTAATGTTATGGTATCTAGTGTACCGTTACCAACGGCTTTAAAAAGAGGTACTAAATCATTTTTTATTCTGGGAATAACCACCTCGGTTTCTGGATCCCCCATACGCACATTGTATTCTATAACAAATGGTTCCTCCCCTACTTTAATCAGCCCTATAAAAACAAATCCTTTATAGGGGATATTATCCTTAACAAAACCATCAATGGTAGGTTTTATTATTCGCTCCTCTACTTTACGCATAAAAGATTCATCGGCAAAAGGTACTGGAGAAATAGCGCCCATACCGCCCGTATTTAATCCTGTATCTCCTTCCCCGATACGTTTGTAATCTTTAGCAGTTGGTAAGGTTAAGTAGTTTTTTCCATCGGTTAAGACAAAGACACTAAGTTCAATTCCACTTAAAAACTCTTCAATAACGACCTTGTTACTTGCCTTACCAAATTTAGCATCGACCAACATGTTTTTCAACTCCGTTTTTGCCTGATTTAAATCCTCCAGGATAAGCACCCCTTTTCCTGCAGCCAATCCATCCGCCTTTAAAACATATGGAGGAGCTAGCGTCTCTAAGAAATCGTATCCTTGTTCAAGTTCCTGTGCGGTAAAACTCTTATAGGCTGCCGTTGGGATTTGGTGTCTAGCCATAAAATCCTTTGCAAATTCTTTGCTTCCCTCCAAAATTGCACCTGCTTTTTGAGGCCCTATTACTGGAATGTCCTTTAAGGATTCATCCTGTAAAAAGAAATCATGGATTCCATTAACTAGTGGATCTTCCGGACCTACTACCACTAAGGAAATATCCTTCTCAATGACAAGGTCTTTAATTTTATCAAATTCATTTACCGATATTGAAACGTTCTCTGCAAAGCTTGCAGTACCTGCATTCCCAGGAGCAACATATAAGGTATTTAACAGTTCACTTTGTGCAATTTTCCAGGCAAGGGTATGTTCACGTCCCCCCGAACCAATAATCAGTATATTCATCAAGTCCAATTTTTGATCATTAAAATTTTGTGCTGCCAAAGTTACCTAGAGCATTTGCAAAAACATAATTTATTTGAAGAAAAAACAACCCTAGTTCGCTTTGTGATAGCTTGATAGTTACAAACCTATACCTATCAGTTATTATTAATAACAAACGATTCTAAAAGCAGTAAGTGGAAGTAATACCCGTGATTTACAATCGAGATTGCTCTCTTCTTAATACTAATATTCTCATGTCAATCTGTTAAGAATTAAACCTTTTGCTTAAATTAGTGTCTAATTTGTAAATCAAGACAATTGCAGGATAATATCGTCATAAAAGAGCTCAAGAGTAGTACCACTCAAGAAAAAGCTTTTAAAGCCCTTGTGGAAAAATACAAGGAACGATTGTATTGGCATATTCGACGAATTGTTCTCGATCATGATGATGCAGATGATGTGTTACAAAACACCTTTATTAAAGTATATAGAAACATACAATCCTTTAAAGAGGACAGCGCCATATATACTTGGATGTATCGTATCGCAACCAATGAGGCTCTAAGTTTTTTACAAAAAAGAGCGAAATTTTACGATATAAGTAATGAGGAATTACAACAGAAAATGGTAGAAAATTTAAAGGCTGATAGTTATTTTGACGGAGATGAAATTCAGCTAAAATTACAAGAGGCTATTGCAACGCTTCCTGAAAAGCAGCGAATAGTGTTTAACATGAAATACTTTGAAGAACTGAAATATGAGGATATGTCGTCCATATTAGAAACCTCTGTAGGGGCTCTAAAAGCTTCATATCACCACGCAGTAAAGAAAATCGAAACGCAATTAACAAAATTGTAAACTAAGAAATGGAGAGGAAAGTATCAAAAAATAAAATAGATTTTTCAGTGCCTGTGAACTATTTTTCGGACTTTGATAATCGCCTGGAGAAAAAAATAAACACCTCTGAGGCCATACCAAAAGTCACTGGGTTTAAGGTACCTAGTGGGTACCTGGAAGATTTTGAGAAACGCTTATGGAATACGATGGAGATGGAAGCGTCCACGGCTAGAGGGACTAAGGTGCGTTGGTTGTATGCTGTGAGTTCTATTGCTGCGACATTAATCCTTGGATTTGTATTGATCAAGACGACAAGCCCACTTACCACTGAACAAGTCGAAGAGCTTACATCTTTTGACGTTAAAACCTATATTGATGATGGTTTTCTCAATTTAAACACCTATGAAATCATTGACACCTTTGAAGGGGTTTCGTTGGAAGGTATTGAAATGACAGATCCTATCCCTAGGGAAGAAATTATAGAATACTTAAATCAAAATAATATCGATAATTACACCCTTACATTTGAATAAACCACCTTACTGCCCTAGGCAGACCAAATCCAGTAATAGGAACTAACAATTAAAACGGAATTAGATAAAAGATCACAAAACAAGATGAAAAAGTACATCCTTTTACTACTACTATTTGTTTTCGCTTTTGGGCAAGGTATGGCTCAAAAGAAAAGCAAACGAGATTATATAAAGTCACTAAAGATCGCTTTTATAACGGATAATCTCAATCTAACAACCGAAGAGGCACAAAAATTCTGGCCAATTTATAATAGTTACGAGGATCACAAGTACACCGAGGTTTACAAGGAGTATAAAGGGATCAAGCATCTGCTCAGAGATAATGAGTTTGGCGAAGTCTCAGAAGCGCAAGCAAAGAAAACGCTTGAGCAACTAATCACCATAAAGAAGAAAAGTTTAGAGCTCGAGAAGAAACTCTTCGAAGATCTATCAGATATTATGCCGTCGACTAAAATACTACACCTTAAAAAGCTCGAAGATGACTTCAATCACAAATTACTAGAAAAGCTAAAAAAAGAGTATCACAACAAGGAAAAGTAACACCGTTTAATTCAGCCACAGACTATATGTAATGAGCTATAAATTGCTTTACTTTGTAAAAACTAAAGTCTGTGAATTATTTATCTGTCGAGAATGTCGCCAAATCTTATGGCGAACGCATTTTATTTTCCGACATATCATTCGGGATCAATAAAGATCAAAAAATTGCTTTTATTGCCAAAAATGGGACTGGCAAGACATCGCTTTTGAATATAATTACTGGGCAGGATACACCTGATAGTGGTCAAGTAATTTCCAGAAATGGTATCCGTATTTCTTATCTTGCTCAAGAGCCTAATCTACACAATAATTTGACGGTGGAAGAAACCATCTTCGCCTCAGATAACAATATCTTAAAAACCATACAACAATACGAGCATGCGCTTGAAAATCCAGCAGACGAAGATGCCTATCAAAAGGCATTCGAGCAGATGGAAATTAAAAACGCTTGGGACTTTGAAACCCAATATAAGCTCATACTTTCACAATTAAAACTCGATGACCTCCATCAACGTGTCAGTAACCTGTCAGGAGGACAAAAAAAGCGATTGGCCCTGGCCACTATATTGCTCAATACCCCTGATCTCCTTATCCTCGACGAACCCACCAACCATCTCGATTTAGAAATGATAGAATGGTTAGAACAGTACTTTGCAAAGGAAAACATCACCTTATTTATGGTTACCCACGACCGTTATTTTTTAGAACGGGTGTGCAATGAAATCATCGAGCTTGAAAACGGTCAGATATACCAATACAAAGGGAGTTATTCTTACTATTTAGAGAAGAAGGAAGCCAGAATACAAGCTGAACAAGCCTCTGTGGAGAAAGCAAAGAATCTATATACTAAAGAACTGGAATGGATGCGTAGACAACCAAAGGCGCGTACTACCAAGTCCAAATCTCGTATCGATGATTTCTTTAAAATAAAAGAACAAGCCCACAAGCGTCGACAAGAACACAAAGTACAGCTTGAGATTAATATGGAGCGACTAGGAACCAAAATTGTGGAATTTCACAATGTATCGCTTTCTTTTAAAGACAAACCCATTTTAAACAAATTTAATTACACCTTTAAAAAAGGAGAACGGATTGGGATCATTGGCAAAAACGGCACTGGGAAATCCACTTTTCTAAATATTCTTACCTCACAAATAAAACCAGATGCTGGGAAGGTTGTCATCGGTGAAACGGTCAAGTTTGGCTATTATACACAAAATGGTATCCAGTCTAAACAAGGCCAGAAGGTCATCGATGTTATAAAGGAATTTGGAGAGTTCATTCCCTTGACCAAAGGAAGGCAAATCTCAGCAGCACAACTCTTAGAGCGTTTTCTATTCGATCGAAAAAAGCAATACGATTACGTGGAGAAACTCAGTGGAGGTGAACTCAAGCGCCTGTATTTATGCACTATTTTGATACAGAATCCTAATTTTTTAATCCTAGATGAACCAACCAACGATCTGGATATCGTTACCTTGAACGTACTAGAATCTTTTTTACTAGATTTTCCAGGTTGTTTAATCGTAGTGTCTCACGACCGTTATTTCATGGACAAAATTGTGGATCACCTATTTGTCTTTAGGGGTGAGGCAGCAATTGAAGATTTCCCTGGAAATTATTCAGATTTTCGAAGTTATGAAAATAGTGTTGTAATAGAAAAAGAGAGTAAACCAAGTACTGAAAACAACAAGAAGACTTGGAAAAAAGATCAAAACAACGCCCTTTCTTATGAGGAACAGAAAGAATATAAACGCTTAGAGCGTTCCATTGCCAAGCTGGAAGAAGAGAAAAAGGAAATCGAAGGTGTATTCGCCAATGAAGTACTCACTGGGGAACAGGTGGATGAGTATTCCATCAAACTGCAAAAAATCATAAATGAAATTGATGAAAAAACCGCAAGCTGGTTTGAATTATCCATGAAAATGGATTCCTAATACATTAATTTTAGAAATGTTATTGCGTTTTTCATATCTAAAATATTTATGGGCATCGAATAATCAACATGGTGTACACTCCCCTTTTGTGTATCAATTGCTTACAAAAGCATTATATAGAAAGGAAAATATTCCAACCCAAGACCTACTTATAAAGTGGCAAAACCTATATCACATAAAGGATTATAGGAAGATGATGATTATAAATCGGGCGCTCTACTATTTTAATGATGATTCTTTACAAATTGCGCATACCGGTGAATTTACCAAAGATCGGACACACTACATAAGCATCATGGAACATTCCATTGAAGCAATAGAACAAAAGCTCAAACGTGCACCCTTTATTATTGTAGATCATGTTGACAAAGATTACCACAAATGGCAAGACTTATGTCAAAGCCCAAAAATAACACTAAGTTTAAATTTTTATAACCTCGGTTTTCTATTTTACAAACCTGGGCAGCATAAAGAAAATTTTAGAATTCGAATATAATCTTGTATATTCTATTAAAGTCAAAATTTATGGAAACAAGTATTTTATGGATTATAGTAATTGCCGTCCTATTCGTATTAGTTTGGTTAAACCACAAAAAAAATATGAATAAACTCAGAGGTCGGAACAAACAAGATTTTTATAAAGGATACCGAAACAAAAGAAATAACTAAACCATTTTGAAAATTTATACTAAAACTGGAGATAAAGGCAATACATCCCTATTTGGAGGAGATCGGGTTGCTAAGCACCATATTCGAATTGACGCTTATGGCACTACGGATGAATTAAATTCTTGGTTGGGATTAATACGTGATCAAGACATTTCTCAACACTACAAAAACCACCTCATAAAAATTCAAGAGCATCTATTTACCCTAGGTTCAATTTTAGCTACACCAAAGGAAAAATTATTTTTGAAAAACGGTAAAAAGCGCCTAAATATTAGGTGGATCCAGATGGAAGATATCGCGTTTCTAGAACAAGAAATAGATCTAATGGATCAAACGCTTGAACCAATGACACATTTTGTATTGCCAGGGGGACACATCATTGTGTCATACTGTCATATTGCCAGAACCATATGCCGTCGAGCGGAACGAAATGTAAGCCATTTAAATGAAAATGAGGCGGTTGATCCATATGTTTTGCAATATTTGAATCGATTGTCTGATTATTTATTTGTATTGGCACGAAAGTTGTCTTTTGAGCTTAAAGCCAATCAAATATTATGGGCTCCTGATAAAGAAAAATGAAGAAACACTCGTTTGTATTAACGAAACTTCATTAAAAAATCAGATTTTGTACGTTCTTGGAAATAATATATAAATAATACAAAAATTACTTGACTTTTTACTTTAAAAATTTATTTTTGCACAAAACTAAAATCAATAGCAAATGTATTGGACATTAGAACTCGCATCGTACTTAGATGATGCACCTTGGCCAGCAACAAAAGATGAGTTAATTGATTATGCTATTAGAACCGGAGCCCCATTGGAGGTTGTGGAAAATCTACAAGCCATGGAGGATGAGGGTGACATGTATGAATCTATTGAAGAAATTTGGCCAGATTATCCTACAGAAGAGGATTATCTCTGGAATGAGGATGAATATTAACAAACACATTAACATTATAAAGCAAAAAAGTCTCTAAAGAGGCTTTTTTTTTGCTTAATTTTGAAGATACAAATCAAATAAACATGAGTTTACTCAATTCCATATTAAAAGCATTTGTTGGTGATAAAGCAAAGAAGGATGTAAAAGAGTTACGTCCCTTAGTTGATAAAATACACACGTTCGAAGATGCACTTTCTGTACTTTCACATGATGAACTTCGAAATAAAACAATTCAATTCAAAGAAAAAATAAAAGCAGCAAGAGCTGATATCGATCAAAAAATCGCCGCATTAAAAGCAGAAGCAGAATCTTCTCAAGATATCGATCGAAATGAAGACATCTACACTGAGATAGATAGCCTTGAGGTCCAAGGTTATGAGATCACAGAAAAAGTACTTGATGAAATCCTACCAGAGGCTTTTGCGGTAGTAAAAGAAACAGCTAAACGTTTTGCTCATAATTCAACTATTAGCGTCACGGCAAGCGAATTTGATAGAACTTTATCGGGATCCAAAGACTATGTGAGTCTCGAAGCAGACAAGGCTATTTGGAAGAATTCTTGGGATGCCGCTGGTAAAGAAGTCACCTGGGATATGGTTCATTATGATGTTCAACTTATCGGTGGTATTGCACTACACCAGGGTAAAATCGCAGAGATGCAAACTGGGGAAGGTAAAACATTGGTTGCGACCCTTCCGGTATACCTGAACGCCTTAACAGGAAACGGTGTTCACTTAGTAACAGTGAATGATTACCTTGCCAGAAGGGATAGCGCTTGGATGGGACCTTTATTTGAATTCCACGGGATGTCTATCGACTGTATCGATAACCACAAACCCGGGTCTGTAGGCAGACGTTTGGCCTATGAGGCTGACATTACTTATGGTACTAATAACGAATTTGGGTTCGACTACCTTAGGGATAATATGTCACACACGCCAGAAGACCTTGTACAACGCAAGCATAATTACGCCATCGTAGATGAGGTGGATTCTGTACTAATCGATGATGCTCGTACGCCACTGATAATTTCTGGACCTGTTCCACAGGGAGACCGCCACGAGTTTAATGAATTAAAGCCAAAGGTAAGTGATATTGTTGCAAAACAAAGACATTACCTTAATGGGGTTTTAGCAGAAGCTAAAAAGCTCATCGCAGAAGGCAACGTTAAAGAAGGTGGAATTCAACTCCTACGAGTGCATCGTGGACTGCCTAAAAATAAGGCGTTGATCAAGTATTTAAGTGAGGAAGGGATCAAACAACTTCTTCAGAAAACTGAAAATCACTATATGCAGGATAACAACCGTGAGATGCCTATTATCGACCACGAATTATGGTTTGTTATCGACGAGAAAAACAATCAGATCGAATTAACCGATAGAGGAATTGAATATCTATCAGGTGATACCGATCCTGATTTCTTTGTGATGCCAGATATTGGAACAGAAATCGCACAGATCGAGAAAAAAGGATTACCTGTTGAGGAAGAAGCAGAACTTAAAGAGAATCTCTTTAAAGACTTCTCCATTAAGAGTGAACGTATTCACACTATGAATCAATTACTCAAGGCCTATACCCTATTTGAGAAAGACGTAGAGTATGTGGTAATGGACAATAAGGTTATGATTGTGGATGAGCAGACCGGACGTATTATGGATGGTCGTCGTTACTCTGATGGTTTACACCAGGCAATAGAGGCTAAGGAGAACGTCAAAATTGAAGCGGCTACGCAAACATTTGCCTCCGTAACCCTTCAAAATTACTTCAGGATGTACAAGAAGCTTTCTGGTATGACTGGTACCGCAGTGACGGAAGCTGGAGAGTTCTGGGAAATCTATAAATTAGATGTTGTTGAAATTCCTACCAATAGGCCGATCGCGCGTGATGATAAGCAGGACCTAATCTATAAGACCAAAAGGGAAAAGTACAACGCGGTAATTGCAGATATCGTTAAGTTAGTCAAAGAAGGTAGACCAGTACTGGTGGGTACAACATCGGTTGAAATCTCTGAGCTACTTTCCAAAATGCTTACTTTTAACAAGATCCCTCATAATGTTCTCAATGCGAAAATGCATAAAAAGGAAGCTGAAATCGTAGCCGAGGCTGGAAATCCAGGGGTAGTTACCATTGCAACCAACATGGCCGGTCGTGGTACGGATATTAAATTGAGCAAATCGGTAAAAGATGCAGGAGGATTAGCTATTATAGGAACAGAAAGACATGATTCTAGACGTGTGGATCGACAGCTAAGAGGTCGTTCTGGTCGTCAGGGGGATCCAGGAAGTTCGCAGTTCTATGTTTCTTTAGAGGACAACCTAATGCGTTTATTCGGTTCTGATCGAGTGGCCAAAATGATGGACCGCATGGGACTAGAAGAAGGCGAGGTAATACAGCACTCTATGATGACAAAATCCATAGAACGTGCACAGAAAAAAGTAGAAGAAAACAACTTTGGTGTTCGTAAGCGATTATTGGAATACGATGACGTGATGAACGCCCAAAGAGAGGTGGTATATAAGCGTAGAAGGCACGCATTACAGGGAGAAAGGTTAAAGGTTGATATCGCCAATATGGTATTTGATACCACGGAGGCTATAGTTGAAACCAATAAAGTAGCGGATGATTATAAAAACTTTGAATTTGAACTCATCAAATACTTCTCTATAACCTCCCCTATATCAGAGGCTGAATTCAAAAACAAATCAGTTAAGGATATTACCACAATTATTTATAAAGCAGCCCTTGAGTACTACCAAAATAAGGTAGAGCGAAATGCTCAAACAGCCTTCCCTGTCATTAAAAATGTATATGAAAATCAAAGTAATCGTTTCGAGCGGATCGTAGTGCCCTTTACCGATGGAATCAAGACCTTAAAAGTGGTTACCAACCTCAAGGAAGCGTATGAATCGGAGGGTAAAAAATTAGTATCTGATTTTGAGAAGAACATTACCCTTGCCATTATCGATGATGCTTGGAAAACGCATTTGAGAAAAATGGATGAGTTGAAACAGTCCGTTCAGTTGGCTGTTCACGAGCAAAAAGATCCATTACTAATTTATAAATTCGAAGCCTTTGAGCTCTTTAAAGCAATGATTGACAATGTCAATAGAGAAGTCATTTCTTTTCTATTCAAAGGAGAATTGCCTACTGAGGACACAGCACCTATTCAAGAAGCTAAAGAGGTAAGGAAAAAAGAGAATTACCAAACTTCTAAAGAAGAAATACCCAATAGTGACGAATTGGCAGCTCAAAACAGAGCCGCTGGGCAGAACCAACAGCGCAGTCAAATCACTGAGACCATTGTTAGAGATCGTCCAAAAATCAATAGGAATGACCGAGTTACATTGAAAAACGTAGTCACAGGTGAAAATAAAAGTATGAAATTCAAACAAGCTGAGCCTTTACTTGCAAAAGGTGAGTGGGTATTAGTAGAAGAGTAATCTATTTATTACAAATTTCAACATTAGCAGTAGATAATTTCATGTCTACTGCTTTTTTTTTGAGAAAAATTGGATAACTTTATCCTAACAATACGTGAACTGTAAAATAATAGTAGATCTTGAAGTTAACTAACGAACGTTTTTTAATATAAATACCCTGTCCCCCTTCTCTCCCAGCCTTCATTTATTACAAACCAAAAGTTTAAACATACTTCATTGTTGTCTGCTTTTTGATCCAATGAACAAAAGACCTATTTTTTATTCTCAAAGGCATAAGGAAAAAATTGACCTTATCGTAAAAATGAACTATTTCGCTTCGGTGACAATGATCTGCTTTGCAGTAATTTTCTATTTCTTCTTAGATATTAAAAAAGTTATACCACACACGCTTATCACTTATAGTGTTCTAAGTTTAACCAATAGTTGGTTATTTGCTAAACATAAAAATTTGCACACTTCCTATATCATCAGTACTACTTTAGGACTTATCGGGTCTATTATAGTCTGCTTATACAGTGGGGGAATTAAAAGTCCGTTTATCTTTGTTTTATTACTTATCGTGTTCTCAGGCTATGTATCAACAAGAAGTTACGGGAAGTTTCATTTATATTTTATTTTAGTAACTATTTTAGCCATCTTCCTCTGTCCTTTGGTGGGAATACACTTCCCTATGATGGTTCCAAGTGAGTCTAGATCAATTTTCAGCTTATTGGTAGTATTGTTTTGCCTATATATCTCTGGAGATATTTTCGGGAGAATGCTCCTTGGAAATTACAACAAACTTTATCAGTCAAAACGTGAAATTGAAAAGAAAAACCACGAAAAAGAACTGCTATTAAAAGAGATTCACCACAGAGTGAAAAACAACCTCCAAACGATCGCTAGTCTATTAAATATGCAGGCACGATCTCATGATAATCAAGAGATAAAATCCATTTTGCACAGCAATCAAAATCGTGTTTTTTCCATGGCAATGGTCCATGAAATGCTGTATGCGCATGTGGATCTCTCCAAGATTAACTACCAGAATTATGTCGAGCAGCTTTGCAATTTTCTTATAGACTCCTTTAAAAGAACAGACGAAGAAATACAGTGTAACATCAATATTAAATGTATACAATTTAATATCGAAACTGCTGTTCCACTGAGTCTTCTTATTAGTGAATTGATTACTAATTCGCTAAAACACGCTTTCCCAGATACTAATAAGGGTACAATTAATGTAAATATTGAGAAAACCGACCCCGTATATTACCTACTCACATACTCCGATACAGGTATTGGAATAGATGCAAATACCTTTCAAGGCACCTCAAACTCAATGGGGGTAAAACTAATTGGAAAATTAGCAAGGCAACTCGGCGGAACTTTAAAATTAGTAGCAAGTACATCGGGCACTACTTTTTTAGTGAAATTTAAAGAAATTTAATCCCCCTTTAAATACATTTTTAAATAAGCTATCAGGGTGGAATCCTCCAAAAATACCGTTGGACAATTATAAGAAAATTATTGTTGGCAAAGACCCACTAGACTGGTTGCAATGCTTATCTTTTTTTTTGAATTGTATATTTATTTTTCGCAAAGTACAAGGTAGTTTTATCACTAATTGCAAAGAAAGCAGATCCCGCTAGAGTTTATACTCCCAACGACCAAGGGTTCCTAATTTATAAGATCAATATCATTGATTCCGTCATAGCGTACACCGGGATTGGCCTGGAAATCTTTATGAAGGTGTCATGGTTTTTAGCTTAACTTTGATGGTCTTATTTCCTATCCGAGTAGGAACTTTACGATGACTGAGATCGGAGAATTAGTAGGCCCTATCTTTAAGAAACTAAAATAAATCAACAGTGTACTGCCACAACCTTAGGTTTACCTAACCCAGGAGACTTTAGAAATTCTAGAACTCCTGATGCTGATTAAAAACTAAACTTTATAGCGTTATTTGAATTTTTCTCTTATTCTATTTTGTACTTTCGTATTTTGAACTTTTTCTACAAAAAACAATGAAAATACAAACGATATCCAATAAGCACCTAAAACTCACTACAATAGATTACGGAGCAACCATTCAACAATTAATTTTCAAGGATCATCTTGGAAATGATGTTAATGTGGTGCTGGGTTATAAAAATTTAGATAGTTACATTCATAACGCGCCTTACCTTGGTGCCTCTGTGGGACGTTACGCAGGCAGAATTTCTCCAAATGGTATTACGATTAATCAAAAGAATTATCCCTTATATACGCAGAACGAGGTTCACCTTCATGGAGGAAAAGAAGGATTTTCTTTCAAGACTTGGAAGCTCGTCGAGATAAGTCACGGGGAAAATCCACATATTACGTATTCCTATTTTAGTAAAGATATGGAGGAAGGATACCCTGGAAACTTAGAGGTGTTTTGTACCTATACATTAATGGACAATACGCTTGAAATAACCTACAAGGCTAAAACCGATCAAGACACTGTGGTTAATCTAACCAACCATAATTATTATAATTTAAACGGACATGGCACCATCACTGACCATGAGCTTCGTTTATATTCAAATCAAGTTCTAGATAAAGGTCAAACTGCTCTTCCAACAGGTAAATTTATAAGTGTTGAAGGGACGCATTTTGATTTTAGGACTCCTACGCTACTTCAGAAGCAATTGGCAATCGCAGGAATTGATGATACTTACGTGGTCACGCAAAACAATCCTTTGGCAGAATTATATTCACCAAAAACCCACATACAGATGAAGGTGCGTTCCAATCAAGTAGCAGTGGTGGTATATACCCCACCTACCCTAGATGAAAAGTTACTTCTCAACAAACCTATTTCTTCCTATCCCGCTATTTGTTTTGAAACTCAAAACTTACCTGATGCACCCAATCACCCAGAGTTCCCTTCTGCCCTATTGAAAAGCGGCGAAGTTTATACCAACAAAAGTAAATTCGAATTTAGCATAAAATAATCCAGCTATATAAACGCAACAAGACCTTACAATAACACAATTATAAGGTCTTGTTGTTTGTTATTTTTAAGATATTCTACGATTCTTTAAACCATTAAATTCAAAGTCACATCCACATTATCAGCGGTCGCTCTAGAATAAGGACATACTTCATGTGCCTCATTGATGAGCTTTTCTCCTATTTCATTTTCAATCCCTGGCAAGGTAACATCAAGGGTCACTTCCAAGAGAAATCCTCCTAATTCAGGGTGATTTCCAATACCCACGGTAGCTTGAACTTTGAAATCATCTCCAAGGTATACGTCATTTTCCTTGGCTACAAATTGTAGTGCACTTCCAAAGCAAGCAGAATAACCCGCAGCAAATAATTGTTCTGGATTCGTATATTCTCCTCCCTTACCACCTAAGCCCTTAGGAACTTCTAAATCCATATCGATGATGCCATCATCGCTTTTCACATGTCCTGATCTTCCGCCAGTTGTTGTGGCTACTGCTTGATATAATGCCTTCATTTTTAAAAATTTATTTGATTATTTCCTGTAAGTTACCTTTATTCCTACAAAGTATATACATTTTAAATATTAAATTTGCTATAAAATTTAACCTTGGCAA